>JAVBMD010000014.1:0-74844 GCA_031552825.1 Eubacteriales bacterium
TCTGTACGTGAAAAGGAAGTGCGTAGGAGCTTGAATCTCATTCGTATCACCAAAACTGTTAAGATATACGTTATGAAAACGTATCCTTCTCATTTTGGGGCGCCGCCGCTCTTGTCAATTCGCTTTTTGCACGATTTTTCGCCCGCTTTTTCATCAATCCCTTAACCTGTTGACATTGCTTTAACAAGGGAGGCTTTTGGAGGCTGGTATATGTTTCTTGGTTCATTAAAGATTCTTAGTTCCAGCCCCTAGCCTCCCTTGTCAAGGGGAGGGGGACCGCCGCAGCGGTGGGGGGATTCCTCCACCGCCACCGCTACTGCTTCCAGTACAATGCTTTACATGAACACGCGTATCTATGGCTCAATACGCCTCGTGGATGTCGATGTGCTTGTAGCGGCGCATGCCGGTACCGGCGGGGATCAGCTTGCCGATGATGACGTTTTCCTTCAGGCCGACCAACGGATCCTTCTTGCCCTTGATTGCGGCCTCGGTGAGCACGCGCGTGGTCTCTTGGAACGAGGCGGCGGAGAGGAAGGATTCGGTGGCCAGCGAGGCCTTGGTGATGCCCAGCAGCACGCGCTTGGCGACGGCGGGGCGGCCTCCCTCGAGCATCACGCGCTCGTTCTCGCGCTCGAAGGCGAAGATGTCGATCAGCGCGCCGGGCAGCAGGTTGGTATCGCCCGCGTCCTCTAGGCGCACCTTGCGCAGCATCTGGCGCACGATGACCTCGATGTGCTTATCGGAAATGCCGACGCCCTGCAGGCGGTACACCATGAGCACTTCCTTGAGCAGGTACTCCTGCACGGCCTTGACGCCCAGAATGCGCAGCAGGTCGTGCGGGTTGATGGAACCCTCGATCAGCTCATCGCCTGCGGCCACGGTGTCGCCCTCCTTGACCTTGAGGCGGCTGCCGTAGGTGATCGGGTAGGTCTTGATCTCGCCCTCGTCGCTGGTGAGCACGATTTCGCGCTTCTTCTTGCTCTCGGTGAGCTTGATGGTACCGGCGATCTCGGCCAGCGTGGCGTCGCTCTTGGGCTTGCGCGCCTCGAAAAGCTCCTCGACGCGGGGCAAACCCTGCGTGATATCGTTGGCGCTGGCGACGCCGCCGGTGTGGAAGTTACGCATGGTCAGCTGCGTGCCCGGCTCGCCGATGGACTGCGCGGCGATGATGCCCACCGCCTCGCCGATGTCCACATCACCGCCGGTGGCGAGGTTGGCGCCGTAGCACTTAGCGCAAACGCCGGTTTCGTTGCGGCAGGTCAGCACGGAGCGGATCTGGCACTTCTTGATGCCCGACTTGACGATCAGCTTGGCCTTTTCATAGGTGATATCGTCGTTGAGCGCGACGATCAGCTCGCCGGTCTCGGGGTGCACGATGTCCTCGGCGGCGACGCGGCCCAAGATGCGATCCTCGAGCGACTCGATGGGATCGCTCTCGTTGCCGATCACCGACACGGTGATGCCGCGCACCTTCTCGCCGCGGCTGTGGAAGCAGTCGATCTCGCGAACGATAACCTCCTGCGATACGTCGACCAGACGGCGGGTCAGGTAGCCCGAGTCGGCGGTACGCAGCGCCGTATCGGCCAGCGACTTGCGCGAACCATGCGAGGAGAGGAAGAACTCAAGCACCGACAGACCCTCGCGGAAGTTGGCGCGGATCGGCATTTCGATGGTCTTGCCCGAGGGCGAGGCCATCAGGCCACGCATACCAGCCAGCTGCGAAACCTGGCTGATGGATCCGCGCGCGCCGGAATCGGTCATCATGCGCACGGGGTTGAAGTCGTCCATAATGTTGAGCACCTCACCCTTGAGGGCGTTGGTGGTGGCGTTCCAAATCTTGACGACGTTGTTGTATCTTTCGTCCTCGGAGAGCAGGCCGCGGCGGAACAGCTTCTCGACATTGCGCACCTGCTTGTCGGCCTCGGCCAGCATTTCCGGCTTCTCCGGCGGCACGATGATGTCGCTGACCGATACGGTGACGGCGCCGCGCGTGGAATAGCGGAAGCCCATGCGCTTGATGGCGTCGAGCACCTCGGCGGTCTTGGTGACGCCGTGGGTGCGGAAACACATATCGACGATGCGCCCCAGATCCTTCTTGCCGACCTTGTTGTTGATCTCCAGCAGGAACTGGTCGTCCAGCGTCTCGCGCGGCTGCATGCCCATGTTCTGCGGGATGGCGTTGTTGAAGATCAGGCGGCCAAGGGTGGTTTCGATGATGCGGCGATGCTTTTCGCCCTGCCACACGCGCGTGATGCGCACATGTACCTTGGCCTGCAGCGCCAGCTGGCCGCACTCGTAGGCCATCATGGCTTCGTCGAAGGAGGCAAAGTAGCGCCCCTCGCCCAGCGCGCCGGGCTTGATGCAGGTCAGGTAGTAGCAGCCGATAACCATATCCTGCGTGGGCGAGATAACCGGCTTGCCGTCCTGCGGCTTGAGGATGTTGTTGGCGGCCAGCATCAGGAAGCGCGCCTCAGCCTGCGCCTCCATCGACAGCGGCACGTGAACCGCCATCTGGTCTCCGTCAAAGTCGGCGTTATACGCGGTACATACCAGCGGGTGCAGCTTCAGCGCTTTGCCTTCGACCAGCACCGGCTCGAAGGCCTGAATGCCGAGGCGGTGCAGCGTCGGCGCGCGGTTGAGCAACACCGGATGCTCCTTGATAACGCCCTCGAGGATGTCCCACACCTCGCCCTTGACGCGCTCGACCATGCGCTTGGCGCTCTTGACGTTGTGGGCGATGCCGGTGGTGACCAGCCGCTCCATCACGAAGGGCTTGAACAGCTCCAGCGCCATCTCCTTGGGCAGGCCGCACTGATACAGCTTGAGCTCCGGGCCGACGACGATAACCGAGCGGCCGGAGTAGTCGACGCGCTTGCCGAGCAGATTCTGGCGGAAGCGGCCCTGCTTGCCGCGCAGCAGATCCGAAAGGCTCTTGAGCGGGCGGTTGCCGGGGCCGGTGACGGCGCGGCCGCGGCGGCCGTTGTCGATCAAAGCGTCGACGGCCTCCTGCAGCATGCGCTTCTCGTTGCGGACGATGATATCCGGCGCGCCCAGCTCCAGCAGCCTTTTCAGGCGGTTGTTGCGGTTGATGACGCGGCGGTAAAGGTCGTTAAGGTCGCTGGTGGCGAAGCGGCCGCCGTCGAGCTGCACCATGGGGCGCAGATCCGGCGGGATGACCGGCACCACGTCGAGAATCATCCACTCGGGGCGGTTGCCGCTGGCGCGGAAGGCTTCGACGACCTCGAGGCGCTTGACGGCGCGCGCGCGCTTCTGGCCTTCGGATTCGCGATCCTTCTCCTTGGCGGCCAGCTGGTTGATCTCGGCGCGCAGCGAAACCGCCAGCCCGTCCAGATCCAGCTCCAGCAGCATTTCCTTCACCGCCTCGGCGCCCATGCCGGCGCGGAAGCGGTCGCCATACTTGTTCTGGCACTCGCGGTAGCGCTGATCGCTAATCAGCTCGTACTTCTTCAGCTCCGTATCGCCGGGGTCGAGCACGATGAAGGAGGCGAAATACAGCACCTTCTCCAGCGTGCGGGGCGACACGTCCAGCAGCATGCCCATGCGGCTGGGGATGCCCTTGAAGTACCAGATATGCGAAACCGGCGCGGCCAGCTGAATATGCCCCATGCGCTCGCGGCGCACCTTGGCGCGGGTCACTTCCACGCCGCACTTATCGCAGATCACGCCCTTGTAGCGCACGCGCTTGTACTTGCCGCAGTTGCACTCCCAATCCTTCTGCGGCCCAAAGATGCGCTCGCAGAAGAGGCCGTCCTTTTCCGGCTTGAGGGTACGGTAGTTGATGGTTTCCGGCTTGGAAACCTCGCCATGCGACCACTCGAGCATCTTCTCCGGCGAGGCCATACCGATCTGTATCGAACCGAGATTGGTTAATTCAAACAAAAGGAAACACGCTCCTTATCCACACAATCGCGCATATGGATTCCGACGGGCGGAATCCCACCACCGCTCACGCGGTCCCCCTCCCTTTAACAAGGGAGGCTTGGGTTCTCCTCCCCCCTAGCCCCCCTTGTTAAAGGGGGGAGGGCCACCACAGTGGCGGGGGGATTCCGGTTCTCATAGATCGTCGTCGAGGGAGATGTCCTCGAGGTCCGGCATATCCTCGACATCGAAATCGTCGAAGTCCTCCAGACCCAGATCCTCGGCCAATTCCTCCTCGGTATCGAAGTCGATCGGCTCGGCGTCGACAACCAGCCCCTTGCCCTCCATCGGCTCCAGCTCGTCCTCGTCGGCCTCGCGGATCATGATCTCCTGATTGTCCTCGGAGAGCACCTTGATATCCAGCGCCAGGGACTGCAGCTCCTTGATGAGCACCTTGAAGGATTCCGGCACGCCGGGCTCGGGGATGTTCTTGCCCTTGACGATGGCCTCGTAGGTCTTGACGCGGCCGACGACGTCGTCGCTCTTGACGGTGAGGATCTCTTGCAGGGTGTTGGCGGCGCCGTAGGCTTCCAGCGCCCACACTTCCATTTCGCCGAAGCGCTGGCCGCCGAACTGCGCCTTGCCGCCCAACGGCTGCTGCGTGACGAGCGAGTAGGGGCCGGTGGAGCGCGCGTGAATCTTATCGTCCACCAGATGGTGGAGCTTGAGCATGTACATGTAGCCGACGGTCACGGGATTCTCGAATTGCTCGCCGGTGCGGCCGTCGTAGAGGATGGTTTTGCCATCGCCTCGGAAACCGGCTTGGACGAGGCAGTTCTCGATATCGATCTCCGAAGCGCCGTCGAACACCGGGGTGGCCACGTGCCAGCCCAGCGCCTTGGCGGCCATGCCCAAGTGAACCTCGAGCACCTGGCCGATATTCATACGCGAGGGAACGCCCAGCGGGTTGAACACGATCTGCAGCGGCGTGCCGTCGGGCATGAAGGGCATGTCCTCCTCGCGCATGATGCGCGAAACGACGCCCTTGTTGCCGTGGCGGCCTGCCATCTTGTCGCCGACCGAAATTTTGCGCTTCTGCGCGATGTAGACGCGCACCATCTGGTTGACGCCGGGGCTGAGCTCGTCGCGGTTTTCGCGGGTGAAGATCTTGACGTCGACGATGATGCCGCTTTCGCCGTGGGGCACGCGCAGCGAGGTATCACGCACCTCGCGCGCCTTTTCGCCGAAGATGGCGCGCAGCAGGCGCTCCTCGGCGGTCAGCTCGGTTTCGCCCTTGGGCGTCACCTTGCCGACGAGGATATCACCGGCGCGCACCTCGGCGCCGATGCGGATGATACCGCCCTCGTCGAGGTCGCGCAGCGCTTCGTCGCCGACGTTGGGGATATCGCGGGTGATCTCCTCCGGCCCCAGCTTGGTATCGCGCGCCTCGCACTCGTACTCCTCGAGGTGGATGGAGGTATACACATCGTCCTTGACCAGCCGTTCGCTGATGAGGATGGCGTCCTCATAGTTGTAGCCTTCCCACGTCATGAAGGCCATCAGGATGTTGCGGCCCAGGCCGATCTCGCCCATGTCGGTGGAGGGGCCGTCGGCGATGACCTGCCCCTTTTCGACCACGTCGCCCATCGAGACGATGGGGCGCTGGTTGATGCAGGTCGACTGGTTGGAGCGGATGAACTTGCTCAGCGTGTAGCTGCGCAAGGAACGATCGGCGCTGGAGCGGATATCGATGCGGCTGGCGCTGACCTTCTCGATCACGCCGTCTTCCTTGGCGACGATGACGACGCCGGAATCGACCGCAGCCTTGTACTCCATACCGGTGCCGATGTACGGCGCTTCGGGGCGCAGCAGCGGCACGGCCTGACGCTGCATGTTGGAGCCCATCAGCGCGCGGTTGGCGTCGTCGTTCTCGAGGAAGGGGATCATTGCCGTGGCCACCGACACCACCTGCTTGGGCGATACGTCGATGTAATCCACCTTCTCGCGATCCACGGCGATGACGTCCTCGCGCCAGCGCACCGTGACGCGGTCGTTGACGAAGGCGCCGTCGGACTCGAGCGGCTCATTGGCCTGCGCGACGTTGAACTCGTCCTCCTCGTCGGCGGTGAGGTAGATGATTTGGTCGGTAACCTTGTGGGTCGACATGTCGACCTCGCGGTACGGCGCCTCGATGAAGCCGTACTCATTGATGCGCGCGTAGGTGGCCAGCGAGCCGATCAGGCCGATGTTGGGGCCTTCTGGCGTCTCGATGGGGCAAATGCGCGCGTAGTGCGAGTAGTGTACGTCGCGAACCTCGAACGAGGCGCGGTCGCGGTTCAGACCGCCGGGGCCTAGCGCCGAGAGGCGGCGCTTGTGCGTCAGCTCGGCAAGCGGGTTGGGCTGATCCATAAACTGCGAGAGCTGCGAGGAGCCGAAGAACTCCTTGATGGCCGCCGACACCGGGCGGATGTTGATGAGATCCTGCGGGCGCACGTCGTTGACGTTCTGGATCGCCATGCGCTCCTTGACGACGCGCTCCAGGCGCGAAAGGCCGATGCGAATCTGGTTTTGCAGGAGCTCGCCCACCGAGCGCAGGCGGCGGTTGCCGAGGTGATCGATATCGTCGGTATGCCCAATGCCGTAGGGCAGGCCGATCAGGTAGCTGACCGAGGCGGTGATGTCGTCGATCAGGATGTGCTTGGGCACCAACAGCGCGGCGTTTTCTTTGATGGCCTGCTTGAGGTCCTCGGGCGCGACCTGCGAGAGAATCTCCTTTAGCGTGGGCAGGTGTACCTTTTCGATGATGCCCACCTCGGCGGGGTCGAAGGGCAGCCACGCGGCGGCGTCGACGAAATTGTTGCCCAGCACGCGCACAGTGCGGTTATCGGCGGTGATGTTGACGGCGTTGACGCCTGCGTTCTGCACGGTCCACGCCATTTCGCGGCCGACGATTTGCCCAGCGGCGACCAGCACCTCGCCGGTTTCGGGGTGAATGATATCCTCGGCGGCGGTATGCCCGGCGATGCGGGAGGCCACCGAGAGCTTCTTATTGAACTTGTAGCGGCCCACGCGCATTAAGTCGTAGCGCTTGGGGTCGAAGAACAGGCTGCGCAGCAGGCTGCGCGCCGAATCCACCGTCGGCGGCTCGCCGGGGCGCAGGCGCTTGTAGATCTCCAGCAGGCCGTCCTCGACCGACTTGGAGTTTTCATCGCGCGCGATGGTGGCGGAGAGGCGCTCGTCCTCGCCGAGCAGATTGATGATCTCGGCGTCGGTGCCGTAGCCCAGCGCGCGCAGAATGGCGGTGATGGGCAGCTTGCGCGCGCGGTCCACTCGCACCCACAGCACGTCGTTGGAGTCGGTTTCGTACTCCAGCCACGCGCCGCGGTTGGGGATGATGGTGGCGGCATGCAGGTGCTTGCCCGCCTTGTCGATGCTTTCGTTATAGTACACACCGGGCGAGCGCACCAGCTGGCTGACGATAACGCGCTCAGCGCCGTTGATGATGAAGGTACCGTGATCGGTCATGAGCGGGAAATCGCCCATAAACACGTCGGATTCTTTAATTTCGCCGGTTTCCCGGTTTTTCAGGCGCACAAATACCTTGAGCGCGGTGGCATAGGTCATGTCGCGCTCTTTGCATTTGGCCTCGGTATTCTTCGGCGTTTCATCCAGCGAGTAATCTACAAATTCCAACACCAGATTCTCGCTGTAGTCGGTGATTGGAGACACATCGGCGAGCACCTCGCGTAGGTCCTCATGCAAAAAGCGCTGATACGAATTTTTCTGCACCTCGATCAAGTCCGGCATGTCCAGCACTTCTTCGATGCGCGAGAAACTCATCCGCGTTCGGCGCTTCCCCATCGCTACTTCATGTACCATGTACGCCCTCACCCCTCCTATGTTGCAACCCCGCAAAACCGCGCAGCATCCTACATTTTACCCATTGTCAAGCCGCCCTATACGGTGTACAATACGCATACGGACAACCGAAAAAATGGGGAAACCTCGCGCAATCTTACATACTGATGCAAGATATAAGTTTATCATGCGCAGGGCAACCTGTCAACAAAAGATCCGCCGAAAGTCGGCGGATTTTTTTATTCGCTTTTTGTTAGGGTTTTTGTTTCTTTATTAAAGCCGTCAAAGCCCCCTGCCCAAAGGCGCTGTATTCGCTATCCACGCTGCCCTCATATATGCTCTGCACAAAGCGCTCCAGCTCGGGAACCATCCGCCACTCCGCAACCAAGGGGAACTTGTAGGCGGAGGCTTGGGTTCCCTCTTCCTCCGCGACGACGAACACGACGCATTGATCGTACACAAAGGTGTATCGCAACCGCCGCAGGAAACGCCAAATATCGGTTTTCTCATATTGCGCGTGCAGCTTGAGCGAAATAGCCGCGTATAGCATTTCGATTTCGAACGCCTGCCCGCACAACCGCATCTCTTCAGTATGCTCGCCGCGCTGCCAATCCTGCTTTTCCGACACGATGCGCTCAAGCAGCTCCTTTGCGCGCGGCACAAGGTCGCTCGCGATGGACAGAAATTCTTCGGGCATCGAGTCCAGCCGCACACCGTGAGATTCGAGCAACCGTTCAAGCGTCCCAATGGCGTCAAACGGCTCGCGACGATTCCACGCATACCGCCTCAAGGTGAGCAGCCAGTAGCGTACGTCGACCATGTGCTTGGAATTTATCACATATTTTAGGTAAGACACCGATTTTTTTGAAGCGATATCCAAGTACCCCGCCAAGCGCGGCAGCCCCGGTCGATCAATATCCTGATAGAGATATTCCACCTGCGAAGCGCATTGCAACGCATATCGATATTGTCTGACTTGCTCCTCCCAAAATATTTTTTGCAAAATAAATTCCGGCATTTGAAGCATCAAATTCAGTTGAATTTGCCGGGTTATTTCGCTTGTGGCTCCGTTATATATTTTTTCGAAAGCTGCTTCATAATCGCCGCGATCCGGCTCGTCTGTTTTACGAAATTTTTTGTCCGCATAGGCAAACAGCGCGCGAATCAGCCGCATTTGGTTGTTCACGCGCAAGCAAAAATGAGGTTCGTCAAGTTGTTTCTGAAACAAGCTGTCGTTTACAGCGCAGAAAAAGCGCAGCATGTCGTGCCTTTGATCGCCGAAAACCAGCGCGGATTCGCCCTCGTCCTCCATTGCAAACAGAATCGAATCCTGCAAAAGAGGTGAATCCATGAACCGATAGCAGCAATGCAGCACCGTGATGATCGCGCCCTGCGACTCCCTGTTGCGCCGCAAAACCGCCATCAGAAAGGTTCGCTCCATCAATGCTTGCACGCAAAACATAATTTCATCGCCCTGGATATAGTTGTCCGGCCGATAAAAAAGCGCCGCGATGGCGTCCGCATGCTCCATCAGAAAGCGGACATCGTCGGCTAATTGCTCCGGCGTCGTTTGAAAGCCCATGTAGCCTTGCGCGCGCTCCTTGGCTTGCGCAATCGAAAAGGCGTCAAAATCCACCGGATGGGAGAAATGCCCGCCCTCCAGCAGATAAAGCTCGCCGTGATCATCGCCTCTTTTCAGGTCGATCAGTCTTTCTATCTGCTTTTCCAGATCAAACATCGGCTGTACCTCCAGGTGCGACCTACAGCAGCTCCGCGCCCGAATCGCGCGAGACGGTTACGTCGTACAGCACACGGGTGATGCCCGGCACCTCTTTCATGATGCGCTCCACCACCCGCTCCAACAGGTCATACGGCAGGCGCGCCGGGTTGAGCCCGGAATCGGCGCGCTGCATCGCGCGCAGCAGCACCACCTGCCCGGAACGCTCGCCCTCGGGCATCTGCGCCAGCACGGCGTAATACTTCCACAGCTTCTTTTTCAGCTCGGCCTGATCGATCTCTTCCTCGAAGATCGCGTCGGCGGCGCGCAGGATCTCCAGCCGCACGGACGTCGCCTCGCCGTACACGCGCACCGCCAACCCGGCCTCGGGGAAGGGCTGGCGCTGCAAAAATTGCGGCGGCACTTCCAGCTTCTCGCCCAAACGCCCCACCTCATCGCGGAACACCTCGCGCAGCGGCTCGAGGATGCGCAGGCCGCTGACCTTGGCCAGCCCGGCGGTCGCCTCGGCCTTTTCTATCGGGGTGCGCACGACGTCGCTATAGTTGGTGGCGCGCAGCAGCAGGCGCACGCCGCCCAGCCGCGCGGCCTCCTCGGCCACGGCCTGCGCCATCACGCTCTCGACGATCTCCTGCTTGCTCTGGGCATCCACCACACCGGCCAGCGCCTTGAGCACGCGCCCGCGCACATCCACGGTGCGCACCGGAATGGCAAGCGCCTCCTCAAACTGCCGGATCACCCATTCCTGCTCGCCCCGGCGCAAAAGGCCGGTTTCCACCAGCACGCAATGCAGCCGCTCCCCCAAGGTTTGCTTCGCCAACTGCGCGCATACCGTGGAATCCAAGCCGCCGCTGACCGCCAAGATCGCATGCCCCTCGCCGACGGCGTCCAGCAATTCCTCCTTGGCGCGCTCCACAAAGGCCGCTGTGGTCCACCAAGCGGTGCATTGGCAGATGCCCAGCACGAAGTTGGTGAGGATGGTCATGCCCTCCGGGTCGTTTTGCTCGAGCTGGAACTGCAGGCCGTACAGCGAACGCGCCTCGTCGGCAAAGGCGACGACGTGCTCCTCCGCCCACGCGATGGCGGCGCAGCCCTCGGGCGGCGTAAGGTTATGGGTATGCTCCAGCCAGCGCTCGCCGGTTTCCACGCCCGCGAACAGGGGCGAATCGGCGTATGCGACCGTTACGGCGCGCTTTTCGATCATCTCATCCAGCCGCGCGCCGCCGAGCACTTCGCACAGGGTTCGCGCCGCGCTGCCCAGCGCCAGCACCGGCAGCCCCAGCGCCAGAATGCGCGGATCAAACTGCCCCGGCATCCCGCCGCGGCTATTGACGCCGCCCGCAAGAATCAGCCCGGCGGGATCCTCGGCCTTCACCTGCTCCAGCGTAACCTCGCGCGGCACGAGCTTGCAGTACACGTGCTCCGCGCGCAGCCGCCGCGCGACGATGTACGCAAAGTCGCTATCGAAGCTTAGCACCAGTATTCTATCCCGCATCGAAGAATCTCCTCGCTCCCTTTTGGTTCGGCCGACGGCGTGCAGCGCTGTGCATAGACGTGTAAAGTATGTGTTCCCGGACCGCGCCCTATGCCGGGCGGGCGGGCAAAATTGTGGCGCGCAGGTGACTGTGGCGTGACAAAACACGCAACCGTAGCATACCACAACCTTCTCTCGATTGCAAAAGCCGGGCGGGCACTGTCATTGAAAAACACAAAAAAAAGATCCCTCACCCGATGTGAAGGATCGTTTTTGAAAGCGCCTCGCGCCGCGCGTCAGCGCGTGTAATTCGGCGATTCTTTGGTGATGTGGATATCGTGGGGGTGGCTCTCGACCAGCCCGGCGGCGGTGATGCGCATGAACTCGCCCTCGTGGCGCAGGGTGTCGATATCCTTGGCGCCGCAGTAGCCCATGCCAGCGCGCAGGCCGCCGATCAGCTGATACACCGTTTCGCTGAGCGCGCCCTTGTACGGCACGCGGCCCTCGACGCCCTCGGGCACCAGCTTCTTGGCGTCCTCCTGAAAGTACCGGTCGCGGCTGCCTGCCGCCATAGCGCCCAGCGAGCCCATGCCGCGATACACCTTAAACTGGCGGCCTTGGTACAGCTCCAGATCGCCGGGGGCTTCCTCGGTACCGGCCAGCAGGCTGCCCAGCATCACGGCCTGCGCCCCGGCGGCGATGGCCTTGACGATATCGCCGGAATATTTCACGCCGCCGTCGGCGATGATGGTGCGGCCTTGCTTCTCGGCCTCCTCGGCGCAGTCGGCGACGGCGGTGATCTGCGGCACGCCGATGCCCGCCACCACGCGCGTGGTGCAGATCGAGCCCGGGCCGATGCCGACCTTCACGCAGTCGGCCCCGGCCTCGATGAGCGCGCGGGTTGCGGCGGCGGTGGCGACGTTTCCGGCGATGAGCTGCAGGTTCGGGTACTTGGCCTTGATGGCCTCGACCTGCCGCAGCACCCCGGCGGAGTGGCCGTGGGCGGTATCGATGGCGATGACGTCCACCTTGGCGGCGACCAGCGCGGCGATGCGCTCCATCACATCGCCCGACACGCCGACGGCAGCGGCGCACAGCAGGCGGCCATCGGCGTCCTTGGCGCTGTTGGGGTACTTGGTGGCCTTTTGAATGTCTTTGATGGTGATGAGGCCGCGCAGCATGAACTGATCGTCGACCAGCGGCAGTTTCTCGATTTTGTGCTTGGCGAGGATGGCCTTGGCGTCGGCCAAGCTGGTGCCCACCGGCGCGGTGACCAGATGCTCGCTGGTCATCACCTCGCTGATGGGGCGCGAATCGTCGGTTTCAAAGCGCAGATCGCGGTTGGTGAGGATGCCGACCAGCTTGCCATCGCGCGTGATGGGCACGCCGGAGATGCGGTAGCGCGCCATCAGCGCCTGCGCGTCGGCCACCAGATGCTCGGGCGAAAGGTAGAACGGATCGGTGATGACGCCGTGCTCGGAGCGCTTGACCTTGTCGACGTTGCCCGCCTGCTCCTCGATGGGCATGTTCTTGTGGATCACGCCCAGCCCGCCCTCGCGCGCCATGGCGATGGCCATGCGGGCATCGGTAACGGTATCCATCGCCGAGGAAAGCAGCGGGACGCTCAGCCGGATCTTCGGCGTAAGCCAAACCGACAGATCCACATCCTTGGGCAGCACATCGCTCCTGCGCGGCACCAACAGCACATCGTCAAAGGTCAATCCCTCACGCACCACTTTTTGCAACATCCCCATCATCGCTCCTTCCGTTCACACGCGCACCCGTCACAACACCTTGTCCGACAAAAATATATTGTTTGATATCATACCGCTAGTCGGGCGGGTTTTCAACCCCATTTCATGAAATTCGACATTCTTTTACGCCAAAGTCGCTCTTGCGCTCCGAAGGTTTCCAAGGGGCGATCGGAAAGCCCCTTGGTCGCCCGGCAGGGCGAAACCCCGGCGCAAAGGCATTTCGTGCCTGCGGGCACGACCTAAGGGCTTTCCGGTCGCCCTTAGGAATCCTTCGGAGGGTTCCCCCTCGAATGCTATTCTTCTTGATGCAGGGATGCGATGATCTTCCGCTGCCGCTTATCCCACTCGCGCCCCTGCAAAAGCTCCGGCCTGCGCGCCTTTGTCAGCGCGTAGCTCTGTGCAAAGCGCCAATCCTCGATCTGCGCATGGTTGCCGCCGAGCAGCACCTCCGGCACCTCCAGCCCCATAAACTCGCGCGGGCGCGTGTACTGCGGGTACTCCAGCAGGCCGCCGGAGGCGCTGGAAAAGCTTTCTGTGCTCGCCGATTCCTCGCAGCCCAGCACGCCGGGGATAAGGCGCGCAACGCAATCCACCAGCACCATCGCCGCCAGCTCCCCGCCGGTGAGCACATAGTCGCCGATCGACAGCTCCTCATCGACGCACAGATCGATGGCGCGCTGATCGACACCCTCGTAGTGGCCGCAGAGCAGCACCAGCTCCGGCAGCGCCGCCAGCTCCTCGGCCTTTTGCTGCGTCAGCACCTGCCCGCGCGGCGAAAGGTAGATGCGCCGCCCCGCGAAGGGCGCGCCGTCCTCGCGCCGGGTGGCGTGCGCCATCGCGTCCACGATGGGCTGCGCCAGCATCACCATGCCCGCGCCGCCGCCGAAGGGCGCGTCGTCGGTATTCTTGTGCTTTTTATCCGAAAAAGGGCGGATATCCAGCGTCCGCACGGATAACCGCCCACTTTGTTGCGCGCGCCCCAAGATGCTCGCGCCGAGCACCGGCGCGAACATCTCCGGAAACAGGGTTAGGATGGTAATTTGCATCGTTGCTCCTTGGAATCCCTCCACCACTCACGTGGCCCCCCTCCCTTTTACAAGGGAAGATTTTGGAGGCTGGTATATGTTTACTGCAACTCAATCCCCGCCGCCGGGAAGTTGGTGCGCAAGATGTCGTACATCTGCTCCTCCTCGGTGCCGATGGACAGCGCCTCGATATCGCGCAGGGTGAACACCTCGTCCTCGGCCTCGGGCTGGCCGAACAGATCCAGCACACGCACCGTCACGCGCAGGTCGTCGACCTGCACCGGCTCGCAGGTGAAGGTTTCGGTGGCGGTGAACAGGCTGACCAGCCGCTTTTCGCGGATCGCCAGCTCCAGCACGGCGCGCAGCCAGTCGGTCTCGTTCTCCTGCGCATGCGGCAGCAGCGGCACGTGCGCCTGCTGATGATGGCGCATCAGGAAGTTGAGCCGCAGCTCCTGCTCCTCGCCGCACAGCACCTGATGGATATCCGCCGTGCGGCGCACCCACCAGCCGTCGAGCTTGCCCCAAGGCGTGATGACCGCGATGAGCACATGCCGCATGTTGACCTGCTCGATGAGCACGCCCTGGTAGTTATCCGGATCGTTCGGATCGCAGTAAAGCGAAGCGATGGCACCCTGCTCCGCAATCATGCGCATGAGGTAAACAATGTAACCGTTATGCATGCTGACCCTCCCACACGTAGACCTGTCTGCGCCCCAGCACATCGACGATACACAGCGCCGGATCGCCCGAGAGCATGGGCATCTCCAACCTGCTGGGCAGCACCGGCTTGGCGGCGGTGCGTGCGGCGTGCGTGGTGGCCACGAAGGTATCGCCGCGCAGAAAGCCCACCGACCACTGATCGATGGCGTCCAGCTTGGCCAGCGGCAGCCCCAGCGCCGTGAGCTCCGCGTCGGGCACGCAGGCGGTCAGCGCCACCTCATAAAAGCCGATGGCGGCTAGCAGCTCGGCGCTCACCTTGACGGTGCTGGCGACCGGCTCGGTGCGGTGCTCCGCCGCCCAAGGCAAGAGCCGCTTGCGCGCCACCGCGTTGGCGGCCTGCCCGCGATCGATGCCCAGAAAGCGCCTGCCGGATTCCGCCGCCGCCACCAGCGTGGTGCCGGAGCCGAAGCACAAATCCGCCACCAGATCGCCGGGGCGCGAGGCGCAATGCACGATGCGTTCCAGCAGCGGGAGCGGCTTCTGCGTATCGTAGCCGGTGCGCTGCGGATCCTTCTGCTGCAGGTGCGATACGTCCTGCCATACGTCGCCGGGGTAGACCGGCTCATCGTCGTAATACACGTACTTTTTGCCGCCGGAGGTGATGGTGCGGTAGCTGCGCCCCTGCGCGTCGACCTCGCGGCGCATGTGGTTGCTGCGATGCTCTCCCCGGGGCAGCGGCGCGGCCTTGATATCGAAAAAGTAGCGGCTGCTCTTTCGGTAAAACAGGATCACATCATGCTTGCGGCTGAAATAGCGCATGGCGCGCCCGCCGCTCTGGTACGCCCAGATGATTTCGTTGAGAAAGTTCTTCTCTTCAAATATCTCGTCGAGCATGATGCGCAGCGGCGCTTGCATGCGCGGATCGACGTGCAAAAACAGCGTGCCCTCCTTGCGCAGCAGCTTGTGCGCCGTGGTCAGGATGCTGCGCATCATCGCCAGATAGGCGGCCTCCTCCGGAAAGGCGTCGTCATACGCGGGCAGCGCGATGCGGGGCTTGCCGCCCCGCCATCCGGCATCGCCGACGCGCATGCGCATCTCGAATTGCTGCCCGGTGCGGAACGGCGGATCGAGGTACACGAGCTGCACCTTGCCTGCATACGCCTCGAGCAGCTTCTCCGCGCACTCCGGCAGGGAGGCCTGCCATAGCACACCGCCCGCCCCGGCGCCGTGGCGCTGCTCGATCCGGCAGGTCGTCGCCCGCATCCACACATCCTTCGCCCCATTCCGCATAATTTTGACTATTATACTCTATCTTGGGCGGGATTGACAAGCGCGGGATGTCTGCCTACAATAACAGGACTTGTATAGCAAGACTTACAATAACAAGACTTGCTATGCAAGGCATCTCATCAGGAGGGATCCCTATGCCCGAAAACCTCACCGCCCAAGAAGCCTTATTGCTGGCGCGCGAACTGCTGACCTCGGCGACGCCGCTCAAGCGCGATTGCGGCAGCCTGTGCGGCGCCGCCTGCTGCCAGCCGGTGGGCGAAGGCGAAAACGGCATGTACCTGTTCCCCGGCGAGGAAGCGCTGTACGATCCCCTGCCGGACTGGGCGCGGGTGCTGCCCACCGAATGGAAGCTGGCGGGCAAGCGCGTGAAGCTGCTGGCCTGCGCCAAGGAATGCCCGCGCGAACAGCGGCCGCTGGCCTGCCGCGTATTCCCGCTGATCGCGCGCCCGCGGGGCCGGGGCATCGGCCTGCAGATGGATCCGCGCGCGTGGCCGGTATGCCCGCTGATGCCCCACGGCGAGCGCGGGCTGGACGCGGTGTTCGTCAAGGCGACGCGCGCGGCCTTCGAGCTGCTATGGGAATACCCGGAGCACCGCGCCTTTCTGCGCGCGCTGGATCGGCAGCTCAAGCTATATGAGCAGCCGCTGTAAAAAACAGTTGCAATTGGCACCCTGCCTGTAGGAAGAAACAGCTTCAATCGGCACCTAAACTGTATGAACCCCCCTTTTCTTCGCCATGCTATAGGTGTAACGAAGAAAAGGGGGGTTGCTTTGTTTACCGTGTTCATCCGCACGGCGATCCTATTTATGTTGACGGTGGTGGTCGTCCGGTGCATGGGCAAGCGGCAGATGGCGCAGCTTCAGCCCTTTGAGTTTGTGGTCACGCTGCTGATCGCCGACCTTGCGGCCGCGCCGATGGGCGACGCCGGCACGCCGCTGCTCTACGGCGTGCTATCGATCCTCGCGCTGCTGATGCTGCACAGCATCATCGCGGTGCTGAGCATGCGCTTTCAGCGCTTTCGCGGCTGGATTTGCGGCACGCCCAGCGTGGTCATCCAGCAGGGCAAGATTCAGGCCGACGAGCTGCGCAGGCTTTGCTACGATCTCAACGACCTGATGGAGGCGGTGCGCAACCGCGGCGTGCTCAACCCCGCCGACATCGGCACCGCCATCTTGGAGACCAACGGCGCGCTCAGCGTTTTCCCCAACGCCAACTCCCGCGCGCTGACCCCGCGCGACATGGCCATCGCGCCGGGCTACGAGGGCATTCCGCTGACGCTGGTGCTCGACGGCTGCGTGCAGGGCGCAAACCTGCGCGTCGGCGGGCTGGACGAGGCTTGGCTCGCAAAACAGCTTGCCGCGCTGGGCTATGCCACGCCGCGCGAGGTGTTCCTCTGCTCGCTGGATACGCAGGGGCGGCTGTTCGTGCAGGGCGCGGGCAAGCAGGGCAAGCTGCACTTCACGCAGGCGCTGCAGCCAGATCAGGTGAGGTGGTGAGCGCATGAAGCTGAAATATTGGGTCATCGCCGTCACGCTGCTTTTCACGCTGGCGGTGGGTTTCTTTGCGCATCTGCACACGCGCGATACCGCCGAAGCGCTGCTGGACACGCTGGAGCGGGTGCGCTTCGCCAGCGTGGACGGCGACCAAAGCGACGCCTCGGCGCAAGCCGACGCGTTGCTGCGCGATTGGCACCGGCAGCAAGCGCTGCTGCAAACCTTTCTCCCCCACCGCGACACTGACGCGGTGGAGCTGGCGCTGATGCGGCTGGCGGCGGTGATCGGCATCGGGGACGCGCACGGCATCGCCCGGGAAATCGCCGAGGCGAAGAACGCCATCAGCAACCTGACGGCGCGCGAAAGCCCGTCCGTACACAATATTCTGTGATTCCCCGCACAGTCGGTTAGGAGGAACGCGGCATGATGACGCCTTTTGAACAAAAAAGCCGCTTGGGCGGCAGGCTGGACGGCATCGCGCTGCGCCTGCTGGTGCTGGCGCTTTGCTTTCTTTGGTTCTACCGGCTCTGGGGCATGACGGTGCCTGCGCTGCTGGCTGGGCTGGCGCTGTGCGCGCTGCTATGGCGCACACTGACGCTGTGGCAGCGGCGCGCGCTGACGCGCCGGGAAGCGGCGCTGCGCGCGCATATCGGCGGCACGCTGGCGCTGGAATCGCTGCTGCTCTGCACGCCGCAGGAGGCGGCGCTGCGCGCGGCCGACTGGCTGGCCTCGGAGCACGCGCTGGAAGTGCTCCGCCCCGCCGGGGAGGGCGTGCTGCTGCGCTACGGCGAGGAAACGCTGCTGCTGCTCTGCCTGCAGCACCATCCGCAGCACGCCACCAGCGCCAGCGACGTGCTGGCCGCCAGCCGCGCCTGCCTCGCCGCGCCGGAGGCCGCGCGCTGCGTGCTCTGCTCCCCCGGCACCTTTTCGCCGGAGGCGCGGCAGGTAGCGGAATCGCTGGAGCCGCCGGTGCGCCTGATCGACGGCGAGCACCTGTGCGCGCTGGCCGGGCGCATCGCCCCTGCCGGGGACGAGCAACTGGTGGCGATGGGCAAAAAGCAGCGCAAGCCCTTTGCGTGGGCTTCGCTGCGTCCGCTGGTATTCTCCGCGCAAAAGGCGCGGCGGTATGCCGCCTACGGCGCAGGTCTGTTGGTGTTCTACATCCTGACCGACCGGCTGTACTACCTGCTGCCCGCCGGGCTATGTTTGCTGCTGTCGATGCTCAGCCATCGGCAGAAGTACAAGCCGGGGAGGTTGTAGGGAGGGCGTAAGGCGGGATTCCGTCCCCATAAATCCGCCGCGCTTCCTCGGTATACGCGCCGTCCTCGCCGCACAGGATGAGCGGCGGCAGCCAGTGCAGCGCGGGGCGCGCCAGCAGCATGCCCTCGACGAGCGCCAGCTTGGGCGCGCTATCGGCGCGCTGATGCACCAGCCGCACGCGCTTGGGCTCGATGCGCACGGCGCGCTGCGCGTCCAGCAGCTCCAACAGGCGCGGCGCGGGAAACACCATCGCCAGCCGCCCGCCGTTGCGCAGCAGCCGCGCGGCGCAGGTCAGAATGTCGGCCAGCGTGCAATCGATCTCGTGGCGCGATACGGCGCGGGACGCGTCGGGATTGCGCAGCGTCGCGCCCTGCCTGCCGTAGGGCGGGTTGCACACCACCAGATCGGCGCGGGCATGCCCCAACCGCCCCGGCGCGTCGCGCAGATCCATCGCGTGTACGGCGATGCGCTCCGAAAGGCCGTTGAGCGCCACGCTGCGCGCCGCCATATCGGCCATTTCCGGCTGGATTTCGACGGCGGCAAAGGCGGCGCGCGGCTCCCTTGCCGCCATCAGCAGCGGCAGGATGCCGGTGCCGGTGCCCAGATCCACCACCCGGTCATGGGCGCGCACTCCGGCGAAATCGGCTAGCAGCACCGCGTCGGTGCCGAAGCGGAAGCCGGATTTCTTTTGCAGAATGCGCAGGCCGCCGCGCTGTAAATCGTCCAGGCGCTCATCGTCTCGCGGCGTCGGCGCGCTATTTTTTTCTGTTTCTATACACATATCAATCGATGGGCAGCGGAAGCTTGAGCTGCAAAAGCTCGGTGCGCACGAAGCAGGTTTCCTCGCCGAACCACACCTCACACCATTCCTGTTGCTCCCCTTCGTAAGCCAGTACGATGAGCACCTCCTCGGCGCGGATCTTCCAGCAAGGCTTCTCGAGGTTCGCTTCCTTATAGGCCTGTATCAGCGTTTCGCCGGGCAACGGCTTGACGATCCCCTCGTTGACGCCAAGAACGTCCAATGCGCTCGGCGGCTCCGCATGTTGCGGCGCGGGCGTCGGCTGCGGCGGCTCTGTCGGCTGCGCAATTTCCGGTGCGGGCTCCTGCGTGGCCTGCGTCTGAACGGCTTGCGTCTGGGTCTGGACGGTTTGCGTCCGTTCCGAAGCGACCGAGGCGACCGCCGTGAACGCGTCGGCGCGCTGCACGTACTCCGCCGCCACGTAGCCGGTCAGGTTCTGCCGCTGCACCAGGTACCAGCCGGAGAACTTTTGCAGCACCGTCAGGCGCGCGCCGTAGGGCAGCTCGGCCAGCCTGCGCGCGCTGGTGCTGGCATCGGCGCGCAGGTTCAGCGAGGTGGCGACGACCACCAGCTCCTCGTTGGCGGGCTGGAGCGTCTGCTGCGCAGGCGGCGCCTGCGTGGCGGAGGCTGGCGCTTCGGTGCTCTGCGGCGGCGTCGGGGTGCTCTGCGGCGGCATCGTCGGTTCGGACGGCGCCGCTGGCACGCCCTGCGCGAACAGCAGATACGCGTTGCTCAGGAAGCCCTGCAGGTTGTAGTAGCGCGCCTCGGTCCAAGCGTCGCCGCGCTGCACCACCTCCACCGCCTCGCCGTTGGGTACGGTGCCGATCACCTTGGCGCTGCCGCTGGCCGCGCTGCGCAGGTTGAGCTTGCCGCGCGGATCCGCTAGGTTGACGATGGCCAGCTTGGGCTGGGCGGTTTGGCTGGGCGCGGGCGTGGCGGTGGCCTGTGACGGATCTGGCGTGGCGGTGGCCTGCGACGGATCCGGCGTGGCGGTGGCCTCTCCGGTAGGCGCGGGCGTGGCGGTAGGCTGCGCCGCGCTCTCTTGCAGCATCAGGTAAATGCGCATGGCGTACCCCTGATGCGCGCCGTAGTTCACCTGCACCCAATCGGTGCTATAGGGTTTCCACTGCACCAGCTCGCCGCTGCGCATGGTGGTCAAAATCTTCGAGGAAGCGTTGGGTTCCAGCCGCAGGTTGAGCGTGGTGCCCGGCGATACCGACACGATGGCGTTGCCGCCCTCCTGCGGAGCGGACGGGGCGGGCGTCGCCTCGCCGTCGGGCGCGGGCGTGGCGGTGGCCTGCGGCGCACCCTGCGCGCGCATCACGTAGGAGGCCATCACGTAGCCCTCGCTAAAGCCATAGCGCACGCGCAGCCACGCGCCCTCCTCGGCGAGCGCCTCCAGCAGCGTGCCGTGGGAAAGGCGGGTAAGAATGCTGGCGGAGGTGCTGGGCGCGCTGCGCAGGTTGAGCTTGCTGCCGATATCCTGCAGCCACACCGAAACGGTGTAGGCGCCGCTCTGATCCGGCGCGGGCGTGGCGGTGGCCTGCCCGGGATCCGGCGTAGCGGTGGCATCGGCGGGGCTTGCGGGATCGGTGGGCAGCGTCGGCTCACCGCCGCTAAAGGTAAGGAAGGATTGCATCACGTAGCCGGTCAGCTGTCCGTAGCGCACTTGGCACCAAGTACCGTCGGTGCTGACGACCTCCAGCGTTTGCCCGTGCATCAGCTGCGCCAGCACCATCGCCCCGGTATTGGGATCGTTGCGCAGGTTGAGCCAGCTGGAGGGATTGCTCAGCGTCACGGTGGCGCTGCTCTGCGAGGGATCCACCGGCGTTTGCGGCGCGGCGGTGGCGGAGGGCAGATCGGGAATATCGTCGGTGCCGCCCGCGCCGTTGTTGGTAAAGCTGTATTGCACCAGATTGCAGCCCGGATAATAGAAGCCCAAAATCTCGCGATAGCCGAACCCCTGATTGGCCATCTGCTGCGCGCCGCGCTGGCTCATGCCCACGCCATGCCCGTAGCGCCGGGCAACCAAGCAGAAGCCGCTGGGCACGCGATCCACGCTCAGCAGCTCGCTCTTGGTGCTGTTCATGCCCAGACCCAGCTGGGACTTAAGCTCGGAAAAGAAATCCAGCGTGACGGTCACCGGAACGCCGTTGGCGGTCATGCTGACATCCAGCTTGGTATACAGGCGCGAGGGCGCAGGGTACATCGGCGAATGCGCGCGCACATCGGAAATATTGGTGATGGTCACCGCGCCGGAGGAGGTGCCCAGCTGCGCCGCCGCCTTGCCGCGCAGGATGCCATCCATCGCGCCGTTGCCGGAGCCGCTGGCGTTTATCATAAAGTATTTCGCGTTGGAAGCGCTGTTGGCCAGATCGTAGGGGTCGTCCTGCACGCCCAGATACGGATAGGCGCTGCCGCCCCAAATGTTCTTGACGGCCTCGGTCTGCCCGCCGTTGGTGGCGGTATAATAGCCGCCCACATACGCGCCGTTGTACATCGCCACCACGCCGCCGGTTTCGTTGACGGCCTGCTTGAACTTATCGATGCCGGTGCCGAGGCCGCGGTAGACCTGATCGGTGGTGGTATCCACGACATCGTAATACGCCGCGTTTTTCTGCATGGCCTTGACGGTATAGGTGCGCGCCGCCACGGCCTGCGCCTTGAGCGCCTCCAGCGGGAAGGCGCTGCCCATCTCGTAGGGCAGCACGCCGTACAGATAATGCTCCATATACACATGCGCGATGGGATACAGTTTGCCGTTGCGGATCGCGAACTCCATGTCGCCGTTGTACCAGTTGGCGGGGTTTCTGGCCTGCGCGATCTTGATGCCGGTGCCGCTCTGCTTGCGCAGGAAGAATTGCTGCCCCATGTTGCGCTTGGCGCCGCCGACCGTGAGGTAAAGCTGCCCGGATTCGTAGCTGACCTTGGCCGAGCCGGACACGCTCTCGCCCCCGGCGGTGTAGCTGCCGTCGACGGTCAGCGAAAGCGTATTGATCCCCGAAAGGGAGGAAAGATACACGCGCACCGTGCCGGAGAGCGTTCCCTTCTGCGATAGCGGCGCGGCTTGTGGATCGGCCAGCGCTCCCCCGGGCATGGCCGTCGTCACACACAGGCACACGGCCAACGCCCATGCCCCCAAACGGATTCCTGTTTTCGGTCGCATACAGTTCCGCACCTCCTGCGCAGGCGAAATAAGCCTACGGAATCACGGAAAGGGAGCTCCCCTTCCGCGCATAGCGCCACTGCCCCCGCGCGCCGGAATTCCGATCGCGCTGGGCAAGGTACCGCTAATTTTCGTCATGATTGTAACACAATAGAAACTATTTGTCTATATTTTTAAGATTTTGTTAATATTTTCATGGTTGATTTGCCGCCTTTGTGATATACTATCAACAACTCGACGAAAACGCTTGTATTCTTCGGGAGAGTCTGATAAAATATTGACATTCTCGGAACATCCAAATTGCAGAAGGAGGACTGTCCCTATGAAGAAACTTCTCTCTATGATCCTCGTGCTCACCCTCGTGCTGGTTTGCGTCGCCTGCACCTCCGCCACCGCGTTGGCTGAGAACAAGACCGGCCTCGGCATCGTCACCTCTATCGGCTCCTCTACCCCCGTGGGCGAGAAGGACGGCGAAAAGACCAACGGCCGCGCGCAGGTCGATTCCACTGTTTGCGCCGTGACCATCGACGACAAAAACACCATCGTTTCCATCTCCTTCGACGTCGCGCAGACCCGCGTGGACTTCGCGCCCGACGGCACCTTGGTCTCCGACTTGGCCGCCCCCGTCAAGAGCAAGGTGGAACTGAAGGAAGGCTATAACATGAAGGGCAACTCCGCCATCGGCCTGGAGCTCTTCGAGCAGGTTGCCAACCTCGAAAAGTATTGCGTGGGCAAGACCGTTGAGGACGTGCTCAAGACCCCGCTCTATCAGCGCGATGACCACCACACCCGCGTGGGCGACACCGAGGATCTGAAAGCCACCGTGTCGATCGACATCGGCGCTTACCTCGATGCGCTGGAGAAGGCCGCTGCCAACGCGAAGTAATTCGATTGAATCGCAAAAAGGGCTCCCACATGGGAGCCTTTTCTGGTATCATGAGGCGGAACGGAATCCCTCCACCGCTGCGGCGGTCCCCCTCCCTTTAACAAGGGAGGCTTTTGGAGGCTGATATATGTTTCTGTATTTATAAAAGGTTCACAATTCCGACTCCCAGCCCACCTTGTCAAAGGGGGGAGAGCCGCGTGAGCGGCGAAGGGATTCCGCCTCCACCGCATCTAAAACGAAGGGACTGCTCTTATGCGCCTGAAACACACCATCGCCCTCGCGCTGTGCCTATGTCTGCTCACGGCCTGCGCGCCCGCCCCTGCCGCCGCGCCGGTGCAGGAGCGCTTCTCCATGAGCTTTTTCGATACCTTCGATACGCTGATTACCATCCTCGCCTACGCGCCCGATGAGCAGACCTTCAAGGCCGCCACCGACGCGGCGCACGCCTATTTTCAGCGCCTGCACAAGCTGTACGACGGCTACAACGCCTATGACGGCATCAACAACCTATACACGCTGAATCAAGAGGCCGCCAAGGGACCGGTGAAGGTGGAGCCGGAGCTGATGAACCTGCTGCTGTTCTGCCGCGAGCGCCAGCCGCTTACGCAGGGCGCCTGCAACATCGCGATGGGCGCGGTGCTAGAGATTTGGCACGACTACCGCGAAGCGGGCATCGCCGATATCGAGCATGCGCAGCTGCCGCCGATGGCGGAACTGCAAGCCGCCGCGCAGCACACCGACATGGCCGACCTGCTGCTGGATCCGGAGCGCGGCACGGTGCAGTACGCCGATCCGCTCCTCAAGCTGGATTTGGGCGCGGTGGCCAAGGGTTACGCCGCCGAACTGGTGGCGCAACAGCTGCTGGCCTCGGCCACGCCCTCCTTCGCCATCAACGCCGGGGGCAACGTGCGCCTCGGCAACCCGCCGCTGGACGGCCGCCGCAACGCTTGGGGCATCGGCATCCAGAACCCGCGCGGCAACGTATTCTCCGCGCCCACTGAGGACAATGTGGAAACCTTTTTCGCCGCCAACCTCTCACTGGTGAGCAGCGGCGATTATCAGCGCTATTACCTCGTCAGCGGCCAGCGCTACCATCACCTGATCGATCCGGCCACACTGATGCCCGGCGCGCACTATCAGGCCGTCACCGTGCTGACCGAGGACTCCGGCATGGCCGACCTGCTTTCGACGGCGGCGTTCCTGCTGCCGCTGGAGCAGAGTCGCGCGCTGGTGGCCTCGCTGGAGGGCGTGGAGGCGCTGTGGGTGCTGCCCGACGGCACGGTGGAGATGAGCGAAGGCGCGCGCAAGCTGGCCAAGAGCGCCGGGGCGACGTCGCTGATCGGGAAGTAAGCGGGAAGCTTGGAAGCATCAGAAAACCGGGCGGCGTGCGCTGCCCGGTTTCTTTTTGCCACCTACTTATTGATCGGTTTGTCGCGCGCGAACCAGTTCAACGAATGCGCTCATATTCATGAGCCACCTACGCTGTTGCCCCGAATAGGTACTATGCAGTCCCTCTGGAACAATCAATTGCAGCCTATTATGAATCATTTCTCTTGTTTGGTTTTCGCTGATAGCCGCTTCCAGCGTCAATAAATGCTTGGCCTCAATCCGCTTGGCTTCAGAGAGCACCTGCCTCCAGCGATCTTTGCAGGTGCTTTTTACGCCAAGCATAGTTAGAAGCGAAACATCAAATGTCGGGCTATGGTACTCTTCGATGCTTGGAAAAATGAAATCCGGCTTCGCGTTGTTTTCCGTTATTTTTGTTCTATCGTATCGGATATGACGGCTGATGAACAACTGCTCCACATGATTTTCCAGCGCCTGTCCAACGCGGCTTTTTCTTCTATTCTGAACCGAAAGAGAATACTTCAAGAAGCTATCAACATCGCCTTCGAAACCTTTTACAAGTCGCTCCGCTATCAAGTGTTTCTCAAGTGTGCGGAACAAAATTTCCTCGCGTTCCATCCATCCCATCAAGACGGCATCTGGGTCATCGGTTGGATACAGATCTGGTAAAGTTGAACGGGCAAATGCAGAAAAGTCCCTTGTTGAGGGAAATTTTTCACCGAAGCGCCGGAGCATATCTTCAAGAAAAGACTCCTCATTTTCTTCAACCGCTATGCCTAATTCCTCTAAGATAAGCCTTGAGGCAAAAGCGATTCGATCTTGCTCACTTTCAAGCTCTTCACGAACAGAGAAACCGGGGTGAGCGGTATCTTCAAAGCCGAAGATCCATTTGATTTGATTGCCGATTGTCGAACCACACTCCGCAATAACGACCAGTACGGTTTCATCCGGTCTCAGTCCGATAAAAAGCTCGTCCCCGGCTGAAGCACAAACTGAAACCGCTGTTGTTGGGAAATACATACGATATTCGCTACGTGTGGCGTGGCGCTCCCTAGCATCGTACCATGTAAGAAATCCGTCGTCCATTGGTGGATCGTCATCATTGTCATTTAAATAGATAAAACGAGCACGAAAAGTGCGCTTTCCCGTGCCGAAAATTTTCTTCAGTGGCGTCACACCATTTAGTTCATGCTGGTTGCTGGCTGCAGGATCCGCTTCGACTGCGCTCAAAACTTTAGCGGCAATGCCCTTGAAGTATTGAGAAAGAAACCCTTTCTTCACAGGCTCACCGCCCTTTTATACGCAGGAAACGCTTCAGAGATTGCCGGTTGCCTTTTTATATAGGGTTCCATCACTTTGGCTACCGCTTTAATCACAGGTACAACGACGGAATTGCCAAACTGCTTATACGCCTGTGTGTCTGACACCACGATCTTATAAGCATCATCAAAGCCCATTAGACGGGCACATTCTCGTGGCGTAAGCCTGCGCGGATTCCTATTGCTCCCCCTAGAGACAAGAATTTCTGAACCGTCCTTATAATACCGCGCGGATAAGGTGCGAGCAATATCGTCTTTTGTTACCAACCCAAAGCCAAAGCCATTTCCCTTTGCCTTATGCTTAGCGGCATAATCCTGCAGATATTTCCACAGATTGTCGGTAAGTGTATATTTAGCATGCACTTTCCCCTTCTCACCCGCCGTATAGGGTGGTTGCGGGGATTCTGATCCGTCTTCAGGATGCAAAATGCTTTTTAGCACCGGATGGGCATCGGGCATTTCTAGCATATCCCACGAAAAATCCACGTCCTCTTGGAACCCAACGATTATGATGCGCTCGCGATGTTGCGGAACCCAAGACTGACCATCGATGATTTTAGAAAAAACATGATAACCCAATTCCTGCTTTAGTGTAGTCATGATGATTTCAAATGTCTGTCCTTTATTGTGGGACACCAGATTTTTTACATTCTCTAAGAGAAAGGCTTTAGGCCGCTTTGCCGCGATAATCCTAGCGACATCAAAGAACAGCGTCCCCTGCGTCGTACATTCGAAGCCGTGAGGCCGCCCTAAAGCATTTTTCTTAGAAATACCCGCAATCGAAAATGGCTGGCAAGGGAAGCCGGCCAACAAAACGTCATGATCCGGAATCGCTTCGGCCGGATATTGAACGATATCCCCGATAAAATTTTCTTCTTCGCCAAAGTTTGCCTGATAGGTCTTTTTTGACCAATCGTTCCATTCACTTGTAAAAACGCATCGTCCGCCGATAGATTCAAAGCCCAAGCGAATACCACCTATGCCCGCGAACAAATCGATGAAGGTAAAATCACCCATCGTTTCACCTCCACATATATCTCTCAATATAAATTATAACACAAAAAAAACGACTACTCAATATTTTCAACAGAAGCAAAGCGCAACTGCAAGGTGTTAAGGCATAAGTGGCAAACTGTTACGGCATTGTACTGCCCGCTATCTACGCCTCCCGCTGCCTTCGCGGGCGCAGCCTGCGCAGCAGCGCCGCAAGCTCCCCCTTTTTGAACACGAACAAATCAGCCAGCGGCACCGTGTACGTGCGCAGGAAGTAGAGCAGGAACGCCGCGCCGGATACTGTATAGGAAAGCACCGAGGCCAGCGCGGCCCCGTCGATGCCCCAAAGCGGGATCGACACCCAGTTGCCGACGATGTTGACCAGCACGCTACCCGCCAGCATGATGAGGTACGCGGTTTTGCGCCCCTCGGCCAGCAGCAGCGTGCCGATCAGCTTGAAGTAGGACATGCTCAGGATGCCGGTGAGCAGGATCACCGTGACGCGGTAGGAGGGCAGGAACGCCGCGCCGCGCAGCAGCAGGATGGCGGGCTTGCCGAACAGGATGATGCCGCCGATGATGACCAGCGTGATATAGAAATTGATCTTGAGCGAGAAGGTGACGTTGGCGACGGCGTCCTTGCGCACGGTGCGGGAAAACAGCACCTCGCGGAAGGCGTCGGAGATGATCCAGCCATATTCGGCCAGCCCGATACCGGCCTGATAGAAGCCGATCTGCGCATCCACGACACCCAGCCACTTGAGCATGATGACGTCGAGCCGATAGTTGAGCGTCAGCAGCAGCGTGGTAATCATCGCCACCATGCCGAAACCAAAGATCTTTTTCAAAAAGCCTAGGTCGGCGCGCAACGGGTTGCCGATGCGCCGGAACTTGCGCAGCACCATCACCACCGTGATGACGTTGCCCACCGCCACCAGCGCCATCGCCACGATCAGCGAAGGCGCGAGGGTGAAATACGCCAGCACGATAATCAGCGTATTGAGTACGCGCGCCATCAGGAACACGACGTTTTTGTACTTAACATCCTCCACCATAATCAGGAAGCTGAGCTGGTTGCCCAGCACCTGAACGGGGGTGAGCAGACAGACGATGGTCAGCGCGAAGTTGTGCAGCGTAGCCGCCAGCACGAAGCCAACCACGGTATACACCACAAACTGCAGCGTGAAGATGCGCAAAAACTTGTCGAGCACGTCGGGCTCATCCAAGCGCTTATGATACGGATAAGGCTGGTACAGGCCAAAGTTGGCCACCACCGCCACGGTGGTCAGCAGCGTATTGATATAGGCATACTGCCCCATCAGCGCTGGCCCCAGATAGCGCGAGGAAAAGGAGGTTGCGACCAGCCCGATCAGCAGCGAAACCACCTTGGTGAACACGGTGAAGGCATAATCGTTGCGCGTGAGGCGCAGCAGTGCGTTGTCTCTCATGATTTCCTTCTCTGGCGGTCGAGGGAAAAATGGCTGTGCTCAGTCTGCATCGATCCGCCGCTTTTCATGCGTAGCGCATAGGCTTCATTATAGCGCGGTTGGCGGGTTTCGTCAAAGAGGGAGACGGCTTCACATCGTTCCCCGAAATCCCTTGCCGATGATTTCGCTGGTATTGGTAATCATGATAAAAGCCTGCTGATCGGTTTGCCGCACGAAGGCGCGCAGGCGCACCGCCTGCATGCGGTTGGTGGCGCAAAGGATGACGGTGCGCGCCTCGCCCGAATAGGCGCCGAAGGCCGGGTAGCGCGTCGCGCCGCGGTTCAGCTCGCCGACGATGTAGGCGCAAACCTCCTCCGGCTTGGCGGTGACGATGGTAAAAAACTTGCTGCGGTTGAGGCCTTCGATCACCAGATCCACCACTTGGCTCTTGAGGAGCAGGCCCAGCAGCGAAAACAGCCCCACCTCGATGCCGTACACCAGCAGCGAGGAGGAGGCGATCACAACGTCGGTCAGCAGCAGCGCGTTGCCGATGTTCAGCGAGGTATGGCGCTTGAGCAGCATGGCGAGGATGTCGGTACCGCCGGTGCTGGCGTAGATGTTGAACAAAATCGCCGAGCCGATGGCCGGAAGCATCACGGAAAAGAACAGTTCCAGCATCGGTTGGGTGGTCAGCGGCGCGGTCAGCGGCACGAAGCGCTCCAGCGCGCTGAGCGAGAAGGAAAGCAGCAGCGAGCAATACACCGTTTTGGTGCTAAAGCCGCGCCCAAAGGCGAGGAAGCCCACCACCAGCAGCACGCAGTTGATAATCAGCACGAAGGTGGCGGTGGAGATGCCCGGCACCAGCTTCGACACCACGATCGAAAGGCCGCTGACGCCGCCGGTGGAAAAATGATTTGGAAACTTAAAGAAGTAAACGCCGATGGTCACCAGCAGGGTGCCCAGCGTCATCAGGAAAAGCTCCGTGAGCAGCGTAGACCGCTTCGTCTCTGGCATCCTCTGCGCCTCGATTCTGGATTATTCAAGCAACCCCATCATTATATTTGATTGTCGCGGGCGAAGCAATCCCCTCGCAAGAAAAGCACCCAAAGGAAAAGCGCCCAAAGGAAAAGCACCCATCAGAAAAGCGCCCGCCTGTTCAAACAAGCGGGCGCCTGCGTGTCGCCAAGCCAAATTCGCGGGTTTACTTCTTTTTCTTGCCCGCGGAAGCGATTTCGTCCTTGAGGGTCTCTACCGCCTTTATCAACTGCACATCCTGATCGTGCGGCACGGCGGTGCCGCGCACGCGCAGCTCCTCGGGCTGCTCCACCACGACGTCGGGCTCGATGCCCAAGCCGTGGATGCACACGCCGGAGGGGGTGTAGTAGCGCATGGTGGTCAGCAGCATGCCCGCACCATCCTCGGGGAACACGCGCATTTCCTGCACGATGCCCTTGCCGAAGGTTTTGACGCCCACCACCTTGCCCGCGCCGCGATCCTTAACCGCGCCGGTGAGGATTTCCGAGGCGCTGGCCGAATATTCGTTGACCAGCATCACCAGCGGCAGACCCAGCGCGTCGCCGTGCGAATAGTAATCGTCGCGGTTGCCGTAGCGATCCTCGGTGTACATCACCAAGCCTTCGGTCAGCAGCGCATCGGCGATGCCCACCGCGTCGGAAACATAGCCGCCGGGGTTGTCGCGCAGGTCGATGATGATGCCCTTGGCTTTATTCTGGGCGAAATAATCCAGCGCCTTGTAGAAGCCGCGCACGTCTGTGCCGGTGAACTCGTACAGCAGCAGATAGCCGACGCCGTCCTCCAGCATCTCATATTCGACGTTGTTGATCTCCACGGTGCGGCGCTTCATGGTCAGGTCAAAGGGTTCCTCTCCCTCGCGCCGATAGGTGACGGTCACCTTGGTGCCCGGCTCGCCGCGCATCGCTTCCACGGCCTGCGCCATGGTGCTGCCCACGTATTCCTCGCCGTTGACCTTGAGAATCTTATCGCCGCGCAGCACGCCAGCCTCTTCGGCCGGGCTGCCCTCGAACACGCGGGTGACGGTAATCAGCTGATCCTCGGTGCCCTGCATGAGCTGCATGCCCAGCCCGGCATAGGTGCCGTTGCGCTCCTCGACCTGCTTCTCCATGCCTTCGGGCGGAATGTAAGCGGTGTACGGATCTCCCAACGAATACAGGATGGTTTCGGCAGCGAAATCCATCATCTCCTGAACGTTGGGCTCATCGATGTAATATTTCTCAACGTTCTGGATGATTTCATCCAAGCGGGTGAACTTTTGGAGCCGTTCATATTCGCTCTTGGGAATGGTTACGGTTTCCTCCCCCGCGAATACTTTGAGCCCCGGGATCACGCCACTGGCTGCCACAGGCAGACACACGCACACCAGTAGCGCCGCGCCCAGAGCAAGAGCCGTCCACCGCTTGCTGCGCATTTTCATGGATTCCATACTTCCTTTCTTGTTCCGCCGCGCGGTTTGGTATTGCGCGGTACGCTTTGGAATATCACCTGATCCCTCGCCCGGCGAAGGTAGCTTACCCGATCATGAGCGCGCCAAACCTTGCTTGCGCGCGGTTTGAACCACCGCCGCCGCCACTGCGGGCGCCACGCGGGGATCCATCGCGGCGGGGAGCAGATACTCGGCGCTGAGCTGATCCTCCGGCACCAGCGCCGCCAGCGCCTCGGCCGCCGCCAGCTTCATCGCTTGGCTGATCTCCCGGGCGCGGCAGTCGAGCGCCCCGCGGAAGATGCCGGGAAATGCCAGCACGTTGTTGATTTGGTTAGGAAAATCGCTGCGGCCGGTGCCAACGACGCGCGCCCCGGCGGCCAATGCCTCCGGCGGCAGAATCTCCGGCACCGGATTGGCCAGCGCGAACACGATCGGATCCTTGGCCATGGCGCGCACCATCTCGCCGGTGAGCACGCCGGGCGCCGATACGCCGAGGAAGAAATCCGCGCCGCAGAGCGCGTCGGCCAGCAGGCCGGTGACGCCGCGCGGATTGGTGCGCCGGGCGATTTCGCGGTGCGGATCCTCCGGCGCGTCGGTGATGACGCCCTGCCGATCCACCAGCACCAGATCGGTAACGCCCAGCGCCAACAGCAGCTCGGCGCAGGCAGTTCCCGCCGCCCCGGCGCCGTTGACCACCGCGCGCACCGTTTCCGGCCTCCGCCCGGTGAGCCGCAGCGCGTTTTGCAGCGCCGCCGCCACCACCACGGCGGTGCCATGCTGATCGTCGTGAAAGACCGGGATATCCAGCGCTTCCTTGAGCCGGCGCTCGACCTCGAAGCAGCGCGGCGCGGCGATATCCTCTAAGTTGATACCGCCAAAGCCGGGCGCGATCAGGCGCACGGTGCGCACGATCTCCTCCACGTCCTTGGTATCCAGCAGGACCGGCACCGCGTCCACATCGCCGAAGGCCTTGAACAGCAGCGCCTTGCCCTCCATCACCGGCAACCCCGCGAGGGGGCCGATATCGCCCAAGCCTAACACCGCCGTGCCGTCGGTCACCACCGCCACGGTGTTCCACTTGCGCGTGTACGCATAGGCGGTTTCGGGATCGCGCGCGATCTCCTTGCAGGGTTCCGCCACGCCCGGCGTGTAGGCCACCGCCAAATCCGCGGCGGTCGCCACCGGCGCGCGCAGCGCGGTTTCTATCTTGCCCCGCCAGCGCGCGTGACACGCGAGCGCATGCGCTCTGCGTTGCTCTTCGTCCATCACCTTCATCCCTTCCGCTGCCCGCATGCCGCGCTTAGTTCAACTGGCGCGGCTTGTCCTTGCCGCTCTTGTTGAGCAGCATGAGCAGCTTAAAGGTTACGGCGTCCTCGAAGCGGCGCAGATCCAACCCGGTCTGCCGCTGCACCTTGTCCAGCCGGTACACCAGCGTGTTGCGGTGGATGTAAAGCTGGCGCGCGGTATCGGAAAGGTTGAGATCCTTTTCGAAGAACATGCGGATGGTGTGCAGCATCTCCTCATTAAAAAGGCGCGCGGTCTTGCGGTTGAACAGGATGCTATGGTAGCGCGCCCCCAACTCCCGCGGGATATCGGTCAAAAAGCGCTCCAGCACCAAGTTGCGGTACACGAAGAGCGTCACGTCGCTGCGGAAGGTGCGGCCAACCTCCATCGCCCGGCGCGCCTCGCGGAAGGATTCGCCGGTGGCGGCCAGCGTGCGCTTCGGCTCACCGATGCCCACGAGGCAAGTATGCCCGGTTTCGTCCATCAACGTTTGCGCGACAGCCTCGCCCAACTGGCGCAGCTCATCGAAGCTCTCGACCTGATCCATGGTCTTCAGCAGCACGACGGTGTGGCGATCCATATCGATCACCAGATCGCCGTTGGCGCGCGGCACCAACTCCTCGAGCTGCTGGAAGGCCGATTCGCCCTCGGTCTGCTGAATTTGCAGCACGATGGCGCAGCGCTCGCGTTCCAGCTCGATCTGGTGCTCGGTGGCCAGCGCTTCCATCTCGGGCTGGGTCAGCTCCTCGCGCAGCACGCGGCGGTACACGTCGTACCGGCTGGCGATGGGATCCTCGCCGCGCCCCATCGCCTGCACCATCGCGCCGGCTAACAGGATATGATCGTGGGTAGAGCTGCTTTGCGCCTCGGCGCACAGCACCAGCGGCGGAATGATGTCCACCAGCAGGAAGGTTCGGTTTTCCTGCGCGATGGGTACGCCCGGCTCCATAAAGGTTGGCAGCGCCAGCTTGATGGACTGCCCTTCCGGCAAAAGCACGTTGCCCTCGCTGTCAAGCAGCCAGATCGGCTGCATCAGGCGGGCAAGCACCTGTTGAATCTGATTCAGGAAGCGCTTTTCAGGTATCAACGAACATTCTCCTCTCGATTCACGGTTTCGTTTGCGCCGCGATCCTTTTCATTTCTTCTCATACAATCTTTATTATAATACACTTTATTTGAAAAATCCATAACATTCCTTGCATTTCTGACGTTCCATTTATTAAAAATGACATAAAAAAGGCATAAAGTAGAAAAATTATTCCCAGATACTCACATATTATGTCTTTTTATTCAAAAAATATTGCCGGAACGCGGGCGGCATAGAAAAAAGACCGGCGTTTTTAGCCGGTCTGAAAATTGACTGGGGTGCGAGGGGGGCGGAAGCTCACTGGGCTTCGCCCCGCTGCGGCGGAAGAACCGTCGCCTGCGGGCGCCGGGAATCCCCCCTCCACAGTTCGCCATAGTCGCTTGCTGCGCAAGCTCGTTGGCTCATTGGGCTTCCGCCTCGATTATTCGGCCACTGGCCGATCTCGGCTCCGCCCCACTGCGGCGGTCCCCCCACAATTCGCAATAGTCGCGCAAGCGCTCCTTTGCTCATTGGACTTCCGCGCCGTCCCATCGCGCCACTGGCGCGACGGCGCTCCGTCCCCGTTTGACAAGGGAGGCTAAGGGCTAGAACCAAGATTCTTTTATGGAACAAGAAACATACAGCAGCCTCCAAAAGCCTCCCTTGTTAAAGGGAGGGGAACCGCGTGAGCGGTGGAGGGATTCCCGCTGCCCGCAGGCGGCGGTCTCTGCGCAGGCGGTGGAGGGGTTCCGATAGAGGCAAAGGGCTAGAATCAAGGATCTTTTATGAAATAAGAAACATATGCCAGCCTCCAAAAGCCTCCCTTGTTAAAGGGAGGGGGACCGCGTGAGCGGTGGAGGGATTCCCGCCGCAAGAGCGGCGGTCTCTGCGCAGGCGGCAGAGGGATTCCCCCGCGCTCGTGGCGCTGAAGAAATTCAGTGCTTACCGGTTCGAGATCGACGCCTCGGTGGCCTTATCGAAGAAATGCAGGCGGTTGGCGTCGAGGGCGACCTTGATGCTCTCGCCGATACGCGCGGTGGAGCGGGGATCGACGCGGGCGATGATGTTCTCGTCCTTGCCGGTGGTCTTGAGGTAGAGGTAGGTCTCCGAGCCCATCAGCTCGACCACCTCGACCTTGACATCGATGACGCTATCGGGCGAGTTGTTGATGAAGGCGGGTTCGTCGTGAATGTTCTCGGGGCGGATGCCCATGATGACTTCCTTCTCGACATAGCCCTCGTCCACGAACTTGGCGATCTTGCTGCCCGGGATCCGGATGCGGTTCTGGCCGAAGGTAGCAAACACATCGCCGCCCTCCTTGCCGAGCTTGACGTTGAAGAAGTTCATCTGCGGGCTGCCGATGAAGGAAGCGACGAACTGATTGCAGGGATGATCGTAGAGGTTCTGCGGGGTATCGACCTGCTGGATGAAGCCGTCCTTCATGACCACGATGCGCGAGCCCATGGTCATTGCCTCAGTTTGATCGTGGGTGACGTAGATGAAGGTGGTCTCCAGCTTCTGATGCAGCTTGGTGATCTCTGTGCGCATCGCGACACGCAGCTTGGCGTCGAGGTTGGAGAGCGGTTCGTCCATCAGGAACACCTTGGGATCGCGGACGATGGCGCGGCCGAGCGCGACGCGCTGGCGCTGACCGCCGGAGAGCGCCTTGGGTTTGCGGCCCAGCAGGTGCACGATATCGAGGATCTTGGCGGCCTCTTGCACGAGCTTATCGATCTCCGCCTTGGGCTTGCGGCGCAGCTTGAGGCCGAAGGCCATGTTGTCATACACCGTCATGTGCGGGTAGAGCGCATAGTTCTGGAACACCATCGCGATATCGCGATCCTTGGGCGCAACGTCGTTCACAAGGCGGTCGCCGATGTAAAGGCTGCCCTCGCTGATCTCTTCCAGACCGGCGACCATGCGCAGCGTGGTGGACTTGCCGCAGCCCGAGGGGCCGACCAGCACGATAAATTCCTTGTCCTCGATGTCCAAGCAGAAGTCGCTGACCGCGGTAACATTTCCCGCATAGATCTTGTAGATGTGATCCAACTTTACGCTTGCCATACGAGATCCCCCTTTTCGAATAAGAAAAAATAGGAATAAGAAACGAAGGGGTCGAACACACACGCTGTCGACCTTTTTGTTATGTTCATTATAGCTTGCGCCGCCGGTTCTGTGAAGTGGGGGATTCACCAAACTTCCCGTGGCGCATTTGTATACTCTCGCCCACACAAGCGACAGAAAAAGCCCAAAAATCCCAGTTGTTTCCTTGCTTTTCTCAAATTATAACTCCTCCTCTTCCCACGCGCGCCGCGCACCGCTCGCGGGCTCGCTTCCTGTTGACTGTCAACCGCGTCTGGGGTATATTAACACTCATTGATGAATCATTCGCACATCGCAAAAGGATGGGAAGGGACGCAACGATGACTGCCTTGTTTTTGTGTTTTCGGCTGGTGCTGCTCACCTGTACACTCTGGGGATATGGCCTCACTTTATCAAACAAATATAAGGTAGCGGGGATGTTCATCCCTGTTTTGCTGTTTTCCGGCATCGGCAGCATCATGTATATCGCTGGCATTCTGAACTGCATGCCTTTGGCGCTCTGCATCATCCTGCTCTGCGGATGGATCTGTTTATTCAAAGAGCGCAAGAAAATCGTTTCCTCATTTCGCTTCACGGTTTGGGGCGCGGTTGGCGCGCTCACCTGCGTCTATGCATTCACGTTTTTAAAAAACGCGGTCTACCCCGATGGCGATACCTTGACCCATTGGGCAGTGGTGGCGCGCGAGATCTTTGAAAACAATCGCCTGCCCAACTTCACGACGGAGGTCGTATCCTATACTTCCTATCCCACCGGAACCGCTGGCTTTATTTACTTTTTTACGAAGGTGCTCCAATACGGCGAAGGACAAACGCTGCTTGCCCAAGCGCTGCTATTGGGCTCCGGCTTGCTCCCGCTTTTCGCCTTTTGCCGAAAAGGGAAAGGCGTGGTGCCGGTTCTGCAAAACGGCCTCGTCGTGCTGGCGCTTTTGCTTTCGCTACATTTTAATGTGCGGCTGGATTCGCTGCAGGTCGACAACGTGCTTTCGCTGCTGAGCGTGGGCGGCGTCTGCATCGCGCTGTATTATTTGGAGAATCCTCGCAAGGGGATCGCCCTGACCCTGCCGATTCTGTGCTTTCTGTCGATCACAAAAAACTCCGGACCCTTCTTTTGCTCCTTCATCGCGGCCATCTCCTTGTATGGTTTAGCGCGAAACAAAGGCATCACGAAAAGCGAGAAATGGAAGGTTGCTTTTTTCGGAATCGCCGTGCCGATCTTCGCGTTTGTCTTCCTTTGGCATCGCCACATCGCACTGGTCTTTGCGGATGCCAATATGGCGCGGCACTCCATGAGCACATCCTACATGCTCTCGGTCTTTCGTTACAAGGGCATGGGAACGGTACACGCCGTCGTCGTCAACTACCTCAACAAATGGTTCACGTTGAACCCCGCCGTCAATCCAACGCGCGAATGGCAGACGCTACTGGGCTTCTTCGCGCTCCTGCTCGTAGGAAAAATCGTCAATGCACGCGTGCTAAACCGAAAAAATACGCAGGAGGCGCGCATCGCGCTTTGTGTCGCCTTCTTCTATCTCCTCTATAAGATTCTGATGCTCGGAATGTTCATCTTCAACATGCCCGGCACCGACTCGGCCACCATCGCGGGGTACGAGCGCTACCTCGCCAGCGCGCTCATCGTTATTTACCTGATGGGCATTCTGTACACCGTTTCGTTCCTTGGCGGGTTTCAACGATCCGGGCAAAGCAAGAGAAACCTGTTGCAAGCAGCGGCAGCCTGCGTTATGTGCTTGGTGATGGTTCCGATCTACCCCGGCGACTATGCCCGCGCCTATGCCGATCTGCAAAGGCCGGATTACCAATCCGCAGGCACCTACCGGACGCTGAATCACCTCAAGCTCACCAACGGCCTGCCCAACAAGGGCGGCCATATCCTCGTGTACGCTCATTCGTGGGTCACGATATTCTATGAATCCTATTGCTTCCGTTCCAAAGAGACGCAGTGGACGGACAGCGTCCAAGCCGTCCTCGCCGCATACGGAAAGAACCCGGATTCTTACGACTATTTGATCGTTCTGGATCACGACGAGGCGATCGACCGGGTGCTGACCGAACGCAATCTGCCGCTGGATCAGCTCCTGTTTCGATTGCGCGATTAGTCGGCGGTGCGCAGCGCATCCACCGGCGCCAGCCCGGCAGCCCGCAGCGCCGGATACACGCCGAAGAACACGCCGATGCCGCAGGCGAAGGCGATGGCCATGCCCTGCATCTGCCGCGTCACCGGGATCACGATGCCGATCAGCTTGGCCGCCCCGGCGACCATCGCCGCGCCGCCGAGCATGCCCAGCACGCCGCCCATCAACGAATAAGCCAGCGCCTCGAGCAGGAATTGCAGGCAGATTACCCGCCGCGAAGCGCCCAGCGCCTTGAGCACGCCGATTTCGCGCCGCCGCTCGCGCACCGAGACCAGCATGATGTTCATCACGCCGATGCCGCCGACGATCATGCAGATCACCGCCACGCAGGCCATCACCATCAAAAAGATGCGCAGGATGCTGCGCGCCGCCTTCATCTCGGCCTCGTAGGTGGTGGTTTGATACTGGCCGCCGTAGCGCTGCGTCAGCGCGCGCGCGCCGCTCTCCCCCGCCGATACCGGATCGCCGCTGGCAAACACCGATAGCGCGATCTCGTTGACCCCAGCGCCGTAGATGCCCTCATAAATTTGCAGCGGCAGCCACACGCGGTTGGCCTGCTCCGGCGGCGCTGCCACGGTGACCTCGCCGCTATCGGGCTCGCCCACCACGCCGATCACCCGCAGGCGGCGGCCCGCGATATCGATCTGCGCGCCGATGGGATCCGCCCGGCCGAACAGCTCCTCGCCAACCTCTCTGGAGATCACCGCCACGGCGCGCAGCTCCAGCGCGTCGCCCCGGCGCAGGAAGCGCCCCGCCAATAGCTGCAGCCCTTCGATGGCGCCAAGCTCCGGCTCGCAGCCCACGAGCATCGCCGGGCTCGAAGCGTCGCGGTACTGCACGGCGGCGGCGCGGTAGGCCACGGCGCTGGCCATCGTCCCCGCAGCAGGCACGGCGGCGCGCACCAGCTGCGCGTCCTCGCGCGTCAGTGCGCGCTCCTCTCCCCGCGCGGGACGGATCCACGCCCGCCCCACGCCGATGCGCGTCAGCTGTGATTCGACCTCCATCTGCCCCGCGTCGCCGATGGCCACCACCGCCAGAATCGCGCCGATGCCGATCGAAAGCCCCAGCACCGTCAGCACCGAGCGCAGCGGCGTTTGAAAGATGCTGCGCGCCGACAGCCGCACCGTATCCCACAGCCTCACGAGCCGGTCACCTCCACCAATTGCCCTTCGCGCAGGTCCTCCGGCGGATCGAGGATGACCAGCGCATCCTCGGGCAGCCCGCGCACCGCCACAGTCAGCGCATCCTGCAAGCCTGCCTGCACCGGCACCCGCCACGCCCGGCGCTCGAACACCCGCCACACCGCCGCCTCGCCCTCGGCCATCGCCTCCAGCGGCACCAGCACCGCCTGCTCCTGCGCGCGGCAGACGATCTCCACATCCAGCCGCGCCCCGGCGGGCAGCGCGATGGGCGCGCCCGGCTGCAGCTCCACCGTGGCGCTGAGCACGCCGTCGGCACGGGGTAGCGGCATGCCCACGCTGAGCACCCTGCCCTCGCCCAGCAGCACGTCGTCGCGCAGAAAGCGCGCAGGCAATCCCGCCGCCAGCCGCAGCGATTCCCGCTCGCCCACCTGCATGCGCACCACTTGCGCCTCCCCCGCCAGCGTCAGCGCGGGCGCGCCGGGCAGCAGCACCTCGCCCTCGCGCACAAAGGTGGCCAGCACCTCGCCCGCCGCTTGCGCCCGCACGGTTTGCGCGGCGATCTGCGCCTCGAGCAGCGCCGCCTGCTGGGCATACTGCTCCGCCTGCGCGCCCTCCAGCCACTGCGCCTCGTCCTGCCACACGGTCTCCGCGCCGAGGGAGCCAGCCTTATCGCCGACCTCACCAAGCCGCGCCCGCGCCCGGCCATCGGCCTGCAAAAGCGCCGCCAGCGCCTGCGCCTGCGCCGCGCTGTCCAGCCGGAACAGCGCCTGCCCCTCCGCTACCTTCTGCCCCGGCGCTACGAACACCTCGGCCACCGCGCCGCCGCTCAGCGAGGACACCGTATGCTCCCCCTGCCGCCCCATCACGCCGCCGCCATCGACGCGCTCCTCCATACGCCGCGCCTCCGCTTGACGCGCACGCACCGGCCGCGCGCTCTCGCCCGGCACCCACAGCATCGCCCCCACCGTCGCCAGCGTGATTCCCAGCATGAAGCCGTACGCTGTCCGTTTGCGCATGCAATGCACCCCGTTCGCTGAATTTTCGCACGCTTATTGTGGCGGCGGCGCGGGGAAATCATCGGCGGTTTTTGATGATGGTTGCGCGGTAAAACTTGACATGCAAACGAGCATGCTATAAAATACCAATCACGTTAAACGATTAACGAATCATCGAGAGAGAGAGGATGCTTGCTTATGCAAACCACCCGCATGATTCGCCGGGCCGCCCTGCTGCTGACGCTGCTGCTGGCGCTCCCGCTGGCGGCGCTGTGCGACAGCACCGAGCCTGCCGAAAGCTTTTCCATCGCCGAGCGGTTCGGAATCGAGAATGTTTCCCGCATGCGCTTTATCGACAGGAACAGGCTGTGCGTGATTGCCGCCCCGCCGGACGACGGCAACGAACTGTTCGAGGTCTATTTCCTTTCCCTAGATCAGGAAACGCCGCTGCAAACGTTGCGCGTCGAAAACCAGCGTTCCATCGAGCGGATGGAAATCGAAGGGGAATCGCTGCGCCTCATCTTCCCGCACAAACAGCCCAGCGGCGAAACGGAGCTTTGGGATGTCATGACCGTAGCCATCGGCGGCGAACCGGAATGGCGTACCCTCACCGAGCAAGAAGTGTTTACCTTCCCCCTGCCCGACGGCACGCAGATCACGCAGGACGAAGGAAGCCTGCTCCGTTTCAACCCAAAAAGCGGCGCGCGGGAACAACTGCTAACCGGCGTTCCGTACGACCCGGAGGCCGACAACGCGGCAGAGATACTGTACTACTATTTTTTCGCGTCGCTGGACGAGCACCGCTTCATCTACTGGCGCATGGGCTGGGAAATGGAGCTGGGCTACGGCGTGTATGACCTGCGCACCGGCAAGGATCTGCTGATCGAAAAGGATCAGGGCAGGCCGTGCTTGCTTTACGACGGCAAGCTATACACCACCTCGGCGGTGGTGAATCTTGAAACGCTCAAGCCGCGGCTGCTGCACAAAAGGCTGCGCGATCTGCTGCCCGACGAGAACGTACCTTGGGCTATCTCGCCCGACGGAAGCACGCTTTGTATCGGTGAGGCGGTCGATTGGAGCGTCCTAAACATTTACTCAATTCAGAGCGGCGCGTGGCTGCAAGAGATTCAACTGTCGGAAGAGATCAGCGAACCGCCGACGTACGTGGACGCCGACACCATCGCCGTTCACTTCAGCGAATGGGAAACCGAGGCGGAATTGGTTGAGTACTTTGACGTAGGTTCCGCCATGGAGTAATACAAACCCGCATTCAAAAAGCGCCGCAAAAGAGCGATCTTTTGCGGCGCTCAGGCTATCAACAAAGTCAGACAATCAACAAAGTCACGCAGATGGGCTGCGAAGGTCCAGGGCGATCGCAAAGCCCTGGTCGCATCCGCAGATGCGAAATGCCTCGAAGCAAGGTCTGTATGGAATTCCACCCTTTGCGAAGGGCGGCCAAAGGGCTTATCGCTCGCCCTTTGGAATCCTTCTCTACGCATCCACAGGCTATCAACAAAGTCAGACCGTCGAGAAATGTCCAAATGTGGGCGAAGCACAAGCGTGTCCGCAGGAGGCGTACACAGGTACGCCGACAAGGCGCGCGCTGGGCTGAACCCACAGATGGGCGTTTATCGACGGTCTGGACGCCGCAAAAGAGCGATCTTTTGCGGCGCTTCGCTGTCTACAGGGATCAATCATGCCGGCCACTATCTGCCGTCATGATCGCCATCGTGTTTTTAATCCTTGCCGGACTTTTCTTCCATCTCCGGCATTATCTTCATCTCCGGCATTTCCTCCATCTGCGGCACTTCCTCTTTACTCGGTACCTTGTGCGCCGCTTCTTGATGCCGCAGCACCTGCCCATCGGAGAGTCTCACGACTACCTCGTGCTTCGTGGTGCCGTGATACAGCTCCGCCTCATACGCGCGCACGCCGCCGACCAATTCGGTCTCCAGCGAGATGATATCGCCGCCCGGCACCTCCTTCAGCGCCGCCTCGATCGCTGCCGCGTAGCCGATATCGCCCGCCGCAGGCACGTCCTCCAGATCGACGTCGCGCTCTTGCTCCTGCTCGTGGCGCAGGATTTGCCCATCGGCGAAGGCGATCTCCAGCTCGTGCGCCGTTTGCCCGACAAGAATCTCGACCTCGAACACCGCTTGCTCCTTCTCCCAGTCAAGAATCTCGACCCCGAACACCGATTGCTCCTTCTCCCAGTCCAGCTCGGCCTTGGTCACAAAGCCCTCGCCGACTTTCTCCAGCGCGATTTCGATGGCGCGCCTCAGCGTGACCGGCGTCCCGAGCGACGCAGGCGGCGCGGGCGGCGCGGGCACTGCGGTGGTCTCAGCGAACACCGCCTGCCCCAGCAGCCCGGTCGCCGCCAGCACAACGGCGCACAGCACAGCCAGCGCGTTGTGCTTGGGTTGGGTTCCGAAAATGGTTTCCAATCGCTTCTTCACTTCGTTTTTCCCTCCTAAAAAGCAAGTCGTTAGCAAAGTTTGCCTGCGCTGCCTTTGGCTGGCGACGCCGATAATCAGCTCGCCATACTGCCGACGCCGCTCGCGGCCTTCACTGGCGAGCACCGCCTCGTCGCAGGCTGCCTCGCACGCCGCCTCCACCGCGCCGGGCAGCCACCAGAGCAGCGGATTGAACCAATGAATGGCGGCGATCAGCAGCAGCGCGGCCTTCATCCACAGATCGCGCCGCGCGTAGTGCACCAGCTCGTGGCGCAGCACCAACTCCAGCTCGTCGGGCAGCATGACCGCCTCGGGCAACAGGATGGCGGGGCGCAAAAGCCCGGTCAGCATCGGCCGATTGACGGCGCGGCAGCGGCGCAGCGCGGGGAGCGGCCGATGCATGCGCAGCGATTCCCGCGCGCGGCGGGCGGCTGCCAGCGCCGCCGGATCGGTCACCGGCTGGCTCCAGCGGCGCACGTGGCGCACAAAGCGGCGATGGCGCAACAAATGCAAAGCGCAAAACACCAGCGCCCCGGCCAGCCACAAAAGCACCAGCGCCTGCGCCCACGTCATGCTTGCTCGCTGTGAGGCGCGCAAAGGCGCATCGGCGCGGGCTGCGGCGGCTTGGATCGCTGCGGCGGTCTCCATCGCCCCGCGCTCGGCTGCGGGCGGTTCCGGCGCGAAGGCTGCGGTTTCCAGCATCGTCGGCGCGGGCAGGCGCAGCAGCGCCACGCCGGTGTCGGGGCGGAAGGGAACGAGCAGGCCCACCAACACAATCAGCCACAGCAGGTATCCCCACCGCGCCGAATAGCGCCTGCCGAACACCGCCTGAAACAGCGCCAGCCCCGCCGCCACCGCCGCCATCACCAGCGAGGAGCCGATCAGCGCGAGCAAAGCATCGGTCATCATGTTCTCTCCTCCAGCCATTGGCGCAGGGAGCGCGCCTCCTCCTCGGAAAGCTGCTTGCCCCGGAACAGCGTGCTCACCAGCCCGGTCAGCGAGTTTTGATGATAGCGCGCCATAAATGCGTCGGTCTCCTGCTGCAAATACGCCTGCTCGGCGACCAGCGGGGTATACACCCGCTCCTTGCCCACGCGCTCGCTGGCCAAAAAGCCCCGGTCGATGAGCCGCACCAGCAGCGTCAGCACGGTTTGCGCCTTCCAATGATGGCCATCCTCCAGCGCCTCCACCACTTCCTTGGTGGAGACCGGCGGCTCGGCGCGCCAGATCGCGCGCATGACGTCGAACTCGGCGTCGGGCAACCGATCCTTGAATTTCATGCTGCATCCCTTCATTCACGTTCATTCTACACTTGTCGTTGATTACATTCTACAACCGTAGTGGACGAATGTCAAGGGGTTTCTTTCCATTATTTCTTAAATATGGTTTTATTGGTATGAAGGTAGAATCTTTTCAAGGCGGGAGCGGAATCCCGGCGCCCGCAGGCGGCGGAGAACGGAATCCCGGCGCCCGCAGGCGGCGGAGAACGGAATCCCTCCACCGCTCACGCGGTTCCCCTCCCTTTGACAAGGGAGGCTTTTGGAGGCTGGTATATGTTTCTTGTTTCATAAAAGAATCTTGGTTCTAGCCCCCAGCCTCCCTTGTCAAAGGGAGGGGGGTCCGCCCTCAGGCTGTGGAGGGATTCCCGCCGCATGCATGCGGCGGTTTCCGGCGGTGGAGGGATTCCCGCCGCAGGCATGCGGCGGTCTCTCCGAAAAGGCAGAGATTCGTTGCCCCAATTCTCTTTTCCAAAACAAAAAAAGAGGGCGTGCCGCCCTCCGAAAATTACAGCAGCTGCACGCCCCGCTCGGCGCAAATCCGCTCGGTTTCCTCCGTCCAAATCGAGGACTGCACCTCGCCGATGTGCGCCTTATTGAGGAAGAACATGCACATGCGCGATTGCCCCACGCCGCCGCCCACCGTCAGCGGCAACTCGCCGCGCAGCAGCGCCGCGTGGAAGGGCAACTGGGCGCGCTCCACGCAACCGCGCTCGGCAAGCTGCGCGCGCAGCGATTCCGGCGTGACGCGGATGCCCATCGAGGAAAGCTCCAGCCCGATATCCAGCAGCGGATAGTACACGAGGATATCGCCGTTGAGCGACCAATCGTCATAGTCGGGCGCGCGGCCGTCGTGCGGCTCGCCGGAGGTCAGCTTGCCGCCGATCTGCTCGATGAACACCGCGCCCATCTCCCTCGCGATGGCGTGCTCGCGCTGCTTGGGCGTAAGATCCGGGTACTTATCGGCCAGCGCTTGGCTGGTGATGAAGAAGATCTTCTCGGGCAGCTCCGGCGTCGCCCACGGATAGCGCGCCGCCACGAACCGCTCGGTATGCTTGAGCGCGGCGTACACGCGGCGCACGATATGCTCCAGCACCGGCACGGTGCGATCCTCGGCGAGGATGATGCGCTCCCAATCCCACTGATCGACGTAGAGCGAGTGGATGTTGTCGGTCTCCTCGTCGCGGCGGATGGCGCTCATATCGGCGTACAGCCCTTCGCCGGGGCGGAAGCCGTAGCGCGCCAGCGCCTGCCGCTTCCACTTGGCCAGCGATTGCACGATCTCCACCGTCTCCTCGGGGTTCTCGCCCGGGTCGAAGCGCACCGGGCGCTCGACGCCGTTGAGCGTATCGTTGAGGCCGGAGCTTTGGCGCACGAACAGCGGCGCCGATACGCGCGTCAGATGCAGCTCCCGCGCCAGATCCAGCTCAAAATAGTCCTTGATCTCCTTGATGGCCACCTCGGTCTCGCGGATGCCGATCGGCGACACATAGCCCTCCGGAATAAAACACGCGCCCATTTGTACCTCTCCCCGTGCATAAAAGATTCTTAGTTCTAGCCCTTGCCTCCCTTGTTCAACGGGGACGAAGCACCGTCGCGCCAGTGGCGCGATGAGACGGTGCGGAAGTCCAATGAGCAAAGGAGCGCTCGCGCGACTATTGCGAATTGTGAGGGGGACCGCCCTCAGGCGGTGGAGGGATTCCCGCCGCAGGCATGCGGCGGTTTCCCCGTCGGCAGCGGTGGAGGGATTCCGTCCCCACAAACAAAAGCCCCTACCCACCGCGGTCAAACGCCCTGACACGCAGCATGTAGAGGCGATCGTTCAGCGTCAAACCGTCCATTCAAAGCAGCATACGTCCAGCACCGGCGGCGCGCCCTCGCGCACGCGCACCACGCGCCATTCGCCGCCCACGCCCTCGCGGCGCGGCGTAACCGAGCGCTCGACGCGCACCTGCCCGATGCCTTGACGCGCCAGCTCCGCCAGCGCAAGCTTAAGCGGCAGCCCCAACAACGGCGGCAGCCCCGATAACGCCTCGCTCACTTTACGTCCAAGATCTCCTTTTCCTTTTCAGCGCAGATCTGGTCGAGGGTCTTGATGGCGTTGTCGGTCAGCTTCTGGATGTCGTCCTCGGCCTTCTTCTCCTCGTCCTCGGGCAGCGCGGCGTCCTTGAGCAGCTTTTTCACGTGCTCGATGGCGTCGCGGCGGATGGCGCGGATCGCCACCTTGGCCTCCTCGGTGTTCTTGCGCACCAGCTTGGTCAAATCCTTGCGGCGCTCCTCGGTCAGCTCCGGGATCATCAGGCGGATCACCTTGCCGTCGTTGGTGGGCGTGATGCCCAGCTCGGATTTCATGATCGCCTTTTCCACCGCCGGGATGCCCTTGCTATCCCACAGCGAGATCACCAGCATGCGCGGCTCGGGCACGGAAATATTGCCCATCTGGTTGAGCGGCGTCATCGTGCCGTAGTAATCGACGGAGATGCGATCCAGCAATTGCGGATTGGCGCGCCCTGCGCGGATGGTCATCAACTCGCTGCGCAGCACGCTTTCGGTCTTGCCCATCTTTTCTTTGGCTTGGTCGATCACTTGCTTCGTCATGTAAAAACCCTCCCGTTACTCTTGCGATGTATTCTTAGGGGCGGATGATACTGCATGCTAGTATTGTATCCGGTTTGCCATGGCTTGGCAAGAGGGGACTGTGGCATCAGCGCGGCAAGCCAACTTGCTTGGTTCGGCCTCCGAAGGATCCCTAAGGGCGACCGGAAAGCCCTTAGGTCGCCCCGCAGGGCGAAACTTCTGAACGCGGGTGTTTCGTGCCAGCGGGCACGACCAAAGGGCTTTCCGGTCGCCCTTTGGAAACCTTCGGGGTTTTCCAAACCACGCAGATAGGATTCTTACTTCTTCGCCCCCACATCGATATCCCGCTTCGCCTGCCCCGACTTCAGCGTAAATTCCTCGCAGGAGCCGGAGGCTCCTGCCAGCTCGGGGAAGTCGCTGTCGATCTCGGAAAGGTCGGGGCGGTTGACGGTGAAAGCATAGCCCTCGGGCAGCTCCGCGCCGACCAAGTAGCGCCCGGGGCGGAGGCGGTCGAAACGATAGAGGCCGTATTCGTCGGTGGTCGCGGTGGCGACCTCGCGCTGACTGTCCCCCTCGCCAATGGCGTAGAGCGTGAGCACCACGCCGGGCAGCGGCGGCTCGCCGAAATCCTGCAGGCCGTTGCCGTTGGTATCGACCCAGGCGGTGTCGCCGATCAGGCCGGGGCGGATGCCGCCCACCGACATGCGCGCGCGGCTCTCGCCCATCGCCAGCGCGAATTCCTCGCTCTCGCCGATGCTCTCGTCGGTGGCAGGCGCGACCGAGCCGCCCTCGCCGCCGCTTTGCAGCGTGAACAGGTAGCCGCCGGGCAGCTCAAAGCGCAGCTTGTACCGGCCGGGATGCAGGGCTTCGAAGGCATAGTCGCCCGCTTCGCTCACCTGCTGCGCGGCAACGGTGTTCCACGCGCCGCCCTCTTGGCGCAGCAGCGTCACCTGCGCGCCCTCCAGCGGCGGCTCGTCGCCGCCCTGCAGGCCGTTTACGTCCGCATCCTCCCACGCGCTGCCCTGAATGCGGGCGGCGCGCAGCGCGCCGGTATCGGGCATTTCGAGGCGCTGCCCCATGGCCAGCGCCTGCGCGGCGGTCTGCCCGAGCTGCGGCTCGGCCTGCGCAAACAGCGCCGCGGCCTGCTCGGTAAACAGCTCGGTCTCGCCCAGCGTCACGCGGATCTGGTACGTGCCGGGGCGCAGGTTTTCAAAGGCATACGCGCCGTCGGCATCGGTGCGCGCGCTGGCCAGCACCTGCGCGTCCTCCGCCAGCAGGCATTCGATCAGCGCGCCGGGCAGCCCTTCCTCACCCGCGCCGATGGCGTTGTCTTCGTCGGCGTCGAGCCACAGCTTGCCCGTGATCGCCGCCGCCGCCAGCGCGCCGACGTTCTGGTTGGCGCGCCGCTCGCCCATGGTCAGGGTGAAGGGCTGGCTGTCGCCTTGGCTGGCGTCCACGCCCTGCACCAGCCCGCCCTGCGCCGCTTCGCCGGGCGCGCGGGCAAACAGGTGCGCATCGGGCAGCGCGAAGCGCAGCTGATACACGCCGGGGCGCAAGCCGGTGAAAGCATACGCGCCGGATGCGTCGGTGCGGGCGGTGCGCACGGCCTTTCCGTCGGCCAGCAGCGACACCTCCGCGTCGGGCAGCGCCTTGTCGCTCGCCGAGAGCAGGCCGTCGTTGTCCTCGTCCAGCCAAGCTTGGCCGGAGATTTCCGCCGCCGGGATCGCGCCGATGTGGTAAGCGTTCTGCCGCTGACCGGCCTCCAGCGCGATGGGCGCGCTTTCGCCCTCGGCGGCGTCGATGCCGGAAAGGTTCCCGGCGCGGGAAGCGCTCTTGCGCGCCGGTTCGGCGGCGAACAGGTAGCCCTCCGGCAGGGCGGCGCGCAGCGCGTAGCTGCCGGGCATCAGTTGATCCTGCTGCCAGCGTCCCTGCGCGTCGGTGGTCAGCTCGTAGGCTTCCTCGGGCGCGTCGGCGCGCGCCAGCTTGAGCGATACGCCTGCTAGCGGCGGCTCCCCGGCGTCGAGCAGGCCGTCGTTGTTGGTGTCCTCCCAGAGCACGCCGCCCAGCAGCGCCGGTTGCAGCGCGCCGACGCGCACCTCCCCAACGGTCTCGCCCATCGCCAGCGTCACGACGATGTCGGCTTGGCGCTCGGCGATATCCAGCAGCAGACGCTCGGGATCGCGGGTATACAGGTAGCCCTCGGGCAGCGTGAAGCGCACGCGGTATTCGCCGGGGCGCAACCCGGCAAAGCGGAACGCGCCGTCGCGCTTGGTGACGGTGGTGGCGACCGGCGCGTCCGCGCCCTCGCGCAGCAGCGACACCGCCACGCCGGATAGCGCCGCTTCCTCCTCGGCGCGTTGGCCGTCGTAATCGTTATCGATCCATGCCGCGCCGCCGATCTCGCCCAGACGGATCGCGCCCAGCGACACGCCGCCGATGTTGGCGCCCATGGGCAGCGCGAAGGTGTCGCTGCGGGTTTCCCCCTTTTGCTCGGCGGCAAAGCGCACCGTGGAGGCCGCCGCGCGCGCGACGACGTATCCCTCGGGCAACTGGCACTCCATCCGGTAGGTGGCGGGGCGCAAGCCTTCGAAGGCGAAGCCGCCCTTGTCATCGGTGTCGGTCTCGGCGACCAAGGCCTGCGTCTTGCGCGCCTCGTCGATGCGGAAGAGCCGCACGTGCGCCGACGCGAGGCCGTCCTCGCCCTCGCCGGGCTGGCCGTCGTCGTCCGCGTCTTCCCATACGGAGCCGGACACCGAGGCGGTCTGCACCAGCCCCATATCGGCGTGCTCCACGCGCTGGCCGAGCACCAGCGCCAGCTCGCGCGTTCCCTCCAGCTTGCCGCCAAACACATGCCCCTCGGGCAGCGCGAAGGTCAGCCGGTACTGCCCCGGCGGCACTTGCTCCAGCGCGTACGCGCCCAGCGCGTCGGTGGTCGCGCGCAGCGGTTCGCCGCCCTGCTCGGCGCTTTCCAGCAGCACCTCGGCGCCCTCATACGGGCGCTCCCCGGCGTCCCACAGGCCGTTGTCGTCGGCGTCGTGCCATACCGCGCCGCGCACCGTCGCCGGAAGCATCAGGCCGACCGACAGCTCCTGCGCCTGCGCGGGCGAAAGCGTGAAGGCCTCGCCCACCCCGGCATCGCGGGTGAATCCCCAGCCCTCGGGCAGCTCGCACAGCAGCGTGTATTCGCCCGGCGGAACCGTCTCAAACCGCACCAGCCCATCGGGGCCGGACTGCTGCCAAGCGATATCGCCAGCGTCGCCCGCCCCGGCGGGCATCAGCGCCAGCTTCACGCCCGATACGCCGGGGTCGCCCTCGGCGCGCTCCCCGGCATAGCGCCGATCCTCCCACAGGGCGACGGTCAGCGTCGCCGGACGCACGGCGCGCACGAGCAGGCCGTCCTTGGCCTCGCCCATCGCCAGCGCGATTCGCTGCCACGGCTGCTCCTGCGTGCCGTCGAGCACCGCGCCCTCGGGCAGGGTAACTTGTATTTGATAGTTGCCGGGCATCAGCGCCGCGAAGGCGAAGCCGCCCTGCGCATCGGTGGCCACGGTGGCCAGCGGGGTTTCCGCGCCCTCGCGCAGCAATTCCACCTTCGCCGCCTCCACGCCGCGCTCGCCGTCGGCGCGCACCGCACCGGCGATTCTGCCCTGCCGCACCACCGCCGCGTCGGGCAGCGTGAGGATCTGGCCGGAGGTCAATACCAACTTTTGCTCGGCCTGCTGCGCCGCTTTCGCGAATACCGTGTCCTGCGGCAGCGCCACGCGCAGCGTGTATTCGCCGGGGTACAGCCCCACCGCCGAAAATCCGCCCTGCGCGTCGGTGGTGCCCTCGGCGATCTGCGTGTCGTTCTGCCATAGCGATACCGGGATGCCGGGCGCGCCCTGCTCCTTTGCGCCGCGCGCCCCGTCCAAATCGGCGTCCAGCCACAGCGCGCCGCGCACGCTGGCGCCCAGCATGGTCTCGGCCTGCGCCCAGTGCCAACGCTGCGCGGCATCAAGCGTAAAGGGCTCATCAAAGCCCGGTTCCTCATCCTGCGGTGATTCAGCCAGCAGCTCGCCCGGCGGCGGCGCGATGCGCAGACGATAGGTGCCCAGCGGCACCTGATCCAACGCGAAGCTGCCGTCGGCTTCGGGCACGATCTCGGCGATCTGCTCCGCCTTGCCGGGGACGTCGATGCGCTCCAGCCGCACGCCCAGCGCGCCCGCCGCCTTGGCATCCGGCGAACGGCGCACGATGCCGGCGATGCCGCCGGTGGTCGCGCCGTCCTGCTCGGGGCGCAGCGCCTTGCCCATCAGCCGCTCCGGCACGCCGATCGCCGCGTCGTCATATCCGCTGGAGATGCTGTGCCGCTCGCCCTGCTCATCGCGGTACCACATCGTATAGAACCAATCGGCGCGAATCTCGCCGTCTTCCTTGTCCTGCTGCGCGAGGGTGAGGCGCACCTCGTCGGCCGAGAAGCCCGCGCCGAGCTGTGCGCCGCCGTCGCGCGCGTTCAGGTAGCGCACCTGCACGGCGACGATGCGCTGCTTCACGTCCGATAGATCGACGGTGCGCGCGCCGCTCTCCAGCCCGGTGACGGTGCGCATGTCGCTCCAGTTCCAGCCGCCCTGCCGCAGGCGGTAGACCACCTGCGCCGCGATCGGCGTATCCTGCGCGTCCCGCGCCGCGCCCACGCTGACGGCGAGGATGTCAGCCTGCGCCTCGGGCGGGTAGATGCGCTGCTCCTGCCGCACGTTTAGCAGCGGCAGGTGGATCACCGCCACCGTGGCATCGCCGGGCTTGGGGATCGGCGCGCTGCGCAGCTCGGCCTTGGCCATCGGGTTGCCCCGGCGCGCGTAGGCCGGAATTTCGAGAACCTGCTCGGTGGGCTCCACGTCCGTGTCGAGCATGTAGCCCGGCGCGGCGCGGCGCATCTCGAGGCGGTAGGCGCCCACCGGCAGCGCCATCTCGTTCTGATACGAAGCGCCCTCCAGCGTGAAGGTCAGCGCGGGCGCTTCCTCCCATACCGGCTGCCCATCCCGCTCGCCCTGCTGGGCGTAGAGCGCGAACTGCGCGCCGGGGATCGCCTCGCCGCTGCCCAGCGCCGTGTTGGTCAGCACGAAGAAGCCGCGATCCACCGTGGCGGCGATCTCGGCGACGGTGTGCTGCCCCGAAAACACCTGCGCCGGATGGTATTCCTCATCGTTCAAATAGCCCTGCGTGGCGCCGGTAGAAATCTGGCGCAGATAGTAGGTGACGCCCTCCGGCGCGGCCGGGAATGCCGCCCACTCCGCACCGCCCTCCTCGGCGAGGCCGCCGGTGGTCAGCACCACTTGCCCGGCCTCGGAAGGATAGGGCTTGTAGGCCTCCCCCTCCTGCGTGTAGACGCCGTACGCGCCCTGCAGCGGCACGCGGAAAGGCTGCATCTCGGCGTTGAAGGTATAGCCCAGTCGGCTCACGCTCAGCGTGCCGCGCCGCGCGTTGGTCAGCGAAAGCTCGGTCAGCGCGCCGCCCTGCACCTCCACGGCCTGCTCCGGCGCGGGGTCGTAGCCCTCCGGGCAGCGGGTCTGGCGCAGGCGGTATTGTCCCTTGGCCAGCTGCACGCGCAGCGCCGCGCCTTGCGCGTCGGTGGTCAGCGCCAGCGCCTCACTCTCGCCCTCCGATGGCACCAGCTCAAAGGCCGCGTCGGCCAGCGCCAGCGCCGCGTCCTGCGCGTCGCGCAGCGTCACGCGCACGCCGCCCTCGGCGGCGCGCACCATAAAGCTCACCTTGCTCTGCTCGCCGTCGCGCATTTCGAAGGGTTCCGAAACGCTCTCCGCCTCGCCGTCCGGCGCGATCCTTGCCGCCACGCGGTAAGTGCCCTCCGGCAGCGCGGGCAATTCGCCCGCCGCGTCGCGCACCACACCCTGCGCGTCGGTGCGCAGCGCCAGCGCCAGCGCTTCCTCCTCGCCCTCGCGCAGCAGCCGCACCTGTGCGCCGGAGGCCGGTTCCTGCACCGCGTTGCCCTGCGAATCCAGCGCCTTGACGCTCACCTGCGCCTCCAGCCGCCCATGCGGCTTGTGCTCCAGCGTCACTTCCAGCGCCGTACCCGCCTCGGCGGTCACCTCGCACGGCTCGGCGTCGCCGAAGCCTTCGGCGCTCTGCACGGTTTCTATCGTATAGCTGCCCGGCTCGACGAGCATCGAGGCGGCGCTGCCCTGCTCGCCGGTTTCCAAATCGAAGGTTTCCCCTTTTTGATCCACCACGCGGTAGGCCACGCCGCCCAGCCGCGCACCGCCGGTCTGCACCGAATGCACGATGATCCGCGTCTTCACGCCGGGCAGCACGACGGTATCCGCCTCCTGCGGCAGCGAGAAGGCGACGTTCTCCGCCACCGCCCGCGCGAGCGAGGGCTGGTTGGGCTTGGGCTTGAGCAGGTAATCGCCGCCGGGCAAGGTCAGCGAAAATCCGCCGCCCGCCTCGGTGCGCAACCGCATCGGCTTGCCCGCCTCATCCAGCACCGGCTGGCCGTCCTCGTGCAGCACCTCCAGCTCGGTCTCGCCCACGGGCTGCGGCAACACGCCGCCGTCCTCGCGCACCTCGCCGATGCACAGCATCCACCGCCCGGACAGCACCGGCGGACACAGCGCCAGCGCCTCGGTCAGCGCCGCCGGGGCAACCGCGAGCTTCTGCCCCTTGCGCAGCGCTTCGGGCAGCGCGTATCCGGCGGGTATTTCCTCGTAGCGCACGGTATATTCGCCGGGGATCAGCGCCCCGGAAAGCGCGACGCCCGCCGCGTCGGTCACCACGGTGCCGACCGGCTTGCCGTTTTGCTCGATGACGCAGCGCACGCTGGCCAGCGGCACCCGCTCGGCTTCGGCCTCCCCGGCCTCGGCCTCCAGCCCGCCCAGCGTCTCAAAGCGCACGTAGCCCTCGTTCTCCCGCGCGCTGAGCGCCAGCTCGGTATCCTCGCCGTTTTCGATGGTGAAGGGCGTTTCCTCGGCCAACTGCGCGGGCGCGCCCTGCGGCTGCCGCGTGACGCGCAGGATGTATTCCCCGGCCAGCAGCGCGCCCTGCGCCAGCCCGTTGGCGTCGGTGCTCCACGCGATGGGCTTGTCGGTGCGCGCGTCCAGCGCCAGCGCGCCGTCGCCGGATACCACCGTCAGCTCCACCCCGGCCAGCGGCTTGCGCTCGGCCTGCCCGGTGGGATGCATCGCGAAGCGCTCGGCCTGCACGATCAGCCGCCCCATGCGCTGGAACACGAAAATTTCTTCTAGGTTCGCGCCGTCCCGCAGGTCCACGTTGCGCTGCGGGTTCTTGGCGGGCAGGTATTCCTCCGGCGCTTCGGCGCACGCCAGCGCGTACATGCCCGCCACCGGCGCTTTGGCGCGCCACGAGCCGTCGGCGGCGGTTTCGCCGCTAAGCGTATCCTGCAGGCGCAGCGTGAATTTCACCCCGGCGATGGGGTTTCCGTCCTCGTCCTGCGCCGTGACGGCAAGCCTGCCGGGCATGGCGTTTTCGATCACGATTTCCTTCTGCTCCCCGATGGGCAGGTCGCCGGACGCCGCGCGGTATCCCTCGGGCGCGCTCTCCTGCCGCAGGAAAAAATCGATGCCCTCGGGCAGGGAGAAGCCCACCGGCTCCCCTTCGGTGCGGATCAAGTAGGGGGATTGCGGCGCGCGCGGATCCGGCCAAGGCTGCATCACACCGTCGGCATCCGGCGCGTACACGCCGAACACCGCGCCGGGCAGGAGCACAGTCTCCGGCGCCTGCCCGTCGGCATCGGCAAATTCGTCGTCGGCAAGCTCGTCGGGCGCTTCGGTCGCTTCTTCCGCTTCCGCCTCGGCGGCTTCGGGATACACCAGCCCGCGCACCGCCAGCGTATACTGCAACGCCTGTGTCTGCGCGGCCGCCGGCACAAAGCGCGGCGGCGTTTCGCTCAGCCGCACATCGCCCAGCGCCCAGCCCGCAACCACCACAACGCACACAAAAACCGCAAAAAAGGCGGCTCTTTTCCGCCATTTCATCCCTGCTGTCACGCGTTCATCCTCCACAATGCAGATACAGTTTATAGTAGTCGAAACCGCTGTGCTTGTCAATGTTCGGGCATTTTGCGTTCACCGCAAAGGCGGGAACGGAGTCCGTCCCCCGCCACCGGAGAGACCGCCGCTCCGGCGGCGGGAATCCCTCCACCGCTCACGCGGTCCCCCTCCCTTTGACAAGGGAGGCTTTTGGAGGCTGGTATATGCTTCTCATTTTATAAAAGATTCTTTGTTCTAGCCCTTAGCCTCCCCTGTCAAAGGGAGGGGGACCGCCACAGCGGTGGAGGGATTCCGTCCTCCACCGGCGCTGCAAGGCTCCCGTCCCCCGCCACCGGAGGCTACCCCTCCCGCACCCGCCCGATACATGCCAGCATCCCGTCCATCGTATCCATCGTATTGATGGCGGCGCGCAGCTTCGCCGAGCCGGGCAGCCCGCGCAGGTACCACGCGATGTGCTTGCGCATCTCCGGCACGGCGGCGCGCTCGCCCTTCCATTCCACCATCATGCGCAGATGCCGCGCGGCCATGTCCATACGCTCGGCGAGGGAGGGCAGGCGGATTGCCTCGCCGAGCAGCGCCTGCCGGACTTGGGCGAAGATCCACGGATTGCCCATCGCGCCGCGCCCGATCATCACGGCGTCGCAGCCGCTCTGCGCCATGCGGCGGAGCGCGCCTTCGCCGCTGTCAATATCGCCGTTGCCCAGCACAGGGATGGACAGCGCCGCCTTGACGCGCGCCACAGCCTCCCAATCGGCCTCCCCGGCGTAGAACTGATCGCGCGTGCGCCCGTGCACCGTTACCGCCGCCGCGCCGCTCTCCTGCGCGATGCGCGCGAAGGCCAGCTCGTCCCGCGCGCCCGCGTCCCAGCCCAAGCGCATCTTGACGGTCACCGGCCACGGCACCGCCCGCGCCGCCGCCTCCACGATGCGCCCGGCCAGCACCGGCTCGCGCAGCAGCGCGCTGCCCGCGCCCTCGCGCACGATCTTGGGCGCAGGGCATCCCATGTTCAAATCCAGCAGGCAAAAGCCGTGCCCGGCCTCGTAAAGCCGCCGCGCCGCCTCGGCCACCGTGGCCGGATCGTTGCCGAACAGCTGCAGCGCCGTCGGCCCCGAGCCGGGCAGCGTGCGCAGCAGATCGCGCTGGGCGCGGTTATCGGGCGGCGCGCAAAGCACGCCCTTGGCGCTGAGCATTTCGGTGACGGTCAGCGCCGCGCCCTGCTCGCGGCACAACAAGCGAAAGGGAGCGTCGGTCACGCCAGCCATCGGCGCGAGCACCGCCCCCTGTTCAAGCAAAAAATTCCCGATTCGTACCGGTTCTGCGGTCTGCATCAGGGAAGCTCCTCCATCATCTGCATACCGGAGATCTTCCATTGCCCGTTAACCCGCGCCAGCGTCACGCGGTAGCGCGCCTTCTGCCACTTGGGCGGCTCGAGCGCCGCCTCGCCCCCGGCGGCCAGCGCCGCATCGCGCCGCGCGGCTTTGATCTTGCCATCGATGCGCGGCACGTCCTCGACCACCGTCGCGCGCGCTACGGTCTCCCATGGCCAGCTCCACACCCATTCCAGCGTCATGCTGTGATCGTAGCCGCGGATATCGTAATTCGCGTAAGGCGAGCGATCCGACATGCCCACGCGCAGCAGCTGATCGTTCTGCAAAAACTCGCTGCGGAAAAACTTGGTCAGCTCCGCAGGCTCCTTCTGCACGAGCACCACGCCTGCGCGCGCGTCGAGCCCGTCGTCGAGCAAAATATAGATGTTGGCGGTATTCATCGCCAAGTAAAACGACACGATCAGGATGCCGGACACCACGATGATCCAAAACATGCGCGTGGTGACGAACCAAAGAAAGCGGCGCAGATATTGCACAGGCTTGTCCCCCCTGCCTCAGCGCTGCGCGCCGGGCGAAAAATGTCATCGGCTGAAATGCCATCAATGGGGATAGTATACCCGTTTATGCGTCGCAAGTCTAGCTTTGGTTGCGGGGGAATCCGCCGCTGCGGGCGGGCAGGGACGGAATCCCACCACCAACGCCGGAGAAACCGCCGCTTCGGCGGCGGGAATCCCTCCACCGCCTGCGGGCGGTCCCCCTCCCTTTGAGAAGGGAGGCTAGGGGCTAGAACTAAGAACCTTTTATGAAAACAGAATCATACACCAGCCTCCAAAAGCCTCCCTTGTCAAAGGGAGGTGCCGCCCTCAGGCGGTGGAGGGATTCCGTTCCCCGGTGGCGGCAGAGGGATTCCGTCCCTAGGAAACCGTCGCTTCGGCGGCGGGAATCCCCCCACCGCTGCGGCGGTTCCCCTCCCTTTGACAAGGGATGCTAGGGGCTAGAACTAAGAACCTTTTATGAAAACAGAATCATATACCAGCCTCCAAAAGCCTCCCTTGTTAAAGGGAGGGGGACCGCGTGAGCGGTGGGGGGATTCCGTCCCTGCCCCGCGTGAGCGGCGAGGATTCCGTCCCTACCCGCGCGAGCGGGCGGCGGTATCCCGTTACCCCAAGTACTCTGTCAGCACCCGCAGCACCGCCGAAAGGTCGATGGGCTTGGCGAGGTGCGCGTTCATACCGGCCTGCAGCGCCTTGTGTACATCCTCGCTGTAGGCGTTGGCGGTCATCGCGATAATGGGCACGGTGGCGGCGTCGGGGCGGGATAGGGCGCGGATGCGCGCGGTGGCGTCGTAACCGTTGAGCACCGGCATCTGCACGTCCATAAAGATCAAATCATAGGTATTCGGCGCGGAGGCGGCGAAGCGCTCGAGAGCTTCCTGCCCGTCGGCGGCCTCGTCGATCGCCAGATGGGTCTCCTCCAGCAGCTCCTGCATCACCATGCGGTTGATCTCGATATCGTCGACCAGCAGGATGCGCTTGCCGGTGAGATCGGGCACCGGGGCATCGGCGGTCTGCGCCACCGGCGCCTCGCTGGCGTCGCAGGTACGCAGCCGCAGCGTGCAGCGGAAGGAGGACCCCTTGCCGGGCTTGCTGGCGACGGTGATATCGCCGCCCATCTTGCGGATCAGGCGCTGGCTGATGGCTAGGCCGAGGCCTGTGCCGCCGAAGCGCCCGGCGATGGTATTGTCGGCCTGCTCGAAGGCGACGAACAGGTGCGAGAGCTGTTCCTCGGTCATGCCGATGCCGGTATCGATCACCGAAAAGGACAGATCCACCGCGTCCTTGGCGAAGGGCTTTGCCTCGACGAGGAAGCTGACCTCGCCGCTCTCGCTGGTGAACTTCACCGCGTTGCCCAGCAGGTTGATGAGCACCTGCTTGATGCGCATGCGGTCGCCGACCACGCCCAGCGGCGGCAGTGCGTTCAAATTGGTAACGAAGCGCACGCCGCGATCCTCGCAGCGCTGGCGGATGATGCTGGACACCTCATGCAGCGCGGGACGCAGCGCGAAAGGCTCCTCGGAAATATCCAGCTTGCCCGCCTCGATCTTGGAAATGTCCAGCACGTCGTTGAGGATCTCGAGCAGGTGCGAGGAAGCCAGCGCGATCTCGTCCACGGCATGCATCACCTTGCCCTCGTCCCCGGCGGCGCGCATGGCGATCTGCGTCATGCCGATGATGGCGTTGAGCGGCGTGCGGATCTCGTGGCTCATGTGCGCCAGAAAATCGCCCTTGGCATGCGAGGCCTCCTCGGCGGCTTGGGTTTGCCGCGCCAGTGCCTCGGTGCGCTCCCGCACCAGCTTCTCCAGATCGCGGCTTACGCGGCGCTTGCGCGCGAACAGCAGCAGCACCACGCCCATCGCCAGCAGCAGCGCTGCGATGGCGGCGATCATGAAGGGCGTGCGTTCCTCGGCCAGCTTGCTGCGGTAATCGAAAACCTTGTGCGTCCAGCGGTCGGAGATCAGCGAGCGGTCGATGACCTCCTGCGCCTTGTCGATGATGCCGCGCAGTTGCGCCTGATCCTTGTTGAAGCCCAGCATCGACTGATACGCGTAGCGGAACACCAAGTTGGCCTTGAAGCCGGGCTTCTCCAAATAGTTGGTGAGGCTGAGCAGCAGGTTCTGCGTGGCCATCACATAATCCACCTCCCCGCGCTCCAGCGCGGCGAAGGCGGCGTCGTTGGATTCGAAGAGCATGGCGCTCTGGTTGGCGGGAAACCACTCGCGGAACATGTCCTGATAGCCCGATCCCGCGATCAGGCCGACCCGCTCGTGCAGCGCCTGATTGAGGTCGATGCTCGGGGTATCCGTGCGCGAGAGCAGGGCGAAGGAATCCTCGCAGTAAGGCACGTTCGACCAAATGTAACGGTCGGCGCGCTCCCGCGAATACAGAAGCTCGGATACCAGCACCGCTTCGCCGCGCTCCAGCTTGCCCAGCAGGTCGACCCACAGTTCCTCACGCTTGTTGATCGGCGCGAAGGTCAGCCCGGTCAGCTCGGTCACCTGCTGGAGCACCTCGATGGCGATGCCCTGAAACTCCTGCTCCTGCTCATTATAGAAGCAGACCGGGTAGTTGTCGTACTCGGCGATGATGGGCAGCGGCTCGCCCGCCGCCGCATGGGCGCGCAGGTAGGCCCGCTCCTCTTCGGTGAGGCGCATTTCGACCTTGTGGCGCATTTGCTCCTGCCGCCCGCGGCTGTACATCTGGTATACCGCCTCGTTGATGCCCTCGCTGCGCAGGTACTTGTCCATCACCGAGATGATCGGCGCCAGCTCCGGGTTCTGCGTCGAGAGGGAAACCGAGGAATATTGCAGCGGAAAATAGTCGTCCGCGCGGATAAAGTCGTATTGCTCCATCACCGGCTCGGCGCTGTTCTCCTCAAAGAACGCGTCGATCGCGCCGTTCTTGAGCTTCTCCGCCGCCTCCTCGTAGGAGGCGATGGGGATCAGCACAAACGGCAGCGTCTCGCTCCCGGTCACCTGCGCCTGTGTAACCGTCCCGTGAAAAAATCCGTACCGCAGCGCGCGGCTCTGGGCGATGCGCGCGCGCGAATCGCTATGGCGATTGGTGAACACCTTCACGAAGCGCTCTAGGATCGGCTCCGTCATATAGTAGATTTGCCTGCGTTCCGGCGTGGCGGTCAGCTCGCCGGTGAAGGAGATTTCGTGCGCGGCCAGCTTGCTGACGAGCTCCTCCCATTCGTAGGTGGCAGGCGCGAAGCGGAAGCCGAACAGGCGCTCCAGCTCCCGCGTAAAAATTTCCGTAAAGCCGCCGATGCTGCCATCGCTACGGACATAGGTTTCGCTGGATTCGTTGGCGCCGTAAACGAAGGTATCATATCGCGCGCGCAACGCCTCGATGGCCTCGATTTCTTCCGCGGTTACACCGGGAACGTCCTTGTAACTCCGGAAAGCCGAAGGCGCTCCCGCCTCGGCCTTGCAACACGCGCGCCCGCTCAGGAAGCTGATCGACAGCAGCAAAACGAGCAACAGAATCCTTCGCATGTGCGCGCACACTTCCTCTCTTGTAGTACGGCACTATTCTAACGAAATTTTTCCAATATTACAAGCAGTTTTTATTAATTAACTGCAATTTCATATCATATATGTAACCAAATTTGTAACCACACGCTCACCAAAGGGATTTCCCGTACCGGCGTCGAACCTATCGGCAGTGCAGCAAAGGGAGGATATTTTATGGATCGCGAAGCCTTCATCGCCCAAATCCAAGAGCAGGAACGCGCGCTGCTCTTCGATCGCTTTCATAACCAGGACGCATGGGAGATCGGCGAGCGGCTTGCGCGGCGCGGGCGCGCCGAGGGCAAGGCCATCACCATCCACATCTCGTTAAACCGCCATCTGCTGTTCCATTGCGCGCTGGAGGGCACCTCGCCCAACAACGAAAACTGGATCACCGGCAAGGAGAACGTGGTCTATCACTTCTTCCAAAGCTCGCAGCTGCTGGAGCTTTCGCTGCAGGCCAAGGGGCGCGCCCTCGCCGATTACGGGCTCGACCCGGCGCTGTACAAGGCCTCGGGCGGCGGCTTCCCGATCAAGCTGCGCGGCGCGGGCGTGGTCGGCGCCATCGTGGTTTCCGGCATGGCGGGGCATGAGGATCACGGCTGGGTGGTCGAGGCGATCCGGGAGCAGCTCGCCAAGGCGTAAACCTCCGCGCAACGAAAGACCCGGGCTCGTTTGAACCCAGGTCTCAGACCATCAACAAAGTCACGCAGATGGGCTGCGAAGGTCCAGGGCGATCGCAAAGCCCTGGTCGCATCCGCAGATGCGAAATGCCCTGAAGCAAGGTTTGTTAGGAATTCCACCCTTTGCGAAGGGCGGCCAAAGGGCTTATCGCTCGCCCTTTGGAATCCTTCTCTACGCATCAAACGACTTTGTTGATACGCTGAAAAGCGGCAATTGCCGCTTTTTTTGATACCGGTTACAGCGTCTTGGAAAGGATGGCCTCCTGCGTAAAGCCCGCGCGCTCGGTAAGCTCCGCCGATACGGTGCCGCGCCGCATCACGTAAATGCGGTCGCTCATGCCGATCAGCTCCGGCAGCTCCGAGGAGATCATGAGGATCGCCACGCCCTCGGCGGCTAAATTATCGATGATCTCATAGATTTCCGCCTTGGCGCCCACGTCGACGCCGCGCGTCGGCTCGTCGAGGATCAATAGGCGCGGCTTGGCCGCCAGCCACTTGCCCAGCGCCACCTTCTGCTGGTTGCCGCCGCTGAGCGTTGCCGCCGCTTGCTCCCCGCCGCGGCAGGCGATGCGCAGCTTGCGGATCATCTCGGCGGCGATGTCGCGCTCCACCTTGGGGCGCAGGCGGGTGTCGGGGAACAGGCGGCGCAGCGAGGGCAGCGTCAGGTTCTGCTCGATGCTCATCGGCAGCACCAGCCCCTCGATCTTGCGATCCTCGGTCAGGTACATCAGCCCTTGCTCGATCAGCCGCTTGGGCGAAAGGCTCTGCACGCGCTGCCCCTCATAATAAATCTCACCGCCGAAAAACCGGCGCGCGCCGAAGATGCACTTGGCCAGCTCGGTGCGCCCCGCGCCCACCAGCCCGCCGATGCCCACCACCTCGCCCCGCTTCACGCGCAGCGAGATCGGCTCGGTGCCCGGGGCGATGCGCAGATTTTCTACCCGCAAAATCTCCTCATCGGCAGGCACATGCTTGCAGGTGTGCATGTGGCTGAGCGTGCGCCCCACCATCATGCTCACCACCTTCTCGTGGGAAAACTCGCTCATGTCGATGGTGCCGACAAAGCCGCCGTCGCGCAGCACCGTCAGCCGCTCGCCGATTTCCTTGAGCTCCTCGAATCGGTGCGAGATATAGATGATGCTCACGCCGCGCTTTTTCAGGTCGCGGATGATGTCAAACAGGTGGTCGATCTCGGTCTGCGTGAGGCTGGCGGTGGGTTCGTCCATAATGATGATCTTGGCGTCGGAGGAGACCGCCTTGACGATCTCCACCATCTGCTGCTGCGCGGTAGAAAGGTTGCGCACCAGCGTGCGCGGATCGATGTCGAAGCCCAGCTGCATCAGCATCTCCCGGCTCTGCGCGTACATCTGCTTGCGATCGGCGAACAGCTTGCCCAGCTCCTTGCCGAGAAAGAGGTTCTGCGCCACATCCAGGTTCAGGCACAGATCCAGCTCCTGATGGATGAAGCCGACGCCCATCGCCTGCGCCTGCTTGGGCGAGCTGAAGTGTACCTCTTTCCCGAAAAGCTTCATCGTACCCTCGTCGTGCGGGATGATGCCGCCGAGGATCTTCATCAGCGTCGACTTGCCCGCGCCGTTCTCACCGACGAGGATGTGTACCTCCTGCTCCCGCACGTCGAAGTGTACGTCATGCAAAATCTTGACGTCGGTGCCGCGCAGCGGCTTGCCGTAGGCGTCGAACACATACTTGGTAATGCGGTCCATTTCTAATATGGTCTTGCTCATATGCCTCTCCCCTACAGCTTTTTGTTCTTGAGGTTTTCAAAGATGATGGCCAGCAGGATCACCAGCCCGACGATCGAACCGTTCCAATAGTACGGTACGCCGAGCAGCGTGATGCAGCTGTTGATAATCTTCAGCGACAGCACGCCGAAGATCACCCCCGGCACCGAACCGACGCCGCCGTAGAGGCTGACGCCGCCCAGCACCGCGCCGGTCACCACCTGAAAGGTGTACTCGCCGCCGCCCATGGTGGGCTGCGCGCAGTTGACGTCGATGGAGAGCAGGATGCCCGCTACGCTGGCCAGCACCGCGCTGAGCACGTACACCGATACGTTGATGGCGCCGGTGGGGATGCCGCTGAGGCGGCTGGCGGGTTCTGAGAGGCCGAAGGCCGAAAGCGAGCGGCCGTAGGTCGAGCGGTGCAGCACGTAAAAGAAGATCAGGCAGAATACCGCCGCGATCACCACCGTGGTATTGAGCTGCCCAAGCTTGGTCTTGCCGATGGCCAGAAAGGCGGCGGGCAGGCGGTTGATCGAAGCGCCGTTGGAGATGATTTGCGCGATGCCGAAGGCGATAAAGCCGGTGCTCAGCGTGGTGATAAACGCCGGTACCTTGAGCCGCTGCACGCAAAAGCCGTTGAACAGACCGACCAGCGCGCCCACCAGCAGCGTGATCGGGATCGCCAGCCAGATCGGCACCGCGTAAGTCTTGACCAGCAGCCCCACCGTGATGGAGGTCAGGCCGATCACGTAGCCCAGCGAAAGGTCGATGCCGCCGGTCATCAGCACGATGGTCATGCCGATGCAGGCGATGATCGGGATGGCGGCTTGCTTGAGCAGCAGCGAAAAGTTGTTCCAGCTAAAGAATCGGTTGACGAACAGCGAGGCCAGCACCATCAGGATAAAAAAGATCACAAAGCTTCCGTTCTTCTTGACAAATCGAGCGATAGACTGGCTCGATTTCGTTTGCTTATTCGCGGTCATATCGGCTCACCCTTTCACTCGATTTAATAGATCAGGCTTTGCTCCAGCTTCCTTCTGCGGCTCTGCACGCTGACGGCCACGATCAGGATCAGCAGCGCGCCGACGATCAGGTTCTGGTAATAGGGATGCAGCCCCAGCAGGTTGAGCGCGTTGCGCAGGAAGCCGAGGGTCAGCGCCCCGGCCAGCGCGTAATACACCTTGCCCTCGCCGCCCGCCATGTTGACGCCGCCGATCACGCAGGCCGCCACGGCGTCGAGCTGGTAGGTGCCGCCCTGCTGCGGGTGAACGGTGTTCATCTGCGCGCTGAGCAAGATGCCCGCCACCGCCGCGCAAACGCCGGAAAACGCAAACACAAAGTAGCGAATCTTCGCCGTGCTGATGCCTTGATTTTTGACGACCTGCTCGTTGCCGCCCAAGGCGTAGATGTAGGTGCCCAGCTTGGTTCGGTTCATGATGAGAAAGGCGATCAGGGCAAAGAAAAGCATAATATAAATCGAGACCGGGATGCCCAGCAGCGCGCCGTTGCCGATGAACACATAGGCATCGGAGAACCCGCCCAGCGAGTTGCCGCCGCCCAGCACCAGCGCGAAGCCTGTGGCCACCTGCCCGATGACCAGCGTCGTGATAAACGGAGGCACCTCCAGCTTCTCCACCATCACGCCGCTGAACAGGCCCAGCAGCCCGCCGCAAACGACGCCCGCCAGCATGGCCAGCGGCATCGGGATATTCGCGCGCATCAGCAACCCGCTAATCATCGCGCAGAACGCGATCAGGCCGCCCACCGACAGGTCGATGCCGCGCACGATAATCACCATCGCCATGCCGTAGGATACCAGCGACACGATGGCGGTTTGGCGGAATACGTTGAGGATGTTCTCCAGCGTTAAAAAGCGTGGAATGGCAAGCCCTGCCGCCAAGATCGCCACGGCGGCTACCCCCAGCAGGATGCGGTTCATCGGTCTGGTCTGCGGCTTTTTCACGGATTTCAACCTTTCTGTTTGGGAAATAAAAAACTCAAAAACAACAAAACAGGGTTTGCAGTGAGCGGCCCTCCGAAGGATCCCTAAGGGCGACCGGAAAGCCCTTAGGTCGTCCGTGAGGACGAAATACTCTTTATCGAGACAGGTATTTCGTGCCTGTGGGCACGACCTAAGGGCTTTCCGGTCGCCCTTAGGTATCCTTCGGAGCCCGTAGAAACCTTCGCGGATGCCGCGTCAATGAGCTTTCGCAAAGAAAAAGGGGCTGCTTGGTGCAGCCCCAGAGCCTATCGCTTACTGCGGCAGATTGTCGGCGGTATAGCAAGCGGTGCCGGAATCGATGTACTTGGCCACGCTGTCGGCGGCCACATCGCCGTTGAGCACCTGCACGAGGGTATCGACGGCCAGCTTGCCCATCTCGTTGGGGAACTGCGCCATCGTGCCCAGCACCAAGCCCTGCTGAATCAGCTCGATGCTATCGCCGTCGAAGCTCATGATCTTCACATCCTTGAGGCCCGCGTCTTCGATGGCCTGCAGAATGCCGTCCACCATCACGTCCGAGCAGGACATGATGCCGGTCACATCGGGGTTGGCCTGCAGCATGTTCTCGGTAACCTGCTTGGCGGTGTCGTTGTTCCAATCGCCGGGCTGCTCGCCCACCAAGGTGATGCCAGCGGCCAAGCCGCCCTTGAAGCCGTCGGCACGCGCATTGCCGACCGAGTTGCCGTTGGCGCCGCGAACCAGGATCGCCTTGCCAGCGCCGCCCATCGCTTCGCTGAGCTTCTCCGCGCCCATCTTGGCGGCGGCGAAGTTGTCGGTGCCGATGTAGGAGATGTACAGCTCTTCATGCCCGGCTTCGATGGTGCTGTCCACCAGGATGACCGGGATGCCCTTGTCCTTGGCCTTTTGCAGCGCCGGGATCACGGCGTTGGCGTCCATCGGGTTGACGATCAGCGCGTCGACGCCCTTGGTAATCAGGTCTTCGAGCTGGGTCACCTGCGTGGCGACGCCGGTCTCCGAGCCCGCGGTCACCAGCGTGAACTTCGCGCCCGCTTCGGTGCATTCCTTTTCCACGGCGGTGGCGATGGCCTGCTGGAACGCGTCGTTGGTGACGGTCTTGAGGCTAAAGGCGATGTTATACTCTTTGTTGGCCTTGATTTCCCCAGCGGAGGCAACGCTCACCAGCGAGAGCAGCATGACAGCCGTCAGAACCAATCCGAGAATGCGCTTCATAAGAAAGAACCCCTCCTGTTTTTTATTCCTGCAACTGCTATAACGCAGCAAACGCAGCCAATTCATCCCGAGGGAGGAAACGCATAAAAGACCCGCACAGCGCCGCATGGGCAAAAATACCAAATTACAGCAACGATAACGTTACTGTTATCGTTAATATTTGCTCCATTATACGGAAACGCCTCGTGGTTGTCAACATGAAAAGAAAGCGGACAAGAAGGCGAAAAAAGGGCGGCGGAATTTCTCCGCCACCCCCGCCGCCGTCTTTGGGTTTACAGAAGCAGCTTTAGGCGGTCAACCGCCCGCCTTCGGTATCGATGATCTGCAAAATGTTGACCTCCTGCCCGCTTTGCGCGTCGATGTACACCAGATAGTACCGCTCCATCCAGTTGCCGCCAAACTCGTAGCACAACCGCTCGCCTGTTTCGGTGGGGATCACGCACAGCCGCGTGCGGTCGATCTCCAGCCGGTCGCTGACCATCTGCGCCGCCTCCTCGCGGGTGATGGCGGGGCGCGTCAGCGTGCGCGGATGGTGGTTCATCAAATAATTGTTGGCCTCAAAGCCCACGACGGCGCCGGTGTCCATGCGCACCTGCACCTTGATAAGATCCGGGTAGAGCAGCACATCCTCCTGCGCGGCGGCAAAATTGATGACGGCGACGCCGTCGTATGTCTGCCAATAATTGGGCTCCATATGCCCATAGCCGCGCTCGCTGAGAAACTCATAAGCCTTGAGCGCGCACTGCCCAACGTCCATGCTGCCCGCGTACCCCGCCATCTCCGGCATCATCCACAGCACCATGCCGCCCTGCTGCGATACCTGCACGTTGAGCACGCCGTCCTCGGTTTGCACCGCCACGCCATAGGTGGGAATGGGGCCTTGCGTGTTGTTGCCCTGCGCCACGCTGCGCACCCGCTCGCGCCCCACAAACTCGGTGGCGACGGCGTGGGCGCGTTCCTGCGTGATGCTGTCCTTCCCAGCCAGCGCCAGCGGCGGCCCCTGATGCTTGCCATCGGAAAACGGCCCGTCGTATACCAGCGAAGGATATTCGATGCCGTTGCTCTTCCCGGCGACCCGCTCGATGGGCGCGGCGCTCTCCAGCGGATCCTGCCAGAAGAGCTGCCCGGCCTCCTCCAGCGCCTTGCCGCTGGCGATATCTGCCTCGATGCCGCGCAATTGCTGGTTGAGCAGCGCGCAGTTGTTGAGCATGCCCTCGAGCTGCCGCACGTCCTGATCCGAAAGCGGACGGCCCTGCGTAACGTTGCGCGAGAGCGCCCCGGCGTAGTCGCCCAGCTGGTTGACAAACTTAATGGTACCGGTCACCGCCTGATGGCGCAGCGGCAACTGCGAAAGGTTGGTCTGCACGTCCTCCGCGCCGCGCTGGAGATCGCCGAGCAGCTCCTCGCCCTGCACCTCGCCGGAGGAGACCAGCAGCTTGCCCAGCCGCACCTCGATATCCGAAAGCTTTCCAACCACCTCCAGCATGGCGCGCTGCTGCCCGGCGACCACGCGCTGGCGCAGCGCCTGCGCGGTGCGGCTTTCGCCTATGCCCCAGACGCCCAGCGCCACCGCCGCCACGGCCAGCAGCGCGATGATCGCGTTTTTCACGTAGCCGCCGCGCCGCCCGCGTGTTTCCTTCTGTTCTGCCAAGCGCATGCACCTCCGGTTTGAGCTTTATTGAACGATTGCGGGGAACGGAATCTATCGAATCACGGGAACGGAGCCCCGCCACCGAAGGGAACGGAATCCCCCCTCCACAGTTCACCATAGTCGCCTGCTGCGCAAGCTCGTTGGCTCACTGGGCTTCCGCCTCGCTGCGGCGGAGCGACCGCCGCCTGCGGGCGACGGGAATCCCTCCACCGCTCACGCGGTCCCCCTCCCTTTGACAAGGAGGCTAGGGGCTAGAACAAAAAATCTTTTATGTAACAAGAAACATATACCAGCCTCCAAAAGCCTCCCTTGTCAAAGGGAGGGGGACCGCCCTCAGGCGGTGGAGGGATTCCCGCCGCAGGCATGCGGCGGTTTCCCCGTCGTCGGCGGTGGAGGGATTCCCGCCGCCGTAGCGGCTGTCTCTTCGTCGGCGGTGGAGGGATTCCCGCCGCCGTAGCGGCGGTTTCTTCGTCGACGGCGGCGGAATCTCTCCCTGCGAAGGCATTCCGCCCCTCTTTTTCCTGCTTTATACAAAAATTCTTTCTTTAAACAGAAAAGTTATGTTTCCCTATGCTTAGCTGAATCTGCCGCGTCCAGATCCACTCGCTGGTAGCGGTGTTAGGGTTGTAGTAATACACGCATCCGCCGGTCGGATCCCAGCCGTTCATCGCGTCGCGCGCGGCGCGCTTGGAGTCGGCGTCGGGCTCGAGGTTGATCTGCCCGTCGCTCACCGCGTCAAACGCGCCGGGCTGGTAGATCACCCCGGCGATGGTGTTGGGAAAGCTGGAGCTGCGCACGCGGTTGAGCACCACCGCGCCCACCGCCACCTTGCCGGTATACGGCTCGCCTCGCGCCTCGCCGTGGATCAGGTGCGCCAGCAGATCCACCTCGCTCTGGCTGTATCCGGCGGTGGCGACGGCCTTGGCCTCCTTCGCGCCGCCGCCCGAGGATTTGCCGAGCTGGATGCCCATCGCCGCTGCCGTCGAGGCGCCGACCACGCCGTCGGCCTTGAGCCCATTCTTCTTCTGAAACGACACCACGGCGTTGTAGGTGCTCTGCCCATACACGCCGTCCACCGCGCCGTCATAATACCCCCATTGCTTGAGCTTCTTTTGCACGGCGATCACGTCATCCCCGCGCGAACCCCACGCCACGCTGGCCGCCGCCCACTGCATGCCGATGCACAGCCATAGCACGATCAGCACCAGCGCCGCCGCCCATGCGCGGCGCGTGCGCTCCTCGATCCTGTTCATCCCACTCCCCCCTTTGCCTCACAGCAGCGCCTCGATCCATTCCCACAGCGCGCCCTTAAAGGGCGCTTCCCCGCCCACCGGCTCCGCGCCGGGCAGCGGCATGGCCGCCTGCTGCGTGGCGGTGCAGTCGGGATCGATCAGGCACAGCGAAGGATACACCACGCACCACCAGTTGCGCCCCTCGCCCTCGCCGATCACCACGCGCAGCGCCTGATACGTTCCTGCGGGCACCGTCACATCGCCGTACACCCGCTCGGGAAAATCGAAGGGGCCGAAGGTCAGCGCCACCTCGCCCGGGTCACCGTTGGCCAGCAGCGTCTCCCGCGCCACGTCCCGCATCGCCTCTAGGTTGGCTTGCACCGCCGCCGAGGCTTCCGCAAAGGTATCGGCCTCCAGCCGCGCGCCGAATTCCCCGATCAGCGCGTCGCGCACCGCCAGCTTGATGCGCTGATCCTCCTCCCCGTCGCTGCGCGCGATGACATGCAGGCGGATCATCTCCCCCTGCCACACCCTGCCTTGCACCGCCTCCACGCCCGGCCCGGCGGAAAGACCCAACGCCAGCGCCAGCAGCGCCAGCAAAATCGGCCATAAATAACGTTGCTTTAAAAAACGGCGACCCCGCATCCATCTTCCTCCCCTCGGGCAGATGGTTACAGTGTCGCCATTCTGGCAAGTTTTATGCACTTTTCCATTCTCCCTCGCCTCGCGCGGAAATTCAATCCTCGCGGACGACGCCGCCCTCGGCGGTGCAGGTCATCCAAATCTTGCGGTATTCGCGGCGCAGCGCGGCGAATGCGTCGCGCGCCGCGCGCGCGTTGGCAAACACGCCGTACACCGCCGAGCCGCTGCCGGTCATCTGCGCGCCGATGGCGCCCTGCGACGCGATGCGCCGCACGCAATCGGCGATCTCCGGGCGAAGCGCTTCGGCCACCGGCTGCAGCACGTTGCCCATCGCCCGCGCCAGCGCCGCCACGTCGCCCACCGCCAGCGCGCGCGCCGCCGCATCGTTCTTCGGGCGGCGCATCCCGGCGTTCTCCTCCAGCCGCAGCGCCATAAACACATCGCGGGTCGATAGTCCCCTGCACGGCTGGATCACCACCAGCCAAAGCGGACGTCCCGCCTTGAGCGGCTCCAGCCGCTCGCCGATGCCACCCGCGCGCTGCAAGCCGCCGCGCACGCAAAAGGGTACGTCGGCGCCAAGCCCCAGCCCGATGCGCTCCAGCTCGGCCTCGGTCAGCCCAAGCCCCCACAGCCCGTTGAGCCCGATGAGCGCCGCCGCCGCGTCTGCGCTGCCGCCGCCCATGCCCGCGCCGATGGGGATGCGCTTCTCCAGCGTCATGCGCGCGCCGCGCGCGATGCCCGCCTCGGCCTGCAGCGCGCGCGCGGCGCGAATCACCAGATTCTTTTCGTCCACGCGCAGCGGTCTCCCCTTGGCGAGCGCCAGCGAAAGCGTATCGGCGGGCTCCAGCGTCAGCGTATCGTGCAGCTCCACCGATTGCAGCAGCATGTCCAGTTCGTGATAGCCGTCCTCGCGCCTTCGCAGCACGTCCAGCGTCCAATTGATCTTCGCCCGTGCCTGCATGCGCAACATCGTTTTCCCTCCGCGTTTATCGAATCATTTTGCCGGATCACTCCATGCCAAACATCACCAGCAGCGCGTCGACGTTCTTCCCCTCGGATTTTTCGTATACGACGATCACGCTGTCCCATTGCTGGATGGCACGCTCCGGCTCCGCGAATACCGTCTCCTCGGTCATGACGACGCGCCGCGTCGTACGTCCCGATCAGAGGTCGCAATCGTCGAGCACCAGCCGCACATCGGCATAGCCTTCCCCGACCGCCAGCACCTGCCCCGTGAGGCGGCTCAGCGAATCGACCTGCGCCGTCGGCACCTCCTCCTGCCCGCCGGGGGCGAAGGGCTGCTCGCGCGGCGTTTCCAGCGTAACGCGCAGATCCTTGGTAAACAGCAGATCCAGCAGCGAACGCCCCTCGGGCAGCTTGATCCAGAAATCGCCGAAGTTTTCGGTGGTCACGTAGATGCGCCGGTTGCGCTGATCCACATCGCTTTGCTTGGCGATGTGGCCGATGAGGGTTTGCACCGGGGCTGCCGCCTCCGGCACGGGCGACGGCGCGGCCTGCGCGGCGAAAGCCGAGCAAATCAAGGCGATCACCAATACAGCGCTCCCAATTTTCTTTACCAAAATACCCACCTCCCCTATGGTTTCATAAAGGGACTCTCCCGCCGGGAAGAGCCCCTTTTGCGCAACGTCAGGATTACTCGTCGTCGTCCTCTTCGGCCTCCGCCTTATGCGCGTCGATGATCTTCTGCGCCACCATCGAGGGAATCTCCTCGTAGCGCTCATAGGTCATCGTAAACGAGCCGCGCGCCTGCGTCATCGAGCGCAGGTCGGTGGCGTACTTGAACATTTCGGCCAGCGGCACCTCGGCCACCACCTGCTGCATGCCGTCCACCTGGTTCATGCCAAGGATGCGGCCGCGGCGCTTGGTCACGTCGCCGATGATATCGCCCATGTACTCGTCGGGCACCAGCACCTCGATGTGGTAAATCGGCTCCAGCAGCACCGGACCGGCCTCGACGCACTTCTTGTACGCCAACCGCGCGGCGGTCTTGAACGCCATTTCCGAGGAATCGACGGCGTGGTAGGAGCCGTCGTACAGCTTGGCGCGCAGGCCAACCATCGGGTATCCGGCGAGCACACCCTTGGGCAGGTTCTCGCGCAAACCCTTTTCCACCGAGGGGATGAAGTTGCGCGGCACCACGCCGCCCACGACGGCGTCGACAAACTCGAAATCGGTGGAGCCTTCGCCGATGGGCGAAAACTCGATTCTTACGTGGCCGAACTGGCCATGCCCGCCCGACTGCTTCTTGTGGCGGCCTTCGGCCTGAATGGTCTTGCGGATCGACTCGCGGTACGGGATGCGCGGATCCTTGAGCACCGCCTCGGCGCCGAACTTGCTGGCCAGCTTGGCGCGCACCACTTCCAGGTGCAGCTCACCTTGGCCGTTGAGCAGCGTCTCGGTGGTTTCGACGTTCTTTTCCAGCGTGAAGGAGGGATCCTCCTCCTGCAGGCGCGCCAGACCGCCGAACACCTTGTCTTCCTCACCGGCCTTCTTGGCCGAGACCGCCATGGCGATGCACGGCTGCGGGAACGCGATGGCCGGGTAGCGGATCGCCTTGGCGGCGTCGCACAGCGTATCGCCGGTGGCGGTGTATTGCAACTTGGCCAGCGCGCCGATGTCGCCCGCGTAGAGGTTTTCCACGGCGGTCTGCTTCTTGCCGCGCATGATGGAAACGTTGCTGGCCTTCTCCGGCTTATCCTGGTTGGCGTTGTAGATCTGCGTGCCGCTGGCCAGCGTGCCGGAAAGCACCTTGATAATCGAAAGCTTGCCGACGAAGGGGTCGGCCAGCGTCTTGAACACCTGCGCGGAGAACGGCGCGCCGGATTCGCAGGTGCGGGTCGCCTCAGCGCCGCCCTTGGGATCGACGCCCGCCGATACCTTGCCTGCCGGGGAGGGCATATAGTGCGAAAGTACGAACAGCAGCGGCGAAACGCCGATGCCGCTAATGGAAGAAACCGGGGCGACCGGCACCAGCGAACCGTCCAGCACGCCGGCGGAAAGGCCGGTGAGCAGCTCCTCGTCGGTCAGCTCGCCCACCTCGAAGAATTTCTCCATCAGTTCCTCGGACGTACCGGCGGCGGATTCCTTGACGATTTCGCGCGCCGCGTCCACCGCCGCCTGCATATCGGCGGGGATGGGGATCTCCTTCATGCTTTTGCCCGCGCCTTCAAAGGCCTTCATCGCGATGATGTCCACCACGCCCTTGAACGCCGGGCCTTGGCCGATGGGCAGAATCAGCGGGATGACGCTGCTGCCGAACTTGTCACGCAGCGCGGCGAGCACCTTGTCGAAATCCACGTGCTCGCGATCCATCTGGTTGATGGCGATGCACTTGGCAAGCTTGTTTTTCTCGGCCTGCGCCCACGCCTTTTCGGTGCCGACCACCACGCCGGAGGGCGCGCCCACCACGATCAGCGCGCCTTCGACGGCGCGCATCGGCCCCATCACCTCGCCGACGAAGTCGAAGTAGCCAGGCACGTCCACAAAGTTGATTTTCCGCTTGGCAAACTCCACCGGCACGACCGACGCGCTGATGGAAATATGACGCTTGACCTCTTCGGGGTCAAAGTCGGATACCGTGGCGCCATCCTCTACTCGGCCCTGGCGATCAATGGCGCCGGTGGCGAACAACATCGATTCGATCAATGTCGTCTTTCCCTCGCTGCCATGGCCGATCACTGCAATGTTGCGGATGTTCTCAGCTTGATAGTCCTTCATGTGCCACCCTCCTATTCTTGTCATCCGAGGTGCGGCAAAGCCTTCCACCTCGAACGTGAAAAAATGCACGGGTATGCGTTCCCCCGCTGCATGCACTAACATCGATTATACCTGAAAGCGACAAAAAAGGAAAGGTATTTTTCAGCAAAGCGGCGGTTACTTTCTGTTTTCCTATTGTTTGGCAGGCACGGCAAATAGCCGATCGCCCTGCACCGCCTATTCGGAAAACAGCGCGGAATCGCACACCATCATCACGCGGCGAATGCCATCCTCGGCGATGACCAGCGCCAGATCGCCGACCAAGCCCGCGTTTTGCCGTGTGCCCTCGTCGATGTCGCCCATACCTCCGATGATCTCACGAATCCGCGCCCCGGCCTCCTCCTCGGAAATATCGCACAGTATGCTCACGTTGATTTCCATCAGATCATCGACCCACTCAAAGGCCTTCGTTTCCTTGTGTATACATAACGAATAGCCAATGAATTCTCCGTCCTTGTCATAAATCGTGCTCCATTCGGCAACATCCAAGCAGATGCGGTTGAGCAGCGTGATATAGGGATCGCTATCGTCTGGTTCCACCTCGCCCTCAGGCAACAGCGCAATGCCCCGCTCCTCGCACCGGGCACGAAACGCGCTGTAGAGCGCCGCAGCCTCTCGCTCGCTCTCTTCAATCGAAACCGCCTCGATGATGCCGACCTTGCCGGTCTCCTCGTCAAGCATATAGGCCTGCGGCGTCATCGGCTCGCCGTCGGGCGGCATCGTCGCACCCGGCTGCTGTGCGCGCAGCTCGATCGGGAATATCGTCAGCATCGGCGCGTCGTCGCTATCCTCGCCGGGCTCCATGTACTGATAATGCCACGCGTTTTTGTTGACGCTGGCGCCTGTATAGCCGGGCATGATGGGCTGCAAATTGTCCAGCAGCGCATCTGCGATCTGCGCCGCCTCGGCTTCGGTCACCGCTTCGTCTATCGCGCGCGCCAAATCGGCAAACAGCGCACGCTGTCGCGCCGCATCGATGCGCTCACGATCCACGATATTCACAAAGAACATCGGCTCCGTGCCGCTCTTCATCATGCTCACCCACACGCCCTCGATGGGGCAATAATAAGGCACCGAGCCGGGCTCGTCGCCCACGCGGGGCTGCATGCGCTTGTCGGCGGTTTCGTCGCCGCGCGCCGTACAAAAACCGACAAGGCGCTTATACGCCGCCTCGGCCTCGGGCCACAGCGCGGCGGAAACCTCCTCGCCGGTGTAAACCTCGGCGTCTGCGGCGCTTGCCCATGCCGCGCTCGCCGAGCACAGCCACACGATCATCAGCACAACGATTCCACGCAACCACATCGATCTCTTCATTGCCGATCTCTTCATTGCCAATCTCCTCTTTCGTATCATTGATGTCATTCCTCCTGCGCGCGATACTTAATCATCAACTGTTTAAACAACTCGCCGCTGCTGGGCGGCGTCCAAGTAATGGCATTTGCGCCGGCCTGAATGGTCTCCAAAATGCTCGCGTCGGTGGGGCCGCCGGTGGCGATGATCGGCGCCTCAGGAAAGCGCTGGCGCAGCGCGCGCACGATGGCGGCGGTTTTCGCCGCACCGCTGACGTTGAAGATCGACGCCCCGGCCGCGATGCGCTCGGCAAAGTTCGTCCCCTCGGAAACCACCGTCACCACCACCGGGATGTCGATCTCCTCACGCAGTCGCCCGATGACGGCATTGGACGTCGGCGCGTTGACCACCACGCCCATCGCGCCCTGAAACTCGGCGTCGCGCGCCAGCTCCACCACGCGGCTGCCCGTGGTGATGCCGCCGCCCACGCCGCAAAAAACCGGCATCTCCGACACCGCCATGATGGCGTGGGTGATGGCGGGCTGCGGCGTGAAGGGATAGACGGCGATCACCGCGTCGGCGTTGACGTTCTTGATGATGGCCACGTCGGTGGAGAATACCAGCGATTTGATGCGCTTGCCGAAGATGCGGATGCCCGAGGCCGTAGAAATCACCTGAGGCACCTCGATGGTATGATCGCGCAGCACGCCGCGGATCTCCGGCACAAACTTAGGACGATCCACGCCGCTCACGCCCCCTCCGGCCGCGGATATCGCGCCGCAAGGTGTCGGCACACCGCCGCCACCAGCGGCTCGCAAACCCCGGCGTGCTTGCCGTCCTCGGCGCGGAAGGCGGCGCGCTGCGCCGGGTCGGCGAAGTCGACCTCGCCCACGATGCCCTTGCAGTCCACCGCGCCATAGGCGGTGGTGATGAAGCGGTGCAGCTCCTTGCACGCCGCCACCGCCGGGTCGCGGTCGCCGCCGACCTCGCGCCCCATCAGCGCGCCGATGACCATCGAACCGCCGGTAAACGCGCCGCAAGCGCCCTGCGTGGCCGCCATGCCGCCGCCGAACGCCGAGGCGATCCGGGGGATCAGCGGGTTTTCCCAGCCGTAATACTCGGCCATGACGCACAGCACCGTCTCGGCGCACTGGGTACGCCCTGCTTGAAAGTCGGTCACTCGCTCGGCAATGATCTGATCCAATGTTTTCATCCTGCGCACATCCTTTGTAATATAATAACGAAATGTATTTGCGGGGCGGAATCACCTAAGGACGGATTCCTGCCGCCGAGTCGGGGCGGAATCCCGCTGCCGAAGCGGGAGCGGAATCCCTCCACAGCCTGAGGGTGGTCCCCCTCCCT
>JAVBMD010000031.1:0-31181 GCA_031552825.1 Eubacteriales bacterium
CCGGGCGACAACGTGCAGATGGAATGCACGCTGATTACCCCGATCGCCATCGAGGAGAAGCTGCGCTTCGCCATCCGCGAGGGCGGCCGCACGGTCGGCTCCGGCGTCGTCACCAAGGTGCTCGAGGATCCCAAGAAGTAAGCGATAACGTCTTTCAAAGAGGTTCCGGCTGTTGCCGGAGCCTTTTTTGTTGTATGATTGTAGGATTATTGTTGTATTATGGAAGAAAATCGGGGGCAAGCCAGTCTTATCTATAAAGAAAAAATGTTGAGGCATGAGATGCGAAAGCAATGTTGGCTGGCGCTGATCGCCGCGCTGCTGGTGGGCGTGACGATTCCTGCGGCGTATGCGCTGGAGGATGAGGAGCAGGAGATCGTAAAGCTGTGGGATGACGAAGGGGAACAGACAGGTGAATTTTTACAGACGCGGGTAGACGGCTCCACCGCCACCGTCCCGATGATGAAGGCGGTGCGCGAGAAGATCGGCAGTTGGGAGGCTGTGGAACACTCCACCACCCCGGTGGCTTATACGCCCGGTACAAGGATGCGCCCGAAGTGCGGTATTCTACCGATTTTATCGAGGTTGGATTCCTCGACGATGAGCGGCAACTGCTGGAAGAATACCGTCCGCCGGAGCGAATCAAAATTGGCGATTACACTTCGATGATGCGATACGAAGGGGAGCCTTCGGTATACATCGAATTTGAACAGGCGGATGGTGAGGAAGTCACCCTGGTGCTGACGCTGGCGGCGCTGGGCTGGTAAACAACAAGATGCGGAGGATGAGCTATGCGGAAGATCAAGTGGCTGGCAGGTACTTTGGCGGTTGCGCTGTTCCTAAGCATGCCAATGGCAGGGCTGGCGGCGAACGAATGGGCGAAAGAAGCGCTGTGGGTCGGCATCGACGGTTCCACCGCCACCGAGCCGCTGACCGAGGCCATTGGGCAGTACTTCGGCCGCCCCGGCATCGGCGGGCAGCACAACACCACACCCGATGCCTACGAAAACCTCTGTAGTCGAGTAGCGTCGGTTATCTTCGTGACCACGCCCGCGCCTGAGGATCTGGCTATCGCCCAAGAGGCAGGCGTGGAGCTGGAGGTGATCCCGGTGGTGCGCGAGGCGCTGGTACTGCTCAATAATACCGAGAACCCGGTGAGCTCGCTCACCCAAGCGCAGCTGCGCGATATCTACACCGGCAAGATCACCAACTGGAAGGAAGTGGGCGGCGAGGACGCGCTCATCATGCCCTATCAGCGGGACACGCGTTCCGGCAGCCAATCGGTGTTCCTGCAGACACTGATGAAGGATACCCCGCCCAAGCCGCCGCTGAAGGACCTGCTCACCGACAGCATGGGGCGCCTGATCGACCAAATCTCCAGCTACGATAACGCCAAGAACGCGCTGGGGTATTCGATGTATTATTACGTGACTCGTATGTACACCAGCGCGACGCTGCGCGTGCTGGCCGTCGATGGCGTACAGCCCAGCGCCGAGACCATCGCCTCCGGGGAATACCCGCTGGGTACCCACTATTACGCCGTGCTGCGCAAGGACACGCCGGAGGACGCGCCGGAGCGCGCGCTGATCCGCTGGCTGCTTTCCGAGGAAGGGCAGCGGGTGGCGGTGCAGGCCGGGTACGTAGCGATGGAGGAAAGCAAGTAGAGGGAGGTGACGCGCATGCGCAAGGGCGTACTATGCTTTGGTTTGATCGCGCTGCTCCTGCTCGACAGCCTCCCGGCGCGCGCAGAAACGAACTGCTTCACGTGGGATTTGGACGACTGGGAGCGCACGCATGTGTCCAGCGGCACGGGCGGGACAGAGCGGCGCGAGGTGGGTCTCGCATACGATTATTGGGAAGATACGCCGCCTTTGACGGATGCGAAAATGATTGAACTGGTGAGCGATTGGGCAAGGAAGGTTGCGCTGGAGTTGGGCAACGACGCATCGGAGGACTCGGTGGCCGAGGATATTGCTTTCAGCGGCAGGTTCGTAAACGATGCGCTCTTTCAGCTTCAACTTGCGGGTTCCGCCGAGGAGGATACAAGAGAAACGGGGAGCGAAGAAGAGGCGAGCCGAGAAAGGGAATTCGGTTGCATTCGCACCGCGGTGTTTGACTTGGAGCGCCAGCAACAGCTCAAGCTTTCCGATCTGTTTTATGATGATGTGAATTACATCGACTACATCAATCAGTACATCAGCGATAGACCATACCGCACGCGGATGGATCCCCGCACGGAAACCCTGTGGCCTTCGGCGGAAAAACATTCTTTTGCCGGATTGCCTTGGGACTATCCGCATTTTTCGTTGCTTGGGAATCGATTGCGCATCGAGATAGAAGCGCATAATCCCTTTTGGTATCCGTATGACGAGGATGATAGGGAGCATGCGATTTTTGTGCCGCTCACGCATTGGGTCAGCCCATGGGGCGGCTGCAGGGTGGACGTGCACTATCAGGAAGTGCAGTTGGGAAATGGCCTGTTCTTTAGGACGCCGTTCTTGGGAATCGACGGTGGCTGCGTACCGGAGGCAGAGCGGGCTATTAATGACATGTTGGTGGGGCGATCCGAGCGTGTAGCGCGCGATATCGGGCAAGCGGCGCGAGAGGAAGCTAGGGGCGTGCAGCCTGCGGTCTCTTATGCGGATGGGTGGGGTAGCGTGAGTCTGGATTTGATGAGCGACGAGACTGAGTTTGAACGCGTCGAAAGGACACTGGACGTCGTTGTATTCAATCTGCACACCGCCGAGGTGATAGAGCCATCTACGCTGGTGGAGCGTTTCCGCGATGTGCCGGAGGCGGAATATTTCAAGCTGTCACAGGGATGGAATGGAGTGGATATGCGGCTGCATGCGTATCGTCCATCCGCGTGGGCAGAAATCATTGACGTGTATCCGACTGCTCGGGTGGGTGCATATATGGTGGTGGTGCTTCGGGATGCGGGCGCGACGATCGAGATGCGGATTCCGTTGCGGTTGCTGGAGGGGATGGAGGTTGACGATGCGGCGTAACGCTTTCTGCGCGCTATGCGCCGCGCTGCTCCTGCTTGGCGGCCTCCCGGCTCGCGCCGAGACGGCCTGCTTCACGTGGGATTTGGACGACTGGGAGCGCACGCATGTTTCCTGCGGCACGGGCGGGACGGAGCGGCGTGTGTGGAGCGACGCGCTGAAGAAGTTGGATGATCCGGCACTGATTGCGATGATGAACGAGTGGAACGGACAGGCTGCGCGGGCGTTGGGCATCGCGAAACCAGCATTGGACGATTGGGTGCTCTGGCCGGAAAATGACGCGTTGCAAAATCTATCGCTCCGCACGTGTGATGAAGAGGAAAACACCTTTCAGCTTCGCAGTGCCGTGCTGGATTTGCAGCGGAAACGCTGGCTTAAGCTTTCCGATCTGTTCTACGCTGGCTTCAACTACACCGACTACATCAATACCTACATCGCGCATATGCCCGCGGATACGAGTGCCCATAATGACTTAGGAATGATATCGCCGACCGAAGAATGGGGCACGCGGGCACCCTTCACCGGCTTGCCCAACGATTATCCATACTTCGCGGTGCGAACGCGATACTTGGACGGAACTTATCTTGAGATTCTATTTGACGGAGAAAATCCGTTCTGGATTGAATGGCCGAATGTAAACTACTGGCCGACGGGCGTCCTTGTGCCGCTGTCGCACTGGATCAGCCCATGGGGCCGGTGCACCGCCGCCGCGCGCTATGCGCAGGAGCCGCTGCCCGACGGCATCCTGTTCCCGATTCCCATCCTTCGCGTCGATGACGGGCGCGTGCCGGAGGCAGAGGCCAAGATCAACGAAAAGCTGGCGGAGGTCGCGCGGCGGCACATGGGCGAGCAGGAAAAATGGAAGCCCGATCAGGCGTATTGGGTCGAGTGCAGCCTGCGTCTCAACGGCGCGTATGCCAGCGTGTCGTTCGATGTCATGGTAGAGGGCGGCGACTGGGGTGAATATTCAATTTGTACATTGAGCGACACGCTGCTCAACCTGCACACCGGTGAAACGGCGGATGCGCAAACGCTCTTTGACGCGTGGAAGGATTCGCCGGAGGCGAGCTGGTGGATAGCGGAGGCAGAGTCCGAAGAAGTGCCGGACTATGTGCCGCCGGAAAAAGTGGAGTATCTTTCGATCGCCCGGTATGCCGACCATGTCTGCATCGGTTTTTATGACGAAGAACAGGGCGCGAATGAAATGCGTTTGCCGCTGTCGGCGCTCGGCTGGCGGAGCGAGGAACCACAACATCTCGCGCAATGAATATTCGATTATACCGCCAATTGTGTCCGTCTGCCTCGCGGCGGACGGCACTTTTTTCTGGACAAGGACACACCCGGCGCATGGGGCATCCGCACATCGCGCAAGCGCTGGAAATACCATTGTTTTTTCTGCGAAAAAATCGAAAAAAGTGCTTGCAATTCGCAGATTGAGGTAGTACAATAACAAAGCTGTCTGCAAATGGACGGGATATTTGTGCCTGTCCGCAGCGAAAGGGATGAAGCCGCAGATTGCCATCGACGGTCGGTGGGGAACTGCGGTGGACCAGTCCGAAAATCGGGCGACGGGCGCAAGCGCCGTCGTGTAAATCCCACAGGGGCACACACGGCTGGGTGTACTTGCGCACTACAAGGAGGATGCATCATGGCTGAACAGAAAATCCGGATCAAGCTCAAGGCGTACGAGCACAACCTCATCGATCAGTCGGCTGAGCGTATTGTCGAAACCGCCAAGCGCACCGGCGCGAAGGTGTCGGGTCCCATCCCGCTGCCGACCGAGAAGGAAATCATCACCATCCTGCGCGCGCCGCACAAGTACAAGGACTCCCGTGAGCAGTTCGAGCAGCGCACCCATAAGCGCCTCATCGACATCCACAACCCCACGCCGCGCACCGTGGACGCTATGATGAAGCTGGATCTGCCCGCGGGCGTTGAAATCGAAATCAAACTGTGACGGAGGTGTGCAATATGAAGAAAGCTATCATTGGCAAGAAGATCGGCATGACGCAGGTCTTTACGCCGGACGGCCGCCTGCTTCCGGTCACGGTGATCGAAGCCGGCCCCAATACCGTCGTTCAGAAGAAAACCGTTGAAAAGGATGGCTACGAAGCCATTCAGGTGGGCTTTAACGCCTACCCCGAGTACCGCGTGGAGAAGCTTGTTACCAAGCCGCTCAAGGGTCACTTCAAGAAGGCTGGCGTCGCCCCGACGCGCCGCCTGCGCGAGTTCCGCCTCGAGGATTGCAGCGCGTACGATGTGGGCGCCGTCATCAAGGCCGACGTGTTCGCCGAGGGTGAGCTGGTCGACATCACCGGCACCAGCAAGGGCCACGGCTTTACCGGCGCCATCTACCGCTGGAACCAGCATACCGGCCCGATGAAGCACGGCTCCAAGTACCATCGCGGTCTGGGCTCTATGGGCGCCAACTCCACCCCGTCCCGCGTGTTCAAGAACAAGCACATGCCCGGCCATTACGGCGTTGAGAAGGTGACCATCCAGAACCTGACCGTGGTTCGCGTGGACGCCGAGCGCAACCTGCTCCTGGTGAGGGGCGCGGTGCCTGGCCCGAATGGCGGCTACCTCACGGTACGCAACGCCATCAAGGCTTAAGACCAGGAGAAGGAGGAAAACGACATGCCTACCATTGCTATCAAAAATCAGGAAGGCGCGTCCGTCGGCGAGATGCAGCTGTCCGAAGAGATCTTCGGCGCTACCATCAACGAGGCCGCCCTGCACCTGGTCGTTCGCAGCCAGCTGGCCGCAAAGCGTCAGGGCACCCAGTCCGCCAAGACCCGCGGCGAGGTTCGCGGCGGCGGTCGCAAAATCTACCGCCAAAAGGGCACCGGCAACGCCCGCCACCACTCCAACCGCGCGCCCCAGTTCACCCACGGCGGCGTGGTGTTCGCGCCCAAGCCCCGCGACTATGTCATCAGCGTTCCGCGCAAGGTTAAGCGCCTCGCCCTCAAGGGCGCGCTGACCAGCAAGGTGCAGGACGGCGACATGATCGTGCTGGACAAAATCGCCCTCAAGGAGCCCAAGACCAAGCTGATGGTGCAGGTGCTCGCGAAGCTGGCCGTCGAAAAGAAGGCGCTGCTGGTGCTTCCCGAGCGCGACGAAGCCGTGCTCCGCGCCAGCGCCAACATCCCCGGCCTCAAGACCGCCTATGTCAACACCATCAACGTGCTCGACATTCTGGGGCACGATAAGTTCATCATCACGCAGGATGCTGTGAAGCTCGTCGAGGAGGTGTACGCGTAATGAAGGATCCTCACGATATTATCCGGCGCCCGGTGCTCACCGAAAAGGCTTACGACGGATTTGCGGACAAGCGCTACGTGTTCGAAGTAGACATCCGCGCGAACAAGATCGAGGTCAAGCAGGCCATCGAGAAGGTGTTCGGCGTCAAGGTCGAAAAGGTCAACACCTTGCGCACCATGGGCAAGATCAAGCGGCAGGGTCGCACCAGCGGCCGCACGCCTGAAATCAAAAAGGCTTATGTCACGCTGAAGAAAGACTCCAAGGACATCGAGTTCTTCGAGGGCATGGCGCAGTAAAGAGGAGGGGAAAGCAAAATGGCTACCAGATTGTATAAGCCGACCTCTCCGGCTCGCCGCTTCATGTCGGTGCTGACGTTCGAAGAGGTCACCAAGAAGGAGCCCGAGCGTTCGCTCGTGGAATACCTGAAGAAAAACTCCGGCCGCAACACGCACGGCCACATCACCGTTCGCCACCAGGGCGGCGGCAACAAGCGCAAGTATCGCATCATCGACTTCAAGCGCAACAAGGACGGGATTCCCGCCAAGGTTGCCGCCATCGAGTACGATCCGAACCGCTCGGCGTTCATCGCCCTGCTGCACTACGCCGATGGCGAGAAGCGCTACATCTTGGCGCCCGAGGGCCTCAAGCCCGGGCACAAGATCGTCTCCGGCGAGGGCGCGGACATCATGCCCGGCAACGCGATGGAGATCCGCCACATCCCGCTCGGCACCTTGATCCACAACGTAGAGATCAAGCCCGGTCGCGGCGGCCAGCTGGTTCGCTCGGCGGGCAACGCCGCGCAGCTGATGGCCAAGGAAGGCGAGTACGCGCAGGTGCGTCTGCCCTCCGGCGAAGTGCGCAAGATCCCGATGAACGCGCGCGCCACCATCGGCACCGTCGGCAACCACGATCACGAGAACGTGCGCTTGGGCAAGGCCGGTCGCGTCCGCCACATGGGCATCCGCCCCACGGTTCGCGGCGTCGTCATGAATCCTTGCGATCACCCGCACGGCGGCGGCGAAGGCAAGAGCCCGGTCGGCATGCCCGCGCCTGTTACCCCGTGGGGCAAACCGGCGCTGGGTCTTAAGACCCGCAAGCATAAGAAGTACTCCAACAAGCTCATCGTCAAGCGCCGCGGCGCCAAGTAACCGCTGGATAAAGGAGGCAACCCCCCAATGAGTAGATCTGTTAAAAAGGGCCCCTTTGTAAATGAGCGGCTCTTGGCCAAGATCGTCGAGATGAACAACGCCGGGAAGAAGACGGTGCTCAAGACCTGGTCCCGCGCCTCGACGATTTTTCCGGACATGGTCGGCCACACCATCGCGGTGCACGACGGCCGCAAGCATGTGCCGGTCTACGTAGTCGAAGAAATGGTTGGACACAAGCTCGGCGAATTCGCCCCCACGCGGACCTTCCGGGGTCACGCCGGCGAGAAAGCGTCCGGAAGAAAGTGACAGGAGGAGTGAAAACGCATGGCAACTCGAATTCGTGAAAAAAGCGCGGAGCGCAAAGCCAATCGCGATAAGCGGCCCCGCGCCATCGCGCGCCACATCCGCATCTCTCCTCGCAAGGCCCGCATCGTGATCGACCTGATCCGGGGCAAGCAGGTGAATGACGCGCTGGCGACGCTGATGTATACCCCCAAGGCCGCTTCCCCCGTGGTATCGAAGCTGCTGAATTCCGCCATCGCTAACGCTGAGAACAACCTCAGCATGGACCGCAACGATCTGTACGTCGCTGAAGTGTATGCCAATCCCGGCCCGACGCTCAAGCGCTTTGTCGCCCGCTCCCGCGGAAGCGCCTCGCCGATCCTCAAGCGCACCAGCCACATCACGATCGTGCTCGACCAGAAGTAAGGCGGAGGAGGAAAACTCATGGGTCAAAAAGTACATCCCCATGGCGCGCGCGTTGGCGTGATCATGGATTGGAGCACCCGTTGGTACGCCAACAAGAAGGATTTTGCCAATTATCTGGAAGATGACTACAAGCTGCGTGAGCTCCTCAAGGAAAAGCTCAACGCCGCTGGCATCTCCAAGATCGATATCGAGCGCAGCGTGGGCAAGATCACGGTGAACATCTTCACCGCCAAGCCCGGCGTAGTGATCGGCCGCGGCGGCGCGGGCATCGAAACCCTCAAGAAGGAAATCGAGGGCTTCACCGGCAAGGCGGTTTCGCTCAACATCATGGAGATCAAGAACCCGGAAGTCGACGCGCAGCTGGTGGCCGAGAACATCGCCCAGCAGCTCGAGAAGCGCATCTCCTTCCGCCGCGCGATGAAGCAGTCGCTCGGGCGCGCTCTGAAGGGCGGCGCCAAGGGCATCAAGACCATGGTGGCTGGCCGTTTGGGCGGCGCGGATATCGCCCGCACCGAAGGCTACCACGAGGGTTCGATCCCGCTGCAGACGCTGCGCGCGCACATCGACTACGGCTTTGCCGAGGCCAAGACCACGTACGGCCGCCTGGGCGTGAAGGTCTGGATCTACAAGGGTCAAGTCCTGCCCAAGGCGAAGGGCGCGTCCCCGGCCGCGAAAACCGAAGGAGGCAAGTAAGCAATGTTGATGCCCAAGAGAGTCAAACGCCGCCGCGTGTTCCGTGGCCGCATGAAGGGCAAGGCGCAACGCGGCAACTTCCTAGCCTACGGCGATTACGGCCTAGTGGCTACCGAGCCCGCGTGGGTGACCTCCCAGCAGATCGAAGCCGCCCGTATCGCGCTCACGCGCTATACCAAGCGTGGCGGCCAGGTTTGGATCAAGATTTTCCCGGATAAGCCGGTGACGGAAAAGCCCGCCGAGACCCGCATGGGCTCCGGCAAGGGTTCCCCCGAGTACTGGGTGGCGGTGGTCAAGCCCGGTCGCGTGCTCTTTGAGATCAAGGGCGTGCCCGAGGAGACCGCGCGCGAGGCGCTCCGCCTTGCGCAGCATAAGCTGCCGCTCAAGACCAAGTTCCTCATGCGCGAGCTTGGGAACAACACTGAAGCGGGTGGTGAGGATAAATGAAGGCGAACCAGTTCAGCGACATGAGCATGCCCCAGCTGCAGGAAAAGGTGAAGGAACTAAAGGCTGAGCTCTTTACCCTCCGTTTCCAGCTTGCCACCGGTCAATTGCAGAACACCATGACGATTCAGGGCGTTAAGCGTGATATCGCCAGGGCAAAGACCATCCTCCGCCAGCTCGAGCTTAAGCAGCAAGCTTAAGCCCGACGTGAACCAAGATGAAGGGAGCAAACGCTTCAATGTCTGAAATCAATGTCAATGCGGCCCCCGAGGCTCGCGGTATGCGTAAAACCCGCGTGGGCGTGGTGGTCAGCGATAAGATGGATAAAACCATCATCATCGCCATCAAAACCCGCGTGCGTCACCCGCTCTATGGCAAGATCATGAACCGGACCACCAAGTTTAAGGCGCATGATGAGGAGAACGCGTGCGGCATCGGCGACACCGTGCGCGTGATGGAGACCCGTCCTCTCAGCCGCGACAAACGTTGGCGCCTGGTCGAGATCATCGAAAAGGCGAAGTAAACGCCAACCTAGTCGTAAAGGAGGAAAATAGCTGTGATTCAGCCGCAAACGCGTCTTAAGGTTGCCGACAATACCGGCGCGAAGGAAATCATGTGCATCCGCGTGCTGGGCGGTTCTTTCCGCCAGTCCGGATCCATCGGCGATATCATCGTGGCTTCTGTCAAGAGCGCAACGCCCGGCGGCGTTGTAAAGAAGGGCGATGTCATCAAGGCCGTCATCGTGCGCACCCACAAGGAACGCCGTCGCCCCGATGGCTCCTATATCCGCTTCGATGATAACGCCGCCGTGGTTATCAACGATGCAAAACAGCCCCGCGGCACCCGTATCTTTGGACCGGTTGCCCGCGAGCTGCGCGAGAAGGACTTCATGAAGATCGTCTCGCTGGCGCCCGAAGTACTGTAAGGAGGTGGACCGATTGACTTCTCACAATCCCGTCAAGAAACTGCACGTCCGTACCGATGATGTCGTCGTTGTCATCTCCGGCAAGGACAAGGGCAAAAAGGGCAAGGTGCTCTCGGCCTCCCCCAAGACCGGCCGGGTCGTCGTGGCGGGTGTCGCCATGGTCACCAAGCACCAGAAACCGCGCAGTGCCGGCGCCCCCGGCGGCATCATCCACAGGGAATCCGCCATCGCGGCCTCGAAGGTCATGCTGGTGTGCGGAAGCTGCGGCAAGGCTACCCGCAATGCACATAAAATCCTCGACGACGGCGCGAAGGTGCGCGTGTGCAAAAAGTGCGGCGCGACCTTCGAAAACTAAGGGAGGATGGGTTCGATGCAAGCACGACTCAGAGACAAGTATTCCGCTGATGTGGCGCCCGCGCTGCAACAGAAGTTCGGTTACAAGAACGTCAACGAAATCCCCAAGCTGCACAAGATCGTCATCAACATGGGCTTGGGCGATTGCAAGGACAATGCCAAGGCGCTGGACGCCGCCGTCGCCGATCTGACCGCTATCGCGGGCCAGAAGCCGATTATCACCAAGGCCAAGAAGTCGGTTGCGAACTTCAAGCTTCGCCAAGGCATGAACGTCGGCGCCAAGGTCACCCTGCGTGGCGAGCGCATGTACCAGTTCGCCGACAAGCTGCTCAACATCGCGCTCCCGCGCGTGCGCGACTTCCACGGCGTACCCACCAAGGCCTTCGACGGCCGCGGCAACTACGCCCTGGGCATCCGCGAGCAGCTGCTCTTTCCGGAAATCGAGTATGACAAGGTCGATAAGATCCGCGGCATGGAGATGATCTTCGTGACCTCGGCCAAGACCGACGAAGAGGCCAGGGAACTGCTACGCCTGCTGGGCATGCCGTTCGCGCAGTGATGAAGGAGGAAGAAGCAAGCCATGGCGAAAACTAGCATGATTCTCAAGCAGCAGCGGCCGGCCAAGTTCTCCACCCGTGCTTACACCCGCTGCCGCCTGTGCGGCCGCCCGCACTCGGTGCTGCGCAAGTATGGCATCTGCCGCATTTGTTTCCGAGAGCTGGCGTATGCTGGCCAAATCCCCGGCGTCCGCAAGGCCAGTTGGTAAGCGGTGACAACACGGAAGGAGGTACTAAAATGCTCGTTACTGATCCCATTGCCGATATGCTCACACGCATCCGCAATGCGCAGGTTGCCAAACATGATACCGTGATGGTTCCCGCTTCCAATATGAAGAAGGCCATTGCCAAGATCCTGTTGGAGGAAGGCTACGTCAAGAGCGTGGACTTCATCGCCGACGGCATGGCTGGCAACATCAAAATCGTACTGAAGTATGTGGAAAACAAGCAGGCCGTCATCGTGGGCCTCAAGCGCATCAGCCGCCCCGGCCTGCGCGTGTACGCCCCGTCTGAAAAGCTCCCCAAGGTGCTTGGCGGTCTGGGCATTGCCCTGATTTCCACCTCGAAAGGTGTCATGACCGACAAGGAAGCGCGGAAGAACCAGGTGGGCGGCGAAGTGCTGGCCTACGTCTGGTAATCGACGCTCGCAATAAGGAGGTGCAAGAATGTCTCGTATCGGAAAAATGCCGATCACCATTCCTGCGGGCGTCACGGTGGATGTCTCCGCCGACAATACCGTGACCGTCAAAGGTCCCAAGGGCACCTTGGCGCAGCAGGTGAATCGTGATATCTCCCTGAAGATGGAGGACGGCGTGCTCACGCTGAGCCGTCCCTCTGATTCCAAGCCCCACAAGGCCATGCACGGCCTGTACCGCGCGCTGGTGAACAACCTCGTGCAGGGCGTTACCTCAGGCTTCTCCAAGACATTGGAGCTGGTTGGCACCGGCTACCGCGCGCAGGCGCAGGGCAAGACGCTGACCATCAACATCGGTTACTCGCACCCCGTGGTGTTTGAGGCGCCGCAGAACATCACCTTCGAAACCCCTGCGCCGACCAAGATCGTGGTCAGCGGCATCGACAAGCAGGTGGTGGGCAACCTCGCCGCCGATATCCGTGCCGTGCGCAAGCCCGAGCCGTACCTCGGCAAGGGCATCAAGTACGAAAATGAAGTCATCCGCCGCAAGGAAGGCAAGGCCGGTAAGAAATAAGAAAGGGAGTGAGCGCAAATGTTTTCTAAGAGCGATCGAAATCAGCTCCGCCAAGCACGTCACCTGCGCGTCCGCAAGAAGATCAGCGGCACGCCCGAGCTGCCGCGCCTGTGCGTTTATCGCAGCCTGAACCATATGTACGCCCAGATCGTGGACGACAGCCGTGGCTGCACTTTAGTTTCCGCCTCCACTGTGGATCCCGCCATTCGCGGCCAGCTCGCGGAGCTGGACAAGAAGGGCGCCTCCAAGCTGGTGGGCAAGGTCGTGGCCGAGCGCGCGATGCAAGCCGGCGTCAAGCAGGTGGTGTTCGACCGCGGTGGCTATGTGTACACCGGCCGCGTGGCCGAAGTCGCCGCCGGCGCCCGTGAAGCCGGACTGGACTTCTGATTTGAAGGAGGAGCAAACGCATGCAGCGCTTTGAACAGGTCAGCGAATTCAAAGAAAAGCTGGTCGCTGTCAACCGCGTTACCAAGGTCGTTAAGGGCGGCCGCAACTTCCGCTTCGCGGCGCTGGTTGTGGTCGGCGATGAGAACGGCCGTGTAGGTTGCGGTATGGGCAAGGCCACCGAAATTCCCGAGGCGATCCGCAAGGCCGTGGAGGATGCCAAGAAGCATCTCGTCCGCGTGCCGATCCAGAATACCTCCATCCCGCATGAGGCCACCGGCTACTTCGGTACCGGCAAGGTTCTCCTGCTGCCCGCCCCGGAAGGTACCGGCGTTATCGCCGGCGGCCCCGCGCGCGCGGTGCTTGAGCTGTGCGGCATCAAGGATATCCGCACAAAGTCTTACGGCACCAACAATCCGATCAACATGGTCAAGGCCACCATCGCCGGGCTGGCGCAGCTGCGCTCGCCGGAACTGGTCGCCAAGCTTCGCGGCAAGTCCGTGGAAGAACTGCTGGGTTAAGGAGGAGCAAGTATGAAACTGAAAGTAACGCTTGTCAAATCTCCGATCTCCAGCATCCCCAATCATATCAAAGTGGTGGAGGCGCTGGGCCTTCGGAAGCTGCACCACGAGAAGATTCATCAGGACACGCCGTCGATTCGCGGCATGATCTTTAAGGTGAAGCATCTGGTGCGCGTGGAAGAGATTGCTGACTAAGGAGGTTCCTAAATGAAACTGCACGAGCTGAAACCCGCCGTGGGTTCCACCACCGCGCCCAAGAGACTGGGTCGCGGCACCGGTTCGGGCCTGGGCAAAACCTCCGGTAAGGGCCATAAAGGCGCCAAAGCCCGCAGCGGCGGCGGCAAAGGTCCGGGCTTCGAGGGCGGCCAGATGCCATTGGTGCGCCGTATCCCCAAGCGCGGATTTACCAATATCTTCGCAACCGAGTACGAAACCATCAACGTCGAGCGCCTTGAGATCTTTGAGGACGGCACGGTGGTAACCCCGGAACTGCTCCTAGAGAATGGCCTGATTAAGAAAGTCAGGGACGGCGTCAAGGTGCTGGGTTCCGGTGATGTAACCAAGAAGCTGACGGTGAAGGCAAGCAAGTTCACCGGTTCCGCAAAAGAGAAAATCGAGGCGGTCGGTGGGAAGGCCGAGGTGATCTGACATGTGGGAGACCCTTCGCAATGCTTGGAGGATCACCGACATCCGCAAGAAGATCCTGTACACGCTGTTCATGCTGTTGGTTTTCCGGCTCTTGGGCGTTATCCCGGTGCCGGGTATTGACGTGGCAAAGGTTCAGGCGACGGTGGGCAAGTTCGGCCTGCTCGACTTCATGAACACAATGAACGGCGGCGCGCTGAGCAACATGACGGTCATGGCGATGGGCATTACGCCCTACATCAACTCCAGCATCATCATGCAGCTGCTGACCGTTGCCATCCCGGCGCTGGAGCGCATGCAGAAGGAAGGCGACGAAGGCCGCAAGAAGCTGGCGCAATGGAGCCGCTATCTGACGGTCATTTTGGCTTTCATTCAGGCTGTCGGCATGATCTACGCGATGCGCGCCTCTACCGAGGGAACGTGGTTCTCTTACCTGCTGATCGGTCTTTCGATGGCCGCTGGCACCGCGTTGGCGATGTGGATCGGCGAGCGCATCACCGAGAACGGCGTGGGCAACGGCATCTCGCTGCTGATCTTCGCCGGTATCGTCTCCCGCTTGTTCTCTTGGTCGATCGCCGGTGTTAGCGGCGTGGTCGGCGGCACGACGAGCTGGCTTATCATGTTGATGGTGGTCGTCGGCGGTTTGGCGATGATCGTAGCCGTGACCTTCGTGGACATGGGCGAGCGCCGCGTGCCGGTGCAGTATGCCAAGCGCATGCAGGGCCGCAAGATGTACGGCGGGCAGTCCACTCACATCCCGATGAAGGTGAACTCCACCGGCGTTCTGCCGCTGATCTTCGCTTTCTCGATGCTGCAATTCCCGGGCACCATCCTGGCGTTCTGGCCGAGCTCCGGCATCGCTGTTTGGTGGAACGCCTTCCAGAAAGGCGCCGTGTACCAGGTCCTGCTGGCGCTGCTGATTTTCGGATTTACCTTCTTCTATACTAGCATTTCCTTCAACCCCGGCGATATCAGCAAGAACATGCAGCAGTACGGCGGCACCATTCCGGGCATTCGCCAAGGCAAGCCCACCGTCGAGTACCTCACGCGCGTCTCTTCGCGCTTGACGCTGTTCGGCGCGGTATTCCTCGCGCTGCTGGCCACCATCCCGACGCTGGCCTCCAATCTTTCGGGCATGCAGTCGCCGTTCGCGGCCTCCTCGCTGCTGATCGCGGTGAGCGTAGCCATTGAGACGACGAGGCAGCTGGAATCCCAGATGCTCATGCGCCACTACAAGGGCTTCCTCTAAGAGGAGAGGTTTGCATGAAAGTGATTTTTCTAGGCCCCCCCGGCGCGGGGAAAGGCACGCAGGCCATTCGCGTTTGCTCGCGCCTTGGCATTCCGCAGATCTCTACCGGAGACATCCTGCGCAAGGCCATCGCCGACAAAACCGACGTGGGTCTGAAGGCCAAGTCCTTCATAGACGCGGGGCAGTTGGTGCCGGATGACGTGGTGATTGCCATCGTCGATCAACGCCTGAAGCAGCCGGATTGCCAGAAGGGATACGTCCTCGACGGCTTCCCGCGCACCGTGCCCCAGGCCGAGGCGCTGGACAAGATCGCGCAGATCGAGGCGGTGGTCAACATCGACATCGCCGATGAACATCTGGTGCAGCGGCTCTCCGGACGGCGCGTTTGCCAAAGCTGCGGCGGCACCTACCATGTGCACACGCTGAACGGTAGCACGCTCTGCGAGCACTGCAAGGCCGAGCTGATCCAGCGCGAGGACGACAAGCCGGAAACCGTGCTCAGCCGCCTGTCGGTGTACCACAGCCAAACCAAGCCGCTGATCGATTACTACGCGGCGCGCGGCCTGCTCAAGACCATTGACGGCGCGCAATCGCCGGATGCCTGCTTCGCGGAGATCCTGAGCCAACTCGGGGTGAAGGAATGATCGGCATCAAAAATCCCGCGCAGTTACAAAAGATGCGCGAGGCCGGAGCTCTGCTGCGCGAGGTGTTGCTGGAGGTTCGCGGCAAAATTGAACCGGGCATCACCACACGCCAGCTAGACCAGATCGCCGAGCAACGGATTCGCAAGCGCGGGGCGATTCCTTCCTTTCTTGGGTACAACGGTTTTCCAGCATCGCTCTGCATGTCCATCGACGAGCAGGTGGTGCACGGGATCCCGAACGACACGCCGCTCGCTGAGGGACAGATCCTCAGCGTAGACGGCGGGCTGATCCTCGATGGGTGGCAAGCCGATAGTGCGTTCACCGTCGGCGTGGGTAAGATTTCCGAGGCCGCGAGGGCGCTGATTGCGGCGACCGAGCGCAGCTTCTTTGAGGGGATCGCCCAAGCCCGCGAGGGCAATCGCGTCAGCGATATTGGCCACGCGGTCGAGGCCTACGCCGAAAGCTGCGGCTACAAACCGGTGCGCGCCCTCTGCGGACACGGCATCGGCCGCCAGCTGCACGAGGATCCGGAGGTGCCCAATTACGGTTTGCCGGATCGCGGTGTGCGGCTTCGCGCGGGCATGACGCTGGCGGTGGAGCCGATGATCGCGGCGGGAAACTGGCCGGTACATCAGCTTCGAGATGGTTGGACGATCGTGACCGACGATGGCAGCCTGTGCGCGCATTACGAGCACACCATTGCCATCACCTCCGATGGCGCCGCTCCCGAGATCTTGACCCTGCCCGGCATCACGCTGGCGCAAGGGTTGGCGGGGGAGGGAATGCGATGAAGCCTCCGATCATGATCGAGCCGGGTCGCGTGGTTTATTCCAAGGCCGGGCGGGATGCCGGGCGCGCGATGATCGTGCTGCGGCTGGATGGCGAGGAGCACGCGCTGGTCGCCGATGGCCGACTGCGCACCGTCGAGAAGCCGAAACGAAAAAAATTCAAGCATTTAGCCGCCAAACCGGTATGTATTTCCAGCATTCAGGAAAAACTAGCCAACAATCGTGTAATTCTGAATGCCGAGGTACGCGCCGCGCTGGAAGATGCAGGGCATGAAACGACTGAATGCACCGACCAAGGAGGGGTAACGCTTGGCAAAGAGTGATAATATCGAAGTCGAAGGCGTCGTAGCGGAAGTGCTGCCCAACGCGGTGTTTCAGGTGGACTTACCCAACGGCCACCGTGTTCTGGCACACATCTCCGGCAAGATGCGCATGCACTTCATCCGCATTTACCCGGGAGACAAGGTTACCGTGGAGCTCTCGCCCTACGATTTAACCCGTGGCCGCATCACCTGGCGCAGCAAGGCATAGCGCGATATTGTTAGGCAGGAGGAATTCATAATGAAAGTCAGACCTTCGGTGAAACCGATTTGCGAAAAGTGCAAGATTATCAAGCGCAAAGGTCGCGTGATGATTATTTGCGAAAATCCTAAGCATAAGCAGAAGCAGGGCTAGGATTAGCAGGAAGGATCGCTTGGGCGGCTGCGCAAGCTACGCTTGTGTTCCATGCGACTTTTCATACAGTATCAAACAAGATGGAAATGTCCCCATTGTGAACAACAGCTGGAGGTGCTTCTAACACATGGCACGTATTTCGGGCGTGGACCTGCCCCGCGACAAGCGCGTGGAAATTGGCCTGACCTACATCTTTGGTATCGGTCTGAAAACCTCGCAGCAGACCCTTGCGGCTACCGGCATCAGCCCGGACACCCGCGTCAAGGATCTGAGCGAGCAGGAAATCAATAAGCTGCGCGAGTACATCGAGCACAACCTCAAGGTGGAGGGTGACCTGCGCCGCGAGGTATCGCTCAACATCAAGCGCATGGTGGAAATCGGCTGCTATCGTGGCGTTCGTCATCGCCGCGGTCTGCCCGTGCGTGGACAGAATACCAAGCAGAACGCACGGACCCGCAAGGGACCCAAGCGGATCGTCAGCGGCAAGAAGAAGGCTAAGTAATAGTAGGGAGGATTGAGCCATGGCACCCAAACAGAAGCTTAAGAGAACGGTTCGCCGGCGCCGCGAGCGCAAGCTCGTCGAGCGTGGCGCCGCCCATATCCGTTCCTCGTTTAACAACACCATCGTGACCATCACCGACACCGCGGGCAATGCGCTTTCGTGGGCGTCGGCTGGCGGACTTGGTTTCCGCGGCAGCAAGAAGTCTACGCCCTTCGCGGCGCAGACCGCCGCCGAGACCGCTGCCAAGTCCGCGATGGAATACGGCCTGCGCACCGTCGAGGTGTACGTCAAAGGCCCCGGATCCGGACGTGAAGCGGCGATCCGCTCGCTGCAGGCCGCCGGTCTGGAAGTCAACATGATTAAGGACGTGACGCCGATTCCGCACAACGGATGCCGTCCGCCCAAGCGTAGAAGAGTGTAAGGAGGAGGTACTGCAATGGCTAGATATACAGGATCGGTTTGCCGGCTGTGCCGCCGCGAGGGAACCAAGCTCTTCCTTAAGGGCGAGCGCTGCTTCTCCGGGAAGTGCGCCGTGGGCGCGCGTCCCACCCCGCCCGGCCAGCACGGCCAGGCCCGCCAGAAGAAGATGTCGGAGTACGGCCTGCAGCTTCGCGAGAAGCAGAAGGCTAAGCGCGCCTATGGCGTGCTGGAGACGCCCTTCCGCCGCTATTACGAGCGCGCGACCAACATGAAGGGCATTACCGGTGAAAACCTCTTGCAGTTGCTGGAGCGCCGTTTGGACAACGTGGTGTACCGCGCTGGCCTAGCCGCTTCGCGCCCGCAGGCTCGTCAAATCGTCCGCCATGGCCACGTCTTGGTGGATGGACATAAAGTGGACATTCCTTCCTTCCTTGTGGAAGCCGGCCAAGTGATTACCATCCGTGAACGCAGCCGCGATCAGGAGCACTTTAAGGCTCTGCGCGAGGGCTCCGGCCGCATCGTTCCCAAGTGGCTCACTTTCGACGCCGAGAATTTGACCGTCACCGTCGCTGCGCTGCCCGCGCGCGAGGATGTCGATCTCTCCATTCAGGAGCACCTCATCGTCGAGCTTTACTCCCGTTAATGACTCGACGACCGGTGAATATGAGGAGGGTTTGTTGAATGATCGAAATCGAAAAGCCCAGAATCGAGCGGGTCGAGATCGGCGAGAACAACAGCTATGGCAAGTTCGTCATCGAGCCTCTGGAGCGCGGTTTTGGCCACACACTGGGCAACTCATTGCGCCGCGTGCTGCTTTCCTCTCTGCCTGGCGTGGCGGTTTCCAGCGTGCGAATTGAGGGGATTCAGCATGAGTTCTCGGCGATTCCCGGCGTCAAGGAGGACGTGACCGAGATCATCCTCAACCTCAAGGAGATTGCCGCCAAGCTGTACAGTGAGACTACCAAGCTGATTACCATAGAAAAAAAAGGTCCGGCGGTGCTTACGGCCGCGGACTTTGCGATCGACGAAGAGGTCGAGATCATCAATCGTGATCTGCACATCGCCACCTTGAACGAGGACGCGCATCTGATTATGCACGTCACGCTGGACAAGGGACGCGGCTATGTGACTGCCGACCGCAACAAGACCGCCAACGCGCCCATCGGCGTTATCCCGGTGGATTCCATCTTTACGCCGATCCGCAAGGTCAACTATACGGTTGAGGATACCCGCGTAGGCCAGATTACCGACTTTGATAAGCTGACCCTCGAGGTGTGGACCAACGGCAGCATCCTGCCCGATGAGGCGGTGAGCGTCGCGGCCAAAATCCTCTCCGGTCATCTGACGCTGTTCGTCAACCTCACCGAGCATGTGATGCCCGTTGACTTCAATGAGCCCGAGGATGACAAGAAGGAAAAGGTTCTCGAGATGACCATCGAGGAGCTCGACCTTTCCGTGCGCGCCTACAATTGCCTCAAGCGCGCAGGCATCAACACCGTGGCCGAGCTGGTGCAACGCAACCAGGAGGACATGATGAAGGTGCGCAACTTGGGCAAAAAGTCGCTGGAAGAAGTGGAGTTCAAGCTCACCGCGCTCGGCCTCGGCCTGCGCGATAGCGACGAATAGACGCGCGTTTCCCGCTATCTGAAGTGTTTTTGAAAAGGGGGAGTCTCTCATGGCTCAACGCAAACTGGGCAGGCCTGCGTCCCAGCGCAAAGCGCTGCTGCGCAATCAGGTGACCCACCTGATTTGGTATGGCCGCATCGAGACCACGTTGGCGCGCGCCAAGGAAGTGCGCTCCGCCGCGGAGCGCCTGATTACCTTGGCGATCCGCGAGTGCGATAACACCATCGAGGTCACCAAGGAATTCAACAACGAGAAGGGTCAGACCGTCACCGAGACGTTCGTCAACGACGCGCCCTCCAAGCTGCACGCGCGCCGTCTGATTATGGCCTATCTGTACGATCTGCAGGAGCAGAAGAAGGACGATGAGAGCAAGAAGGAGTTCCGCGAGCGCACCAAGGATGTCAAGCATCCCTGCGTCGAGAAGCTCTTCCGCGAGATCGGCCCGAAGTACAAGGCGCGCAACGCCGAAAAGAATTGCGCCGGTGGTTACACCCGCATCCTCAAGAAGGGCCCGCGCCGTGGCGATGCCGCCGAGATGGTCGTTCTGGAGTTGGTGTAAGCCAATCGCCTTCCGCATCAAAAAAAGGCGCTCAGATTTTGAGCGTCTTTTTTGATGCGTCTTTTGCTTATTGCGCCGCGTTATACTACTCCGCCTGCTGCAACAGGCCGGAAAGCAGCGCGGCGGTGGCTTGATAACACTTCTCCATATCGGCGCAATACATCTTGGCAAACTGATACTCGTTGCGCGCCAAGCAGGCGGCGACATTTTCGGCGTAGGAGAGCAGTTGCGTCAGGGCCAGCCCTTCGCAGGCGTGTACCAGCTCGGCCAACTGTGTGCGCGCTGTGTCGTAGCGCTTTTCGGTCAGCGCGGCACGGATGGTGCTATTCCAGCCGGCGCGCAAAAAGGTTTCGCAGTGATCGGCCAACAGCTGCTGATCCCGCCCTTGCCGTGCCAGCGCTTGGTGATAGTCGAAAAAGCGCTTGTCGACCTCGTGCGTTTGGAGGCGCGCAGCGTGACGCGTGGCGCTCGTCGCGGCGGGGGTGAGCGGCGCGGCGACGGCGGGATGAAAGAGCTGATCGAGCGTCAGCACCAACTTATCGGTATCGATGGGTTTGCCGACGTGGCCGTTCATGCCTTCGCGCAGGCTGCGCTCCACATCCTCTTTGAACACGTTGGCGCTCATCGCGATGATCGGAACATCGCAGTATGGCGCCTGCACGGCGCGGATGGCGTGGGTGGCGGCATAGCCGTCCATCACTGGCATCTGGATGTCCATCAGGATCACGTCGTAGTGCTGCCGCGTGGCCATCTTGACGGCGATTTCTCCGTTGGCCGCCTCGTCGAATTGCAGACCGGTATCGCTGAGCAACTCGATGGCGATCATGCGGTTCATGTCCACATCGTCTACGATCAAAACCCGCTTGCCGAGGAAGAGATCGTGCGATTGCGCCGGGGCTTGCGCAACCGGCGCGGCAGGGTCGACTTCCGCGAGCGGGAGGGTGATGGAGAATGCAAACGTAGAGCCGGTGCCGGGTTCGGTGCGCACGTCAATATCCGAGCCCATCAGGTTGATGAGCCGCTTGCTGATCACCAGCCCGAGGCCGGTGCCGCCGTACTTGCGCGTGATGGAGCCGTCGGCCTGAACGAAGGGGGTAAACAGGCGGCCAAGCTGCTCCTCGCTGATGCCGATGCCCTGGTCGGTGACGGCAAAGCGCAGGGTGGCGTTGCCGACGGCGCGCCTCTCCAGCGCCACCCGCAGGTCGATGCGCCGATGCTCGGCGGTGAATTTTACGGCATTCGATAGAAAATTGAGCAGCACCTGCGAGAGACGCAGCGAATCGCCGAGCAGCGCCTCGGGGATGTGGTCGTCCACCTCCATATGCAGGGCGATATGTTTTTCCTCGGCCTTCGGCTCGATCAGCAGGGCGATTTTCTTCATCATCGCCTGCACGGAGAAGGATTCGATGTTAAGCTCCAGCTTGCCCTCTTCGATCTTGGAGAGATCCAAGATATCGTTGATGAGCTGCAACAGATGGTTGCTGGAGAGCCGGATGGTGTCGATGCACTCGCGCAGCTTTTCGACGCTGGTAGCCTTTTCGGAGATCTGCGTCATGCCGATTACGGCATTGAGCGGCGTGCGCATTTCGTGGCTCATGCGCGAGAGAAATTCGCTCTTGGAAGAATTGGCGGCCTCAGCGGCAACCACGGCATCGTGCAGGTTTTTCTCCAGCTCCTTCTGGATGCTGATGTCCACGAAGGTGTCCACGAGGTATTCCTTATCGTCCAGCGTGATCCACGTACCGGTTTTGATGATGGGGATTTGCGTGCCGTCCTTGCGCTCCAAATAGCGCTCCGCCACCAGCACGCGCTGATCCCTCTCGTTGATGTGCGGGCAGATATCTGGGCTGCGGTGGCACAGAATATTGTAGCATTTATTTCCGATGATCTCCTCGGCTTCCATCTGCAACAAGCCGCAGGTAAAGCGGTTGACCATCTCGATGGTATGGGTCTCCATATTGATGAGCACGATGCCGATTCCCGCGGAATCCAGCACCTTTTGGAACAGCTCGCTGCTCTTCTTGAGGCGCTCGTTCATCTGGGTCAATTGATTGACATCGCGGATCACGGCCACGGTGCCGTACTCCTCGCCGCTTTCACTATAGAGCGGGAACACCGTCATTTCCACCGTGATGGTGTGTCCATCCCTGTGGCGGATGGCGCTGATGCCGCTCCACGATCCGTTTTTGAATACGGAGGGCTGAATTACCGAGGCGGCAAATTCATCGAATCCCTCGGCATGCAGCTTGGCGGTGGAATCGATCAGGTGCATTTCATCCGGCGAATAGCCGATCATTTTGTAGGCCGCGGGGTTATAGTAAATAATCTCGCGATCGGTGTTGGCGATGGAAATAAAGTCGGTAAAACAGTCTACAATCGAAGCCTTAAGCCGGTTCATGTATGCCTCGGACAGAAGTTTGCCCATAAGAGGCCTCCCCTTTTGCAATGCGATAGATGACAATACATAAATTTTATCACAGCGGAAAGAAAAACGCGAATCAAATTCCGCTTAATCTTGTCGTGTAGCGTATTGATGGACTAAACCATGTGGGAGTATAATATATTTAAAGGAGGATGTTGCCGACCGACCGCGAGGCGATGGCCCGCGCAAGGGGAGGTATTTGCATGAAGAGAAAGTGGCTGCTGCTGATTCTGCTTTTTGCGCTGGGAATCGATTGTACAGGATTGGCCGAGGAAGACGCGTCGGTGCTGCACGGCTTGCCATTTGGCAGCACCTTTGCGCAATGCGACCTGTGGGCGCGCGGCGCGCTGGGCGACGCCTTGGCGGAGCCGACGGAGGTCGATGGCTGGCAGGTAAGCAAACTGCCCGGAAAGCGCGAAGATTCTTTCGGCGTGCCGATGACGTACCGGTTCGTGTTCGAAGAGGGGAAGCTGCGGCAATTTGTCGCCGAGCAAACCGAAGCCGCCTCCGGTGTGCAGGCGTTGCGGCACTATCAGCGCATTTTGGCGGCGGTGAAGCGGCGCGCCGGTGCGCCGAAGGCGACCGGCGTCCTGTGCAGGGACGGCGTGTGGTTCGTTCAATATTTTGAGGATTGCATGGTGGCGCTTGTATATGGCGAGGCGAGCGGCGTATACGTGTTTGTTCAGCCGGGGCTCACCGCCGGAATCGGCGGCGGGCGGCCGCGTATGGGGATCGAATAGGCCGATGGGGCATCCTATGGTCGGCATTGTACGAAGGAGGACGAAATGTTAACCACACCGCAGGAATACGTGGATTCTCTTCCCAGCCCCGGCAAGGACTGGCTGGCGGAATTTTTGCTGTATATGGGGCAGCGCCATCCGGATCTTTCCCCGGTGATGTTTCGCCAGCGGCCGATGTTCAAGGTTGGCAAGAGCTACGTGCTGTTCAGCGTGGCGGATACGCACTTCACGGTACACACGCTGAATTTTGACCTTATCGAGGCGCTGCGCCCGCAATTGAAGAAGGCCAGCTATGGCAAGGGCTGTGTCAAGATACCTTTCGGCGAGGAAAGCGCAAAGCCGATCCTCAAGGCGCTGTGCGACGAGGTGGTGCGCCTCAACAAGCTGGACAACCCGCCGCCGGTGGATGTGGTGCCCGATGCGCCCTACGAGGAGAAGCTGGCCAAGGCATTCTCCGGCGGCAAGGCGCGGTGGCTGCCGCTCTACGAAGCGCTGCGCGATCAAGCGCGGGAGAGCCTGCCGGAGTTCATCGAGTATTTTCCGGCGGTGAACGTGCTATGGAAGCGCGGCACCACCTTCGCGCAGGTCAGCGCCGTTTCGGGCGCGATGCGCGTAGAATTCTTCTGCGACCGGGAGCGCGCGGAATTGGGGGCGGTCAAGGTGCAGCGCCTCTCGGCCAACCGCGTGTCGCACACCGTCGAGGTCACCGGCGAGGCGGAGCTGGGAGAAGTATTGAGCCGGATTGCCGAATCGTACGCGCTGACGCAAAGGAAGGCATAAATAATAATCATGCGCCGATTTTTCATAGAAAGCCGGAACTTGAATAAAAATCCAGTAAAAAACTGCAAAATCAATATTTTGTATACAGATAAAATGCGAACACCATCTGCTGGTTAAAAAAACCGCAAGCGAGTGGGCTTAGCCCCAAAATGGACGATTCTGCCGCGCAAGCCGCCCTGTACACTAGAGAGATATATACCATTTTATAGAATTTAAAATCATTTTTAAGGCGAAAACACACAAAAATGTTTTCGCTTTTTGTTTACAACAGATGGGAACAGAAGTATACTGTTTATGCAAGCGCCTTATGCAGCGAGAGGACAGATTGGAAGGAGGGCTGAGGAATGGTATTCTATAAAAGAAATGAAATGGACATGCGGGTGACGCCAGCGGCTCTGGCGACATGGGTCAGCACCTTTGCGCAGGAGTACCTTTCTGTATGCTTGCTGATCGAAAACTACAGCGAAACCGAGTATCTTCCCTTCTATACTGATATTCTTCAGTACTTCGAGGCCTTTTTGCTGCAAGGCAGCGCGTTTGACGCCGAAAGCGCGATGCGCAAAGCGTTGCGTGATTTTCAGGAGCAGCTGAAGCGGTATTCGCAGGGGTATGCGCCGGATGCCGCCTCCGCCGCGGACTGCCTGCACGATGCGCCGCCCACCAGCGTTCGGGAATGCTACGAACTGCAAGACCGGCTGTTGAAAATCTGACAGGAGCGGGGCGCACCCTCGCACGGAATCCAAACTTACAAATCCAACTTTGCAGAGGAAAAGACGCCTTTCGGCGAGAGAGAGAACGATTATGACGCGCGATTTTGTTAGGCTGGTGCAAGCTACGGAAAAAAACTTGGATCGGATTCGCAGCCATCCCAACTGTCCCTCCGGCTTGTTTGCCGATCATGTCAGCGTGATCTGTGATACGCATCCGTTTGGCAGAATTCCGACGCCGGAAATGCTGAACGTAAAAAAGATAATGGCAAAGCTATTGGTTAACGCAAAATAGCGTCAGCCAGCCCATTGGTGCTAATTATGACCGAGAAACGAGTTGCGCAAAATGTTACACACGATAAAAATAACCGAGGGGTTTCTCACCCGTTTGCTGAATTTCACCGTACATGCCATCGAGGACATGTATCGCTACTATCAATACGTGATGCTCTACTTTGCCGGATTCGGATTCCGCCGCGTACACCCATCGTTCGTCAACAATCTGAAAAACGCGATACTGCACTTTCGTAAGCTGTACGAGCATCATGAGCGCGTCCTGGGCGTAGAGGATTGCGACGACGAGGCGGGCGAGGACCTGATCGCGGAAATCGTGCAGGCGGAGTTGTTGTTTGACCATCTGAACCGCGGCATCACCGATTTGCATGTCGAGCTGCTATTCAATATCAACCTTTTTCTGGAGTCGGAAATTGCGCTGATCCGTACGCATCCGCATTACTTCAATCTGGAAATACACCGCACATATTGCCAGACGATCACCGAAAAACTCTACATCTTTAAACGGTTTCTGATGGAGTTCCGCGCCTCAAAGCTGGGGATCGCTTCCCTCGCCGTTCATCATCCGGGCACGGTGGGGTATGACACCCTCACGCTGTCGCGCCTGATGGAGGTGCAGGAGCAAGTGAGCCAGACGCTGGAGATCATCTTCGCCCACTTCTCCGACGCCAAGCTCAAGAGCCTATATGAAAGCATCGCCGAGGATTTGGACAGCCAATACCCGAAGGATTTGCGGGTGGCACTGTAAACGCGCTGTGAATGAGGCAAGGTTTGCAAAGAAACCCTTGCCTCTACCGCCCCGTTGCGCTATCATACTGTTGGTACCCATTTCGAACCAACAGGAGAGCCGCCTTGCCAGAACAAACAAACGATCCCATCGTCCTGCAGGACGTTGGCTTTACCTATCAGGAAGCCGTGCAGCCCGCGCTGGACGGCGTGTCGCTGACCCTTGCGCCCGGCGAATTTGTGGCGGTGCTGGGGCATAACGGCAGCGGGAAATCCTCGCTGGCCAAGCTATGCAATGCGCTGCACCTGCCCACGGCGGGCGTGGCCTACGTTTGCGGCATGGACACCAAGGACGAGGCGCTGCTGTGGGACATCCGCAAAAACGCCGGGATGGTGTTTCAAAATCCCGATAACCAGCTGGTCTCCACCATCGTGGAGGAGGACGTGGCGTTCGGGCTGGAGAACCTCGGCGTGCCGCAGCCGGAGATTCGGCCGCGCGTCGATGAGGCGCTGCATACCGTGCGCATGTACGACTATCGTGCCAGCGCGCCGCACATGCTCTCCGGCGGGCAGAAGCAGCGGGTGGCCATCGCCGGTGTGCTGGCGATGCAGCCCACGGTAATGATCCTCGACGAGGCGACGGCGATGCTCGACCCCTCTGGCCGCCGCGAGGTGCTCGATACGATGTTCCGCCTGCACCGCGAGCAGGGCATGACGGTGATCTGGATCACCCACGCGATGGAGGAGGCGGCGCAGGCGCAGCGCATCGTGGTGCTGGAGGGCGGGCGCGTGGCGCTGACCGGCACGCCGCGCGAGGTATTCCGGCAGGTGGAGCGCCTGCGCGCGCTGCGGCTGGACGTGCCGCCGATGACCGAGCTGGCGCACCTGCTGCGCGCGCGCGGCGTCGCCGTGGCCGACGATATATTGACCGTGCCGGAGATGGTGGAGGAACTATGCCGATTGTCATCGAGGGGTTGACCCATACCTATATGCCGGGGAGCCCGTTTCAAGCCACCGCCGTGCATGATGTGTCGCTGACCATCGGCGACGGCGAGTTTCTGGGGTTGATCGGCCACACCGGCAGCGGTAAATCCACGCTGATCCAGCACCTCAACGGCCTGCTCAAGCCCACCGCCGGGCGCGTGCTGGTCGATGGTGAAGACGTGTTTGCCAAGGAGACCGACCGGCGCGCCATCCGGCGCAAGGTAGGGCTGGTATTTCAGTATCCGGAGCATCAGCTTTTCGAGGAGACGGTGGCCAAGGACATCGCCTTTGGCCCCAAGAACCTTGGGCTGGACGCAGGGGAGATCGATCGCCGCGTGCGCGCCGCCTGCGGGGCGGTAGGCATCGGTTATGACGAGCTGGCCGGGCGCTCGATCTATGAGCTGTCCGGCGGGCAGATGCGGCGCGTGGCCATCGCTGGGGTGCTGGCGATGGAGCCTACGGTGCTGGTGCTCGACGAGCCCGCCGCCGGGCTGGATCCGCGCGGGCGCGAGGATATCCTGCTCATGATTCAGCGGCTGCACGCCGAGCGCGCCATCACGGTGGTGATGGTGTCGCACAGCATGGAGGACGTGGCGCGGATGGTCAACCGGATCGTCGTGCTCAGCCGTGGCCGCGTGGCGATGGACGGCATGCCGCAGGAGGTCTTTATGCGCGGCGAGGAGCTGCGCGCGATGGGGCTGGACGTGCCGGAGGCGGTGCGCCTAGCCGACGTGTTGCGCGGCAAGGGCTTCGCTATCCCGCCGGAAGCTTGCCGCATGGAGGAAGTGGCTGAGGCCATCGCGGCGGAGTTGGGAGGGCATGCGCCATGCTGAAAGATATCACGCTAGGGCAATACCTGCCCGGCGATTCCTGCATCCATCGGCTGGATCCGCGCACGAAACTGGTGCTGGCAATCGTGTATATCGTCGCGGTTTTCCTTGTCAAGGGCGCGCTGGGCTACCTGCTGCCGCTGGCCTTTTTGCTGTGGGTGATCCGGCTGGCGCGGATTCCGCTGCGCTACCTGCTCAAGGGCGTGCGCCCGCTGACGATGATCCTTGTGCTCACCTTTGTCCTCAACCTGTTCTTTTCGCAGGGCAGCACGGTATGGCTCCAATGGGGGCCGGTGCGCCTGACGCGAGAGGGATTTGAGAACGCGCTGTTCTTCTCGCTGCGGTTGGTGTTTCTGGTGATGGGTACCTCGGTGCTGACGCTGACCACCTCGCCGGTGGCGCTGACCGACGCGATGGAGCGGCTGCTTTCGCCGCTGCGCGTGATCCGCTTTCCGGCGCACGAGCTGGCGATGATGATGAGCATCGCGCTGCGCTTCATCCCCACGCTGCTGGAGGAAACCGACAAGATCATGAAGGCGCAGATGGCGCGCGGCGCCGACTTCGAAAGCGGCAACCTGATCCGCCGAGCCAAGGCCATGGTGCCGCTGCTGGTGCCGCTGTTCGTCGGCGCGTTTCAGCGTGCCTCGGATTTGGCGATGGCGATGGAGGCGCGCTGCTATCGCGGCGGCGAGCACCGCACGCGCATGAAAGTGCTGCGCTATACCCGGCTGGACGCACTGGCGGCGCTGAGCATGCTGGCGCTGGTGCTGCTTGTCGTGGGGGAGGGGCTGCTGCATGGCTGAGGCCCTGATCCAGCCGCGCCGAATCCGCCTGCGCGTGGAGTACGACGGCACGCGCTACGCAGGCTGGCAGATGCAAAAGGGCGTGCCCAGCGTGCAGGAGGAGCTGGAAAAGGCGCTGCGCAAGCTCTTTGGCGGGCAGCGCGTCATCGTACACGGCGCCAGCCGCACCGATGCCGGGGTACACGCGGCGGGGCAGGTGGCGCACTTCGATTGCGTGAACCGCATCCCCGCCGAGAAGGTGGCCTTCGCGCTCAACACCATGCTGCCCGACGATGTGCGCATCCGCGCCTCCGCCGAGGCCGCGCCGGAGTTCCACGCGCGCTTTGGCGCCATCGGCAAGATCTATCGCTACAATATCTGGAATAGCCGCCACGCCTCGGCGCTGCATCGGCTGACCCACGCGCACATCCCTGTGCCGCTCGACGTGCCGCGGATGCGCGCGGAAATGCAGGCCATGGCAGGCACGCACGATTTCCGCGCCTTCGAGGCCTCCGGTGGGCGCATGACGGCGCTGGAGCGCACCGAGCGCACCATGCACCGCGTTGCGCTGCTCCAGGATGGCGCGCGCATCAGCCTGCTGATCCACGGCAACGCGTTTTTGTACAACATGGTGCGCATCTTCGCCGGGACGCTGATCGACGTGGGGCGCGGGTTGACCGCGCCCGGCGCCATCGCCGAGGCGCTGGAGACTGGCAACCGGCTGCGGTTGGGCATCACCGCGCCAGCGCAGGGGCTGGTGCTGCTCAAGGTGTTCTACGGCGAACCGGGCGACGCGGAAACCGCCGCCGCGCTGTTTGATCGGCCGGATTTGGCCTTTGAGGAGGACGAACGGTCTTAATTCCGGCTTTCCCCGCATAGACTGGCAACAAAATGCCATGCTATGGAGGGGAACGCGATGAAGGATTACATCGAGACCCGTGTCCTACAAATTGCGGCACACATTCTTTCTACCGGCGCAACGGTGCGCGAGACCGCCCGGGTGTTCCGCGTCTCAAAGTCCACGGTACACAAGGACATCGACGAACGCCTGCCGGAGTTGGATAGCCTGCTGGCGGAGCAGGCCAAGCAGGTGTTGGCGCACAACAAGGCGGAGCGCCACATTCGCGGCGGCGAGGCGACCTGCCGCAAGTACATGCAGCATCGCGCGCAGCAGCAGGGCTAACGCGCCGCGCGCTTACGCACATAGCGAATACATATGAAGGAGCATATACAAACGATGTTTGGAATGGATGATATCGGCATCGATCTGGGAACAGCGACGGTGCTGATTTGCGTGCGGGGCAAGGGGATCGTGCTGCGCGAGCCCGCCGTGGTGGCGATCGACAAGCAATCGCGCAACATCTTGGCCGTGGGCGACGAGGCGCAGCGCATGCAAGGGCGCACGCCGGCCAATATTTCGGTGATCCGCCCGCTGGCCGACGGCGTGGTATCGGATTACGATGTGACCGAACGCATGCTGCGCTACTTTGTGCGCAAGGTGGTGGGGCGGCGCAAGCTGTTTCGCCCGCGCGTGGTGGCCTGCGTGCCCAGCGGCGTGACCGAGGTGGAGAAGCGCTCGGTGGTCGATACCATCCTCGACGCGGGCGCGCACAAAGCGCAGCTGGTGGAGGAATCCATCGCCGCGGCCATCGGCGCCGGGCTGGACATCGGCAAGGCTTACGGCAACATGGTGCTGGACATCGGCGGCGGCACCTCGACGCTGGCGGTGCTGGCGATGGGGCGCAGCGTGGTGTCGGTTACCACCAAGATCGCCGGGGATCGCTTTGACGAGGCCATCATCCGCTACCTGCGCCGCAAGCACAACCTGATGATCGGCGAGCGCTCCGCCGAGGAACTCAAGATACAGATCGGCGCGGCTTGCCCGCGCACCGATCCACTCTATATGGATGTAACCGGGCGCAGCCTGATTACCGGCCTGCCCAAGACCGTTTCCATCAATTCGGAGGAGATGGTCGAGGCGCTGGACGAGCCGATACTGGCGCTGACCGAGAACGTGCAGGCGCTGCTCGAGCGCACGCCGCCGGAGTTGGCCGCCGATATCTTCGAGCGGGGCATCGTGATGACCGGCGGCGGCTCGCTGCTGTACGGCTTGGACGAGGTCATCAGCGAGCAGGTGCGCGTACCCTGCCGGTTGGTGGAGGATCCTGTGGCCTGCGTGGCGCTGGGCACCAGCCGCATCCTCGAGGATCGCGACGCGTGGACGCAAATGCTGTTCGACGTGGACGAGGACGGTTCGCGGGTGCGCAGATAGGTACAGAATAAAAATGCCGCGTGTGTACGTGGCATTTTCAGACCGTCGATAAACGCCCATCTGCGGGTTCAGCCCAGCGCGCGCCTTGTCGGCGTACCAGTGTACGCCTCCTGCGGACACGCTTGTGCTTCGCCCGCATCTGGACATTTCTCGACGGTCTGACTTTGTTGATGGTCTGAAAATGCCGCGTGTGTACGTGGCATTTTTTGTGTCTTTATGGGATTGTGCAGCGCGCCGGATGCTGGTATACTACCTGAGAATCTGTTATTTTTAGGAGGAATTATGCAGCACAGCGCGTTAGAGACCGCCATTCGCCGCATCTGTAGCAACA
>JAVBMD010000009.1:0-166519 GCA_031552825.1 Eubacteriales bacterium
ATCTCAACCCTTAGGGCGTGTTTCAAAAGGAGAGGAAGCGCAAGTTCAAAGGATTTTTCGCCAGATCAAGGAGTCGGAACGCGGCGTACTGGCGGTACGCCAAGTGGAGAACGACGCCGATATGGCGGAAAAGCCGCCGGATATTGCGCTTCCGGAGTTTTGAAACACGCACTAGTGCATCAACAAAAGGACGCGCCGGGAATTCTCCCATCGCGTCCTTTTTTGTGTCCTTCATCTATTTTATCCTTCATCCATTTTATCCTTCATCTCGCCAGCAACACCCCCAGCTCGCGCGCATAGCGCCGCGCCTTCGCGTATTCATCGTCGGTCAGCAGCCCTGTAAGCCGATGCAACTGCTCCGCCCGCTGCGGCGCGGCAGCGGCCAGCAAATTACAGCGTTCCCGCATGCCTTGCGGCGGCATGTAGACGTCCAGCAGGCTCAGCGGCCAGCCATAGCGCTTCGAGAATCCGCTAAAGCGCCACAGCGCCTCGCGCGTGTCCGCATCGAAACCGGGCAGCATCAGGTGGCGCGCCAGCACGCCCCGGCGCAAGCATCCATCGGACAGGCGCTGTTCCGGAAAGCGATCCGCCATCGCCGCAAGCGTAGCGGTGCTCCGCTCGACATACGTCGGTGCGGCGGCCAGCAGCGCGGCGGTCTCGCCCATGCCAAACTTGATATCGGGCAAATACACGTCATAAAACCGCTCCCCGCCCAGCAAGTCCGGCAATTTTTCCGCGTCGTCGCCGGAGGTTTTGAGCACGATGGTCACCGCGTCCCCCAGCCTGCGCGCCACCTCCCGCGCCTCCTCCACCGGCGGCCAGCCGCACCACTCGAGCACCCGCACGCCGCTTTCACCCACCCAAGAGGCGATTTCCACGGCGATCCAGTCCTTGGGCTGCCGATCGTATCGATAGTAGCAAAAAGCGCACTCCAGCCCGCAGCGCACGGCAGGCACCAGCACCGCCACGCCCTCCGCGCCGCCGATCATCGCCTCCTCCGCATAAGAAACATACGCATCAAAAAGCCGCATGCCCCACCTCCAGCGTCGCCCGCGCGAACCGCTTGTCGCGCCATTCTTCGCCCCTGTGTTCGATTGCTGCCTCCAGCTTGCCGTCGGCCTTGAGCTCCAGTTCCAGCCTGGCGGGCTCCTTCTCGTTGGAGATCATCGGGAAGCTAAGCCGCCAGATCGCGCGGCGCGCCACCTCCATTTTGCCGGGCAGGGCGCGCCCGGTTCTGTGATCGTACCGCCATGGCGGGCTATCCTTGCGCTGCGTAAAGAGCCAAAGGGTGCCCATAATGCCCGGCGCGATCGGCACGCTATACCTGCCCGGCTTCGCGCCCGCGGGAATCGCCAGTTCGCAGACATCCGCGCGAAGCGTATAGTTGATAGAAACATAAATAGCTACGTCGAGAACCGGCGCGGCTTCCTCCCTTGGCTCAATCCCCGGTTCCCGCCACGCAAGGTCGTGTACGAGCGGAATCACACCGGCATGCGCCAGCATCAGCCGTTGCTCCAGCGCATCGTGCAACTCCTTGCCCGCGCGGTGGCTGAGCGCCACCGAGTCGCCGGGAGACAGCGCCAACGCCTCCAGCAGCTCAAACATGCCCTGCCGCGTGTGAAAGCCGCGCTCCCTGTCCATCCATCGCTGACCGTTCGCGTCTACGCACTGCACACCCAGTTTGCCCGGCGAGAGCAAAAAGCAGCGCCCGCTCATGACGATTCCTGCTCCCCAACGTTCTCCTGCACGCGCGCCTGCTCATACATCTCAGCGGTGGCTTGGCTGCTCTCCACAACGCCTAGGCGGGATACCAGCGCGTCGGTCAGCGATTGGCAGCGCGCCCCCTGTACCCCCTGCACGTGCAATATGGTCTTGCCTTCCGGCGTGATACGCGCCTCTATGATGTTCGGCATCTTCGCTTCCTCCTTCTGTTCTTTCGCCCCTTTGTCCATAACGGGTTCCCCGGCGATGCGCGCCAGCACGCGGCGCAGCTGCGGCGTGAGCGCGCTGGCCAACACCTTATCGCCGGAGAGATACACCGTTACCATTGCTCCATCACCACCCGGATGGAGCCATCCTGCTCATAGAGCAGTTGCGTTACCGCATAGCCCATCTCCTGACACTCCTGCTCCAGAATGTCCAGCGCGTACCGCTTGCTGATGTCGGCGATCACCTGCTCGGCCTTGAGTTCCGGCAGCCCGTAGAAATCGGCCACCAGCTCAAAGTTGCCCTCCTTTCCCTCGCGGGCAAAGCCGATATCGTAGTTCGTATCGGGATTGACGGCCACCAGATCGGCGCGAATGCTATTGTCCATATACCCGCGCACAAGGCCATGGTGATTCACCGGCCAGTGCAGCGCGGCAACCAGCGCCCGCTCCAGCACGTCCACCTCGGTAAGTTGGGTTTGAACCTTGGTAAAGTGTGACATGTTGTCTCCTCCCTTTTCTGTTGTCGGTTCTGTCGTCGGTTTCTGTTCAGCCCGCACTCATGTACCGGCCTTCGGTTACCAGCTCGCGCATTTCCAGAATCGCCTCGGACATGCTCTGCGACTGAGGAATCTCGGCGTAGATGGCGCGGGTGAGGTCGCCGGGCTCCACCGGCCGTTGCTCGCCCAACGCCGCGATCAGCGCCTTTTTGACCACGTGCTCCAGCTCCGCGCCGGTGAAGCCCTCGGTCATGCTGGCGAAGGTCGCCAGCGAGAGCGGCGAATGCCCCAGCTTGCTCAGATACTTCTCCACGTGGATTTGCAAAATCTCCTCGCGCTCCTGCGTGCCGGGCAAATCCACGAAGAAGATCTCATCGGCGAAGCGCCCTTTGCGGATTAGCTCCGGCGGCAGCCGCTCCACGTGGTTGCAGGTGGCGACGATAAACACCCCCTCCGCGTCCTCCTGCATGTAATGCAAAACCTGACCCAGCACGCGCGCTGAGGTGCCCGAATCGGTGGACGCAGCGCTGGCAAACACCTTGTCCATCTCGTCGATCAGGCAGACGCAGGGCGCCAGCGAGTCGAGCAGCTTGAGGGTGTGCGCGCAGGTATTCTCGCTCTCGCCTACGTAGCTGCGGAAGATGCGGCTGATGTCCAGCCGAACCAGCGGCAGCGCCAGTACCGATGCCGCCGACTTAGCCGCAAGCGATTTGCCGGTACCCGGGATGCCTGCCAGCAGCACGCCGCGCGGCGGCTTTGCGCCGTTCTCGCGCCCGTAGTCGGTAAAGGCCACGCGTTGATCGTTCAGCCACTTCTTGAACTTGCTCAGGCCGCCAACGGCACCCATGTCCGAGGCCTCCATATAGCACAGCGCTTCGCTCTGCGACAACAGTTGCTGTTTCTCCTGCATCACGCATGCCACGGCGTCCTCGTTTAATCCCCTGCCCGCCACCACGGCGGTGCGCAGCGCCTGCTCCGCGCGGGGCATGGTCAACCCCTTCATCGATTGGGACAGCGCGCCGGAAAGGTCTGCGTCTACGCGCTTGCGCAGAAAAATCTGCGCATCGAGTTCCTCGGGCGTGGGCAGCGGCAGCTCCTCCACCACCGCATATTCGCTGAGCTCCGGCGGCAAGAAACCGGCGGTTTGCAGCAGCACGACGCGCTTGCGCCGCGCCTCGCCCTGCATCACGATGTTGCGCAGCCCGCGCACATACACCGGATCGTTCTTGAGCAAAAACACCGTATCCTTGAGCACATAAACCGCCAGATCCGCTTCGCCCTTTTGTATCCGCGCCAGCGCTTCGCGGGGATTGGGCGGCGGCTTCCCGCCCTGCTCGCGCGTCTCGTCGTCCCAGCCGCTCATGCAGTTCCATTCCACTACCTTCCACGCGCCGGCGTCGCTGCCGGACATTGCGCTGGCCATCGCGGCACGCAGCATCGCCAGCGCGCGCTCCTCCTCGCGGGTAACCAGCACTGTCAGCATCGCCTCGGCCTGTATCAGCTGCGTCAATCGCTCGATCATGCCCATCCGCCTCGCCCTCCTATGCTTGCTGAAATGAAAATTGCAACGAGAAGTCGGTGTCGCTCAAGTCGCATCCTATAAAACTGATCTTTTGAAAATCGATGCCCGGCGGCAGCCTAGCGCCGTACAGTTTTCTTGCTAACGCCCATACATCCGCCGGGAAAGCATCCACTTCGGAAAAATCGCAGTAAAGAAAATCCCGTTCTCCGAAAAACCGCTCGGCGTTCTCCCGCAGGTCCATTCCGCGCGGGAAGATCACGCCGGAAAACCGCTTGTAGCGCAAGAGCATCTCCAGCGTAAGCGTACCCGAAAGCGCGCGCAGATCGATATTCTCCAGCGCCTCGCCCTCCGGCAGCGCGTGCAGGCTATGTACCCGGCGATAGACGATCAACCGCCGCGCCGCGCGCAAAAGGCGGCACGGCGCGCCAAACCGATCGCGCGCCTCCCCAACGCGCAGCACGGAAGCCATCTGTTCCGGCAGAATGCCGCGCTCGCGCGCCTGCTCCGGCGTGATCTCCAGCGCGGCGGGAAGCAGGATGCCGGTAAGGTCGCTCAACTGGTCTATTTGCTCCAGCGTAATCAGCGTGCGCGAGAGGTCGGCATGACGCAGATCGGCGCACGCCAGCGTTTCGTTTATGCCGAAGCCGAAGGGGAAAATGACGCCCTGCATGCCGTCGGCCTCGCGCAGCGCGCCGAGGCTGAGTTCCTTGCGCGTACGGTATTCCACCGGCAGCGGGCTGCCCGCCTGAATGAGCAGATGTTGCACGTGCGCCGAATCGGTCAGCTCCAAGGCGAGGCGTCCCTGCAGGTCGCGCAGCGAAGGATCCGCGCCGGGCAGCGCCAGCAACACCTGCACCACCCCCGCTTGGTTTACCTCCGCGGCGAGGTGCAGCGCTGTGACACCATTTTCGTTGCGAACGTTGACGTCGGCGCCCATTTTCGCCAGCTCGCTCATCATCTCCTCGTCGTTATCCCAAGAAACCGCGTTGCCCAGCACCATGTCGCGCGTAAACGCCAGCGCATTGCTCCCCTTATACTTGTACCGTATACTGCCGCGAATCAGCTGGAACAGCTCCGGCTTCGCGCCGTACTTTGCGAGCGTCCGCACGCTTTCCAAGCTCTGGCAACTGATGGCGACAGCCAGCGGCGTCCTTCCCCAAGGATCAGGCTGATTGGGATCTACTCCGGCCTGCAAGAGTTGCTCGACAAGATCGATCTCCTGCACGTGAATGGCGTAGCACAGCGGCTGCATATACGAGTCGACGTAAAAGACGCAGGGGGCATTGAGCCGTCCGACGGCGCGCATCCGCTCGATAAACTGCTGCGGCCGTTGCTGGAGCCAGCTCGTCAGATCCAGACCGTGATCTACAAGCAGCCTGAGTCCGCAACTATCCATGGTCTCCAGCTCTTCCGGGAGGAACGGAATGCAGAAGTTTTCCAGCGCACTGTAATACCTCTGCCGCATCAGCTTCGATAACTTTCCTGCCGAACCGGCCAGCGCCAGCGCCCGAATGCGCTTCTCCAAACGATCCATACCTTTCCTCCTTTCCCGGCGAAGCAATACCCCCGCGCTGCCCTTCATACGGGCGGCACGGGGGTGCTTCGGAAACGTTGCGATTTGATTTTTGATTCGATTTAGTTTTGACTTGATTTTATTCGTTGCTCTGAATAACCAGCGCATGCTTGAGGTTGTTGGCGTAGACGTGGATGTCCGGATCGTACTCGGCGGGCAGCAGCAGCACCGAGCAGGCATCCTGCAGTGCGTCGTTCGCCGCGCCGGGGGTGATGGCAGCGATATCGAAGCTGCCATCCCAGCCGATGAATTGCAGCGCGCTGGTCCATGTCGGCTTGACCCACCAACTGCCCTGCACACGGATCCATACCATCAGCCGATAGGCCGACGGATCCTCCACGCCGGAGACGCTGCCGCGCACGCGGAAGCCGTTCGCGTCGCCGGGCCATTCGTCGATATGAATCGCCGGGGCGCCGGTTTCGCCCGGCGCGTTTTGCCGCGCTTCGGCGATGAAGTCCGCGTCCTCGCCCGCGAACAGCTCCGGCAGCTTGAGTTCGCCGTATTCGTCCCAAATGCCGAAGTGCGCCTCAGCCTCGCCATACGCGGCTTTCCAACCCTCATCGAAGCTTATGAAGCTATATACGGTTACGCCGCGCTTGCGCGCCTCAAAGATGGCATAAAGCTGGTAGATCGCGGCGCCCAGCCTCGCTTCCTCCTCGCTGGCGAAAGCGGAGAAGGTTGGATAACCGGTCTCACCGACCACCACCCCGTAGCCATGCGGCTCCGCAAGCTCCTGTGCGCGATCCAGCATCTCCGGGAACCAAACACGGCCCGCGTCGGCAGGATTCACGCCATCGTAATACGGATGATAGTTAAAGCACAGCGCGTCCACCTCCGGAAGCAGCGCGCTTCCCTCGCCCTCATAGATGTCCAGCGGCTCGCTGGTCATGACGGGGATATCGGCGCGGCCGTTGGCCTTGAGCAGGCGCCGCAGCTTGCGGATGCAGGCGAGCAGCGTATCGGCCGACGCGTTCTTTAAATTCAGCGTCTCCGAAAAGATGTAACAATCTGCATACTTGGCGGCGCGCGCGGCGTTCTCCAGCTGCACGTCATTGGCCTTCTGATCCTCGCTGATCCAAAGTCCGACGGCTACCTCGAGGCCAAATTCCTCCTTGGCGATGCGCGGAATCAGCTCCAGCCCGCCCGCGCAGCCAAAGGTACGGATGCGCAGCGTATACGGCGCGACGATCGAAAGCCGCTCGCGGATCTGCTCTTTGCCAATCTTCAGCTTGCCATCGGCGGCGCTTTGATTGCGCAAATAGGGTGTGAAGCCCAGCCCGTCCAGCTGCCCCAGCTTATAGGTCAAGATCTCCTCGCCTTCCAGCGCCTGCGCCAGGCAGGGCGGAAACACCAGCAATAGTACCAGCAGATAACCCAGAAAACGCTTCATCCTCATATCCTCCTCGTCATTGTGGCAAGTCGACGAGCTCAAGGTGATCCACGCTGCTCGCCGCTACCAACGCATACGCGGTGGTGGTGCGCACTTCGGAGCGCGGATAGAGAAAGAGCGCGAGCTTTTTTGCCTGCGTATCGCGAGCGCCCGGCCCGCGCCACTGCACGAGGAAGCGGTCGCCGTCGCGGGTGATTCCAGCGTCCTTGTTGTACCAGCTGCCATCGCCCTCCACCTGCAGAAACACGCCCAGCGCGATGTCCCCGCCACAATCGGCGGTCGTCACCATCAACGCGCCGTTTGCATCAAACGCCGTCGAAACGATGGATGGCGCGGGTTGCTGCGTGGCAAGGAGCGGCGCGCCTTGGGGAAACGCGGCGGGCGTCACGGCAGGGCGGGCGCCGCCCACCCGCACGAGGCGCTCGCCCGCAAGCATCGCCGTCAGCGCCAGCGCCGCCAAGGCCGCGCCTGCGGTCGCCCATCGCATGATTCGGCGCCTAGCGTCGTGCAGCATGCTCGGGCAATAATCGTGCGCGCCAAAGTAGCGGAAAGCCAACGCGTCGCGCTCAGCGTCTTGTACATAGTGCAGCACATCGCAGCGCGCACGGCGCACCAGTTCGTCCATCGGCATGCGGCCTCCCGCGCCCGACATGCGCGCCAGCAACCGCGCCGCGAATTGCACCGCCGCATCCATGCGCACCGGATAAGCCGCCGAAAGCACCGCCGCCGCGCGAGGCGCTTCCTCGCCCACGCCGCCGAGCAACCGCCGCGGTGCTTCGGCCATCCAAGTATCGCTCTCCGGACCGCAGCCCGCCAGCACGATCAGCCGCGGCCGCGCATCCAAAGCAAACAAGCATTCCACCGGCAATACGCGATCGCCGATTACCAGATGCGGCGCACCCTCCACCGTATATACAACATGCCCGGCGTACACGATCACCGAGTAGTGGCGTTCGCGCGCCGCGCCGGTCTCCAGCATGCGCAGCGTAGCGGCGAAGCTCGCGTCCTCACGGTCGTCGCACAGGCAATGCACGCCCTCGCTCACCGGTTCGCCGGGGCGAAAGGCGCGCCGCTTGTACCCGGGCAGGACGTTAAATAACGGCTCCAGCGTCTCGCGCCGCACAAGATCCAGCGCGCGCTCCTCGTCCTGCACCCGCACGTTGAGCGCGTTGCGCGAACCGTCGATCAAAATAATCTTCTGAATCGTGCCGCGTTCCGGATAAGCAGGGCTTTGCTCCAGCCGATGGCTGCACCGATAGCGCATGCCCACGTAGCCGCCGCGCACAAAGCGGTCGCGCAGCATCATCTCCAGCGGGAAGTCCACGTCCATCGCCCGTCCGACCGGATGAATCAAACCCGCCGCGCGGTCCATCGCCCGTTTGCTGATGCCCAGCGCCTCGGTCAGCTCGCCGCAACTTTTGTGCAGCGCGTGCTCATTGCGGACATGCGCGAGCGCCTTTTGTATCTCCAGCGCATCGACATCCTGCGCATAGCCGTCGACCACCAACTGCACTGTGCGGCTTTCGCGCCGAATCAGCTCCAGTGGCAGCGTTTGCTTGGCGCTTCTGGCCATCGCGCATCGCCTCCCATTCGTTGCTTCCGATCCAGTCCGAGCAAATACAGTCCGAGCAAATACAGCCCATGCAAATCCATCCGGCGCAGGTCAGCCCGGCTCCCGCATGAGCGGCAGCGGCAGGTAATCCTGATGATCCAGATTGAGAAAATACATGCCCTCGGGCAACTGCAGCTCCAGCTCGGCGGATTGGCTGGTACACAGCGGCGTTTCCGGGCTGCCCTGCCGGTAGACGCTCAGGATAAATCCGCGTGGCAGCCGCGTACCCGGCGCGAATTGCACGCGCACCTGCCAAAGCCCATCGGCCTTCGTCGGCGCAAGGCGATAGATCGCCAATTGGTACTCCTTCTTGCCCGGGCGAGGCGAGAGCAGCACCTTGGCGTTCATCACCTCCGTGCCGGCGGGCACATCGGCTTCCGCCTCCCGCTTGCGGCCACCGGCCATGGCGAAGGAAAAACCCGGGGTCTCCTGCCTGGGCGACCGCGCGCCCAACCTCCGGATCAGCGCCCGCGTCGCCGGATCCGGCCGAAGCGGGAACGCGTCGCCCAGCGCCTTTGCGACCTCGATGCAGTCCGGGCATCTGCCCCACACCACATGCGCCCACACCGCAACCTGCTCGCGCAACGGCAGCTTGTCGACTTCCGCCAGCCGCTCGGTGTACGCGCAGTCCGGCAGCGCGTCGGGCGCTGGGTAAAACAACGGCTCCATATCCGGCACCGGCAGGCTCACCAGCGCTTCGCGCACCTGTCCATACGTTTCGCGGCAAGCCGCGCAACCCGCAATGTGCCGCAGAAACGCGATCTTTTCCTCGCTCTGCGCGCCGGTATCGCTCTCCATCCCAAAGCGCGCCATGCGCTGAACGGAGGGGTGCCCATTCTCCTGATGGCTCATGCTGCTTCCTCCCTTTGCACAGGCATCCGCATGTCTTATACCTCCAACCTCTCCAACTGGCGCTGCATGCGCCGCTTGACCTCCGCCTCGCGCGGGCAATCCTTGTCGCTGGGCCGAATGCGCCGCAGGTAGTGCGCCAGCAGCGCCGGATCGGCTTCGCAATGCTCCACGCAGAACAGCAGGAACGCGTCCACGCACTGATAGTAAAGCTTCTCCTGCTGGTACATGCCTAGCTTAACCTTCCCGCCCGCATCGCGCTCGGCACGCTCGCGCGCGCGGGTGCGGTTTTCCGGTTCCTCCGCCAGCGCTTGCAGATAGGCGAGCTGCAATTCTGCCTTCGCGTCCCCCGCCGTTGCGCCCTCCAGCAGGCGCTGGATATTCAATTGCACAAATTCCGGATTTAGCCCGATGCTGTTGAGCCGTTTCGCTTGTTCCATCAGCCGACGGCCGCGCTCGTCCTCCTCCTGCCGCCCGATATGGCGCAGCGCATCTCCTTCGGTGGAGGCCTTGTCGGGGATAAAAGCCATCCACGCTTCCGAAAACGATAGGGTTCGGTTCCGCTCGCGCTGTTCCTTCCGCCCTAGGTCGGTAAAATAATTGTTGGCTACCCGATCCATCCACTTTTGAAAATAGTAGCGCGGGTCAAACCGCCAGAACAGCGGCATCGCTTTTTGCGCCAACTGCCGCGCCTGCTCCGGTTGTTCCATCGGCAGCACAGGCGGCTTCCCTGTTTTGCCCAAGAAGAGCGCGCCGAGCAGTTCCTGCGCGCCATCCTCAAATGCCTGCAGCCCGCGCGCACGCGCCTTGCCGTGGAACCAGATGCGCAGCGCCATCGCCAATTCCACATAATACCCGCGCCAAATCGCTGTGCGATGCCGCACGCAGGTAACGCGCAGCAACAGCGCCAGCGCCTCGATTTGGGCGGCGGTGCGACGCGGCGTCGGCGGCTTTTCACAAGGAAAGAGCGCATCGTCTAAAAACTCGGCCCGCAGCGCTTGCCAAGCCTGCGCGAACTCCGGTGTGGGACGCATGCGCAAGTCAAAATAGGCGTCAGCGACGCACGCGAAATATTGCCGCTCTTCCGCGTCCATCGGCTCCGCCGCTTCGGGCGACGACTCGACACAAATGCGCAGCACCGGGTCTTTCCAATACATGCCGATGGTCTGCTGCTCCGGCATCGCCTTCCCTCCCCCACAGCTGTTCTCGATGCCTCGCCTGCGCTCCATACGTTAGGCGCGCCGGGACTTCGGGACGGCAGGCAAAGAAATATATCGCTGGCAATCCCACCCAAATATCTCCTCGTATTGTAGCACAGGCAGTATGCGCAAACAAGCGGCGCACCGACTTTGCGGATGCGCCGCCCTTGGGATTGCTCTTCGGTTTTCACCGTTTTGTTACGGGAATCCAGATTTCGCTTTTGCAGTCTGGCTTTGTTAAATCGGGGCTTTCATGCTTGAGCAATTCCGGCCCTCCGGTCAGCTGGTATTCCGATGCGGGCAGCCATTCGGAATAAATACGCGCCCAGACATCCTGCACGGTTTGGGGAAACGACCCGATCGCCGTGAATACCGCCCAGTCCGATTCATCGACCGGCAACGCCTCATATCCGCTCGGCGGCACTTGGGTGGTGGCAATGCCAATGTATTGGTCTAGCTCCGAACCCTCCTCGGTTCGCTCGGTAAAATTGGCGGATACGCTCAACATGCCTTGCGGCTGAATATCGCACAAGGCTTTCAGTTGGGCAACGCGTTCCGGCGTCAAGTGCTCATACAGCGAGGCAATTTGAGGATTCTCACCCTCGAATTGTAATGTGATGCGCTTTTTGAATCCAACAATCTGAAAGCTTTGATTGTGTACGATGCGATAATCCATTCGTGTTCCTCCTTTTATGGTTAGCTGAAACGTCATGGGCGGAAACGCCTTGAGCGCAACGTCCAACCGCTTCGCATTTGACGGAGAAACCCCGTGCATCCCTTGAAACGCTTTGCGAAAGGCATCGGGTGATTCATATCCCAGCAGCATCGCACAGTCGATAACCTTGCGGCCCTGTCTGAGCAGGGTTCCTGCCTCTGCCAGCTTGCGGTACCGGAGATATTCACCCAATGAAATACCCGCCAAGTAAGAAAACACCCGACGGAAATGATACTCCGAACAGCCCGCGATCCTCGCCATCTGCTCGTAGCTGATTTCTTCCATCAAGTTTTCTTCCAAATATTCCATTGCCTGATTCATTTGCACTAAAGGGTTCACTCGTTTTCCCTCCGATCTGCTACAGCATAGCAAAAGACGAGGAACCGAACCCGGCATTTTTATTGCAGGTTTTAGCGGCCTTCTATTGCGTCAGTGAAATGCTGAGCATCCGGCCATAATCGCGCTGCGCTTCCAGCGCACATTCCGCGATCAGTTTGTTGAACGGCTCGTCGTCAGGTTGATCCGCGCGCTGCGCCGCGATCAGCGCCGCGATGTATGCATGCCGCCAAACAGGCGGGATAGATATAACACAATATCCTTTATTGACAAGGATCAGATTTATCAGCAACCGAGCCGTCCTGCCGTTGCCGTCAACGAACGGATGAATATCCACCAGCCGCCTGTGCGCAAACGCGGCGAACAGGACTGGATGCAGCGATTCCTTCTTTTGATTCAGTTCGGCGGCGAACGCATGCATCAGCGCAGGCACTTTCTCCGCATCGGGCGGGACGTATTCCGTACCGGAGATGAACACCTGATGTGCGCGGTATCGCCCGGCTCGCTCGCCGTCGATCCCGCTGTAAAACAAGCGGTGCAGCTTGCAAAGCATCTCCTCCGTGAACACTAGATCATCCGACCTTGCGACAGACAGCATGTAGTCATAGGCTTTCGCGTGGCCGACGGCCTCGGAAAAATCCCTCAACGGTTTCCCGCTAACGGTAATTCCATCTTCCAGCAGTACCTTCGTTTCTACCAAGGAGAGAGAGTTCCCTTCCAGCGCATTGCTTGCATACGTTGTGCCTACCCTGAAATACGCATCCAATTCCCGCACTTCGTCGGCCGTCAACGGACGGCGGGCATTAATGATTTTTCGGTTTTCGTCTATTCGTTGCAGCAGTAGGCTCAGTTCCACTTTCCCACCTCACCTTTTCTTTTGCATTATACCACATCACCACCCGTACTCCAATTCCTTATCATACTCCACCGCATCGCGCGATACAAACCCGCTCGCATACGTATGCGGCGCGTGCTCCACCCAGCAGGAGACCCACTGCGCATCCGAAAACACATACTCGGAGAACGTTACGCCATCTTTGGACAAGGATCCGCAAATCAGCGCGTCGGCGCCGACCGGGGCATCCACGCCGATCGGCTTCATTTTCCCGTCGGTATCGAGGTGATGCAGCGTCTGCGCGCTTTTTATTTTGCCTGAAACGCTTGCGGAGCGGGACACGGGCTGCACGCTCTCTTTTTCCACATACGCGTGTTGATAAGCCCTATCCACATCCAGACGGACATAATACCGATCGCCCCGCGCGCCAAGCACGATAAGCGATGTATCCTTTGTCAGCGTCCCGGCGGGGCGCTCGGCGTTCAGCGTTTCGTAGTACGGCACCGCGTCCTCCAGCACCTTGGATCGCGGCGGCAAAAAGCGCGGCACGCCGCCGGTGGAATAGTCCAGACGATCGCGGAGCATGTAGCCGACAGCGTCGCCGATGCGCACCCGCTCCCAGTCGTCGCCGTTGACGGTGTCGTCAAACAAAATGGAGGCGCTGGTACCATTATAATACTGCCCCACAATCTTGCCCTGCTTGGCAGGTTCAATCCGAAGGTTCAGCTTTTGCTCCGGGTTGCCGGTATCGACGACCGCCGAGGCGAAGTTATCGGTATGGGTGATGTCCGCGCTGGAGGCATAGCCATAAACGACGGCTCCTTTCCCATCATCGTAACCGATATGCAGCCAATCGCCGCCGACTGTGCCGAGCACAGTGACATATCCCTCGGGCATGTCGGCCAGCACCTTGGCCGAAGCGCTCGCCTCGGCATACAAAGGCAGCGTGCCGTTCTCCCCGGGAAAGCGCACCATGCCGGGGAAGCCCTGTACAAGGTGATCCTGCTCACCGATTTCCGCGGTGGTAAACTTGCGCATCATGTACCCTTCGCGCCCGCCGAGCCGCACATGCAGCCAATCGCCCTGTTCATCCATCACCTGCATGAAAACGCCCTTGTAGTACTGCCCGAGCACCTCGGCGCCGGTGCTGGGCGCAGCGCGCAGCTTCACCCGGTCAAAAACCTGATCCATATAGTCGATCTTCACCTGATACGCCTCGCTCGCCAAAGCCGCGCACGCTGAAGCGCAAAGAAGCATCAAAATCAACAGGATCGCCACAGAATATTTCATAAGCAAAGCGCCCTCTTTCCCTTTTGAATTCGCTAATGAGTTAACGAATGGATGCCCGGAATCCTTCACGGAAGCCGCGAAGAAATGAAATTCTATCCATTGAATCGTCACTTGACCATTGCCGAAAGTCCCTCTATAATAAACCTACAATGGCACAACAACGTAAGGAGGAAGGTTTCTACAATGAAAAAGTTGCTTAGTACCCTGCTTATCGCGGCCCTGGTTCTCTGCGCGTTGCCGATGATGGCGATGGCGTCCGCCCCCAGCGGCACCGTGGTGATCTATTCCCCGCACGACGCCGATCCGCTCAACGCCGGTATCGCGCAGTTCGAAGCCGCGTATCCGGGCATCAAGGTGGAGCTCGTGGCCGCCGGCACCGGCGAGCTGCTCCAGCGCATCAAGGCCGAATCGGCCAACCCCCTGTGCGACGTGCTCTGGGGCGGCGGCGCCGATTCCCTGGCCGCGTTCAAGGACGAGTTCCAGCCCTACGTGAGCGCCAATGACGACGTGATCGCCGACAGCTACAAGGACAAGGACGATCTGTGGATCGGCGAATCCCCGCTGCCGATGGTGCTGTTCTACAACAAGACCATGGTCAAGGACGACGAAGTGCCCCAAACCTGGGACGACCTGCTCGATCCGAAGTGGAAGGGCAAGATCGCCTACTGCGATCCCGCCAAGTCCGGCTCCGCCTTCACGCAGCTGTGCACGATGATCTTTGCCCACGGCGGCCCCGATGGCGAGGGCTGGGCGTTCGTGGAGAACTTTTATAAGAACCTCGACGGCAAGCTGCTCGACAGCTCCAGCAACTGCCACAAGCTGGTCGCCTCCGGCGAATTCGCCATTGGCGTGACGCTGGAAAAGGCCGCCGTGCTCTACACCGACCCCAACGTCGGCTTCGTGTTCCCGAAGCAGACCTCGGCCGTGCCGGACGGCGTGGCGCTTGTCAAGGGCGCGCCCAACTTGGACAACGCCAAGATCTTCATCGACTTCGTCACCGGCAAGGACTGCCAGACCGCGCAGAACACCGAATGGAAGCGCCGCCCGGTGCGCAGCGACGTCGAGCCGCAGGGCTTGGCTCCGCTGAGCGAGATCGATTTGGTGGACTACGACTTTGACTGGGCTTCCGCCAACAAGGCCGATATCGTCGCCAAGTTCCAAGACATCGTGGTCAACAACTAATTCTTCCTTCGCGCCCCAGCGGGCTGCCCAACGGCGGCAGCCCGCTTTTCTTATTCTTTCTCATAAATAACAAGCCACACCCGGAGGTAAACATGAGTCATTCGGTCATCATCAACGACGTCGTCAAGCGCTACGGTGATTTCGCCGCCGTGGACCACATCAGCCTAAACATCCATCCGGGCGAATTCTTCACGCTGCTCGGCCCTTCGGGTTGCGGCAAAACCACGCTTCTGCGCATGATCGCGGGCTTTAATACCATCGACGAGGGCACCATCGCCTTCGGCGAAACGGTCATCAACAGCCTTGCCGCGCATAAGCGCGATATCGGCATGGTATTCCAAAACTACGCCATCTTCCCGCACCTGACGGTGTTCGACAACGTGGCCTACGGCCTGCGCGCCAAGCGGGTGGCGCGCACCGAAATCCAGCGCCGCGTCGACGCCGCGCTGGAGCAGGTGCAGATCAAAGCGCTTTCGACCCGCAAGCCCGCGCAGCTCTCCGGCGGCCAGCAGCAGCGCGTGGCGCTGGCGCGCGCGTTCGTCATCGAGCCCGGCGTGCTGCTGATGGACGAACCGCTTTCCAACCTAGACGCCAAGCTGCGCGTACAGATGCGCACCGTCATCAAAAAGCTGCAGCGCAGCCTAGGGATCACCACCATCTACGTGACCCACGATCAGGAGGAGGCGCTGGCCATCTCCGACCGCATCGCGGTGATCCGCGAAGGGCGCGTGATGCAGGTCGGCACCCCCGAGGAGATCTACACCAAGCCGCAGAATCCTTTCGTCGCCGGGTTCATCGGCGTATCCAACATGCTGCCCTGCACGGTGGCGGGCGGGCGGATCGCCTTTGACGGCGGTTACACCGCGCCAGCCAAGCTGCGCCGCGAATACACCGGCGCCGCCACGCTCAGCGCCCGGCCGGAGCAGCTTTTCTTCGCCGAGCAGGGGCTATCCGGCACCATCTCGCTCTCCACCTTCCTAGGCGACTTCGTGGAGTACGAGGTGGAACTGCCCGGCGGCCAGATCCTGCAAGTGAACGAGTACACCAAGGACGCCGCCGCGCTGCGCAAGGATGGCGAAGCGGTACACATCCACTTCGACCCCGAGCGCGTCAGCCTCTACGCCGACAAAACCGAGGAGGTGCTCTCATGCTAGCGCGCAGCTCAAACGCGCTGCGCCGCTGGCAGCCGCGCTTTGATTTCTGGTTCTTTGTCAAGCTCGGGGTGGGGCTGCTGCTGCTGCTGTTTCTTGTTTATCCCTTCTATACGCTCATCACGCGCAGCTTCTTCTCCACCCGCACGCCGGGCGTGACGCTGGACAACTATCTGCGTTTTTTCACGAAGCCTTATTACTACCGCGCGCTATGGAATACCTTCGTGGTCACCGGCATGGCGACGCTGCTGTGCATCCTGATCGGCGTGCCGATGGCCTACCTGATGACGCGCTACAACATCCTCGGCAAGAACCTGATCCACATCTTCATCATCATGTCGCTGATGTCACCGCCGTTTATCGGCGCATATTCGTGGATCCTGCTCTTTGGCCGCGCGGGCTTTGTCACCAAGTTCTTTTTGAACACCTTCGGCGTACACCTGCCCACGATCTACGGCGTCAACGGCATCGTGCTGGTGTTCACCTTTCACCTGTTCCCCTATGTTTACCTCTACGTTTCCGGCGCGATGAGCGGCATCGACAGCTCCCTCGAGGAAGCCGCCGAAAACCTAGGCTCCAGCAAGCTGCGCCGCCTCTTTACCGTAACGCTGCCGGTGGTCATGCCCTCGATCGCCGCCGGGGCGGTGATGGTGTTCATGACAGCGCTGGCGGATTTCGGCACGCCGATGCTGATCGGCGAAGGTTATAAAGTATTGCCTGTATTGGTTTATAACGAATACATGAGTGAGATGGGCGGAAACGCCAACATGGCCAGCGCGCTGTCGGTGATCGTGGTGGCTTGCTCGCTGACGGTGCTGCTGGTGCAGAAATACGCTGTGTCCAAGCGCAACTACATGATGACCTCCATGCGCCCGCCGCAGGAAGTAAAGCTGCGCGGCTTAAGGCGCCTGCTGGCCTCGCTGCCGGTGATGTTGGTGACACTGATCGGCCTGATGCCGCAGATCGTGGTGGTGACGCTCTCCTTCGTCAAGACCGGCTTCTCGGGCTTCGAGCGCGGCTTCACGCTGGAGAACTATCAGTCCATCCTCTCGCGGCTGGGTACCAATATCCGCAACACCTACGTCTTTTCCATCGTCGCCATCGTACTGATCGTGCTGGTGGGCATGCTGCTCTCCTACGTGATCGTGCGCCAGCGCGGCAAGGTAGGGCCGACGCTGGATCTGCTGGTGATGTTCCCCTACGTGATCCCCGGCTCGGTACTGGGCATCAGCCTGATCGTGGCCTTCAACAAGCAGCCGCTGATCCTCACCGGCACCGCTACCATCATGATCCTATCTTACGTGGTGCGCAAACTGCCCTACACGGTGCGCTCGGGCAGCGCCTTCCTCTATCAAACCGACCCATCGATCGAGGAGGCGTCGATCAACCTCGGCGTATCGCCGATGAAAACCTTCTTTAAGGTCACCGCGCGCATGATGGCGCCCGGCATCCTCTCCGGCGCGATCCTGAGCTGGATCACCTGCATCAACGAGCTTTCCTCCTCGATCATGCTCTACAGCGGGCGCACCTCCACCATCGCGGTAGCGATCTATCAGGAAGTGACGCGCAACTCCGACGGCACCGCCGCCGCGCTGGCCTCTATCCTCACGCTGACGACGGTGGCCTCGCTGCTGATCTTCCTGAAGGTGAGCAAGGGCAAGGTATCGGTGGTATAACAAAAGAGAACGTTCTTTTTCTGGAGGGACATATGGAACGCAACACAGCCCTGATTTCCGGGGCGGCCAAGGGCATCGGCAAGGCCACCGCGTTGGCAATGGCAAAGGCCGGGTATGATATCATCGTCAACTATCACAGCAACGAAGCGGCCGCGCTGGAGATCTGCGCAGCCGCCGAGGGGCTCGGCGTTTCCGCCATGCCGGTCTATGCGAACCTCGCCAAGATGGACGAGATCGCCGCGATGTTCGCGGCGGTGTTCGCGCGCTTTCCCCGGCTGGACGTGCTGGTCAACAATGCAGGGGTGAGCGACGAGGTCTATTTTCTCGACGCCACCGAGGAAAACTTCGATTACGTGACCGCCGTGGACTGGAAGGGGCTGTTCTTCTGCGCCCAGCACGCGGCAAAACAGATGGTTGCCACCGCCACCCGGGGCGTAATCATCAACGTCACGTCCAATCAAGCCGAGGGCTGCTGGCCGCGCGCCTCCATCTACGGCCCCACCAAGGCGGCGGTCAGCAAATTCACCAAGAACGCCGCGATGGAACTGGCGCCGCACGGCATCCGCATGGTCGCCATCGCCCCGGGATACACCGACATCGGCTGGGCGGCGGACAGCCATATCCGCGATGCGGAAAAGCTGCTGCCGCTGCGCCGCTTTGCCCAGCCGGAGGAAATCGCGCAGGGCATCGTGTACCTTGCCTCGGACGCCGCCAGCTACATGACCGGCGCCGTGCTCACCATCGACGGCGGCGCGACGCTGCCGGTGGTGGCCTGCAACGACTTCGTATAACCCGATCCAAACAACCGGAGGAATCCGCTATGGCTTGCACATATCACAATCCCCTGCTGCAGGGCGACCAAGGCGCGCTCAAGCGCGCGCTGTACAAATCGATGGGCTTTGACGACGAGGGGCTGTCCAAGCCTATCATCGCCATCGTCAACTCCTACACCAACGCCACCCCCGGCCATGTGATGTTCAACGAGCTTTGCGCGCAAGTGCAGCGCGGCATCGAATCGGCGGGCGGCACCGCGATGACCTTCGGCGTGATCGCGCCGTGCGATGGCATCGCCGAGGGGCATGAGGGCATGCGATACATCCTGCCCGCGCGCGACCTGATCGCCTCCTCCATCGAGTGCATGGTGCGCGCGCACCGCTTCGACGGCATGGTGCTGCTGGGCTCCTGCGACAAGATCGTGCCGGGCATGCTGATGGCGGCGGCGCGGCTCGACATCCCGGCGCTGCTGCTCAACGGCGGCCCCATGCAGCCAGCCTGCTACAACGGCAAGCATTACGATGGCAACATCGTCACCGAGGCCATCGGCTGGAAGCAGCGCGGGGAAATTACCGAGGAGGAGTTCCGCCGCATCGAAAACCTCGCCGAACCCGGCCCCGGCTCCTGCGCCATGCTTGGCACCGCCAACACCATGAGCTGTATGGCCGAGGCGTTGGGCATGATGCTGCCCGGCTGCGCCACCATCCCGGCAGTGGCCGCGCGGCGCATGTCGGCGGGCTACGCTACCGGGCGCGCGGTGATGCGCTTGGTCGAGCAGGGCGTCAGCGCGCGTCAGCTCATCACCCGGCACAGCATCGAAAACGCCGTCTCCGTGCTGATGGGCATCGGCGGCTCGACCAACGCCATCATGCATCTGCAAGCCATCCATTGGGAAGCAGGGCTGGGGACGCTGCCGCTGCAGGTATTCGATCGGTTCAGCCGCGAAGTCCCGCAAGTGGCCTCCATCTACCCCGCCTCCCCCTACGATATGGTGGATTTTGACGAGGCAGGCGGCGTACCCGCAGTCATGAAGGAGCTGGCGCCGCTGCTGCACGGCGATTGCCTGACGGGGGAGGGTTTGCCCCTCCGGCACGCGCTCGCAAGCGCCGCATACAGTCCGCGCCGCGAGGTGATCCGCCCGCTGGCCGATCCCTTTTCGAAAACCGGCGGCGTGGCGGTGCTCACCGGCAATCTTGCGCCCTTGGGGGCGGTCATCAAGCCCGCCGCCGTTCCGCCGCATCTGTGGCAATTTTCCGGCAAAGCCCGGGTTTTTCATAGCGAACAGGAAGCGTGTGAGCAGATCCTTGCGGGCGCGGTTGCGCCGGGCACCGCCGTGATCCTCCGCTACGAGGGACCCAAGGGCGGCCCCGGCATGCCGGAGATGTACCGCCCGATGAAGTGCCTGGAGGGCATGAACCTTTCCGATACCTGCGGCATCCTGACCGACGGGCGCTTCTCGGGCTCCAACCGCGGGCTGTTCGTGGGGCATATCTCGCCGGAAGCCTATGAAGGCGGCTTGCTGGCGCTCGTCGAGGATGGCGATACCGTCCTCGTCGATATCGATCGGCGCGAGGTGCGTCTGGACGTGCCGGAGGATGCGCTGGCGCGGCGTCGCGAGCGCTGGATGCGCCCGGGAAAAGAGGTAGCGGCAGGATACCTGCGCACCTATCAAAAAATAAGCAAATCCGCCGCCGAAGGCGCGGTCGTGGAATAGGAGGATCGCCCATGTTTTCTTGGAAGAACGACAGCGAGCTATTCGCCGTGATGAAAACCGAGCTGTATTCCGCGGTGATCGGCGATATTTTGGACAAGATGGGTCGCCTGCATCAGTTTTTGCCTTGGCGCATACAGCCCATCGAGCAAAACATGGTGGTGGCCGGTCGCGCCATGCCGGTACTGGAGGCCGACGCCTTTGAGGAGCTGTCCGCCGGGCAAAACCCCATCATGCGGAAGCCCTTCGGCCTGATGCTCGAGGCCTTGGACGACATCAAAAAAGACGAGGTCTACATCTGCACCGGCTCCTCCCCCAGCTACGCGCTGGTTGGCGAGCTGATGTGTACGCGCATGCAGATCTTGGGCGCGGCCGGTGCGGTGGTCAACGGTTTTCATCGGGATACGAAGGGCATACTGGAATTGGGCTTCCCCTGCTTCTCCTACGGCCGCTACGCACAGGATCAGGGTCCACGTGGCAAGGTGATCGACTATCGCGTGCCCATCGAAATCGAGGGCGTGCGCGTGCATCCCGGCGACATCGTCTTCGGCGATTTGGACGGGACATTGGTCATTCCGCAGGATATCGAGCGCGAGGTATTGGAGCGCGCCTACGAAAAAGCCACCGGCGAAAAGACGGTGGCCGAGGCGATTCGTTCCGGCATGGGCGCGAAGGCTTCCTTCGAAAAGCACGGCATCATGTAATCCGCAATTACTCGACGCGCGGATCGGATTCCTCCACATACTCGAGAATGTCCCCCGGCTGGCACGACAGCTCCCGGCAGATGGCTTCCAGCGTAGAGAAGCGCACCGCGCGCGCGTGGCTGTTTTTGAGCACCGAAAGGTTGGCCAGCGTGATGCCCACCTTGTCGGATAGCTCGGTCAGCCCGATCTTGCGCTTGGCCATCACGACATCCAGATTAACGATGATCGGCATGTGCTTCCTCCGCTCGCGCGTCATTGTTGTCGCGGTCAAATCGTTGCGTCGTTCTCTTCCTTAAAGTCCACCGCATGGCGGAACAGCTCCGCGCACACCAGCAGAAACAGCGCGATCACGCAGAAGATGACGCACATTGCCCCGGCCAGCAGCGAATCGATGAAGAACATGCCCACGCCGTAGCCCACCGCCAGCAGCGCCGCCAACAGCGCGATGACGCGGATGCGGCGCGCATTGTCGGCGACGAAGGGCTGCGCGGAGTTGATGTTGTGCAATATCTTGCGGGCGTGCCACAGCACGCACAGGCACACAAGATCGCTGTATTCCAGCAGCAAGATCATCACCAAGTAGAGCTGCGCATAGCGATTCATCGTCATCCGCCCGGTAAATATAAAGCGAATGGTCCACGGCATGGCGAACAGCGCCAGCACGCCGAGCACCATCACCGTTGTGACGCCGATCTCCAGCCAGCCGCTGATCCCCCGCCTGTCCAACACCTTGATATGCATCGCTGCCTCGTCCTCCCCTGTCCGCCGCTTACCGCTTGCTGAATCGTGCTAATTGTAACAGACGCGCCGACTTTTGTATAGCCGCGCGAAGGAGGCTCCATATGAAGAATTTGGGTTATTACAACGGAACCATCGGCTTGCTGGAAGAGATGACGGTGCCGATGCTGGATCGCGCCTGCTACTTCGGCGATGGCATCTACGAGGCCGCCGCCACCCGCAACCACATCCCCTACGCGCTCGAGGAGCACATCGAGCGGTTCTACCGCAGCGCGGCGATGCTGCGGATGGAAGTTCCCTATACGCCGGTCGCGCTGGCGGAACTGCTGCGTTCGCTGGTGCAAAAGGTAGAGGGCGACAACCTGCTGCTATACTGGCAACTTTCGCGCGGCGTCGGCATCCGCAGCCACGTGTTCCCCGCCGCCCCTGCCCCCGCTTCGCTGTGGGTCATGATCCAGCCCTACACGATGTACGACCTCAGCAAGCCCATGGCGGTCATCACCGCCGAGGATCTGCGCTATCAATACTGCAACATCAAGACCATCAACCTACTGCCCAACGTGCTGCTCGCGCAGCAGGCGCTGGACGAGGGCTGTCAGGAGGTCATCTGGCATCGCGGCGGCCGGGTAACCGAATGCACGCATAGCAACGTACACATCCTGCGGGACGGCGCGTTCTGGACTGCGCCAGCCGACAACCTCATCCTCAACGGCATCGCGCGGCGGCAGCTGATTGCAGCCTGCGCGGCGCTGGGCGTCCCGATCCACGAGGAACCGTACACCCTCGCCGAGCTGCTGGCCGCCGATGAAATCCTCGTCACCAGCACCGGCGCGCTCTGCGCACAGGTATCCTCGGCGGATGGCAAGGCCGTGGGCGGCAAAGCGCCGGAGCTGCTGAAGAAGCTGCAAGGATTTTTAACCGAGCGCTTTCTGGCGGCGACCGAGGCGAGGTAACGCCGGTTTAGCAATCCTCGTAGATCAGGGAGCCGGTCAGCTTCCCGATCAACTCGGCATACTGTGGATACTCGGCCGTGAGCGCCTCGGCGTCTCCGTGCTCATAGTCGCTGGGCGCAAAGCCCGGGCTCATGGTCGTGCCCATTAGCGCGAAGCCTTCGCCGCCGATCAGGCGGCTGCCCTGCCAGCAGTGCGCCGGAGCCACCACCTGCGGCCGTTGCCCGCTGAGCACGTCCGCGCCGAGCACGACGCGCTCGCCCCGCCCATCCGGGTGCAGCAAAAGCAGCTCCACCGGCTCGCCCGCGTAAAAATGATAGAGTTCATCGGTAGGCAGGCGATGCATGTGCGAGAACGCCTTGCCGGTCAGCATAAAGTAAATCGCGCCGCCTAGGTTTTTCTCGCCCACCATCGCCTCGGCGCGCCAAGTGACGCGGTACATGCCGCCCTCCTGCTCGATCGGCTCCAGTCGCAGCCTTTCGATGATCTGGCGGGCGGTGTTTTTGTCGTACATTCTTTTCCCTCCAAGCACTTCCTGCAATTGCATTACACGTCCACCCAAGCGCCCGTTTGCCCGGCGCTGGAAAAAATCGCGTCACAAATCCGCGCGATGTAGGCTCCCTCCGCAAAATCCGGCACGATGGAGTCCACGCCCTCCTCTGCCCGCAAACCGGCGTAGAACGATTGGATCAACGCCCGAAAGCTATCGGCAAAGCCGTTGCCATCGAAAGCAAAGATCTCGGTATGCACGCCCTCGCCCTTTGCCGCGCTGTGCAGCGCGCCGATCTCCTCGCTGTTCCACCACAGGCTGCGATCCTGCCCGACGATTTCCAGCGACAATCGGTTCGAGCGGCCGTGCGCCACCTCGCTGAGCACCGCGCTGGCCAAGATGCCGCCTTCGAACTCCGCCGTCAGCACCACGCTATCCTCGGAGCGGACGGTTACCTCCGTTCGCCCTTCGCCCGCCTCCGGATACATGACGCCGTCTTGCAAATAACGCACGGGGGTATGGCAGCCAAAGCGCGCGCTCACCCGGCGCACCTTTCGCCCGCTGATGTGCTGCGCCAAATCCACCCAATGCGACCCAATCTCGGTTACCGCGCGCATAGCGCCCGCCAGCCGCTCATCGTACCGCCAATCATAATAGGCAGGAAACGCGTGGAATTCCTGCAGATAGCTGCCGTGAATCAATTGGATTCCGCCAAAGTCTCCGCGCCTTACCAACTCCGCCGCCCGGCGGCACGCCAAATGGAAGCGCACGTTGAAGTTGACGGCGGTTCGCAAACCTTTTGCCCGCGCCAGCGCCGCCAACTCCTCTGCCTGCGCGCCCGAGAGGCAAAGCGGCTTCTCGCACAGCACATGCTTGCCGCGATTAAGCGCTTCTCGCGCCATGTCAAAGTGCAATACAGGCGGCGTGCAGATATGCACCACCGCAATTTCATTATCCCACAGCAGCGCCGGATCGGTACCGGCGCTTTCGGCCTGCCAACGCCGCCCGAAGGCGGCAACCCTTTCCTCGTCCACATCCACGACGGCTCCCAGCTTCACCCCGGCCAGCGCAAGCGCCTGCGCATGGGTCGCCGCCACGCCGCCGGTTCCCCAAATGCCAACTTTCACGGTTATCCCTCCTTGTCCATCACGCCCATTATAGCATACTTCGCCCAAAACGCCCAAGAGGGCTGCCCGGCTGGCAGCCCTCTCGGTCTGTGTTTTAAGGTATGTTAATCGAGGTAGTTGGCAGCGTACATGGTGCTGCTCTGGCGCGGCTGCTTCTCCAGCCAGCGGTAGAACTCCTGCTTCTCAACCTTGGAGGTCAAGAGGTAGCGTTCCTGCAGCACGGACTGATCCGCGGTGCTCGCGGTCAGCAGGTGGTCGCCCTGCATCGCCCCATCGGTCACGCGGACGAGGACGCCCTCGTTGGTGGCCTGCGCCAGCGGGTAGGAACCCCAGCTGAAGCCGTTGGTGTAGCGGGCAAACTTAGCGGTATCCAGCAGCGTGGCCTGCGCGTTGCTCACATACTCGAGCAGATGCTCGTCCAGCATGTAGGCGACGGTGCTGATGTCCTCGCTATTGTGTACGATGAAGGCATTGGGGATATCGATGGTAACCAGCTCATCGTTGCAGAAGAAGGAGGTGTACATGCCGCTGAGGCTCAGATCCAGCCAAGAGCAGTTGACGGTATTGTTCATCGTCACCAGCTCCATAGCCAGCGGGTCGATGAGCAGCATGTTCTGGGTGGTCCTGTTCAAATCGGTATCCCACACGGCGGCCATTAGCACGCGGCCATTCTCGGCGGGGATAACGGTGAGCAGATCGGTGGTATAGTTGCGCTCGCTGCCGTAGTAGTCGCTCAGGCGGATGGCCTTGAGCACGGTGTACTTCTCGCCATCGTCGCCCAAGTAGCCGATGATGTTGAGGTTCTCGAACACTGTCCAACCGGCCTTCTCTTCCTCGTGATAGGTCAGCCAGAGGATGTCCTCGCCGTTCATCTCATCGATGATGGCCTGCAGCTCGTCGATCGGGCCTTCGGGCAGCTGGCTCAGCGGATAGTTCGGGTCCTCGCCCAGAGGATCCAGCAGGTGGTCGCCGTGGTCGTCGCCGCCGCCGTTTTTGTCGTCATCGTCGCCGCCGTTGCCGCCGTCACCGGCGTTGGGGTCGACCACGGTGAAGAGGAAGGAAACTTGGCTGGAGCCGTCGGTGAACTCATCGTTGGGATTGAGCAGCTCCACGGTGACGCAGTAGGTGCCGGGGGTCTTGTTGGCATCCTCGACGGAGATTTCGTTGTTATCCTTGTCGTAAAGGGTAACCTTGTAATCGCCCGGGAAGGGATTGCCAACGACGTCCGTCACGTTGACCAGATCTTCGGGGGTTTCGAACACGGTAGGAATGGTGCCGACATCGTACCGCTCCTCGATGATGCGCTCGGCGTCCGCGATGCGCGGGAGCACGACGATCTTGAAGGTGGCCGTCTTATCGTTGACGATGGAGCCGATCTTGTTGTTCTTGTCGTCCAGCGTCTTGTTGAAGCGGTAGTACTTGCTGTTGATGGTCACGGTAACGTTGTAGATACCCTTGTTCTCGATGGTATCGGTCTCGGCCAGCTGCACGCCGTCCTTCACGACGGTGAAGGTATAGCTGCTGCCGACGTTCCAGTTCGGCCAATCCGCGGCCAGAATGTAGGGAGCGCCGTCCTTGCGGATCAGGCCAAAGTCCTTAACCTTGTCAACCACCATCGTCTTGGGAATGCTGCTCAGCTTGTAGACCGGGCTGGGGCTTCCGTAGATGAAGCTGTCGTTGACCCAAGGCGAGGGAATGGAGCGCGGCTTGATGGTGAACTTGAAGTCGTCCTCGGGATCTTTCTCAACATCGTTGTTGTTGGGATCCTTCGGCTTCACGTCGATGGTGTAGTCGCCGGGCTCGCCGATGTCTTTGGGGTCGATCGGATCGCCGTTGTGCGTTACGTCGACGATGACGTCGCCGGGGCCATCCGGATCTCTCACGTCGATCAGATCATCGGGCTCATCGCCGTACTCGTATTCCTTGTCGGTCTTGTCGTCCACAACGATCTTGTGCTTGGTCACTTCGATGGTGAAGGTAGCCGTCATGGGGGTGGCGCCCGTCGCGACGACGGCCAGCGTCTTGTCGGTATTCGGAATGAAGCAGTAGTTCGCGTTGGTGATCGTCACCGTTACGCTGTGCTTATTGACAGCCTTGATGATCCTGTCAACGGGCAGGTTGGTCACGGCGACCGTGTAGCCGGTATTGGCGTCATTCCCCACAAAACCGTCGAGGAACGCTTTGTTGGTATTGTTCTTCTGCCCGGTGAGCACGGCGCTCTCCGCAATGGTGGAGGCGTTATAGGTCTTGCTCGTTTTGCCGAACTCGAACGTGTCATGCTTCCACGGAGCCGGGATCGCCTTCGGGGTGATGGTGAAGTTATGCCTCACCTTCGAGCCGCTGGCGAAGCTGTCATTGACGGTGTCGACGAGCTTCACTTCCACGGTGTAGTTCTTTACATCCTTCACCTGGGCGAAGGGGATCTCGGTGACACCGTCGGGTCCATAGTACTTGAAGAAATAATCGGTAACGGGGATCGGGTTGCCCTTGTTGTCCCTGACGATGGCGATGCCCGGCTTGTTGGTCTCTGGGTGCGGCAGGTTGCTGCCGTACACGAAGGTCGTGCCCATCGGCCATTCCACGGTCAGCGGGCCGCGGGTTGCGACGGTGTAGGGCAACTTAACGGTCTTGCTCCCGCCGACAAAGGTAAAGTTGGGGTTGGTCAGCGTAACGGTTACGTTGTAGTTGCCAACGTTGTGCAGCTCGCTGCCCGCGCCTTCGATCTTGGTCACGTCGTAGTCGCTGGACTTGAGCAACGAGGAACCGGTAATAACGACGTCCGGATTCTTGTTGTCGTTATCGATTCGCTTGAGGTCTTCGAGGTAATAGGTAATGGTCGTAGAGAAGAGATGCGAATTGGGGGTCAGTTTCGGGGTTACTTCGATCGGAGTGATCGTGAAGGTTTTCATCAACGTATCGGTGCCATTGGCAAACACGTAGTTCTTGTTGCCGAGTTTCACCTTAATCGTATAGCTGCCAACTTCCTTCATGAGAACCTTATCCACACCGCTGGTAGCGGTCAGGTTCTCGGTGGTGGTGCCGTTGGCGTTGGTTTTGGTCACGGTGATTGTGGGCAGCAGATCCTCGTTGCCGTGGCTGAAGGGCAGCTTCTCTGCCCCTTTGAGGCCGATCCTGCTGGCCGCTGCCGGCGTGGCCGTCAGATCGATAACCGCTTCGTAGTTATTCCCGGTGAAGGGGCCAGAATCTCCATTTAGCTTCCAATCATTGTCCACCGGCAGAGGCAGTACCTTTACCGAGCCGCCGGGGGAGACCGTCGGGGTTCTGTTTGTCTTGGCATCGAGCACAGCAGCGTAATAATTGGTATTGCTGTTGGTCATACCAACGATGGGGCCATGGGAGCCTACTCCCATAAACTCATCCTTCTTGCCCTCATGCCAATCGCCGTTCCAAGAGAACGAGAACGCGCGAGAAGGCAAATCGGCCTCATCCAGGCCCGACATAACGTCGGGATGCATGTTTTCGGTCTGGTTAACATCGTCGTTAATCGAGCTATGGAATCTGCCGAGCGCCGGCACGGGTTCGCCGTACAAGAGCTCTACGTTCGCAGTAAAGTTTACGGTATAAGGCTGCGGCTTAAAGTTCACTTGAATGGGCAGCAAGTGAGTGGTCGCACTTTCGTACTGACCCATGAAGCCATTGAAATCGAACCCATTGCCCTTATCTACGCGAACCTGATAAAGGAACTCTCCGCCCTTATCCCAGTCCAATTTGCCCGGCGCCTTCGGCCAGATGAAGCCAGTATTGGCCTGATACCAGTTGCTGAAGGTGAAGCCGACCAGCGGGAAGGTTTCGTTCTTGGATTCATCCGGTATCCATTCAGAGTTGCCAAGCGCTTGGAAAATCACCGGACCCAACGACCGCAATTGTGTGCCGAAATTCTGCAGGTTTGCGTTGAGCACCGCGGAAATTTTCCCTAGGTCTCTCTGCACTTCGCCGGTATAGCTGGTCATCATTTTCGGAGCGCTGGTCAGCAGCATCGAACGGGCAAGCATGCCTGTAAACATGTGCTGCTCAATCACCCAGCTCGCGCTGGCGCTGGCATCGCCAAAGCTGGCGGTCGCGCGGTATTCACCGGCTTCCGTGGCGGACAGATCGCCGCCCCAAGCCCAGTCGCCAGTCTCCTCAGGATAGCTCGAAACTACATTGCCTTCCGCATCCAGCACGTGGAAGACCGGCTTGATTTCTTCGCCGGTAGCCATAAAGGACGCGCCTTCCGGCTCCACTACCATGCTAAAGGCAGGCGCTTCCTCGACGACTTCCTCTTCCTCGAGGAGTTCTTCTTCGAGAACCTCTTCCTCGAGGGTCTCTTCTTCATCAAGAAGCTCGTCGTCCAGCAATTCGCCATCCTCGGCGCCAAGCACTTCGCTCTCATCGTCCGCGAGCGCCTCGCCGAGTTCGTCAGCGTTCTCATCCAGGATCGCTTCGGCATCATCCTCGGTCGCTTCGACGGCCTCGCCCAAGATCTCTTCGGTTTCATCCTCAGTCGCCTCGGCGTCCTCGCCCAAGGTCTCTTCGGTTTCGTCGATTCCGGCGATCTCGTCCTCTTCGTCCATCTCGTCGGTGAGGGTCTCGTCCTCTTCCCCATCGATCACCAGATCGTCGTCCTCGTCGATGAAGAAGTCGCCCTCGGTCGCGCCGCCGATACCGGCGTTGAGCGGATCCGGCGTGGGCGCGGCCGGCACTACGCCGGGCTCTTTCACTTCGCTGACCGGATCCTGCGCAGCGCTACCGGCACTGGCGTCCTGCCCCTCAAGGTAAACCTGATATGCATCGTAGTACTGACCAAAGAATGCGTCGTTGAGGAAGTCTTCCTCTCCGGTCAGTCCATACTGCGCGAGCACCCAAGCTTTTTGCTCTTCCGTGATTTCCGGAAGCGGCGTCGCGGTGGGTTCCGCTAAGGGATCGCCGCTCGGGGTGGTCTGCGCGGGCTGTGCGGCCGCATTGGCATGCACTTGCTCCTCGGCCAGCGTCTGCATCGGCATCGCGGTGAGCATCATCATACTGATTAACACCAGCGAAAGGATGCGTCTCCAGTTCATCATTTTCATTTGTGTAACCTCCAACTAAATGATTTTCATACCTCATCTATTTGAATGAACCGCTACAGCACGTTTCCGTACCCACAGAAGCAGCGATCCAGGGTTTCCCGCGTCATTCCCATTTTGATTTTGCGTCGTTCTTGTTTCCGTTCTTTGCGAAAATCGGTCTTTTTGTTTCATAATTTTTGTATTTATTTCTATTGTGTTACAAAAATACCATCATTCTCTCAAATTGTCAAGCATTTTTTGTAAAATAAATTGGAAATTTTTCTTTAATTGTCTCTTCATGTTTTTTTGCATGGTACGCGCGCGAAAGATTTTCCCTTGCCATATCCTTCCGAAAGCAATTGTGTCGCCATAATTCACAATTGAAACATTTCGTAACATCTTGTCGCAATGACCGCTCCTCCAACTCCCCCCACTGGACACTGCCAAGGATTTTGTTTACAATAACCATGGGTGTTTTCTGCCAAATGTTTCTTTACAAAGGATGTGTAAGGCCAATGCTTAGTCTCGATCGGGCGCGGAGAATCGGCGCGTGTGTGTTATTTTTCTTCCTATTAATATTTAGCGCGCCGAACGCACGCGGCGACGACACCTTTGTCTACCCCGAAAGCACCTTGCCCACCAAGAAGGAATATACGCGCGGCTATCTCTCCAAGGAAACTTGGATTGATGAAAACGGCAACCCGGTTCTAAACGACCTGGGCTACTGCTATTACGAAATCAAGTACAACGGTCGGTTCAAGCCGCTTTCGAAAGCATATTACGATGTTTCGGGCCAGTTGGCGCCTACGCCCCTCGGCTATGCAATCGAGCAATACACTTACGATGGCTACGGACGCACATTGACCGCCGGTTACTGGCTCGATTGGGAAACGCCTGTGATGGGGCCGACTGGATACGCCAGCCTGAAAGCCGCTTACGATTGGCGCAGCCTGCTCAGCATCGAGTACTTTGATATCAACGGCCAGCCCACCGTGGCCGACGGCGGGTTCGCAAAAAAGACCATCGTCTATGACGACAGCGGCCGCATCATCCGCGAAAACTATTACGGGCCCGACGGCCGGCACCGCGACCTCCCCGACGGCTACGCGCGCGTGGACTACAAGCGCGGCGAGAAGGGCATGCTCTACAGCGAACGCTTCTTCAACGCCGAGGGCAACCCGGCCGTCAACCAGAAAAAAGGCTACGCGACGCTGCTGCAGGAGTATGCGGGGTATGCCCGCCTCACCTCCAGCACCTATCTGGATGAAAAGGAAAATTTGATCGAGCAGTCCTCCGGCTACGCGCGCGTGGAATATCATTACGAAAGCATCAAGCAGGGCATTCTGGATGGCAAGGCGTACTTCGGCGCCGATGGCAACCCGGTGGCCATCGATGCCGGATATTCCTCGGTACACTATACCTATACCGACTTCGGCGCCATTCGCGAGGAAAGCTATTTCGGCGCCGATGGCGCACCGGTTCTCCTGCCCAAGGGCGGCTACGCGCGCGTCAATTATAAATATGACAAGAAGCGCCTAGAAGCCGAGGTGTATTACGGCACGGTTGGCGAGCCGGTGCTCAACGATCGCGGCTATCACAAGCTGGAGTATTCGTTCGATAAATACAAGTTCATCGCCAAAGAATGCTATTACGGCGTCAACGGGGAGCTCATCCTGCCCAAGCACGTAGAATATGCGCAAGCCAAGTACACCACCACCCCCAAAGGGCTGCGCACCAAGGAAGCGTTTTTTGACGCGCAGGGCAACCCGCTGAAGCTTTCCAAGGGCTACGCCTCGCGCGAGTTTGCCTACGACCGCTCCAAGCGGCTGATCGAAGAGCGCTGCTTCGACGAAAATGGCGCGCTGACCATCACCTCCACCGGCTATGCCGTGTTGCAGCGCGCCTATGACGACAAGGACAACATCATCGAGGAAATCTGCCTAGGCATCGACGAACAGCCCATCCTGCTGGAAGGGCTGGGCTACGCGGGCATCCGGCGCACCTATAACGAGGACGGCAACGTGGTGTGGGAAGAGTATTTGGGGACAAACCTTCTCCCCATCATGCTCGATACCGGCTATTCCAGCTTGGAGCGGCGGTATGACGATAACAAGAACCTGATCGAGGAATCCTATTTCGATACCGCGCGCGAGCCGGTTCTCAACGCGCAGGGCTATGCCATCCTGCGGCGCGAATACGATGGCCGTCGGCGCCCGCTCTCCGAACAATACTTGGATGAATTCGGCAAACCGATCGTTACCCAAGCCGGGCACGCAAAACAAACCCGCACCTACGATGCGCGCGGCAACGCCATCCGCTTAGCCTACTTCGGCGCCGACGGAAAGCTGCTCAACCAGAAAAACGGCTATGCCGTGCGCATGCGCGAATACGACAGCAGCAAAAAGATCGTTTACGAAGCCTATCTGAACGAGGAGGAGCAGTTGGTGGAAAATCGCGGCGGTTACGCCATCGTCCGCCGCAAATGGGACAAGGCCGGAAACCTCACCAGCGAGGCGTATTATGACGCCGCGAACGTACCGGTCATGATTACCAGCGGCTACGCGCGGGTGGACCGGAAGTATGACGATTCCAACAACGTGATCCGCGAAGCCTACTATAACAACAAGGGCAAATTGGTGGCGCTGGCCGACGGCTACGCCTACCTGACCCGCGAATATCTCCCCGCCGAAAACGTCGTAACCGAAAGCTATTTCGGCCCGGACAAGAAGCCGGTTCTGCTGCCTTCGGGTTATGCCGTGGCAAGGCGCACCTACGGCAGCGACGGCATCACGCTCGAGAAGGAAGAGTTCTTCGATCTTGAAGGGAAGCCAATAGCGCTCGGGGAGTGAGGTTACGTCCAAAATGACCGGGTGCAAAGGCGGAAATGCCTGTTGACGCTTGCATAAATCGGGTATATACTATGCGATGCGCTTTCGGTTCACCCCAATCAACATAGAAAAGCAGGCGATCATCTCATGGCTCCCACCCGATACCATCCGCTTCAGCGCAAGCACCACGCCTCCCCCGCGCGCATGATTATCGGCAGCTTTTTACTGGTTTTGCTGATATGCGGCTCGCTGCTGTGTTTGCCCATTTCGCACGATGCCAGCACCGACGTCGCGCCGATCGACGCGTTTTTCACGGCGATCTCCGCGGTCTGCGTTACCGGCTTGGTGACGGTGACCACCGCCACCTCTTGGAGCATCTGGGGCAAGATCATTATCCTGGTGCTGATCCAAATTGGCGGCCTGACCCTGATTACAATCTATACCTTCCTCATCATTCATTTCGGGAAAAAGGTGACCCTTGGCGAACGGTTGGTGATCCAATCCGCGTTTAACGTCAACGACCTTGGCGGCTTGGTGCGGATGGTGCTGTTCGTAATCAAGGGCACCTTGCTTTTTGAGGGCGTCGGTGCGGCGGTACTGTTCGGCTGCTTTATCGGCCAATCTATACCGATGCACAAGGCGCTATTCTATGGCATTTCCCACTCGGTTTCCGCCTTTTGCAACGCTGGGTTCGATCTGCTCGGCGAGCAAAGCCTCATCCCCTATTCCGGCCATGTTGTTCTCAACTTGGTCGTGATGGTGCTGATCGTTGTGGGCGGCATCGGTTTTACGGTATGGCACGATATCTACGGAGCCATCAAAAGCAAATTCCAACGCAAAGCTGGCCGGGCAGCGCATTTCTCGCTGCACTCGAAGCTGGCGATCACCGGCACGCTCGTGCTGCTCGTATTCGGCGCGCTCTACTTTTTGCTTGCCGAATACGCCAACCCCGCCACTTTGGGGCGATTCACCTTTCCGCAAAAGGTGCTGGCTGCTTGCTTTCAGTCCGTGACGCTGCGCACTGCCGGTTTCGCCTCCATTGACCAAGGCGCGATGCACATCGGCTCCAAGCTTTTCAGCTGCATTCTGATGCTCATCGGCGGTTCCCCGGGCGGCACCGCCGGCGGCATCAAGACGGTTTCGATGGCCATTTTGCTGGTTTACGTATGGAGCGCGATGAAGGCGCGCCGTGAAGCCTCGGCCTTCGGCCGCTCCCTGCCGCACAGCGCGCTGCAAAAGGTGCTGGTGATGTTTGTCGTCATTTCCGCGCTCTGGCTGGGCGGCTCCATCTTTCTCTCTTTCACCGAAATGGGCGGCGCGTTTCCGCACAGCATGATCGACTTGATGTTCGAAGCTGCTTCCGCATTGGGAACCGTCGGGCTCACCGCCGGCATCACGCCCTTTCTCTCCCCTGCGGGCAAGCTGCTGATGATGCTGTTTATGTTCATCGGCCGTATCGGGCCGATCACCATCGCCGTTTCACTAAACCACCGCTCAACCCACGCCGAGGATCACATCCAACATCCGAGCGAAAACGTTATAATCGGCTAACAACAAGAGGAGGCTCAATGGCTTATGTCTAGGATCACCGTAGACAAGGATACACAATTCGCCGTATTGGGTTTGGGCAAATTCGGCTTAGGAATCGCCTCGTCGCTCTATGATAACGGCTATACCGTGCTTGGCTGCGACCTGAAGGAGAGCGTGGTGCAGGCCGCCTCGGAATGTACCACCCATACGCTGCAGGCCGACGCCGCCGATAAGGCGACGCTCGAGCGCATCGGCATTCGCAACTTTGACGTGGTCATCATCGCTTTCAGCTTTGATTTTGAAGCCGCGGCGGTTACCGCAACCATCCTCAAGGAGCTGCAGATCCCCTACATTCTCGCCAAGGCCAATGGCGCGCGCCAGAAGCAGATCCTTGAATCCATCGGCGTGGACCGCGTCATCCTGCCTGAAAAGGAAATGGGCGAATGGGTGGCCTACAACCTGATTACCAATGATATTCAGGAACTGATTTATCGCTCGGAAAAATATGATATCGTGGAGATGAAGCCGCGCGGCGCATGGGTCGGAAAAACCCTGAGCCGCCTGCGCCTGCGCCAAACAGAATCGCTGAACATCATCGCCATCGTGCGCAGCAACGAACTGGTGGCCATGCTGGACGGGAATACCGAACTGCGCGAGGACGATCTGCTGATCGCGCTCGCCTTCCGCGAGTAGCTTTTCCCGTTGACACCCCTCTTTCCCCTGCGCTATAATGAAACACAGAAAATGGTCTGTGAAAAGTGAATAAAGTTTTCTTAGCTTATATAGGCTCGAGATAGGGTCGAGCGTTTCTACCAACTGCCGTAAACGGTTGTCTATAAGTTTCCAGCGAGGGCGTGCGCCTGTGGGAACCGATGGACGATGCTTACGGTTTTTCTGTATACGTGCCGCCTGCGCACCAATAAACAGGAGGCTGAAATGCAAGAGAATTTTGTGCTCCGCGGCGATATCTGTTACAGCGCAAATCCAAGCCAGCTGCGCACGGTGCCGGATGGCTACTTGGTGTGCGTGGATGGGCAGTCCGCCGGGGTGTTCGAGCGGCTGCCGGAGCAATTCGCTTCGCTGCCGGTTACCGACCACCGCGGCAAGCTGATCCTGCCCGGGCTGGTGGATCTGCACGTACACGCGCCGCAATTCGCCTATCGCGGGCTGGGCATGGATCTGGAGCTGCTGGACTGGCTGAACACCCATGCGTTCCCCGAGGAAAGCCGCTATGCCGACTTGGATTACGCGCGCCAGGCTTACGCGATGGTGGTCGAGGAGATGCTGCGCGGCCCCAACACGCGCGCGGTGCTGTTCGCCACCGCGCACGCCCCGGCGACGGCGCTGCTGATGGATCAATTGGAGCAGAGCGGCCTCGTAACGCTGGTCGGCAAGGTCAACATGGATCGCAACGCGCCGGACAGCCTGCGCGAGAAGGACGCCGCCTCCTCCCTGCACGATACGCGGGATTGGTTGCAAGCCTGCGCCGGACGCTACAAAAACACCGCGCCCATCCTCACGCCGCGCTTCATCCCCAGCTGCAGCGACGAGCTGCTGCGCGGGCTGGCCGCGATGCGCAAGGAGCATGGGCTGCCGCTGCAATCGCACCTATCGGAAAACCAAGGCGAGATCGACTGGGTGCGTACATTATGCCCCGGCAGCGCGGGCTATGCGGATGCATACCACCGCTTCGGTCTGCTCGATCGCGATGCGCCTGTCATTATGGCGCACTGCGTATGGAGCGACGAGGCCGAGATGGAGCTGCTGGCGCAAGGTGGCGCGTTCGTCGCCCACTGCCCGCAGTCCAACACCAATATTTCCTCGGGCATCGCGCCGGTGCGCCGCTTCTTGCAGCGTGGGCTGCGCGTCGGGCTGGGCAGCGACGTGGCTGGCGGCTGTCACCCCAGCATCTTCCGCGCAATGACCGATGCCATCCAGGTCTCCAAGCTGCGCTGGCGGCTTTCGGATCAGTCCCTTCCCCCGCTTACCGTGCCGGAGGCTTTCTATCTCGGCACGCTCGGCGGCGGTGCTTTCTTCGGCAAGGTCGGCTCCTTCGAGGAAGGCTATGAGCTGGACGCCCTGATCCTAGACGACGCCTCGCTGCGCACGCCGCACCCGCTGAACATCGAGGATCGCTTGGCGCGCGCGCTCTATCTATCCGACGACCGCCACATCGCGGGCAAATATGTGCGCGGCAGGCAGCTGTTTTAATCAACCGATTCGCGAAAAGGAGGGAACCCATCGTGAGCGTCGGCAAGAGCATTCCCCGCGTGGATGCATACGCCAAGGTTACCGGCCGCGCCCAGTACACCGACGATTTGGCGATGCCCGGCATGCTGGTGGCGCGCGTGGTACACAGCACCATCGCCAACGGGCTGGTCAAGCGCTTCGACCTCGCCGAGGCGGAGAAGGTGCCCGGCGTGGTCAAGATCCTGACTTGCTTCGATTGTCCGCAGATCGACTTCCCTACGCCCGGCCATCCGTGGTCGACCGACCTGGGGCATCAGGACGTGGCTGACCGCCGTTTGCTCAATCAGCGCGTGCGCATCTATGGCGACGACATCGCCGTCATCGTCGGCGAAGACGAGGTGGCCTGTGCGCGCGCCGCGCGGCTGATTCAGGTGGAATACGAAGTCTACCCTCCCCTGCTCACCCCGGAGCAGGCCATGGCTGAAGGCGCGCCGCAACTGCACGAGCGCTGGCCGGGCAACGTGCTGAAAAGCACCCGCTCCGCCGTGGGTGAGGTCAGCTTTGACGAGGCGGCCAAGGGCGCCGACCTCCTGCATGCCGCGCGCATGGATACCCAATTCGTACAGCACTGCCACTTGGAGCTGCCGGTCTCCCATGCGTACATGGAGCATGGGCGCATCGTGGTGGTATCCTCCACGCAGATCCCGCACATCGTACGCCGCGTAATCGGGCAGGCGCTGGGCATCCCGTGGGGCAAGATTCGCGTAATCAAACCCTACATCGGCGGCGGCTTTGGCAACAAGCAAGAGGTGCTCTACGAGCCGCTCAACGCTTGGCTGACCACCCGGCTGGGCGGTCGTCCCGTCAAGCTTGAGATCAGCCGCGAAGAAACCATGGCTTGCACCCGCGTGCGTCACGCCATTTCCTTCGATATGCAGAGCGCGGTGCGCAAGGACGGGCGGCTGTTGGCGCGCAAAATCAGCGCCACCTCCAATCAGGGTGGCTACGCCTCCCACGGCCACGCCATCGTCTCCAACGCCATCAACGAGTGCCGCATGCTCTATCAGGACGAGCGGGCGCTGGAGCTTTCCGCCACCACGGTGTATACCAACCTAGCTACCGGCGGCGCAATGCGCGGCTACGGCATCCCGCAGGCCATCTTCGCGCTGGAATCCAACATGGACGATTTGGCGCTGCGGTTAGGGCTCGATCCCATCGATATCCGCCTAAAGAACTGCATGCCGCCGGGCTTCGTCGACCCTTCCACCGGCATCACCTGCCACTCCAGCGGACTGTTGGAGTGCATCGAAAAGGGCAGGCGGCACATCGGCTGGGATGAGAAGCGCAAAGCCTACCAAGGCCAAACCGGCGATTTGCGGCGCGGCGTCGGCATGGCCATCTTCTGCTACAAAACCGGCGTCTACCCCATCTCGCTGGAGACCGCCTCGGCGCGCATCGTGCTCAATCAGGATGGTTCGGTGCAGCTATCCTTGGGGGCAACCGAAATCGGCCAAGGCGCCGATACGGTGTTTACCCAAATGGCCGCCGAAACGCTGGGCATCGCGGCGGAAAACGTACATCTGATCTCCACGCAGGATACCGACGTCTCCCCCTTCGATACCGGCGCGTATGCCTCGCGGCAGACCTATGTCAGCGGCATGGCCATCAAGCAGACCGCCGAGGTATTCAAGCGCCGCGTGCTCGAATACGCCGCCGAGATGCTGGACACCCCAGCCGAAGCGCTGGATCTGCGCGAGGAGCGCATCGTGCGCGCCAAGGACGGCGAGCCGCTGCTCCCGCTGGCGCAGGTGGCCATAGAAGCCTTCTACAGCCTTACCCACGCTGTACACATCACCGCCGAATCAACCTATCATTGTAAAAACAACACCTTCGCCTTCGGCGCGTGTTTCGCCGAGGTCGAGGTTGACATTCCGCTGGGCAAGGTTCGCGTGCTGGATATCATCAACGTACACGATAGCGGCAAGCTCATCAATCCGCAGCTGGCCGAGGCGCAGGTACACGGCGGCATGAGCATGGCGCTGGGCTACGGGTTGAGTGAGCAGTTGCTCTTTGGCGAGGATGCGCGCCTGCACAACGACAACCTGCTCGATTACAAACTGCCCACCGCGATGGACACGCCGGAGCTGCACGCCGACTTCGTTGAAACCTTCGACCCAACAGGCCCATACGGCAACAAAGCGCTGGGCGAGCCGCCCGCCATCCCCGGCGCGGCGGCGCTACGCAACGCGCTATTGCACGCCACCGGCGTGGCGGTGTACAGCCTGCCGCTGACCCCGCAAAAGCTGGTGGAACACTTCACCCAAGCCGGGCTGATTCAGCCTTGCTCGACCCAGGAGGTGAACGGCCATGTATGACATCGAAAAAATCGTGCAGGCGCACAGCGTCACCGAGGTGATCGCGGCACTGGCTGCCGACCCGAAGGCGCTGGTAATCTGCGGCGGCAGCGATGTGCTCATCAAGATCCGCGAGGGCAAGCTTGCAGGCTGTTCGCTGGTCAGCATCCGCGATATCCCCGCGCTGTACGGCGTGACGCTGGAAGAAGGCGGAACGCTATCCATCGGCCCGGCCACCACCTTTGCGGGCATCACCGCCGATCCGCTGATCCGCCAATATGTGCCCGCGCTGGGCGAGGCCACCGATCTGGCAGGCGGGCCGCAGCTGCGCAACATCGGCACCATCGGCGGCAACCTGTGCAACGGCGTCACCAGCGCCGATAGCGCCGCCACGCTGCTCACCCTGAACGCACAGCTGGAGATCACCGGCGCGCAGGGCGTGCGCACCGTGCCGCTGGCGGCGTTTTATGCCGGACCGGGCCGCGTACACCTCGCCCACGGCGAGCTGCTGACCCGCATCCGCATCGCCCGCGCCGACTATGAAGGCTTCGGCGGCCACTACATCAAGTACGCGATGCGCAACGCGATGGACATCGCCACGCTGGGCTGCGCGGTTCACGTAAAGCTGGCGGGCGGCGCCATCGCCGAGGCGAGGCTGGCCTACGGCGTCGCCGCGCCCACGCCGATGCGCTGCCCCAATGCCGAGCAAGCCGTGCAGGGGCGCGCGCTCACCGAGGAAACGCTGGCGTTGTTCGGCCAGACCGCCTTGGGCGAAGTCGCCCCGCGCAGCAGTTGGCGCGCTAGCCGCGAATTCCGCCTGCAGCTGGTTCGCGAGCTTGCGGCGCGCGCGCTGCGGCAGGCCATCATCAACGCGGGAGGTGCGGTACAATGAAGATCATCCATTTAACCGTCAATGGCAGGCCGACCGAGGTCGCCATCGATGAGCGCGAATCCCTTGCCGACACGCTGCGCAACCGCCTGCGCCTGACCAGCGTCAAGAAGGGCTGCGAGGTTGGCGAATGCGGCGCTTGCACCGTGCTGGTCGACGGCAAGTCCATCGACAGTTGCATTTACCTCGCGCTCTGGGCCGAAGGCAAGCGCGTGCTTACCGTGGAAGGCATCACCGGCCCCAACGGCGAACTGAGCCCCATTCAGCAAGCCTTCGTGGACGAAGCGGCGGTACAGTGCGGCTTTTGTACCCCCGGCCTCATCATGACCGCCGTGGAAATCGTGGGTACCGGCCGCACCTATTCGCGCGATGAACTGCGCAAGCTGATCTCCGGCCACCTGTGCCGCTGCACCGGCTACCAGAACATCCTCAACGCCGTGGAGCGCGTTGTCAACGAAGCGCACAAGGCCGTCGGAAAATAATCTTATGTAAAAACAATATTTAAGCTTAACAAAGCAATGATCCCCCGACAGACGCCGGGGGATCATTCAGCGTATCAACAAAGTAGTTTGATGCGTAGAGAAGGATTCCAAAGGGCGAGCGATAAGCCCTTTGGCCGCCCTTCACAAAGGGTGGAATCCCTTACAAACCTTGCTTCGAGGCATTTCGCATCTGCGGATGCGACCAGGGCTTTGCGATCGCCCTGGACCTTCGCAGCCCATCTGCGTGACTTTGTTGATGGTCTGAATGATCCCCCGACAAACGCCGGGGGATCATTGTTTATTTCTCTCGCCAGCCCCAGATATAGTGCGGCGCATCCTCCCCTACGTTAAACAGCAGGTCGATAATCGATACGCCGTGCTCAAAGGGTTCGTGCATCTGCCGGTAGACCGGATAGCCGCCGTAGTCCTTCCACGTTACGCTTACACCGCGCTGCGCGAACTCCTCGTCGGTGATATAGCCGCGCGCCGCGGGGCCGGATATATAGCGCTGCGCGCCGGAGGCGACGATCAGGTTGAGCAGCTTTTCATTGCGGCTGCCCTGCGCCGCGTAGTTCCGGCTGTCGGTAAAGGCGGTGCGTATGCCCAGAAACTCTCGCGATATAGTCGTTATTATATATTTATTAAGTATAGATAAATAGACCCACTCATCGCTGCGGTAAATCTGCTCAAAAAACTCCCTGTAGCGCGCGAAAAACGGCGCCTTACGATAGGCCTCGGAAATCTTGTTCCAATGTTCCGCGCGCCAAGGGAGTTGGTTTTTCAGCTCCACCGCATCGATGCTGCGGTGCAGGTCAGTGCCGCATGGCAGCGTAATCCAGCGCAATCCATTATTTGTATAGATATAATTACGATTGCGCCAATCGTTCTTGGTATACTGCACCTCATCGTAGAAAATAAACTCGTCAACATCGTGGATGATGTCGAAATACCCTTTCCACGGAAGGTAGTTGGACTGCAAAACGGCAACGGTTTTCACGCGCGCCCCCCTCGCATCGCCAGCAAAGCGGACACCGCCTCGGCAAATCCCCGCCCGCCGGGCTGTTCTGTCACATAAGCTGGAAGATGGGTCATCGTCGGCACAAACGGCCGGATATTGGCCACCCCGCAGCTCACCGGAAAGGCCGCGAATATCGGCTCATCGTTCGGCGAATCGCCAAAGAAAATTCCCGATTGGAACAGATCCTGCGCGCGCCAAACCTGCTCAAAGAACAGCTTCGCCATGCTCAACTTATCGTACGCGCCGAACCAGATGTTGACGTGGATGGAACTGACCTTGGCCTGCGCGCCATACCGGAGCGCAATATCACGGATGCGCTCCGCCTCCTCCAGCCCCAAACGCGGCTCGTCCTCACAAAAATCAATGGCCAGATCATACTGCCGCGCAAACTGGTCGCGCGCCACCCGGCAGCCGGGCACGCCCTCGAGGCACGCATTGCGCACCTCCTCCAACGCGGCGCGCACCCGCGCCGAGGCCACCGAAGGATGCGTAAACGCCTGCGGCGCCCCTTTCGCGTCGCTATAATACACTAATGCGCCGTTTTCGCCGATTACGGCGTCCACCGGCCACTGCCGCACGATCATATCGCACCAGCCCGCCGGGCGGCCCGTTACCGGAACAACGCGCAGCCCGGCCTCACGCGCGCGCCAAAGCGCCTCGTACGCCTGCGGAAGCAGCTTTCCATCGTCGGTAATGGTATCGTCGATGTCGTGCAGCAAATATCGCATGCCCCGCGCCCACTCCTTGGGCAACTCACAAAACGGCCGCACGGCTACAAATCGCGCGAAGCGACGATGTTCGCCCCGCTGCCGCATACGTCGGCCAACACGATATCGCCGCGCCGCACCGGCGCGGTAAGCGTCACGCCGTCCAGCGCGCGCATGATGTCAAAAAGCAACGGCTTGGGCACGTCCCGGTCGGTCTTGACCGGCAGGCGCGGATAGATCGCGCCCTCGATGCGCACCGTCGAGGTCAGCACGCGGGTGGGGTTTTGCAGCTCCTTGCGGCCATACGCCTCACCGCGCGCGCATTGGTTGCCGCTAACGCTCCAATCGCTCTCCTCCACGCGCAGATGGCAGCCCTTGGGGCATACGATGCAGATCAGTTCCTTCATGCCTCTTCCTCCTCCGCCATCACGCGCACTTCGAGCTTTCCGCCCGCTGCCGCCGCCTTTTCCAGCGTCGCCTTGGGCAGCACGATGCGCTCCATCTCGGCGGGCGCCATGTGCTCGCGCTTGTACGTGTGCGCGATCGTATCGCCCACGCGCACCTCAATCCGCGCGGCGTGAAACACGCGCCGCACGCGGAAGAATAGCTCCATCGTCTTGCCTAGGTTTGCGGGGCGCGCCAATTGCGGCACGGTGTAGCCGACATCGTCCCCGGCCAATATCTCCACCGGCGTTCCGGCTTCCTCTGCGCCGTGCAGCGCGTATCGCGCCGCCGCCCGCCCGGCGCGCATGCTTTCGGCGGTCACGAAGTCCACCAAATCGTGCACATGCAACACGTTGCCCGCCGCAAAGATGCCGGGGATTTCGGTTTCGTTGTTCTCATAGACCCGCGCGCCGCGCGTGCGCCCATCCATCGGCACGCCCGCCGCTTGCGTCAGCTCGTTCTCGGGGATCAAGCCCACCGATAGCAGCACCGTGTCGCACGCGATATCGCGCTCGGTACCGGGGATGGGGCGCATCGACGCGTCGACCTGCGCGATGGTAACGCCCTCCACGCGCTGTTGACCGCGAATGTCGGTAATGGTGTGCGCCAGATAGAGCGGGATATCGTAATCCTCCAGGCATTGCACAATATTGCGCGTCAGGCCGCCCGCATAGGGCATGACCTCCACGCAGGCCAGCACCTTGGCGCCCTCCAGCGTCATGCGGCGCGCCATAATCAGCCCGATATCGCCGGAGCCGAGGATCACCACACGGCGGCCGACGGTGTAGCCCTCCATGTTCAGGTATTTCTGCGCGCTGCCCGCGGTCAGCACGCCCGCCGGGCGCGTGCCGGGGATGGCGATGGCGCCGCGCGTGCGCTCACGGCAGCCCATGGTCAACACAACGGACTTAGCCTCCAGCACGCGGTACCCCGCCGGGCTGGTGACATGCACGCGCAGCTCCGGCTCCACCTCCAGCGCCATACTGTCGAGCAGCACCTCGACGTTGGTTTCGCGCAGCTGCTCCACAAAGCGCTGGGCATACTCCGGCCCGGTCAGCTCCTCCTTGAAATGATGCAGGCCGAAGCCATTGTGAATGCACTGGTTAAGGATGCCGCCCAATTCCCGGTCGCGCTCGACGATCAGCACGCGCTGCGCGCCTTCCTCTGCCGCCGCGCAGGCCGCCGCCAGCCCGGCAGGGCCGCCGCCGATGACGATTACATCGTATTGCATCAGCGCGCACCCCCTTCCTTTGTTCTCCCGATCAACTGACAGGTGCCCGCGCGATCCTGCGGAATGTTTTGCGGATCCTCGCCCAACTCGCGCGCGAGAATTTCTAGCACCCTTGGCCCGCAAAACCCGCCCTGACAGCGCCCCATGCCCGCGTTGCAGCGGCGCTTAATGGCGTCCAAGCTGCGCGGCACGATCGGGCGATGGATGGCCTCGACAATCTCGCCCTCGGTGATGGTCTCGCAGCGGCAGATGATGCGCCCATATCGCGGGTCGCTGGCGATCAAAGCATTCTTTTCCGCCTCAGACAGGTGGCGGAAGCGCGGGTGATAGCGCTCGTCGACGATCCCGGCGCGATCGGTCAGCGCCAGCCCGGCATCGCGCAGCATGCGCACCACATCGACGGCGATGGCCGGCGCGCTGCTCAACCCCGGCGACTGGATAGCCGCCACGTCCAGAAAGCGCGGCTGATCCGGCGCGAAGCCGATGATGAAGTCATGCTTCTCGCCCCCCGCAGCGCGCAGCCCGGCAAAGTTGCGGATCACCGCGCGGAAATCCACCCCCGGCACGGACTTGGCCGCCAGCGCGCGCACCCGCGCCATGCCTTCGGCGGTGGTCACCACATCCTCGCGATCGGCCACCGGCTCGGAGGTCGGGCCGGTAATCAGGTTGCCATGCACCGTCGGAGAAACCAAGATGCCCTTGCCCGCTTTCGTCGGGCACTGAAAGATGGTGCGCTGCACCAGCGCGCCCTGCCCCTTGTCCAACAGCAGGTATTCGCCGCGCACCGCGCCGATGGTATATGCGGGCGCCGCCACCATATTGTGAATCACATCGGCGTAAGCTCCGGCGGCATTGACGATGTAGCGCGCGGAAACCTTGCCGCTTTTTGTGCTGATTTCATAATGATCTCCGCGATCCGATATCGCCTCGACGCCGCTGCTCAAACGGAATTCCACGCCGTTGCGCGCCGCCGTCTCGGCCAACGCGATGGTCAGCTCCCACGGATCGACGATCGCGCCGCCGGGCACATCCAACGCCCAAGCGACCTCCGGCGAAAGATTGGGTTCCAGCGCGCGCGCCTCGTCTCCGGTCAGAATGCGCAGGCCGGGCACCTCGTTTTGCTCGCCGCGCGAAAGCAGCGCCTCCAGATGCGGCTTCTCCTCATTGGAAAACGCCACCACGAACGAGCCGTTGGGCTTATATCCGATATCCAGCCGCCTGCACAGCGAGGGCATGAGCTGGCTCCCCCACGCGTTGTACTTGGCCATCAGCGTTCCCGGCACCGGATCATACCCGGCGTGTACAATGGCGCTGTTGGCCTTGCTTGAGCCGCTGCATACATCGTTCTCCCGCTCCAGCACGACGACACTGGCGCAGGTTCTGCCCAACTCGTAGGCGATGCTCGCCCCCACCACGCCGCATCCGATGATCGCTACATCCATCATCTTCGCAATCTCTCTTTCCATACCCAATATTCCGTGATTAAACGATAAGCCTTCCCTTTTTCTCGGCGACGTCAACGCTGGCCGTCACGCCGGAACGAAACTCCAGCGCGTCGCTCTCCATACCGTCGCTGAAGATCACGCCGTTTTCCGGCATATAGGACATCACGGTCATCGGCGAACCGGCGGCAATGCGCCCATACACGATCTTGGCGCCTGTGGTGCGCGTCGGAAAGGGTTCGCGCACAGAAAACCGCAGCGCGTCCTCTTCCCAGCGAATAGCGCCGGGTGCTGCCGGAGGACTCCCGCCCATAGCCCCAACTACGCCATAGGCACCGGCATAGACGCTTTTCAGCCAGCCGCTCGCGCCCAACCCGGTCGATACAATGATGCCGCTGGAGCTTTGATCCTCCGCCGCGCCGCCCGCCTGTATCCGATAGCGGGAGGAGACGTGCGTGCGCTGGCCGATGAACAGATCGTTTACCGCATAGAGAACCTGGTGGTCGCTGAGGCTCGCTTTGGCCATCGTTACCTCGCGCACCGGACGGCGACCGGCCAGCGCGTCGCTCACCACCGCCCGCAACTCCCCCACGCGGAACGGCAGCAACACGCCGTCCCACCGCGCCGGATCCGGATTGACGCCGATCAACGGTTGCCCATCCAAATACTTCAGCGTGTTGGCGACCAAGCCATCTTGGCCGACGACCACCACGACGTCCTTCGCGCCAAACAGAAAGTTTGGCACGTATTCCCGCATCACCCGCTGCACGATGCCCAGCGGCTCCAGCGCCTCAACCGCTTTTCGAATGGCTTCGCGATAGGTCTGATCCTCGCGCAGATAATCCGCAAAGTCACCGCCGAGGTGTTCCAAATAAAAGCGCGCCTGCTCTACCGTATTATGGCGGACAATCAATTCTTCCAAGCGGGTCCGGCGCTGAATCAACAGAATCTTTCGATCGGTTTGCCTCTGCATAGCGCGCTACTCTCCGACGATTTCGCGGAGTAGATCCGGCGTCACGTTGAGCTGGCCGATGCGCTCCGCGTTGCGCGCGATGCCTTCAAAGGCCAGCGCCACAAGCTTGCCGGGCTCCATGCCCACGCTGGCCAGCGAGGCGATCACCGCCGGATCGACGCCCGCCAGCGCGCGCATCACCGCCGCCAACGCGTATGCCTTGGCATCGGCCTCCTCGCGCGCGTTCTGCGCGGCAAGCGCCACCAGCTCCTTGCGCTTTTCCTCCAGCGCAATCTCGGCAAGGATCTGTTCTTCCTTCATCTGATTGGTGCGTGCCTGCACGGCGCGCTGCGCTTCCAGCTGGGTTTCGCGCACCTCGCGCTTTTTGTTCTCCATGCTGACCTGCGTGTTGTACTCGTTTTCCTGCACGCGGCGCTCCTGCTCGATGGAGGCGTTGCGGCGCTCATACACCGCATCGTCGGCGGCTTTTAGGATTTGCTCCCGCGTCTGCGCCTCCAGCGCGCGGGTCGTCTCTTGATTGGCCTTGATGGCTAGGATAGACAGCGACAGCACTTCCAGCCCCAGCTGCGTACACGCTTCCCCGGAGCGCAGCGCATCCAGCACAAACGCCGCCAAGCTTTCCCCCGCGCCGATCGCCTCGCTCAGATTGATCTGCTGCAGGCGTTTTTTCATCAGCACCTTCGCCGCGTTAATCATGCGCTGCGGCAGCTTTTGCGGGTCTTCAGACAGATATTTTCCGTCGCGCCCGGTGGTGTAATCCAGCATGGTGGCGGCGCGCACCCAATCGACGATGCGGAAAACCAACTGCCCCTGCACCGTCACGGTTTGAAAATCCGCCGTACCTTCCTCGAAAATGAACGGCACGTCAATATTGCTGATCGGCAGCGTCGCGATAGATGTGTTTGCCGTTCGGTAATAAAAACTTAGCCCAGCTCCTTTCGCGATCAGTTTGCCGCGCCGATAGCGCAGCACATACTGGCTTGGCTCAAACTTGACAAAACGGATCCCCATCTCGCGTTCCCCCTATCTTTTGTATCATCGCGCGTTTAGTTTTCTAACGTCTCCAAGCGCTTCGGGCGCTTCATATAGGATTCAAACTCGCGGAAAAAACAGGCGTATTCATAGCCCGAACACACCCGCTCATCGACCACCACGCCCAGCGGCAGCGTGCGCCGCTCGTGGGGGCCGTCCTCGCGCAGCACGGTGTTCTTCTGCGCGTTACCCATTGAAACAAAGAGGCTAGTCGTTCCAAATTCATAAAGATGATGGTACACGTAGTTTGTACGGATCGACATCATGTTGGTGATAAACAGCCCGGTATGGAACGGGCTGGCGTCCACAACGAAGCGCGGCACCAAGCCAAAGTAATCGAGCATCCGCACCAGCCCCACGATGGCCGATACCAGCGGCGTAATTCGCATGATGGCGCCCAGCAACTTGTCCGTCTTATTGGCATGGCTCAACTCCCGGTTATCCTCAATGCTGCGGTTAACCTGCTCGCAGATCGGAAAGAGCGTGGCGTCGGGATCGACTTTCAGCTTAAGCACCGTCTCCTCGTAGGAGCCGTCGCTTTGGCGGCTCTTGAGCATCACGAAGGATACGTTGATCTCCTTGCGCTGATAAAAGTGCCTGCCCTTGATGAACCGATTCACCATCGGGAACTTGCGCAACGCGCGCACATAGGCGGCGATCAGCACGCTCATATAGGATACCGTTGGCGCGTCAGGCGGCAAACTGCTGATGTATTCCGCAATGGGGTCGATGTCCACATCCACACGGATCTGGTTTTGCGAATCGCACCGGCGGGTTTCGATGTAAGGAATGATCTGGCTGTAGATCGGCATTTTCAGTCTTTTCCCGTCGCATCTCATGACAATCCCTCTTTACAAAAAATAGAATAAGTGCCAATAAAGAAAATAAGTCCGATTGGATTATTCTATCATAAAACCAAGACACGGCATAGATAAAGCAACAAAAAAACCTTTGAAAGAAACCTTTGAAACGAAAAAGCTCCCGGATTCGGGAGCCCAGCGTATCAACAAAGTAGTTTGATGCGTAGAGAAGGATTCCAAAGGGCGAGCGATAAGCCCTTTGGCCGCCCTTCGCAAAGGGCGGAATTCCTTACAAAACCTTACTTCGAGGCATTTCGCATCTGCGGATGCGACCAGGGCTTTGCGATCGCCCTGGACCTTCGCAGCCCATCTGCGTGACTTTATTGATACGCTGAGCTCCCGGATTCGGGCGCCGTGCGCAAGAATTAGCGGGATGCCCGCAGATGCGCGGCGAAGATTCAGGGCAAAATCCCTCTTGGCTACCCGAGCAAAACCTCCATCAGCATCATCACCGCGAACCCCGCAACGATGCCCATCGTAGAAAAGTAAGGATGTACCTCCTTGTTGCTCTGGCATTCCGGAATCAGCTCATGCACGGATACCAAAACCATCGCGCCCGCGGCGAAAGACATAGCGAACGGCAGCAGCGCCTCTACGTAGACCACCATCATTGCGCCGAGCAACCCCGCAACGGGCTCCACCAACCCGGAGGCCTGTCCCCAAAGGAAGCTCTTGAGCGCCGTGCAGCCCTCGCGCCGCAGCGGCACCGACACAGCGGCGCCCTCCGGAAAGTTTTGCAAGCCGATGCCAACCGCCACCGATATCGCCGCCATCAGCGCCTCGGGCGTGTAGTTCCTTTGCAGCGCGCCAAAGGCTACGCCCACCGCCAAGCCTTCCGGAATGTTGTGCAGCGTAATGGAAAGCACCAACATGAAAACGCGCCGCAGCTTGTTGCTCTCCTCCCCCTGCGCACCGGCCTCGTTGGCACGGCCGCGCGCGCGCGTCACGATCCGATCCGATCCCCAAAGAAAAAACGCCCCGCATACAAACCCCAACGTCGCCACCAACCAAGCCGGCGCGCCATCCATGCGCGCGCGCTCGATGGCCGGTTGCAGCAGCGACCAGAAACTGGCGGCGATCATCACACCGGCAGCAAAACCCAGCATCGCGTTGAGCATTTTATGATTCAAGCGTTGAAAAAAAATCACCGTGGCCGCGCCAAGCGCGGTAAGCAGCCAAGTACCGGTCGTCGCTACCAGTGCCCACCCTACGTAGTTGTGCATCCGCGTTTCCTCCTCACGTCTGCAAAAGCAAACCGCTGTATTCTATCGGCGCAATGCGCCAAGGGTGAAAAGAGCGCTCTGCGCGGCAGGCGCGCGAACGCTTCGCGCAGCGGCGCATACGATATCCCGCAGCGCCATTTCCAGCAAATCCGCATACGAATTAGCGGAATTCTGCTTGACAAAAAAACGCGGCGATGTTATCATCTTGTATTGTCAGCGGGGGATGCTTGGGGCTCGATCACGGCCTTTGCGCCTGTAGCTCAGTTGGATAGAGCAACGGCCTTCTAAGCCGTGGGTCAGGGGTTCGAATCCCTTCAGGCGCGCCATATGGTGGGTGTAGTTCAGCGGTTAGAGCGTCAGATTGTGGCTCTGAATGTCGTGGGTTCGATTCCCACCATCCACCCCATTTTTCCCTTTCCCGCGTTGGCGCGCGTTGGGGTGTCGCCAAGCGGCAAGGCACGGGACTTTGACTCCCGCATTCGTAGGTTCGAATCCTGCCACCCCAGCCACATTCAAAGTAAAATTTGATACAATAAGAGCCGCTCGAATAGAGTGGCTCTTATTGTATGTTGAGGGCAAAAAGGCTAGGAATATCAAGGGCTTGTTGACTTTTTCCGATGATTGACGAGTGAAAACTCGTTATGTTCGACGATGTAATTTTTGAGCCTACTGATGCCCAAAAGCACGGTGGAATTTTTTAGGTGTACCAGATAGTTATTACTCATAAAGCAATGCACCCTTCGGCGAATCATAAAACTCATTTTCGGCCGATGAGAGCAAAACCGGTGCACAATTAAACGGATCTTTTTTTCAACGAAAACTTGCATCTCTCATGTTTCGCAAACCAGCGCAAGTACTGGCCGATACTGCTCGCGGCAGAATTCTTCGACTTTTGCTTTTATGCGCTGCTTGATGCATTTTGCTGACGCTGATTTTAACCCGCTGGAGCCGAGGAATTAGGGAGCGTGCTGCCAGTCATTATCTGTAATGTTCCAGTAATGTATCGCGCGTATACAAGTAACCAAGCAGTGCTATCATGAGCGCATTATGGTGTTGGAGGACAGAGATGAGCACATGGATGAAGCGGGCTGTGGCGATTGCTTACGTGATGGCGCTGGCTGTGTTGCCGAAGAGCGCGGGCGCGGATGACGTTAGGGCAATCATGGAGGCATATGCGCAGGATAGCCGCGGTAGCGCCGCTTCGACGGCGGCAGCGGTGATTCAGGATAGGGAGATTCGATACCAAGCGCATCACGGCTATGCCGACATAGCGTTGCAAGTGTTGGCGGATGAGGACACGGTGTACGAATGGGGATCGTGCACAAAGCTGCTGGTGTGGGTCAGCGTCATGCAACTGTGGGAGGCTGGTTTGATCGATTTGGAGGCGGACATTCGCCAGTATCTGCCGGAAGGGTTTCTGACCAAACTGCGCTATGACCAGCCGATCACCATGCTGCACTTAATGAACCATACCGCCGGATGGCAGGACACGATGTACGACTTCATGACCAAGGATGCAAGCAGGAATGCGACGCTGGAGCACGCGCTTCGCGATTTCGAGCCTGAGCAGGTGTTTGCACCGGGGACGGTATGCGCGTACTCCAACTGGGGCTGTGCGCTGGCGGGCTACATCGTCGAGCGCCTCGCTGGCGAGCCGTTTTACGCATACGTACAACAGCGTATTTTCGCGCCACTCCACATGACGCACACTGGGCTGGCGCCTGATTTGGCAGACAATCCGTGGGTACAGGCGCGTCGCTTGACGGTGCTCGGCTACCTGCCTGCCGAGGATGGGCTGACGCTGATGAGCGTAGGCATGCGTTATATCCTGCTGTATCCCTCGGGCATGGCTACGGGCACGCTGGCGGACTTCGCGCGGTTTGCCGTGGCGCTCATCCCGGCGGACGGCGCGGAAAGCCTGCTGTTCGAGAAGCCGGACACCTTGGAGCGCATGCTGCAGCCGACTCTGTTCTATGCCGATGGGCGGACTCCGCGCGTCAGCCATGGCCTGTGGACATTGGGGCATGCCAAAAAGCTGCTGTGGCACAGTGGCGGCACGGTGGGGTTTTCGTCTTTGCTGTGCATCGATCCGGCGGGCAAGACCGCGTTGGTGGTGCTGGCCAACCAGTATGGGGAGCAGGCGCGCCACATCGGTCTGCTGTCACAGCTGTATGGAGAGGATGAACCGGAAAGCCGGTCAGAGGAGGCGAAGCTGAAGCTCGGCGGCTTCTATCGGATGGCGCGCGCGCAGCATGTGGGGATGCTGAGGATGGAGTCCTATATCAGCGATCCCATGTTGCTCATGGCGGATGCGGAAACGGGCGACTACCGAGACCTGCTGGCGAATGGTTTGTTAAAGCATGTGGGGGGAGAACGGTACGTAACGCAAACGCCGGACGGCGCAGATCAGTTCTTCGAAGCGGCGCTGGCGGGCGGGCAGCTGCGGTTGGAGACGATCGGCACGGACTACCTGAAGACGCCGATAGGCGCGTATGTGTTGCTGGCCTTGGGTGTGCTGGGCATGCTGTTAGCCGTACTGGCGCTGATCTGTGCTTTTGTTGGGTTTGTGTGGAACCGAATCAGGCGTCGGGCAGTGGATCGCTCACGGGCGGTCGTCTGGCGGCTGCTGACGCAGCTTGCGATGGTTGGGATGGGCCTGACCTTCGCGGCGCTGTTCGCTGCGATAGCGGATGGGACACCGATAGGGCAGGAAGGTTTGGCGGCCAAGGGGCTGGCTTTCGCGCTGCTGGCGCTGGCGCCGGTGTGCCATGCGGTCACGCTGGTGGTTTGGCGCGAGTCGCGCAGGCCCATGAGCATCGCCACCGCGATCTTCGGCTTGGCAGTGAGCGCAAATGTGGTATACTATCAATTATACAACTTCTGGCAGGTCTAACCGCTGGTGGCGGTGAGGTGGCGGCGAGGAGGCGGCGAGCATGGTTCGCGTGCTGATTGCGGACGACGAGCGGGAGATAATAAGGCTGCTTAGGCTGTATCTGGAGAAGGACAGCATAGAAATCGTGGAGGCAAACGACGGCGAGGAGGCCTTGCGCCTGCTGCGCACGGAGACGTTCGATCTGGCGCTGATTGACATTATGATGCCGAAAATCAACGGCTTCGAGTTAATCGCCAAGGTTCGCAGCACCAGCGGCATTCCAATCCTGATCCTTTCCGCCAGGGTGCAGGTGCCGGACAAAGTCTTTGGGCTGGAATTGGGCGCTGATGACTACATCACCAAGCCCTTCGATGCGTTGGAGGTGGCCGCGCGGGTCAAGGCGGCGCTGCGTCGGGGAAGCGGGGGCTATGGTGACAAAAACGCGGTGCTCCGTGTGGGCGATCTGGCGCTGGACACGAACGCGTGCGTCGCCTACGTGTCGCAGGTGCGGACAGATTTGACCTCTGTGGAGTACAAGGTCCTCAGGCTGCTGATGGAATCTCCGGGCCGCGTGTTCACCAAGGAGCAGATTTTCGCGGCGGGCTGGGGTCATGAAGCCGTCGATGACAATACCATCCGCGTCTCCATCAGCCGCCTCCGGGACAAGATTGGGGATGCGAACATCAAGACGATCCGAGGGCTGGGATACCGGCTGGAGAAGACACTATGAAAACGCTGCGCAAACGGGTGATTTGGTTGTTCGTGGCGGTCGAGTTGCCGATGTCCTTTTTGATTTCGCAATTGGATTGTCTGCTTGATTGGGGCACGCACAGCGTCACGGACGAGGGTTGGTTGAGTTTGATGCTGGCGGGATATCTGCTGGCTCAGTTGATCGTGTTCGCGCTGGCGACACTGCTGTTCTCCCGGTGGATCGGGCGCTTGGTGGCAAAGGAAAATGCGCGGTACGCCCATGGGAAAAGCATGCTGATCGCGGACATCGCCCATGACCTGAAGACGCCGCTGACCAGCGTGATCGGGTTTTCCCAGGCGTTGCTGGAAGGCAAGGCGAAGGACGAGGCAGAGCGGCGCGAGATGCTGGAGCTGGTACACAAAAAGGCCGTCCGCGCCAATGAGTTGCTGGAGCGGATGTTTCTGCTGGTGCTGCTGGATGGCGAGGATGTGCCCATGCGCCTGGAGCGCGCGAACGCCTGCGCCGTTGTGCGCGAGGTGGTGGCGATGCACTATCAGGAGTTTGAGGACAGCGGGATCCGGCTCGAGGTCGATGTGCCCGATGCGCCTGTGATGGCGCTATTGGACGCGCGGGAGTTTGGGCGCGCGCTTACGAATCTGCTCGTCAACGCCTATCGTTACAACGAAGCAGGCAGCGCGGCGTTGGTTCGCCTGGAGAACAAGGGGCGGCAGGTCAAGGTGTCGGTCGCTGACACGGGCGAGCCCATCCCCACAAACGACGTTCAGCATATCTTCGAACCCTTCGTACGCGGCGATGCGTCGCGCACCGGCGACGGAAGCGGCCTGGGCTTGGCCATTGCCAGCCGCATTCTGTGCAAGCACAAGGGCAAGCTGGCAATCGAGGTCGGCATACAGGGGTACACGAAGGCGTTTGTCATCGAGCTGCCGGCGGCGTAGTGCGGATTGCCGCCGACGAACTCAGCAGTATTCCCGTGCGAAGCGAGTGAAAACAAATATTGGATATTTTTTGGACGCGCCGCGTCACACCCCCAGTCACCCCCGTCATCCACCGGACATGGCGGCGCGGCAGTTCCGGTAGCTTGCGAGGGCGATGGAATAGAACCGTTGCCCTTGTGCTCGGGGCATGCTATACTGCCTGCATAGCTCTTGGAAATTTTTTCAGGAATACTCGTTGTGAGAGGCAGGTGTGTCTAGTGAAATCCAGAAAAGAATTCTACAAATGCATTACGATGGGCTTTGTGATGCTGGCCGCCATGTTTTTCATGCAAAGAGCAGTTGGGAATCCCATCATGGAGTTTCTGGGCCTACGCGAGTCGGAAAAGGGCCCGCCAGAGACTTTTTTCCTAGTTAGCATCAGTATCATAGGTTTTTTTACCGGGTGTGTGTATGGGGTTGCCTACGTACTCATCGGCCAGAAATTGCCCATCAGAAACAACATACTGCGGGGATTAGGGTTTGGCATGTTCATTTATTTCAGCAGCTACTTCGCGCAGTCTTTTGGGCTTTTGGGGGCAAAAGGCGAGAATGTCCTCATGACGTTTCACTGGGATGACGCAATTTTCGATTTTTTTGCGTATGCCATTTCTTTTGCCGCTTGCGGCCTGATATTCGGGAACAGTAATGAGCAAACGCAAGCGGTTCGTGCCGGGAGGAAGCAGTTTTATTTTATAGGCTGTTGCGTTGTGGGATTCCCTGCGTTGATGCTTCTTTTTACACAAGGAACCGCATTGTTGATACCATCTGAAAACATGGCATTATCTCTACGAGTGGCGGGAGAATCTGTTGATAGTTTCTATATCATCTTTTACGCCTGCTTTATTCTGACGGGCGTTTTGCTGCCTATTCTCTACATACTAACTGAATCGAAGAGCGAACAAACAGGAAAGCCGATCCGGTTCGCGCTCATATATTCAGTGCTGATCTGGATGCCGGTTGTATTGGCGATGTTTGCATTCGGCATGAATTTGGTTTCTATACTGATTTTTTCAGCCGAATCTACGCTGGTCATCTGTCTCGCGCTATTATTGGCTGACAAAATTATCGGATATAGTAATGCGATTGTCGCTAGTAGATAATAACCATCTTCAGCGCCTGTGCCCCGTCATCCACCTTGCGCTTTTTCATGCCCTCAGAATGGAAGAAAGGTTTTTTATATGCTATAATCTAAACTAGATTTCGGCGGATAAGGCGCAACAAACATAGCGTGGAGAAAAATGATAGATTATATTGGCAAAGCACTATTCAATCAATACAACCTCACTGTTTATTCAGCGAAAGAGGTTCTCGGCGGATGGTCTGCATCCGCTTTTATCGTTCAGACAGACAAAGGCGAATATTTTGCAAAAGTATATGATAAGCACCGGCCTTCGGTGCAGCTGTGGATTGATCGCATGGCACTGTATATGCCGATCGTTATGTGGTTATCTGGCAACACCCCGTTAAAAGATAAAATGGTTGCCCCAATCCTCACAAAAAGCGCTGACTATAAAGCAGAGAATGCAGACTTTGTTTTGATTGTCTTTCCGCTTATAAAAGGAATAACATTATGTGAAACGCAATTAACGTCAGCACAAATAACCCAATTGGCTGATACGCTCGCGCTGCTCCATTCCTACGGAGCAGAAATACCCATTCCAACAGAGCCGCTTGTAGAATTGTTTTCACTTCCTTTTTTGAGCAGCCTCGACGCAGCCGTTCATGCGGACAACATCCCTTTGGGTTTGCGGAAAGCCTTGCAAACGAACTTACACAAAATAAACAAAGCAGTAGACGCTTTACAACTTCTCTCGGAGCATATGCGCCTGAACCCTCCCCGTCAGGTTCTATGCCATACCGATGTACACGGCTGGAACCTAATGTGGAGCAATCGGCTGATTCTTATTGATTGGGAGGGCTTGCGGCTCGCGCCTGTTGAGTCGGATTTGTTTTCATTTAGCGACGGCTTCTTCTTTGATTACGCAGAGGAAGAGCTTTTTGCAGCATACAAAAAGGCTCGCCCTGAATACACAGCAAATGAAATGGCTATGCATTTCTACCGCCTGCGCCGCCGTCTGGAGGACATAGCCGAGTTCGCCCACAGTATTGTAAACGACAATCTTACTCCGATTGAGATAGAAGAATCCTTATCCTGCCTGCAAAAGGAATGCAAGGCACTCGATGGTGTTTTAAGCCATACATAGAAAAGCACGCTAACAAAGATTGTGTCTCCAACGCCACATAAAAACACGGGAAGCAAGCGCTCCCCGTGCATCAGGCTATCAACAAAGTCAGACCGTCGAGAAATGTCCGGATGTGGGCGAAGCACAAGCGTGTCCGCAGGAGGCGTACACCGGTACGCCGACAAGGCGCGCGCTGGGCTGAACCCGCAGATGGGCGTTTATCGACGGGCTGAAGCACGGGAAGCAAGCGCTCCCCGCGCTTTTTGCTGCGCGATCAGATGGAGCGGATATACATGCTTCCGCTCATGATGGCGACCATGCTCTTGGTTACATCCGGAACGGTGACATCCTTGTGGAAGATCATCATGAGCCTGGATCCCGCAGGAACCGGAACGTTCATGTCGTTTACGATCACTTCGAATAATTTTCCCTTTGGTATGGCGCCGGTCAGTGCGGGCGTCAGGATGACCTTCGTCTCGGGAATGCCGACGAAGCTGGGCGAATCCTTCTTGTAGAACACCTGCGCATACACATTGGCGGAAGCGGTGCCGAGATCAAGATTTTCAGGGATCATCATAGAAAAGCCCATGTCGGTAATCACCATGTCTCGCGCGATAAAAAACGGATGCGCCGAGAGGAGGCCGTCAATGACCGCCAGTTCCCCACCGATAATCGGATGCGGGCACTCGCCGATCTGGCCGAAGCCTACCGTATAGGGGTGCTGGTTGGGATCCATATAGAGCGCGAAGGGTGCGCCGCTGGCATAGGGGATGATGTCGGACGAATCGACGCCCGGGGGGCCCTCCGGCCCTTCCGGACCCGGCACGCCTTGCGGCCCTTGCGGGCCTGTTGCGCCGGTCGCTCCCTGCGGGCCAGCGGGGCCAGCCGGGCCAGCGGGACCTGTTTCCCCTTGGTTACCCTGCGGACCGGCAGGACCGGCAGGGCCAGCCGGCCCAGCCTCACCTTGGTTACCCTGCGGACCGGCGGGGCCAGCCGGGCCTGCTACGCCTTGGATGCCCTGCGGGCCAGCGGGGCCAATAGGGCCTGTCTCGCCCTGCGAGCCTTGCGAACCCTGCGGGCCGGTTTCACCGGTCTCTCCCTGCGGGCCTTGCGAGCCTGCGGGTCCAATCGGCCCAGGAATCCCCTGCGCGCCAGCCGGACCCGCCGGGCCGCTCGGGCCATCTTCTCCCTGAAGCCCCTGCGGGCCTGCTGGCCCCGGAATGCCTTGCGGGCCTGCCGGACCCATTGGCCCCACTCGCCCCGTCGCGCCAGCCGGGCCTGCGGGGCCAGCCGGGCCGGGAAGCCCTTGGTTGCCCTGCGGGCCGATTGGACCCATCGGGCCTTGCGGACCGGTAGCTCCCTGCGCACCGGCAGGGCCTTGCGGGCCTGCGGGACCCGCCGGTCCCGGGCAGCCCGGCCTCCCGGGGCAGCCTCTCGGGCCCCTTGGCCCCATCGGCCCGGGACAACAACAGTCGTTTCCGCAATCGTCACTTCCACAACCGTAACGATCGTTCATATCGTCATACATATTAATCCTTCTCTCAAAAGACATCATTGTTTGTTCTGGCAAATTACTATGCCTCACTTTACAATATGCTTTTCCCTAGATCGTGTTAATGCAAAATTCGACAAAGGCGTTTTGTGATTGCATAATAATTTCTCGATTTTTCCACAAAAACTGTTGCTTATGGCTTTCACAGAAGCCGCTGTGCAGCGACTCGGAACTTATTGCCGAACCACGAATAGAATAAAAACAGGGAGGGGATATAGATGTCTTCGACAAATTCCGCACCCCCCTTCCTGCTAGAAAGGAGACCCTATATGCGCAACGACTCATATGACGATTGCGAATGCAGCGATAATTGCGATTCTGGATATGAATATGTAAAGATCCCCGTCCCACGCGGGCCGCGCGGCTGCGCGGGAAAACCCGGGCCCGAGGGACCCATCGGCCCTGCTGGCCCTGCTGGCCCTCCCGGTCCGCAAGGGGAACCCGGCCCTATCGGGTTGACAGGCCCTCAGGGGCATCAAGGACCTGAGGGCATCCAAGGTCCGGTTGGAATGGCTGGCCCGCAGGGCGAGGATGGCGAGCAGGGCCCAGCAGGCCCGATGGGGCCAATGGGGCCCGCTGGCCTTACAGGCGCAACCGGCCGACCCGGTCCCGCAGGCCCGTCCGGTGCCACTGGACCGGCTGGCGCTCAGGGCGTGGAAGGCCCAGCTGGACCGCAAGGCCCTACAGGCGCGCAGGGCGCGACTGGCCCGCAAGGTGATCCGGGACCGGCCGGTCCGGCTGGCCCGACTGGGCCGCAAGGGGAACCTGGTTCCACAGGCGAGCAAGGCCCGGCTGGCCCGCAAGGCGAGACTGGGCAGACCGGTCCGGCTGGCCCGCAGGGCGAGCCGGGCGTCGTCCCCCCGCCGAATTATGCAAGCATTTATTGCTCGCTCGATTACCAAACGCATGTCTACAACGAAAACGACTTGGTGATCTTTGACAGCTTTGGCGTGATGTTTGGCGATGCAATAAGCTTCAGCCCGGTTTCGACGGACATTTCGCTTGCCGGAAATCATGTGTATTTTGTGTCTTTTGAGGGCGCTGTGAGTACGCTGGACCGCCAAGCAGGATCGGCGCTCAACCTTCTGCTGAACGGCGCGAATATACCCGGATCCGGCGCCGCCATCGATATAAACAGGGCGGATGGCCGAGACGGAGCGATTTCAATAGCGACTTCAGCGATCTTCACCACCCCGGCAGGCGCAGACAGCACATTCAACGTACACTTCGGCCAAACGGACGCGACAAATCTAATTGGCCCGATCGTCAACATTTTCACGATAGCGTAATCGCTTCCGACTTACCGCGGCGATGCCGCCGCTCGGCCTATCGACGCAAACAAAAAAACGACAAGGGTCATTCGCCTCGACCCTTGTCGCTTTTTGTTTTCGTATTATTGCTGCGCGACGTTGACGTTGTACAGCCTGCTCAGCACGAAATAACTCATCGTCAAATTCCGCGCCGTGCTGGCGTTGCGCTTGGCCAGCACCACCAGCTCTATCTCCCCTTCGCTCATCGCCGGAAGGCGATTCGCGCCCTCGCGCTCCACCTGCAGCACATCGCCGGGCTGCGCCTCCACATCCAAGCGAATCCAATCCGCCGCCAAAAAGCCGTTGTTTTTCCCTCGCACCGTGTAGATATGAAACTCATACCCATCCACCGAGCCGATCTGTTCGTCGCTGAATGCCGTGCCGATGAGCGACCGCTCCTCCACCGCTTGCCGCAGCGCCGTGAATTCCTCCATTCGCTCCGCCGCCGAAACCACTTGCACGCCGACCGCGCTGACCGAGAGCTGCGTCGCATACAATGAATAGGCCAGCCCCAAGCCGACCGCCAACGTCACCACAATCAAAATCCACGCCACGATGCGCACCGCAAGTTCCTCCTATTGTACAAGTTGGCCTCGGCAAAACTATTGCACCGGCGACGGTGTCGGCAAGGCAAGCTCCACGCCCTCCATAATGGCGCTCATCTCGCTTATCATCTCGCTCTCCTTGAGGCGGAACTTAAACTCCACGCGGCGGGAAGCATCCTTGTTAACCGTTCCGCTTTCGGTAAGAATCGGGTTGCTCCACGAGCGGCCGTTGGCCGTCATGATGACGCGCAGCATCTCCCGCTCCTCCGGCGCGAGGCCGCCGAAGCCGTCGCGCAGGCAATACTGCGCCACCGCATAGGCGCGATCTTGCGAGAGGCGAAGGTTGTCAAGGAAGGGGCCGTCGGTATCGGTATGTCCCTCGATGATGATCTCCGCCACATAGTCGCGGTAATCGCTGGACAGCAACGTATGCACGTACACCGGCAGAAAGCTGTTGAGCAACTGCTTGCCGCCATCCTTGAGCACCGCCTCGTTCACGTCAAAGAGCACCGCGCCCTTGAAGGTGATCGCGCCGGTTTGCGCATCGACGGTGACGTTCAGGTTGGCGCCGCGCAACTCCTGCGCGAGATCCTGAATGATCTTCGTGCGCACGCCCACCAGCGCGTCGATGCGCTGCTGCTGCTCCTGCATCTGCGTTTGGGCGGCGGTCAGCGCCGTGGACTGCTCGCTGAGCTGCTGGCGCTGCGCTTGCAAATTGATATTCGCGGCGTCGATCAGCGCTTGCGCGGCCTGTAGCTCCTGATTGCTCTTGTCCAGCTCGGTCTGTTTAAGCGCCAGTGCGGCAGCCTGTTCATCCAGCGTGCTCTGCTGCGTGGTCAACTGATCCTGCGCGGCAGTCAGCGCGTCCTCTTTTTCCGCGATCTGGCTCTGTTGCGAGGAGAGCTGATCCTCCTGATCGTTGAGCAAGCTCTCCTTAGCGGTCAGCTCCACATCCTTTGCCGTCAGCTCGACATCCTTGGTTCTCTGCAGCTCCACGTACTGATAGATGCTGAACACCATCACCAGCGTAAACACCAGCATCAAACCCGCCATCATGTCGGCGTAGGAAGTCCAGTGGCTGCCGCCGCTGCCGCGCGGCCTGGTTCTGCTATGCGGGCGCATCGTTACACGACCTCCCTGCGCGCGGCTTGCTCCTCCAGCGCGGTGGCGGCGGCCTGCATGCTGCGCTGTAACTGTGCCAGCGCACTGACGAATTGATCGACCTGCTGCCCATACTTGCGCGCGCTGCCCGCCATCAGCGCGGGGATTTCGGTCGTCGTGGCGTGGATGCCGTTCATCGCGGCATTCAAATCCTTGGCGATGCCGGTAATGTTCTCGTCCAGCATGCTCAGCGCGCGCGCCAGTCCTGCCTGAATGTTCTCCACGAAGGACGCATAGCTGCTCTGCAGCAGCGCCGCGCTATCCTGCAACTCGGTGGTTATCTGGGCGAGCCCTTCGTCGGTGGCCTTGCTTTGCAGCCGCGTCTGTTCCAGAATGCGCTCCGACCAGCGGGCGAATTGCTGCACGGCGTCCTGCAGCTCGCTTTGGTAGCCGTTGATCTTGGCGAGGTACTGCGCTTGCTCCACGCTGGCGGCATGGATATCCTCCAGCAACCCGGCGCTGCGCGCCCCGCTGACCTCCGCCGCCTTGGTGGCCTGCTGCGCATGCTGCAGGAACTCCTCCATTTGCGCGAACAGCTCCTGCGTGTGCTGGCGCATTTGCAGCGCCTCCTGCGTAACGGCGCTGACCGCCGCCGCGGTGGCCTGCATGTCGCTCTGCGTGTGCAGATGATTGGCATTGAGCTGCGCCAAGGTTTCCCCCAGCTTGATGAACTGGCCGTCCAGCACCAAATTCATGCGCTCTACAAAGCGCGCCGCCACGCGATCCATGCCCTCCACCTGCTCGCGGGTAGCGGCGACGATAAAGTTGTCCATGGAGCGCTGCACCGGCAGCAGCGCGCGCAGGATGGCCTGCTCGATCTGCGCGGCGGTGCGCAGCGATACTTCTTCCACAAAGTTTTTCAGGTTCTGATTCTGTTCCTGCTGCAGCGTAAGCAGCTTGACGTTGGCATCGGCCGGGCGCGGCATCGCATACTGCCGGAACACCGACAGAAAGTGATCCAGCGCGTGCTCGGCGCGCCCGATGGTATACCGATTCGCGTAGTTGAATATCAACGAGAAAACGATGCCGCAAATCGAGGTTAAAAAGGCGGTGAACATGCCGCCGATCATGTTTTGAATCGTTTGGGTGATAAGGCTGGGATCCTCAAGGCTGATGCCGCGCAGCGCCATCACGATGCCCCAGAAGGTGCCCAGAATGCCCAGCGAAACCATCACGCCCGGCGTCAGCTCGGCAAGCTGCGTGTGGGAGGCGTTGTACACCGCCGTATCGGCGTTGATATATTCCTCCACGTCGCAGGGCTCGCCGTGGGCGTCCATCAGCTCGGCATTTTGCAGAAAACGCGCCCATTCCTCGCGCAGCCCCTTGCCCAAGAAATCCACGTCGTTCCACGAGGGGGTGGCAATTTTCAGCTTGCTTTCATTCACCACCAAGCGGGCGGCGCGCCGGAGCATTCTTGTATTGCGCCGCACCGGCGGAAAACAGCGCAACGCCGCCATCACAAACGCCAGCACCATCGTAAGGTAAATCAGCATTTCCGGTACGTTACGAAACATGCCGCTTACATATTCACGCCACACTTGGAGTTCCTCCTTTATCCGACCCTTCGGGCAAGCCGGAACGGCTCACAGTATGTTCTTATTTATACCGCTACTATTGTACCCCATTCCCACCGCCCTGTAAACGCAAAAGCCAAAAGTGGGCAGCGCTGCCGAAGCGATCCAATGCCTATAACCTATAAATGGATGGAACCAGCAATCGCAGATGTTGTAGAACAAAACAAGAAAAAAACTATATATTGTATATAAGAAAAAAATGTAGGAAAATCATAGGATTTTCCTTATTAAAAAGCGAAAAAAGGCTTGTTTTTTTGATCCGAATCGTTTACAATCATGATCGTTTCTTAATACATATTGCAATCCATCATTTTTATCACATAACATTCTTTTTGATTTGAATTGATTTTCGGTATTTGAACGCAGAACGGGAGATTGATAACATGGCAAAGCGGAAAACTATCGACCCCCAAATGATCGACAGCGTCGCGCAGAACATGTTCCACGCCCTGCCTCTGCTGCGCAAGCGGCTGTTGCACATGGATGTGGTGCAAGCGGAGCATGGCATTCCCCTCTCGCACGTACAAGTGCTCTCCATGCTCAACGACGGGAAATCCATGTCGGTTTCGGACATCTCTCACCGGCTGGGCATCGCCAAGCCCAACATCACGCCGCTGGTTGACCGCCTGCTTGAGCGCGGGCTTGTGCAGCGCCAGCGCGATTCCAGCGACCGCCGCGTCGTCAATGTGCTCATCACCGACGAGGGGGTAGGCACGCTGATCGCCATTCAGGAGACCATCGCCAATCAGGTGCGCCTGCAAGCCGAGCATCTTTCCAGCTCGGAGTTCAAAGAACTCGCCGAATCGTTGGAGAGCATCACGCGCATCCTCTCCTCTCTGTAAGCCCCACGAGCTCAAAACCGCGGCGTAGCGTAATGCTACGCCGTTCTTTCTTTTTGGCAGGTCCTATGCGGCAGGCGATCAATCCGCGATCCTCGTGATTGCTGATGAGCATGCACCTCTCCGTCAATCCTCGAACATAGAACTCGAACTGGAATGTTTTTCATCCCACGCCAGTCGATTTTTGTTTTGCCGTCCTGCGAAGGGCTGCAGTTACAAACATCGGCTTTTTTGCGTGTCCACGCACGCCTGCATCGTCATTTTCATTTCCACGGAAATATGCATTTCGTTACAATATGAAATGATTTCGAATTTTGTTGTTTATATTATAGTAACTTATTAGTAATTATTTTAATATAATCGTGTTTTTGTGTTCTCTATCTGTTTCATCCAAACGTTTGGGAATTTTCCGCTGAAAAACGAGAGAAAATGAAGTAAATTTAATTTCTGTTTAAATATATTTTTTTCTTTATTTTAAAGGACATTCCGCATATTTTCCTGCTATTAATTCAGGCTTTAGGTTTGATCCTATAGACAAAGATTCTGTTCCATACTATAATCCCCCCCGAATGGATGATCGAAACCCACGCATTCTAATCGAAAAACACAAATAGACCTTAAGTCCGTTTTCATAATGCCTTGATTGTTCTGGATTTTCTGTCGCCAATCGCGGCAATTTATATATTTTTACATAAGAAATTCTCGGGAGGAATACACATGAAGAAATTCAAGAGCCTACTCGCGTGGATTACGCTAATCGTGTTCGCATTTGGCAGCATCGGCAACGTTGCGTTGGCCTCCGATCCGCCCGCGCCTGTGCAGGAGCAACAGGGCGAAGCGACGCCCAGCGCATCCCCGGCCGCCGAGCCCGCCGCCGAGCCGAGCGTCGAGCCCGGCACCGATGCAGGCACATCCGGCACCGGCGCAGATGCCGCTGCGGGCGATGCGACCGATGCGCCGAACGATCTCGACGGCATCATCCCGCCGGGCGCCGAGGTTGTCGTCACCTTCGAGCTGCGCCTCGCCGAGGACATCGAGGCACGCGTGTATACCCCCGATACCCCGCAGCAGGCGCCTGTACGCCTCTACGCGCTTATCAACGGCGTGGACGCCGAGGGCGCGGAACTGCACATCGAGCACCCGCTCGCCGAGGTATACGACACCCGCTTCGATTGGAGCGGCTGCACGGAAACCAACGCCGGTACCTATACCGCCGCAGTCGGCGGCATGGTTGGCGAGTGGCCGGTCGTCGCGGAGCCGCTCGCGTGGACTATCGCTCCCTATGAAATTGACACAAGCGAAGCGATGGAGGCGGTCGGCTGCGTTTCGCTGCGCGAGAACCGCTTCACCTTCGGCGATTCCCCCAACCTGATCCAGTTGGACAGCATCAGCACCAACCGCATGCTGCGCCTTGGCGCGCATACGCTCTCCGAAGGCGCGCTGGCCGAGGACGGCACCCTTGCCGTCGGCGATCATTTCGTGTACTTCACGATCGAGATCGCCGACAGCAATTGCGTATGGGGCAGCTCCGTTTCCTCCAGCGAATATACCGGGTCGCTGGACTTTACCGTGGTGCCCAAGGAGATTCTCGTTACCCCGCCGGTGATTACCGACGAGCTGCACTACGGCATGGAGTACAGCGAGTTGAATCTGGTCGGCGGCAATCCCCCGCCGGACGGGCATTTTGAGATCGTCGAGGAAGGTGCCTACGAGGGCGGCGGCATGCAAGATGTCGATGTTCAGCTTATGGACGAAAATGACCAACCCTACGAATCCGGTAATTTCTCATTCGACGCGCCTCCAATGATGTTGTTCTCGGTGATCGCGCCTACCGGCCCTGCCAGGATCGTCAACATCAACTGGGGACCCATCCTCGGCAAGAATGGAAAAACCGACATCGTCTATCAAGCCAGTGAAAACCACTTCGCGGATGAAAGCCAATATCCCATCGTCACCGTGCCTAGCGGCGCCCCCGCGGACTTGATCTATGTCGAGTACACCGGCCCCTGGACTTCGCCCGCTAAAACAGCGCACGACGCCGGCACCTACACCATTACGGTGAAAATCAAGAACGAACATCGGGACAATTTCGAGTTTGACAACAATGCGATTCAATCCATCAGTTTCACAATCCAGAAACAGAAAATTACTGTACTGCCCCATACCCAGCTCACCAAACATTACGGCGCTCTCTCGAATGCTGAGTTTAACACGCTGGCGTACTTCGACGTAACGCCGACCAACATCCTTACCGGGACATGGACGAATGCCGATCGAACCGAGGCCATCGATGCCCTTCTCTTCGGCAACGTTTCGGCTGCCTTCCCCGCGTCTCCGGGGAGCGAGCGAGTGGATGGGGAATACTCCACCGTTCTCACCGGCTTCGGCATCAACACCGATTATCTGAAGAACTATATCTTTGAGTATCCTTCTCCCCTGCCGAAGGTAAAAATCCTTAGCAATGGCGTTTGTCCTAACGAATTGGAAATCGAAAGCAAGGTAGGCGGTTTCTTTGATAAGACCGTCTCCTCCTTCAAGGTGCCTTCGGGTTACTCGGTCTCCTTTACCAGCCCTGACCCGGGTTTTCACGGCACTTGGCATACCACCGTACCTGCGTCCTTCGTGAGCACCTTCACCGACGGCGCCAAAGATCTCACGTATTACCTGCGCCACGAAGCCAGCGGCCTGATCTACGAGGCGCAGCACATCGAATTTGACGTAGACTCAACCCACCCCTCCACCTCCGCGATCAGCATTCAGCACAGCACTTCCGCCGTTACCAACGATCCTATTACCGTGGTAATAAGCGGCGTCGGCGGCCAAGTAGGCAAGCAGGATTCCTGCTTAATCCTCACCGAGGCGGACAGCGTCGGTGAGACCGTCGTGCTGCCCGTACAAAGCGATGGCACATGGACGATCACGCGTACCTTTGCGAAAAACCCCGGCGTGATTACCGTCAAGGCATGGGACGAGGCCACGCAATCCGCGCCGCATAACAAGGTTTCCAGCGCCGCCATCCGCAACATCGACACCACCGCGCCTGTGTTTGGTACGCCCAACGCGTTCAATCCCGCGATCAGCACCACCGGGCCGGTTCAAGTCACCATGCCGGTATGGGATCTGGGCAATGCCGCAGGCGGCGGCGACGCGGGAACTGGTTCCGGCTTTGCCGCCATCGCGTCCGTCAAGCTCTATGGCGGCAATCTGCCCGCCAACGGCAAGGCTATGGTCTACAGTGCCGGTACCAAGACCGCCGTGCTGAGCGATATCAACGCCAACGGCACGTACTACGCCATCGCTACCGACACCGCCGGTAACGAAACCACCAGCGCCTCCTTTGTCATCAACTGGATCACCTATCAGGGTCCGTACGTAGATCAGGCGAAAACCGTGCTCTCAAAATCTACCGCTACACGCGGCTCCATCCGCGTCACGTTGAAGCTGTACGATGATAACACCATCGCAGCGGCAGCGCGAGAACTGACCGGTTTGACCATCCTCGCGCCCGACGGCGTTACCCCCATTACGCCCATCAGCGTTACCCCGAGTCTGAACACCGTCGGTGCGCAAGAAACCACCGTGGTCTTCGAGGCCTCCGCCAGCGGCACATATTCCGTACTGGTGCGAAACCGCGCGAACCAGTCCAATATCCTCACCAACCAACCGCTGGTGATCTCCAACATCGACACCTCCGCCTCGGAGATCGTCAGCTTTGTCGCCGCCGCTTCTACCATCAAGCCCAATAAGAACGCGTCGCAACTGGACTACACCCTGCGCGACAGCGGCAGCACCGGCACCAGCGATAGCTTCTGGGGCCTGCAGCGCGCAGAGCTCTTCTATAAGAAGAATGCCACGGCGGGCGAGGAATCGCGCGGCACCGTCTACCCCGCCGCCAGCAAAAAGAATAGCTATTCCGACAGCCTTAGCGCCGCCCTCAACGGTCTATACATTCTCCGCGTATGGGATCAGGCGGAGAAAAATGACGGGCTCGACGCCGACGAAGCCGGAAAAAACCGCGAGTACACCTTGCCCGTCGATTGGATCGACGTGGTGAAGCCCACTATTGAGGAAAAGATCCCGCACCTTACCGACCCGACCAAGGATCCTGTCTCCGTTACGCTTTCGCTCAAGGATACCGGCGCCGATAGCGCAGGCAATCCCACCGGCACGGGACACGTGCGCATCGCCAGTTTTACGATACACAAACCGGACAACGCTGGGTTGCTCACCGACTACACCGCGCAAAACGAGAACACCGCTAACGTAACCGTCGCCTTCCAAGCCACGGTCAATGGCGAGTACAAGATCCGCGCTGTGGACGCTGCCGGGAACGAAGAAACCTTCAGCGTGTTCATCAACAATATCAGCACCACCCGCCCCAGCATCATCGACTATACGCTGACGAAGGATCACGCGACGCGCCAGCCTGTCAAAGTTTCCATCAGGTTCCAAGACTCAGCGCTGGGCAGCTTTGGCTATGACACCACCAATCTGCTGGGCATCAACAAGATCGATGTAGTGGACGCCCGCACGAACGCATCAATCCCCGGTTATCCGCAAACGCTCAATCATAGCGGCAACACGATCTTCACGCACGACTTTACTGTGCAGGAGAGCGGTCTCTACCTTGTCAAGATTACCAATCTCGCCGGTAACCTGAACATCGAGGAGAATTGGAAGGTACAGGTTACCAACATCGACCACGTAGCGCCGGTTTTGACCATCGACACCGCGCGCCCCGCCAACCCGCCCATTGGCGCGCTGAAAACCGACGCCATGATCTATTTCACCGCCACCGACGCGGGCGGCTGTGCCGACAATGCCGGCATCAAAACCGCGCGCAACTTCTACGGCGTGAAGAAGGTGCGCGTCATCTCCGACGATGCCCGCTTCAATCCGGTTGAATTCATCGTGGCCGAGAACGGTCACAACACTTCTTACACCAACTACTTCTTTGCCCCGTGCAACGCCACCTACACCGTACAGGTATGGGATCTGGCCGCCGCAAGCGATAACGCCTCCCCGGTGGAGCAGGTCATTGTGGTCGATTGGCTCGACCGCTTCGCCCCCACGCTCACGACCGCGCTCACTCCGCCCCGCCCCAGCGATAGCGGAAAACCGGTGCAGAGCCCGATCATGCTAGAAGTCAACGTGAGCGACATCGGCAGGGATCGCGCCGATAGCGGCAACCCCACGCACAAAGACTTCGTGGCCGTGGCAGGCATCATCGTCACATCGCCTTCGGGCAGGATTCTATCGCCGATCACCGGCTCGGTAATCCCCACCGCCGCCACTGGCACCCCCCCTGAGGCCAAGCTCAAGGCCCAGTACAACCTGACCGAGAATGGTGAATACACCGTCATCGCGTGGGATAAGGCTGGCAATTACAGCGATCCGGTCAAGGTATTCGTCGATTGGATCGACGACGCCGCGCCGACCGTCGTCAGCGAAACCCACTCCGACGAGGTCACTCGCCAGCCCGTTCCGGTCACCGTTTCTATCGAAGACACGGGTACGCCCAACTACACGCGGCTGTGCTTTATCGGCATCGATCGCGTAAAGGTCACGCTGGAGGACGGCGTTACCGAAATTCCTGCAACGCTCGTAAAAAAGGCTGACGCAACCGCCTCCAGCCCGGCCAAGTGGGAAGCCACCTTTGCGGCCCCCGACAGCGGCAAGTACCTTGTCACCGCTTGGGACTTCGCCGGAAACCAGTCCGCCGCATACACCGTTTCCGTCGACAACATCGACAAGCGCCCCTTTACCGCCGGTGACCTGAGCGTGAGCTATGACACCGACGAAGTCGCCACCAACAAGAACGTCATCATCACCGTCACCGCGAAGGCGGAGAACGCCGCTTTCTTCTTCGACAGCCTGCACGGCAAGCACGGCGGCTTCGGGAGAATCTTGGTCTTATGCGATCAGACCAACGAAAAGGTTAGCGACGTCACCTTCGGCAAGAACGCGGGCTATTACACTTCCAGCTTCAGCGCGCCGCTCAACGGCCTCACGTACACCATCACGGTATGGGATCGTGCCGGTCTGAACGACGGCGAACCCGGCTTCGCGCTGCACACCAAAAAGATCGACTGGATCGACCGCGTGAAGCCCTCCGTCCGCGCCTCCGATTGGGAAACTAGGCCGACGCGCGACGGGCTGACGGTTTGGCTCTTCGCGGGCGATTTCGGCGGCGACTACGCCGAGGTTGACAAGGGAACCGCCACCGATCCGAAGTACGTCGGCGTGGCCGATCTGTACATCACCGGCGGCAATTTCGGCAACACCCCGCACCGCATCAACTACAATCAAGCGAAAACCGTGAATGACTACGATCTGGCGACCGTGATCGTTGGCGCAAACGGCACCTACACCCTCACCGCCGTCGACAAGGCGGGCAACGTGAGCACCTACAACTTCACCGTCAACAACATCGACTTCGACGACCCGCACGTCCGCGCCAAGGGCTACTATGACGTGGCCGGAACCAGCCCCTTCATGAAGGTCGAGGCTTGGGACGATATCCAGCTGGAATGGGTGCGCATCTACAAGTACAACGGCGAAGGCAAGTCGCCCACCTACGTCCACGGCGACGACCTCACCGGCAAGAACACCCGCACCTTTACCTACAACTATCACCCCAAGTCCCCCGGCACCTACTTCGCCGTGGCCAAGGATATCACCGGCCGTCTCTCGGCGCGCAGCGCACTTGTCACCTTCGGCGGCATCGACGACAGCGACTTTGACGACATCAACGACAAGATCGCCGCCCTGCTGGGCTATCCGCCCACCAATCCGCTGGGCATCCCGGTCTCGGTGCTGCTGTTCAACGGCTACAACCTGCAGCTGGAAGGCAACGGCGCGCAGCCCAGCGTGTTCTTCGATCCCGCCATGGGCAAACAGCTGTGGGAATCGCTGGCCGCCAATGGACTGGTGAACATCCTCAAATACGGCCAGAAGGAATTCGATTCGCTGGAGGCCGCGAAGGCGCTGAACGAAAAGACCTTCGTGCTGCAGCTGGACTACAAAAACCGCAAGGGCATCGGCGTCATCGGCGAATATCTGGTGTTCTTCGAGCCCAAGGGCGATAGCTATTCCTTCACCGACGCGGTATCGCTCAAGGATACGATGCCGCTGGCCGAAGGGCAGACCTACATTGGCTTGGCCAGCTCCGATGGCCGAATCGTGCTGCTGGCGCTGTGGGACGGCGAAAAGGCCGTGCGCGACCTGATGGTGTTCGATGTGCAGAACCGCATGTTCGTCTCGGCGCTTGGTTCGGCGGGCAGCACGCGCTTCGATATGGACGCTATCGCCTCGCAAATCGCCTATGCCAAGGACGACGTGCTCACGCTGCTCAACTTGACCACCGCCGAAGCCGTGGTCGATGGCAACACGCAGGTCAACGCGCTCTCGCTCACCGAAACCGGCACGCTGCTGCTCAGCGTCGCCGATGGCTGGCGCACCTCGCTGGTGGGCGGCCTGACCCAGGATGAGCTCAACGACAACGACTACTACTTCCCCACCCAACGCGGCGACTTCCCGCAGACCATCGTCGTCGACAGCGAGGAGGGCGAAAAGACCGCCACCTTCGATGGTCGCCTGTTCATCGATCCGGCGCGCAGGAGCATCTACACCGCGCTGCCGATGGAGATGGACAAGACCATACTCAACGCCGACGGCACCCTGAAGTAAGCGATTCTCAATCTCCCCCAGCCGCTCGCGCGGTCCTCCTTCCCCATGACTCCCTTGCTCAAGGGAGGGAGGGCCGCGTGCGCGGCGGAGGGATTCCGTATCCTCTTTCATCCACCGCTTTCATCCACCGCAAAGGAGGCGCGCCATGTTCAGCCAACACACCTGCCACCGCTTGCTCGCCAAGCTCGTAGCGCTTGCGCTCTGCTTCATCGGCGCGCTGAGTTTCGCAACCTGCGCGCATGCGCAGGGCAAAGGCTCCGTCAGCAGCGACGGTGTGCCGACGCAGAAGGAGTTTTACCGCGGCTGGCTGGTCAAAGAAACTTGGGTTGACGCGCAGGGCAACCGCATCCTGAACGACGAGGGCTATTGCTACTACGAGCACGAGCTCAACGGGCGCTTCAAGCCGATCCGCACCGCCTACTACGATACCGAGGATCGCCTCGTGATGCTCGACAAGGGCTACGCCTACCTCACCAACGTATACAACGGCCGCGGTAACCTGCTCGAAACTAGCTATTGGGACACCCTCGGCCATCGCGTGATGATCCCGGCGGGCTACGCCACCATCCGCAACACCTACGAAAACCGCAAGCTGGCGCGCATCGAATATTTTGACGCACAGGAGCAGCCCAACGTACCCACCGGCCTCTTCGCCAGCAAAAAAATGACCTACGATAAAAAGCGCCGCCTCGTGAAGGAAGAATTCTTCGGCGTCGACGGCCAGTATATGCTGAACAAGGACGGGTTTGCCTTCGTGACCTACGAGCGCGGCCCGCGCAACGCGCTCTACAGCGAGCGCTTCTTCGACCTGCTGGGCAAGCCCGTGGTATCCAAGAAAGGCTACGCCGCCAAGGTCAGTGAGTATGCCGGTTTCGGCCGCGTCGTCGCCACCGATTATCTGGACGAGCGCGGCAACCTCCTCGCGCAGAAGGACGGTTACGCCCGCGTGGAGTACAAGTACCAAAGCCTGCAGGCGGGGCGCGTCGCCGCCGAAATCTATTACGACGCGCAGGGCCTTCCGATCAACCTCGACGGCACCTACGCCTCCATCCGCTATACCTACAGCGAGGCGGGCAACGTGCGCTCTAAGCTTTATTTGGATGCCGAAAAGAAGCCCGCCATCGGGCCGGAAGGCGCGGCTTATATCGAGTATCTTTACAACGATAGCAGCGTCACCCAAGAAAAATATCTGGACGCCGAGCGCGAACTGGTGCTCAACAAATCCGGCTATGCCATCGCCCAGTACGCCTTTGAAAAAGACGGAATTACGCCCAAGCGGGTCGCCTACTTGGGTATCGATAAACAGCCCATCCTCCCCGCCGACAAGGAATACGCCAGCGTCGAATACACCAACAAGCCGCGCGAAGGCCTCGTGCGCGAGGCGTATTTTGACGCCGCGCACAACCCGGTGCTGCTCAAGGCCGGTTACGCCAGCGTGCTCCGCCAGCAGGACAAGCAGGGCAACGTGCTCTCCGAAGCCTTTTTCGGCGCCGACGGCCTGCCCATCCTCGCCTCCTCGGTGGGCTATGCCTCGGTGCGCCGAGAGTACAACGATCAGAACCGCGTCACGCGCGAAACCTTCTTCGATACCGAGGATATGCCGATGCGCACCGCCGAGGGCTATGCCACGGTGGATCGCGCCTACGATACGCGCGGAAATATCACCAGCGAACGCTACTTCGACCACTTGGGGCGCAGGATGCTCTGCGCCGCAGGCTACGCCGAGGTGCAGCGCGCTTACAGCGGCACCGGCCGACTGGAGGAGGAACGCTATTTTGGCATCGACGGGCAGCCTGTGGTCTCCGGCGCAGGCTACGCGGCGCATCTGCGCGTTTACGACGGTCTGGGCAACACGCTGCGCGAGGACTATTTGGACGCCGCTGGCGCGCCTGTGGTGGTCGACAAGGGGTATGCCAGCGTCACCCGCGAATACAGCAAGGCGCGGAAGCTGACCGACGAGCAATACTTTGGCGCCGACGGGCAGCCCATCGCCGTCAGCGCGGGGTATGCGCGCATCAAGCGCGATTATGACGCCGACGGCAACGTAACCACCGAATCCTACTTCGGCGCCGACGGCAAGCCGGTGGCGCGCAGCCAGACCGGCTACGCTTCGGTGCGCAAAAAGTACAATAAAAACCGCAAATTGCTCTGGGAGTTCTACTACGGCGTCGACGGCAAGCCGACGCTCTCCTCCTCCGGCACCGCCGGGCAGGCCAAGCGGTATGACGACGCCGGAAACGTGACCGAGCAATCATGGCTGGGCGTGGACGGCCTGCCGATGACGAACAAAAAGCTGGGATACGCCACGCTGGCGCAGACCTATGACGCCGAGGGGCGCGTGATCCGGGAACTGCATCTGGATGCCGACCGCAAGCCGGTGCTCGTCCCCGCCGGATACGCCTCCCTGCGCCGCCAATACGACGCGGCGGGCAACCTGCTTTGTGAGGCCTATTTCGACGCGGAGGATCAACCGGTGATCGCCAAGGCGGGGTACGCCTCGGTGGAGCACACCTACAACGCTGCCAATCAGGCCGTTTCGGAGGCCTATTTCGACGCGGCGCACGCTCCCCTCGCCGCGCCCGAAGGCTACGCCCTGCTGCGCCGCGAATATGACGCCAAGGGCAACATCGCCGTCGAACGCTATCTGGACGCAAGCGGCGTGCCGGTGCGCGCGCAGGCGGGCTACGCGATGATAGAACGGCGCTACGACGCCGAAGGGCATGTGACCCGCGAACTATACCGCGACGAGCACAAGCAACCGCTGCTGCTGGCCGCCGGATACGCGGGCGTCCTGCGGGAATACGATGCCGCCGGAAACCAGGTCTACGAAGCCTATTTAGACGCCGACCTGCGTCCCGTGCTTGCGCAAAGCGGCTATGCCTCGGTGCGCCGCCAGTTTGACGGCCAGCGCAGCCTGCTCGCGGAAACCTATTACGACACCACCGGCACACCGCTGGCGCTTGCCGGTGGCTATGCCACCGTGGAACGCGCGTATGACGAGCAAGGCAGCATCGTGCGCGAAGCCTACCGCGACGCGAAGGGCGAGCTGGTGTCCGGTGATCGTGGCTTTGCCGTCCTCACTTACGCTTACAACGTGAGCCGCCGCCCTATCGCCGAGGCCTATTTCGACGCGCAGGAGAAGCCGTGCCTCCTCCCGCTTGGCTACGCCTCGCTCACCCGGGCGTACGACGCCGCCAACAACATCGTGCGCGAGGATTACTTCGACGCGGACGGCCAACCGGTGCGCATGCAGGGCGGCTACGCCTCGGTATTGCGCGTCTTTGACGCAAACCGCCACAAGCTTGAGGAGCGCTATTTGGACGAAAAAGGCAACCCGGTGCTGGCCGCCACAGGCTACGCCAAGGTTTGCCTCAAATATGACCCAAGCGGCAAGGTCGTCGAGGAATCCTATTTCGATATCGCGGGCAACCCGATCGAATCGCTGCGCGGCTATGCCACCATCGAGCGTCTGTACGAGGCCGACGGGCAGCTCAAGGCCGAAATTCGGCGCGACGCTACCGGCAAAGAATTGTTATAATCCATACCCTATCGATACCGCCCCACTGGGCGGTATTTTTTTGTAATGGTTGCGCATTGCCGCATCGTGCGGTACACTAAAAGCATGCCCACACCCGCCGATACGGCATACAATTCGGAAGGAGAATCGTTATGAAATATCAAGAGAAGGCATTCGATCCCATCGAGATGCAACTCCCCGATATGCTAACCAACCCGCCCAAGATGCCCTTTGTGGCGCTCAAAGCAATGGCGCGCATGAACCTCGGCAAGCTGCGCGACGGCATGGGCGGCAACGCGAAAGACATCGTGCGCCGCCCGGTGGCCACCGTGGCGCGCGAAATCCCGGGCTATAAGGGCGCCGTGCCGGTGCGCGTCTATACGCCGGAATCCGTGCCCCCTGCCCCGCGCCCGCTGCTGCTGTTCTTTCACGGCGGCGGCTGGTTTGGCGGCAGCATGCAGACCGTCGAGCCGTTCTGCCGCGCCGTCGCCGACCGCGCCGATGCGGTGGTGGTCAACGTCGGCTACCACCTATGCCCGGAATTCCCCTATCCGCACGGGCTGGAAGACTGCTACCGCGCGCTGGAATGGGTCTGCGCCGAACCCTCGCTAGGCATCGACGCGAGCCGCGTGGTGGTCGCCGGTGATTCGGCGGGCGGCAACCTCGCCGCCGCCCTCTGCCTGATGTCGCGCGACCGCGGCGGCCCTGCCATCGCCGGGCAGCTGCTGCTTTACCCCGCCGTGACGCTGCGCGACTTCGCCTCCCCCGCCGGTGGCGACGGCGGCGCGTTTGGCCGCCTGCTGGTGGAATGGTACCTCGGCGATGCCAGGCGCTCCGCTGAGCCGTACGCCTCGCCGCTCCTCGCCGATTCGCTGGCCGGGCTGCCGCGCGCGCTGGTCGCTGTGGGCGAATTGGACGGCTTGCGCGAACAATGCCTCGCCTATGCGCAAAAGCTCTCGGATGCGGATGTGGATGTTACCTGCCTGCTCTATAAGGGGACACAGCACGCATTTATCGATAACACGGGCACCCAGCCCGCCGCCGAGGACATGATCGACGAGGCGGTGCGTTTCGTATTGGGGTAGGGTGATTCCCCTTGGCAAACAGCCCCGGTTGACAAGAGCGCGTTCCGCTGGTAAAATAACTGTATCCTTATAGTTGTTTTCTTAGTATTTTCGCGGGTTTTTGCCATATCCCCATTGTTTTTGTCAAAAAGGAGGAAGCCCTTCATGCGCAAGCGTACCCTTGCCTGCCTTAGCATGGTAATGCTCGCCGTGCTTCTGTTGACCGGCTGCGGAACCCCCAGCGGTGGCAATTCCGGCACCCCGCTTCCCACAATCCCCCCGACCGACGCGCCCGCCACCGCTCCCCCGGCGCCGACCAACACGCCCGTCGCCACCGCCGACCCGAACGCGCAAGCGGCGCAGGACGCGGCTGACGAAGAGGATGCGGAGGCTCCTGAAGACGGCGAGACTGGCGAGGCGCTCAATCTGCTCGTCCCTCCGCCGCAGGAGACCGACGCGGTGCTCGCGCAGGTGCTGTTTACCGCCAACCCCGCCGAAACGCCGATCGGCCCGATCGACCCGATCGATAAGCCGACGCTGGAGCCGCTCAACGTGGCGTATGTTCCCTATTCCAGCCAGCCGATGGGCGTCAGCTTCGACCGCCCCGCCGGTTGGAAGGAGGATGCCCCCGCCGACTCCAACGTACAGTTTGTCGAGCCGGAGGTCGCCGCGCGCGAAGGCTACCGCACCATGTTGACCATTCGCCTGCTGAGCATGGGCAGCAAGCAGGACAAGGCCGACGCCAAGGTCAAGCTGGAAGAACTGCTGGCCGAGTTGGGGCAAAACGGCGACTGGACGGAGTTCAAACCCACCGAGGCCGCCTCCGCCAGCATGGCCGGTGCTGACGGCTACTACGCGTATTACTCCGCATTTTACCAAGGCACCAAGCTGCGTGGCCGCATCATGGTGGTCGCCAAGAACAACAACCTCTACATGGTGCGCGTCACCTGCCCCGCCTCCTTCTACTCGCGCTATGAGGAAGTGTACCGCAAGGTGCGCAGCACTTGGAAATTCCTGTAATACATCGGTCAAAAAGGGATCGTGTCCGCGATCCTTTTTTCTATGCCCTTCTGCTTGCCAATTCCCGAAAAAAACTGTACAATGTTACCGTTTACAGGTTTCAAGCCGCGATCAAACCCAGCAAAAAATCGAACAGGAGTGACCATAGCATGTCCATAGCCAGGGTTCCCTTCGGCGCCACCCAATCCGGCGAGCCGGTAGAGCGCATCACCATGACCAACCAAAGCGGCGCATCGGTATCGCTGATTACGTATGGCGGCACGTTGGTGTCTATCTTGGTGCCGGATCGCCACGGCATCTTTGCCGATGTTTGTCTCGGCTACAATTCCGTCGCGGATTACGAGCGCGGAGCCGGGTATCTTGGCGCGCTGATTGGCCGCTATGGCAACCGCATCGAGGGCGGTCATCTCACGATTGACGGCAAGGACTATCAGCTTGCCTGCAACGAGCGCGGCGTGACGCACCTGCACGGCGGCATGGTGGGCTTCGATAAGAAGGTTTGGACGGCTGAATGCGAGGAGCGCGAGGAATCCGATAGCGTGACGCTGCGCTACGTGAGCCCCGACGGCGAGGAAAATTATCCCGGCACGCTCAGTTGCACCGTTACCTATACTTGGAACGACGAAAACGAGCTGTGCCTGCACTATCATGCTGTCAGCGACGCGGAGACCGTCATCAACCTCACCAACCACGCCTACTTCAACCTTGCCGGGCACAACTCCGGCAGCGTCGAGGATCACCTCATCAGCATCAATGCCGACGCCTATACCCCGGTGGATGAAAACTGCATCCCCACCGGCGAGCTTGCCCCGGTAGAAGACACACCCTTCGACCTGCGCGCGCTGCGCCGCATCGGCGAAGGCCTCTCGGTAGAAGATGAGCAGCTTCGCATCGGCTGCGGATACGATCATAACTTCGTGCTGGTCGATCCGGACGAGGGCATTTGCAAGGCCTGCGAGCTTTATGACCCCGCCACCGGGCGCGTGATGGAAACCTTCACCGATCTGCCGGGCATCCAGTTCTACAGCGGCAACTTCTTGGCGATCCCCTTCGAGGCGAAGGATCGCGCCCGCTACGGAAAGCACCACGCCCTGTGCCTCGAAACCCAATATTTCCCGAACACGCCCAACGTGCCAACATTCCCCAGCTGCACCTACGCGGCGGGCGTGCCCTTTGAGCACACCACGGTATACAAGTTCAGCGTATCCGAAAAGCAGGACGCATAGTAGCCCCGCAAACCAAATTCCCCCAGGTAAAATCCCGCTCGAATCAGCTGGAAAGATTGACCTTTCCTTTGGGAGAAGTTATAATAAGCTATCGCGAATTCTACTCGCGCAGAATACATTCCGCGCCCAGCGGAACACGATCAAAGGATGGGTTTCATCATGGTAGTGGATCATCTCTCGAATTGCGAAACGTACTATGTCTTTGGCGAGCGGTTCAAGAAGGCCTTCGAGTTCCTCAAGACGCACGACATCCGCAAGATGGAACTGGGTCGCCACGACATCGACGGCGATGACGTATTTATCCTCGTGCAGGAGTACACCTCCAAGACCATCGACAATTGCGGCTTGGAAGCGCACAAGGTTTATGCCGACGTTCACTATGTCGCGGAAGGCTTCGAGCACCTCGGCTACGCCCACGTCTCCCGTTGCAAGGAAACCATCCCCTACGATCCCAAGCCCGACGCTTCCTTCTTCGAGAAGGAGTGCCAATATATTCTGCTACAGCAGGGCGATATCGCCATCGTGTTCCCGCAGGATGTGCATATGCCGCAGAAGCGCGCGCTGGTCGGCGTACCGGTACGCAAGGCTTGCATCAAGGTGCGCGTGGCCTAATCAAATTTTTCTTAACAAGAAGGGCGTTCCCACTCGGGAGCGTCCTTTTTCTGCGCTTACTGCTTAATTCTGCTTAATTTAGCTTAATATTGCTGGCAATCGCTTGCTTTACACATGAAACGATGTAGACTATAGGTGCGCGCGCCTTTTCTGCGGACAAATCACCATGGCGGCGCCGCCCGGAGCATTCTCCGAAGGCGGAAATACGAGAGGTTTCTATGCGCACAAACACACACAACTGGAAAATATGGATGGCTCCGGCTGCCGCGACACTCATGATGGGCTTGCTCGTGCTGGTACCGCGCGTTGCGCAAGCGACGACGTGGACGGTTGGGGTTGGCCCTACCTACAACTTCGCAACGATCTCCGCCGCCGTGGCCCATGCCTCGGTGCAAAACGGCGATACCCTCGAGGTTGCGCCCGGCACCTATACCGAAGGAAATATCACCATCGGCAAATCCCTCACAATCAAGGGAGCCAATGCGGGCAAAGCGGGAACCGATCCTTCCCGGGGCGCGGAAACCATCTGGGCAAGCACGGCGCAAGGCGTCGGCCCGACGATCAGCGCGGCTAATGTGGTGATCGACGGCTTTACGCTAAAGCTGCTAAAAAACATGGGAACAAACTTCGGGGGCGTGCGCATCGTCAACAACATTTTTGATACGACAAAACCAAACGCTGCCGCCGGTTCCGGATATATCTTCACGCTGAGCCACGCGGGCGCTATGAACGGCTTCACCTTCTCCGACAATTGGGTGAAAAGCACCACGACTGCCACCGCGATTGTCGCGATGGACGGCGCCGCGAACAGAACGGTCAACAACCTTGTGTTCACCGGCAATAAGGTTGATTACTGCGGCGCCGGGCAAGGGTATTGCATCTTTTTGAACGATCCCGGCAAAAGCCCGGTTCCTACATTCAACGGCCTAACCATCCAGAACAACACCGTTTTAGGCGGGGCAATCCGCGTATTCAACATCACCTCCGCGGCAAGTTACAAGATCAGCGGCAACACGCTCGAGGCCATTTATTATAGCATCATGATCGGCGGGAATGACGGGGAAATTTATAACAACACCTTTTTGCCCGGCCCCGCGTCCGCGTCAAATTCTTGCTCGCCGATGATTTTTGCCCTTTCAATCTTTAATGCCAACGTGAAGCTGGAGGACGTATCTTTCCACGATAATACGGTGTTCTTTGCCAACAAGCTTGCCTCGAGCTACGGCATCCTGTTCTCAACTGGCGGCGGCACGGTCATTCTGGATATCCTCAAGACACTTCCCGGGCTTGTTGACGGCTTTACGGCGCGGGATAACAACTTCGTGTACGCGGGGGCGGCGAATGATATCCACTGGGCGATGCAGTCCAGCATCAGCAACAGCTTTGCCTCCGCGCAAAAGGTGATCGAATTAGAGAAGAATAACTTCTTTTGGGGAGCCAAGGGCAGCGCGCCTTCCGCTTGGCGGCGAATGCGCTGGTCCGAGGTCTATGTGCGAGGAACTTTCGTCCACTATGATTGGAAGGTGACCTTCGACGCAAACGGCGGGTACTTTGACGCCACGCAGGATATGAGCCAGTGGAATTACGATTCGGGAACGCCTTATGGGCTCGGGCCTGCTGCGTCCTCAAACATCGGCTACGCGCGCAACGGCTGGGTATTCGACGGCCTGGATCCCGCCGACCGAACCAAGGCCTCCAAGGGAATCGCGCGGGTTTTAAACGACGGCGCAAAAGGCACCGGCAAACAGCTGCCCTTCGCCGCCCCGGACGGTTCCGCGCTAGGCGGCAGCATCGACGCTGGCAACGATAGCGTCAACAATGCGTATGGCGCAATTCCCACGCCGGAAAACAAGCAAGCCGCGTTCGCGGGCTGGTATACCGATAAAGCCTGCACACAGCGATGGAATCCGCAAACTTATTACGCAGCCGGAGACGTCACGCTGTACGCAAGCTGGCTCACGGAAAAATCGCCGCTCCCGCAAACGGGCGACAGCACGCCGCCGCTCGGCCTTTTATCGGCAGTGATGCTGCTCGCGCTTTGCGGCGCGGTTGCACTTATGCTTTCAATGCGGCGCGCAAGCGCCTGAACAGAGCGCCGCCGTCCCCTCAAAAGGTCGGCAGCGTAAACTCCATCTGCGCCTCCCTTGGCAAGCGATGCAATTGCGCCTGCAGCGCCAACCGGAATTCTTCCATCGCCCGCACAAACGGCGGCAGTTGGTTCCCCAACTGTTCACGCTCCCCTGCCTTGGCCAATTGCTCCAGCGCCAACGCTCGCTCGCCGAGCGCGGCGCAGCCCACGCTGCGCAATGCGCTCTTGAGGCTGTGTACCGTCAGCGCGATGGTCGCGGTATCCCCCGCCTCCAGCGACGCCTCCAGCAGCGCCCGCTTCTCCGCCATATCCTGCACAAGGGCAAACAATAACGCAAGGTATAGCGACTCATCGCCCGCACAATGCAGCATGCCTTCCGCGTAATCCAGTAGCGCTACGCTCTCCAGCAGCGCGCGCGCGTCGCAGCGCACGGCGCTCCCCGCTCCGGCCGCCGCGCCGCCGGGTACGATTTTTTCCGGCGATAACAGACGTAAAAGCATGTCGCTGAGCCGCGCGAGCTCCAACGGCTTTGTCAGCACGCCTTGAATCGAGATCCCTTGGTAAATCTCCTGTGTTTCGGCGGGCAAGTTGGCGGTTAGGATCACGATGGGCAGCGCGGCATAAGCGGGCTGCGCGCGCAAGGCGCGCACCGTTTCCTCCCCGCTCATCTCAGGCATCATGTGATCCATAAACACAAGATCGAAGCGCTGGCGCGCCACCATCTCCAGCGCCTGCCGCCCGGAGGAAGCCTCCTGCACCGAAAGGCCGTAAAGCTTGAGCAGCGAAGAGCCGACCAGCAGATTTGCGGGATTGTCGTCGACGATCAGCGCGCAGGCGTCGCGCGTGGCAAACACATGCTGGGCGAGCTGCTCGTTGCGCGGCATCTCCGCATGCTCGCGGGCGGCGGCATTGTTCAGGAACGCCGCCAGCGCGGGGGCGTGCAGCGGCAAGCCAATCACCAAATCGCCGGGCTGCGGCGCAAGGCCAGCCTCCTCCCCGCGCAGCACGGCGCGGTGCATCCCCGCGTTCAGCGCCGCGCCTGCCCATGCGCGCACCTGCGCGCCCTCCCCCGCCACCAACAGATGCGTATAGCGCAGCGCCGAGTCGAAGGCCTGCACTCGCAAGGCTTCCACGCCCAGCTTGCGCGCGATGTCCAGCGCGCTCTCGGCGACGGCGTCCCGCTCTACGCACACCAACAACCGCTTGCCATCCGCATGCGCCACGGCGGCCACCGGCGACTTCTCTTCCACCGCATGCCGCAGCGCGAAAGAAAAGCGGGAGCCTCGCCCGTATTCGCTGCGCACCGCGATATCGCCGCCCATCAGGCGCGCCAACTGTCGGCTGATGGCCAGCCCCAGCCCGCTGCCCTCTTGCTTGCGGTCCTGCACCGGATCCAGCTGCTGAAACTGCTCAAACAGTTTATCGACATCCTCGGCACGGATGCCCACGCCGGTGTCCTCCACCGCGTAATCCACCCACGCCTGCTGCCCTTCCATCCGCAGCGCCATCGACAGCTTCACGTGACCCCGCTCGGTAAACTTGATGGCGTTGGTTAGCAGATTGAGCAGCACCTGCTTGATGCGCAGCTCGTCGCCGATCAGCGCCTGCGGCAGCGCCGGATCGACATCGGTCAGCAGCACGATCTCCTTGCCCCGCGCGCGCAGCCCGGCTTGGGTACACAGTTCTTCAATCAGCGTTTGCACATGAAACGGCGCGGGGATGATGGGCATTTGCCCAGCGGCGATTTTGCTGTACTCCAGAATGTCGTTCACCAAGTAGAGCAGCGTTTGCGCGGCGCTCTTGATGCCCAGCGCGTGGGCGTAAGGGGCGGCGGGCAGTTCCCCGCTGAGCAGCAGCAGATCCGCCAGACCCGATACCGCGTGAATCGGCGTGCGGATCTCGTGCGACATGCGCGCGAGAAAATCGGTTTTTGCGCGATTGGCCTCCACAAGCTCCTGTTGCGCCGCCAGCAGGCGCTGCTCGGCGGCATAAGTATCGCTGATGTTCTGCAAAAGGCCGCACAGGTAGCGCGCGCCGGTCTGCGCATCGACCACCAGCGCGCCGCGATCATTGACGCGCAAAACCGCACCGTCCTCGCTGACGATGCGGTATTCGATATCATAGCTGTGATCCGGGTGCAGCGCCGTTTGCTGCCGCCAATCGGAACGCACCGCCTCCCGGTCCGCCGGGTGGAGGATGGCGGTGAAATCGCCGCCGTGCCGCAGCGCCAGCGCCTCCTGCGTGTACCCGGTCAACGCCGCGAAGCCCTGGCTCGCATATTCCAGCGCGTGATCCTCGGCGCGCATGCGGTACAGGCCGCCGGGTATGGCGTCGGCCGTCAGCTTTAGTAAACGATCCATCGCAAATCCTCCTTTGCGCTCAAGGATTCGGCTCGTCCCAGTGCAAGGTGAAGGTAAAGGTCGAGCCCTCGCCCTCGCGGCTGCTCACCGAGATCTGTTCGCCCAGCCGCGTAAGAATCTCGCGCGCGATGGCTAGGCCTAGCCCGGTGCCGTTGCCCTGATGCGCTTTATCTGCTTTATAGAAGCGATCAAATACGTGCGGCAGATCCGCCGCCGCGATGCCGGTGCCGCTATCGCGCACAGAAATTCGGAGCGCGTCGGTCTCCGGCTCGGCGATGATTTCGATGCGCCCGCCCTCCGGCGTGTACTTGATGGCGTTGTCCAGCAGCGTAATCAGCACCTGCTCCGTGCGGTCATGGTTGCCCAGCACCGCGCCAAAACCGGCCTCCGGCAGCGTCAGGATCAGGGTTTGGCCGTGATCCTCCACGTGCGCGGCATACTTGGCGTACACATCACGCAGCATATGCGCCGGATCAAAGGCGTACTTCTCAAGCGACAGCGCGCCGGACTGCAAGCGCGAGAGCTCCAGCATGTCGTTGACCAGCCGCGACAAGCGCAGCGTTTCGCGCAGCATCACGCCGTAGAGACGGTCGCGATCGGCCTCGCCCTGCACCAGCCCGTCGCGCAGCGGCTCGATAAGCGCGCGCAGCGCCGTGAGCGGCGTGCGCAGCTCGTGCGATACGTTGGCGACATAATCGCGCCGGGTTTGCTCCAGCCGCTCGGATTGGGTCACATCGCGGAACACGCCCACCGCGCCGACGATGCGCCCTTCCTCATCCTCCAGCGGGGAGATCGACACCCGCAGGCTGGCCTCGCCATCGCGCACGGTGCGAACCTCCGGTGCGCCGCCGGTCAACACCGCCTCATACGCCGCCCAAACCTCCTGCTCGGGTACGATGGCAAGGCGCTCCGCTTCCCCGCCGTCCGGCCGCGCGTCGCGCCGGAACAGCGTGCGCATCGCCGGGTTGACATGGGTGATCTTCCCCTGCGCATCGACGGCCACGATGCCCTCGGAAAGGCCGTTGAGGATGCGCCGCAGGCGCGTGCGCTCCACCATCAGCTGCGAGATGGTGCTGCCCAGCTCGCCGGAAAGGTGATTGAGCGCGCCGCCCAGCTCACCGATCTCGCCCCGGGTTTCGGTATCCGCGCGGGCGGAAAAGTCGCCGCCCGCCATGGCCAGCGCCACATCGCGCATCTGCTTGATAGGGCGCGCCAGGCGGCGGGAAACGATGTACGCGATCGGGATCATCAGCAGCGTCACGCCCAGCAGCGAGATCAGCAGCGTGTTGGTCAGGCTGCGCATGCCGGTGACCACCTCGGTCATGGTCTGCGCCATAAACACGCCGCCCGCGATCCACTCGCCGTAGCGAATTGGAACGCCGACCAGCACGAGATCGGCATCCTGCGGGAAGGCGGTATCCGACGCAGGCGGCGCGGTGGCCTCCGCTTCGGTGCCGAACAGCCGCTTGGTCGCGTCGCTGTTGGCGCGGCGGGGACGGGCATCGGCGGGCTTGAGCGCGGAAATACGGCCGATATGGGTGGTCTCCTCGCCGGAGAGCACGACGTCCACCACGCTCTGGAACGATTCCGGCAAGGAATACGCCTGCTTGCCGCTTTGCACGCTGATCAGCGTCTTTCCCTCGCTGTTGACCACCCAAACATTGGCGTCCCATTGCGCGGCGTTGTTGCGCAGCAGCGTCAGCAGCATGCCCCAAGTCAGCTCGCCCCGCGCCTCATGCTCCACCAGCGAGGCGATCAGCTGCGCCTTGGGCAGCATCTCCTCGCTGCGGTTGGCGGCGAAAACGCGCGGCGAAACGCCCTGATAGATCAGCAGCGTCAGCAACGCCGATAGCAACAGCGTGGCAAGCACCAGCACCAGCGTCCGGCGGAGCAATGTGCTGCGCAGCATTAGGCCGTCACCTCGAACTTGTAGCCCACGCCGTACACCGTAACGATCTCCCAGCCGTTAGCGTTTTCGCTGCCCAGCTTTTGCCGCAGGCGCTTGATATGCGTATCGACGGTGCGGGTATCGCCAAAGAAATCATAGCCCCAAATGCGCGAAAGGATCTGCTCGCGCTCGAATACGCGGCCGGGGTTGCTGACCATCAGGTGCAGCAGCTCCACCTCGCGCGGGGTGCAGGCCACCGGCTCGCCGCCCACCTTGACGAGGTAGCGCTCCGGCTGGATTTCCAAGTTGCCAAACTGCAGCGTAGTAAGCTGCAGCTCCGGCTCGGCCTCGGCACCGTTTGTGCGGCGCAGCACCGCCTTGACGCGGGAGATCACCTCGCGCGGGCTGAAGGGCTTGACGATATAGTCGTCCGCGCCTAGCTCCAGCCCGAGGATGCGGTCGATCTCCTCCCCGCGCGCCGTGAGCATGATGACCGGCAGGCGCGAGGTTTTGCGCAACGTGCGGCACACCTCGATGCCCGACATGCGCGGCATCATCAGGTCCAGCACCATCAGATCGAAATGCTCCTTCTCAGCCATTTCCAGCGCCTGTTCGCCATCGAAGGCGGAGGCGTGGGTAAACTTCTCCTCATCCAGATACAGCGAAAGCGACTGATGCACCACAGGGTCATCGTCGCAGATCAGAATATGCGGGCTGGCATTCATACGGATCACCTCATATAAATTGTAAATCGCAATTGTGACAAGGATTTGTCCCGCGCATGAACACCCTGCTGCCTCCGTTACTTTTTCGCCAAGTAGGCTTCCAGCCGCCGCACCAGCGCATCACCGGCCACGTGCTCCATCCGGCAGGCCTCGGCATCGGCCTCCTGCTCGGGCATCTCCAGTTTGCGCGCGAAAAACAGCCGCCACACCTCATGCCGCCACGTAACGCGGTGTGCCGCGGCCACGCCCTCCTCGGTTAGCCGAATTCCGCGATAGGGCTCCTGCACCACCAATCCGGCCTGCTTGAGCACGCGCAACGCTTTGTTGACGCTGACCTTGGATACATTCAGCTTCTCGGCAACATCCACCGAACGCACCACCTCATCGCGATGCGAAAGCTCGTGAATGGTATCCAGATAGCTCTCCGCCGAGGGAGTCAACGGATCCTCTGCCGCCCCGGGCAGGTTGGAATGCACATTCGCCATAGGTCACCTCCGTGCGCGAATCGTTCCTTCTACGCGATCGGAAACTGCGAAATCCGAAGCATTGTCGACCCATAGGGCACCAGCGGCAGCGTGACGGCCTTGCCGCGCTCCACGATGGGCGCAATCGGCGGCGCTTCAGCATCACCATCCTTGGCGTGCCATTCAGGCAGCGGCACGGCCTGCACCTCCACCGCCAGCGGCCTGCCCTGCCCAAACGGCGCAACCTGCGCGGGGTCGTAATGCACGCAGGTCTCCTCCTGCGGCAAAAGCGCGTATGCCCAGCGCTCGGCGCTCCATTCGTGCAGGCCGGGTTTCTCCGGCGCATGCGCCAACAGCAGCGGCCCGCGCGACAGCGCGCCGGAGCCGTGGTACCACGTGCTCAGCGCCACGCGCATCGGCAGCGTCAGGCATACCACGTCGCCCTGCTGCCATTCCCGTTCGAGCACGGCGAAAGTGCCGGGCGCGCAGTCCACGGCCTCGCCATTGACGCTCAGCTCCGCTCCCTGCGCCCAATCGGGGATGCGCAGGTGCAGCGGGAAGCGCACCGCCCCGCGCGCGTGTACGCGCAGCGTGACGGCTCCGTCGTAGGGGTAAGCGGTCTCCTCATCGATGCGGATCGTCGCGCCGCCCACGCGGGCGCGCACCGTGCAGGGCGCATAGGCCATGGCCGCCAGCCCGCCCGCCTGCGTCGCCATCCACAGCGAGGCGGCGAAGCGCGGAAAGCCGTGATGCAGCGCCGCGTCCTCGGGCGGGCGGCCATCGGGCGCGAAGGCGGCGGCATCGGGCTGGGCATTGTACCAGCCATGCTTTGCCGCGCCTAGGTTGATTTGGTTGGGCTGCTGCAGGCGCTGCCGCGTGCGCATATCGGCGGCATACGCGGCGGGCAGCGCGTTGTAGGCAAGCCGCTCGAGCAAGTCGCCGTAAGTGGACTCGCCCTGTGCCGCCAGCAGCACCTCCAGCGTGGTCATCAGCTCGGCGATGGCGGCACACGAGGTTCCCTGCGCGGGCGAAGCGCCGCTGAGCAACTCGTCGCCGCTAAAGATGCCGTTGGCCAGCCCGTGATAGCGCATCAGCTTGGCATAGCCGACGTTGAACGCCTCGGCGTGCTTGATGCCGCCGCTCCACTGGGCGATCAGCCCGGGCGTTTTGAGCCCCGTCGCAAGGTTGAGCGCCTGCGTTTGCTGATACAGGCGCGTATACTGCTGCCCGGCGTCGCCGCCCTCGGCGGCCAGCCCGGCCTGCATCTCCTGCCAAGGCAGCTGCTTTTGCATCGGCGTTTTCACCGGCATGGTGTGGCAGAAGGACGTCCAGTCCACGCTCTGCGCCTTGAGCGCCTTCGCCAACTCCAGTAAAAATTTCTTTTCGGTAACGCGGTACAGCCACAATACCGGCAGCAGCAGTTCCCCTGCCCGCGCCGATGCCGTCGCCTCCAGCGGCTGCTCCGTCATTTTCTCCCAAGCATACTTGGCGTAGCGCAGCATGTGTACCAGCGCCTGCTTGTTCGCCGTCTCGGTATAATATTGCGAAAGCAGCTGCATCAGCGCAGCGCGTGCGCACCACGCCTCGCCATCCTCTCCGGCGGGCGCGAAGCAGCCATCCTCGGCCTGCGTTTGCATCGCCCATTCGAGACGGCGGCGCGCCGCCTGCGTCCAAACTGCGTCGTCAAGCAAATACCCCAACGGCAGCACCGCCGCCAGCAGCGCGATATCGCGCGGCCACTCCTCCGCCGCGGGCGGCCTCCACGCATCGGCGTCGGTCAGATCCGGCCAGCGGTTCGCTAGCGCGTCGCGCATCGCGTCGGATTGCAAAACCAGCTGAGCGCGCAGCCAACCTGCGGGGCGGATATTGGCGGTCGGCAGCGGGGCAAAGGGTGCGGCCATCAGCGGCACGCGATGAAAAACCGGTTTAGCTGGCATGCGATTCCTCCTGCGAAAACACGTTATCTTCTATTGATGTTTTATAGGAGATATTATACAACGCATGGCCCCGATTGTCGAGGCCATGCGTTTGTGTGAAATCCTGTATGGTTTGCCGATTACCGCGCCTTGGTGCGGATTTCCTCCACGATTTTGGCGACCAGCGCTTCGGGCGACATCACGCCCAGATCGCCCTCCTTGCGCGAGCGCACGGCCAAGGTGCGATCCTCGACCTCCTTATCGCCCATCACCAGCATGTAGGGCACCTTCTCCACCTGCGATTCGCGGATCTTGAAGCCGATCTTCTCATTGCGCAGATCCAGCTCCACGCGCACGCCGTGGGATTTCAGCAGCGCAGCCACTTCGCGCGCCCAATCGTCGCAGCGCTCGGTGATGGTCAGCAGCTTCGCCTGCACCGGGGCGAGCCAAGTCGGGAACGCACCGGCGTACTTCTCGATGAGCAGCGCCAGCGTGCGCTCGTAGCAGCCCACCGAGGTGCGGTGCAGGATGACCGGGAACTTCTTCTGCCCATCGCTGTCGGTGTAGGTCATGCCAAAGCGCTCGGCGAGCTGGAAGTCGATCTGGATGGTAATCATCGTATCCTCTTTGCCATGAACGTTGCGCATCTGGATGTCCAGCTTGGGGCCGTAGAAGGCAGCCTCGCCCTCCGCCTCGGTGTAGGCAAGCCCCATGCGATCCAAAATACCGCGCATCAAATCCTGCGTGCGCTCCCAATCGGCGGCGTCGCCGATGTACTTTTCGCGGTTGTTGGGATCCCACTTGGAGAAGCGGAAGGAAACATCCTCGAGCAAGCCGAGGGTATCGAGCAGATGGCGCGCCAACTCGAGGCAGCCGAAGAACTCCTCCTCCACCTGATCGGGGCGGCAGGCCAGATGCCCCTCGGAAATGGTGAACTGGCGCACGCGGATCAGGCCGTGCATCTCGCCGGAAGCCTCGTTGCGGAACAGCGTGGAGGTTTCGTTATAGCGCAGCGGCAGGTCACGGTAGGAGCGGGTGCGGTTGAGGTACGCTTGGAACTGGAAGGGGCAGGTCATCGGGCGCAGCGCCAGCACTTCCTCGCCGCGCGCGTCCATCTCCTTGTCGCCCATGACGAACATGCCCTCGTAATAATGATCCCAGTGGCCGGAGATCTTGTACAGATCCGCCTTGGCCATCAGCGGGGATTTGGTGAGAAGATAGCCGCGCTGCTCCTCCTCATCCTCCACCCAGCGCTGCAGCAGCTGCACCACCCGCGCGCCCTTGGGCAGCAGGATGGGCAACCCTTGGCCGATGACCTCCGAGGTGGTGAACAGCTCCAGCTCGCGCCCGAGCTTGTTGTGATCGCGACGCTTGGCTTCCTCCAGCTGCGCGAGGTGCGCCTCCAGCGCCTCGCGGTTGTCAAAGGCGGTGCCGTAAATGCGCTGGAGCATGCGGTTTTTCTCGCTGCCGCGCCAGTAGGCACCGGCGGCCTGCAGCAGCTTGACGGCCTTCACCTTGCCGGTGGAGGGCATGTGCGGCCCGGCGCAAAGGTCGGTGAAGTCCTCCATTTTGTAGAAGGAGATTTCCTCGCCCTCGGGCAGATCCTCGATCAGCTCCACCTTGTAAGGCTCGCCCTGCTCCTGCATCAGCGCGATGGCCTCGGCGCGGGGCAGCACGAAGCGCTCCAGCTTTGCGCCGCGCTTGATGATGCGCTGCATCTCCTTCTCGATCTCGCGCAGATCCTCGGCGGTAAAGGGCTGCGCCACGTCGAAGTCATAATAGAATCCGCTGTCGATGGCCGGGCCGATGGCCAGCTTTGCGCTGGGGAATAGCTTCTTGACGGCCTGCGCCAGCACGTGGGAAGCGGTGTGCCGCAGCACGCGCAGCTCCTCCGCGCTCATTTCCGGTTTGATTTTTACCTCGCTCATTTGATTCGTCCTCCCGATTATTTCTTATTCATATTGTTATAAAAACAAAAAAGCCCGCCCCTGTGAGGGGCGAGCTGAACAGCTCACGGTTCCACCCTGATTCGCTTATATGTTCATAAGCCTTTGGCGGAGCTGTATCGCGCTCCGGGCGTTCCGCTCCGGGGGTGGTCTTCGGCAAGGTTCGTCCTGCGCGTGCTTTCAGCCAACGGCGCGCGCTCTCTGGAGGCGAAATCTTGCGTACTCTTCCCCATCCACGCGGAAGATGTTTATGATTTTGCACTATTATATGCCGGAGCGCGGCGGCTGTCAATAGATATTGTGTGGAATTTAAGCAACGCCGCTTACTCAAATTCCTCGAAATCCTCGCCGTTCCAGCGCAGAAAGCCGTTGAGCACGGGATAGGGCATCTTGTCATATTGATCCTTGAGATACAGCTTAATCATACCCCGCATCGTAAGATCCTCCGAGCCGATAATCAGCACCTCATCGCGCTTCGGCACGGCCACCAATATGTCGCCCTGAATCGTCGGGAAGTTCTCGCGATTCCATAGTTCCGGCAACAACAGGCAACTGGATTCATACATGCCGTCCAATTGCAGCATATAGGTCGCCTCCCCGGTCCACGGAAAGGATACGCCCGCAGCAAGGCCCCGCAGGTTCTGGCACGCCAGCTCGCGAAGCGCATCGAAGGAAACCCCCAACCCCGCCAGCTCGTCGCGCTGCGCCACGCGAACCGTCGAAGGCAAATCCCAGATGTATACGATAATCAGCGAATCCGTCCATTCCTCAAACGCGCTTTTCTCGAGCATCTCCGCATTCCAGCCATCCAGATAGGATTTGTGCCGCACAACCGGCAGCAGCTTTTGCAGATCCGCCGCATCCATGGCCGTACCCTGAATCGTCTCCAGAAAAGCATCGCGGTAATGCGCCAGCACCGCATCCAGCGAAGCCGGATCGGCCCGATAGGTATCATAGCTATTCTGCAGACCCAACCGGTAGGGTTCGTCGTTATCCGGAAGGTAGAGGTTCAGTTCCATATCGCTGACCTGCTCGATGCGCGCATCGGGCTGCGCCTCCGCAAGCACATCGACCATGCGCCCGGCAAACGCCTTCGGCGAAAGCAATTCTCCCTCTGCGACCGACGCGCAGCAGCATCCCGCACACAGCAGCGCCGCCAGCAGCGCGCCTATCCATCGCTTCATCATATGTTTCCCTCATCCTGCTTTCTTCTTTTGTTTACCGCGTTACGCCCTGTGGCGTCACCACGGCGCGGATCAGCTTCGGCGGCTGCACCGGCGCGTCGCCGATCAGGATGGCCGCCTGCATCGCCTCGCGCGCAGCCTCGGCGCGCGAAGGATCGTTGAGGTAGAGCGTACACAGCGGCTGACCCGCCACCACGCGCTCGCCGATGCGCACGCGCATCACCAAGCCCACCGCAAGGTCGATCACGTCCTCCTTGGTTTTACGCCCGGCGCCCAGCGCCTGCGCCGCGTAGCCGATGCGCACCGTGTCCATACGCTGGATATATCCATCGCTCCGCGCAGGCACATCGATCTTGTGCGCCGCCTGCGGCAGCAGGGTTACATGGTCCACCACGCGCGGATCGCCGCCCTGCGCCGCGATCATCTCGCGCAGCTTAGCCAGCCCCGCTCCGCCCGCCAGCGCCTTTTGCAGCATCGCCCGCGCGGCGTCCATCGAACCGGCCTTGCCCGCCGCCACCAGCATCTGCGCGCCCAGCACCAACGACACCTCCAGCAGCGCGCCTCCCGCGCGGCCAGCCAACACGTCGATGGCCTCCTTGACCTCCAGCGCGTTGCCGATGTGGGTGCCCAGCGGCTCATCCATGCCGGTGATTACCGCCAGCATCGGCCGCCCGGAGAGGTGCCCGATGGCCACCATGCGTTTGGCCAGCTCGATGCTGTCCTCCTCGGTTTTCATCAGCGCGCCGTTGCCGGTTTTCACGTCCAGCACGATGGCGTCAGCGCCCGAGGCCAGCTTTTTCGATACGATGCTCGACGCGATCAGCGGCAGTGATTCCACGGTGCCGGTCACGTCGCGCAGCGCGTAGAGCACCTTATCGGCGGGCGCCAGCGAAGCGGTTTGCCCCACGACGGCGCAGCCCACCCGCTTGATCTGCCCGATAAACTCCTCGCCGGAAAGGTCGATGCGCATGCCGGGGATGCTGACCAGCTTATCCAGCGTGCCGCCGGTATGCCCCAACGCGTGGCCGCTCATCTTGGCCACCGGCGCACCGCAGGCCGCCACCAGCGGGGTAAGAATCAGCGTCGTCGTATCGCCAACGCCGCCGGTGGAGTGCTTGTCGACGCACCGCTCGCCAACCGGCGAAAGATCCACCACCGCGCCGGAGTGCGTCATCGCAAGGGTGAGGTCGGTGGTTTCCTGCGCGTTCATGCCGCGCCAGCACACCGCCATCAGGAAGGCGGAAAGCTGGTAGTCGGGCAGCGTACCGTCGGTCGCGCCGCGCACGACGTATTCGATCTCCTCGCGGGACAGCGCTTCCCCGGCTTTCTTTTTGAGGATAATGGATACCATGTCCATTGTGAGGCCTCCTTTACATCGGTTGCTCAAAGGTTTTGCACGGCCTCCCGCCACGCCGCCAGCTTCCGTTCAAACGCCATCGTGTGCGCCGGGCTGGTGGAGGGCAAGCGCACGGTCGGAATGTGCGAAAAGCTTGGCCGCACATGGCGCAGGTACAGCGCGTGCGCCGCGCCGCCGTTGCACAGTACCCGCGCGATGCCCGGCGCGGCGGCGAACAACGCCGCAAAATCGTTGCACACGATATTGCGCATGTCGCTGTCCAAGCTGCCCTCGCGCAGGCAGGACGCCGCCACGTCCCACAGCGCGATGCGATGCGCGCACAGCATCGCCAGCTTATCGGCATAGGGCATGTCCGGCGCGAAGGGCTGCCCCCACAGCGCGCACTGGATGCGCCAGAAGGCGTTCTGCGGATGCGCGTAGTATTGCCCGGCGTTCAGCGAGGCTACCCCGGGCATCGAACCCAGGATCAGCATCCGCGCGTCGGGCGCGCAGACCGGCGGAAAGCTGCGGCAGTCGCTCACGCCTGCTCCCCCGTCTCGCGCCGGATGCGCTCCAGCGCGCGAAGGATGCGCGGCTCCATCCGCCGGGCGCACTCGGCGTACACGTCTTCGGACGCGCCGTAGGGATCGTGTACATCGCCTGCCTCCCCAGCGTATTCATAGAGCGTGTATACCTTGTCCTGCGGGGCGATTGTGCGCACCGCCCTCGCATGCCCCCGCGTCATCGTAAGGATCAGATCGGCCTGCGCGACGAGCTCCGGCGTGAGCCGCCGAGCCCGGTGCCGCGCCAGCGAGAGGCCGTCGGCTTCCATCGCATGCTGCGCGCCCGGCGTAGCAGGCGCGCCATCGGCGGCGGCGAGGCCCGCCGAGGCGATCTCCAGCGAGGCCAACCCCACCTCGGCGGCGGCGCGCTTCGCGATGGCTTCGGCCATGGCGCTGCGGCAGGTATTGCCGGTGCAGACAAACAGCAATCGCAATCCGGTTCCCTCCTCCCTCAAACCCGTTCGATATGAAACCCGGCGGCGCGGCACAGGCGGTTCATCACCGCCAGACCGATGCCGTCGGTCTCCACCGCCTCGGCAAAGATGCGCTTCACGCCGCGCGCGTCCAACGCGCGCAGCGCCGCGAAGAGCTGCGCGGCGGCGGACTGCGGATCTGCCTCTTCGCCCCAAGGATAGCAGAAGCGGCGGCCATAGGCGGCGCAACGCCCGACGGGCGCAAGGATGGCCGCGCGCTCCCCCGCTTCGACGGCGGCATCATACAGCGCGGCGATTCGCGCCGCGCGCGCGCCCGGCTCTCCGTCGACGATCAGCACGGCGGCCTCCGGCGCGTAGTGGGTATACTTCATGCCCGGCGAGCGCGGCGCGGCATCCGGCGCAAGCGGCGAAAGCGCGCTTTCATCGACCCGCACTTCGCCCAGCACCTCGCGCAGCATCTCCGGCGTCACGCCGCCGGGGCGCAGCACGATGGGCACCTCGCCGCACACGTCCAGCACCGTGGATTCCACGCCGATGGCGCAGCTGCCGCCGTCCAGAATCAGCGGGATGCGCCCCCGCATATCCGCCAGCACGTGGGCGGCGGTGGTGGGGCTGGGCTTGCCGCTGCGGTTGGCGCTGGGCGCCGCCACCGGCACCCCGGCCTCGCGAATCAGCGCCTGTGCCACCGGATGCGCGGGCAGCCGCACGCCCACCGAGGGCAGCCCAGCCGTCACCGCGTCCGGTATCCGCTCGGCCTTGGGCAGCACCAGCGTCAGCGGCCCCGGCCAAAAGTGCTCCATCAGCAGCTGCGCGCGGGCATCCACCCGGCGCACCAGCGGCTCCGCCCCGGCGATATCGGCGACATGCACGATCAACGGATTGTCGGCCGGACGGCCTTTGGCCTCAAAGATGCGTCGCACCGCCTCGGGGCGCAGCGCATCGGCGCCCAAGCCGTACACCGTCTCGGTAGGAAAAGCGACGGTTTCGCCGCCGCGCAGCAGCTCCGCCGCATGCGCGATGGCAGAAGCCGCCGCCTGACAAATCTCGGTTGTATAGCGCATCGCTTAGTACGCTTCCATTCCTTCCAAGTCGATGTCCTCTTCGTCGTCCAGCCCCGCCTCTTCCAGCTCGACGGACTTGTCCATAAAGAACTTCATGATGGCCTTGTTGGCCTCTTCATAGTTGGCGGGGTACTTTTTTTGCCCCTCGGCGAAAATCTCGCCCTCTTCATCGAAGAGAACCGACAGGCTGAAGCGATGCCCCGGCGCTTCTTCCTCGCCGATTTCGGAAAAACCGTGCCAATCCTGCAGCTTGTACTGCTCCACAAGCGCCGCGATCTCCTCGAAGACCGCATCGTCGACGCGGGTGTTGATATTCAGCTCCACGCCATCCCCGCTCATGGCCGAAAACCAAGTTACGCCCTCATCCTGATACACGGCGAAGCTATACATCGCATCGGGATACTCGCCCTGCTCATACGAAAAATCCACGATCGCCGGGCCTTCCGCAGCAAAGCCCACGTTCGCGGCCAACACGCACATCATCGTCACCAGCACCATTGAAAGAATCCTCTTCATCCGTTCATCCTCCTCAACGTTTGTGAATCTAGTGGATCAGCAGCGTGGTTACGCTACCGAAGGCCACACCCAATGCCAAGCAAAGGTTGGCATCCCACCCAGAGTAGAGTTCACCGGCGCTGGGGATCAACTCCTGCGCGGTGATTTGCAGCATCGCGCCGCCAGCTAGCCCGATGCACAGCGCGATCATTTGCCGGGATACCCCTCCGGCCAGCAGCCCCAGTTGTGCGCCGATGCCGGTGGGCAGCCCGCTCAGCAGCGACAGCCCCAGCACCCGCGCCGCGGACATCCCCGCTCCGCGCAGCGGCACCGCCAGCGCGATGCCCTCGGGTATGTCATGCAGCGCGATCAGCACACCTAGCGCGACGCCCAGCGCCGGAGCCTCGGCAAAGCCGGAGCCGATCGCCAAGCCTTCCGGCAGGTTGTGCAGCGCGATGCCCAACGCCGCCAGCAGCCCGGCACGGCGCAGGCTGTTTTGCCCGGCTGCCCGAAGATGCATCAGCCGATCGGCCAGCAGCATCATCGCCATCCCCAGCAGCAGCCCGACCGCGCCCCAGCCTAACGACAGACGATAGGCTTCCGGCAAAAGATCGAAGCAGCTCACCGCCAGCATCAGCCCGCCGGTTGCGTTCATTAGGCAAGCAATAACGCGGGGATTGGGCTTGCCGGTCAGCACGCCGATCAACCCGCCCAGCCCGGCGCCCGCCAGCCCCAACGCGCCGCTCCATAGCGCCGGATGCGCCATCCACCATGTCATGCGCCCGCCCCCTTTTCAGAAAGCTATGCGCATGCGCCCGGAATCTTTACGCCTGATTGAGCTGCTTGAGCCGCTCGGTTTGGTCGGCGAGAACCAGCGCGTCGAGGATCTCATCGCAGTCTCCGTCGATGAAATCATCGATTTTGTAGATCGTCAGACCGATGCGGTGATCGGTGACGCGGCCCTGCGGGAAATTGTAGGTGCGGATGCGCTCGCTGCGATCGCCGGTGCCGACCTGTGAACGGCGATCCTGCGCGTAGGCGGCGTCCTTCTCGGATTGCACCTTATCGTACAGCCGCGCGCGCAGCACGCGCATCGCCTTCTCTTTGTTCTTGATCTGCGATTTTTCATCCTGACAGGTGACGACCAGCCCGGTGGGCAGGTGCGTGATGCGCACCGCCGAATCGGTCCGGTTGACGTGCTGTCCGCCGGAACCGGAGGCGCGGTACGTGTCGATGCGCAGATCGTTGGCGTTGATCTCCACCTCCACCTCCTCCACCTCGGGGAGCACGGCAACGGTGGCGGTGGAGGTGTGGATGCGCCCCTGCGATTCGGTCGCGGGTACGCGCTGCACGCGATGCACGCCGCTTTCGTACTTGAGGCGGCTGTACGCGCCGTCGCCGATCAGCGTAATAACGACTTCTTTCACACCGCCCAGCTCGGTGAAGTTATCGGAGAGCATTTCCACCTTCCAGCGGTGACGCTCGGCATAGCGCGTGTACATGCGCAGCAGCGAGGCGCCGAACAGCCCAGCCTCATCGCCGCCCGCTCCTGCCCGAATCTCGATGACGACGTTCTTATCGTCATTGGGATCGCGCGGGAGCAGCAACAGCTGCATCTCCCGCTGCGTTGCGGCCAGCTGCCCTTCCAGCTCCGCGATCTCCTCGCGCGCGATGTCGGCCATATCGGGCATCGCCAGCATCTCCTCGGCCTGCGCGCGGTGCGCCGCCAACTGCCGATAGGCCTCCCCGGCCTGCATCAGCGGCTCGAGCTGCGCATGTTCCTTCATCAGCGAGCGCCACTTGGCCTGATCGGCCACCGTTTCGGGCTGCGAGAGCAGCATGCCCAGTTCCTCGTAGCGCCCGCGAATCCACTCCAGCTTTTCCAGCATCCCGGTACTTATCCCCTCTCGAACTCCGTCTTATGAAGCGCCGCCTGCACGACGCGCTGAATCCCCTGCAAATCCTCAAAGATTTCCGCCTTGCCGATGGTTTTCGCAAACATTTGCGCCACCGCTCCGGCCTGCCCCACGCCAACCTCTACCAATAGACGGCCGCCGGGCGCCAAATATTCCGGCGCTTCCCGCGCGATACGGCGATAAAAATCCAGCCCGTCCTCGCCGCCATCCAGCGCCAAGCGCGGCTCGCGCCGCACATCACCGGGCAGCTCCGCCAGCTCGGCGCGCCGGATGTAGGGCGGGTTGGACACGATCACATCGAAGCGCTCCCCCGCCAGCGCTGAGAAGCAATCGCTGCGCAAAAAACGAACCTGCCCGTCCCCGACGAGGGTGTGCCGCGCGTTGCGGCGCGCCAGCTCCAGCGCGTCCTCGCTGATGTCCACGCCGGTCACCGCAGCGTTCGGGCGCAGCCTCGCGATGGATACCGCCAGCGCGCCGCTGCCGGTGCCGATGTCCAGCACACGCGCGGATCCATCCCTAGCGATCGCCGCCAGCGCGCGCTCGCACAGCACCTCGGTATCCATCCGGGGAATCAGCACGCGCGCATCCACGAAGAAGGTGAAGCCCATAAATTCCTGCTCGCCTAGGATGTACTGCACCGGTTCGCCCGATAAGCGCCGTGCCAGCATCTCCTCGAACGCTGGCGGCAACGCGACGCGTTCCCTGCCGCGCGCGCGCACGTCCGCAGGCTTGCAACGCAGCGCCTCGGCCAGCAGCAGCTCGACTTGCGAGCGTGCCTCGCGAAGCTCCAGCCCGCACATCTCGGCCAGCTCGCCCGCCCTATCGCTTAATGTTTCATAAAGAATTTTCCCACTCATTCCTGCGGCTGCTCGAGCGTGGCGGCAACGATCTGCTGCGGTTGCTCCGCCTGCGCCACCGGCCTGCCCGCGACGCGCGCTTCCTCCTGCGCGGAGCGCTCCAACGCCGCCTGCATCGAGGCGATGGCCACCTCCAGCATGCCGTCGTCGGGCTGGCGGGTGGTCAGCTTTTGCATCATCAGCCCCGGCCAGCGCAGCGCGCGCACCAGCGGGCCGTCGCTATGCGCCAGCCCCTTGAGCGCCTCATACGATACGCCAGTCACCAGCGGCAGGATCAGGAAGCTGCGCGCCAAGCGCGCCAGAAAGCCCAGCTTCGGGATGCCGAAGAGCATCATGATGAGCTGATCCGACACCGCGCCGAGCAGGATGGAGATCATCATCACCAGCAGCAGGAACGAGGTGCCGCAGCGCGGATGCAGCGTGGTGAAGCCGCGCGCGTTCTCCGGCGTCAGCGGCAGGTTGTGCTCGTGGCAATAGACGGTTTTATGCTCCGCGCCATGGTACTGAAACACGCGGCGCAGATCCGGCATCAGCGACATCAGGGAGATATAAGCGATCAGGATGGCGATGCGCACGATGCCGGAACAGAGGTTGACCAGCAGCGGAGAGGCTACCGCACGGTTAATCAGCGCGCCCGCCGCGCTGGGCAGCATGATAAACAGGAAAACCGACAGCACCACCGCCAGCACCATCGCCACGCCCATCACGATTTTATCGATATTTTTGCCTAGCTTTTTCGAAAGCCAGATTTCAAACTTGCTGGGCTCCTCCTCCAGCACGCCGAGCATGCGGGTGGCCTTTTGCAGCGTCTCCATGCCCATTTTGAGCATCGCCACCATGTTCACGCAGCCGCGCACCAGCGGCCAGCCCATCCACTTATGCTTCTCGGTAAGCGGTGAGTATGGCTCGGTTTCCACGACGATCTCGCCATCGGGCTTGCGCACCGCGACGGCGATGGCGCGCGGCGCCTTCATCATCACGCCCTCCAGCACCGCTTGGCCGCCGATATCTACCCGCGCCTTTTTCTCCTTGGGGCACGCTTCGATGTTATTCATGCTGAACCTTCTTTCCCCGGCTCTTTCCGGAACACTACAATATTCTGCGCACAGGCAAGCAAACCCTGCTACAGATTGCGGAAATTGCTTGCAAAAACGTGGCGAAAATATGTCAAAGGGCAGATACGGCGTGGCCGTTCTGCCCTTTGGTTGGTACGTTAGTCGATGCTGTAGCGCTTCTTGAAGCGATCCACGCGTCCGCCGGTATCCACCAGCTTCTGCTTGCCAGTGAAGAACGGATGGCACTTGGAGCAAATTTCAACCTTGAGCTCCTTCTTGGTGGAGCCGGTCTCAAAGGTCTCCCCGCACACGCAGCGGACCTGCGCAACGTCGTACTTCGGATGGATGTCTGCCTTCATGCGTTTCACCTCTTTCAGGTCCGCAAAATCAATGTAGAGCAAACCGCAAAAGGTATTATAGCATGCATTGACAGGCTTGACAAGATGTTGTTTTGGATTTTATCGTGAATTCTTCCGCTCCGGTATGGCACGGGAAGCCAGCTTGTAGCCTTCCTTTTCCCACAGCCCCACCCACTCGCGCAGGCGGGCGAAAAAGTCGCGATTGGCGCGCGTTTTCACCAGCATGCCGATGAGCTGCGCGGTGGCGTCGGCCATGGTGCTGCTCGAGAGCACGCGGCGCACCAGGCGCACGCCCTCCAGCTCCTCCTCGCTGAGCAGCAGCTCCTCGCGCCGGGTGCCGGAGCGCGCCAGATCCACCGCCGGGAACACGCGCTTTTCGCTCAGGCTGCGGTCGAGCTGGATCTCGGCGTTGCCGGTGCCTTTGAATTCCTCGAAGATGATCTCGTCCATCCGGCTGCCGGTGTCCACCAAGACCGTCGCGATGATCGTGAGGCTGCCGCCCTCCTCCAAGTTGCGCGCCGCGCCGAAGAAGCGCTTGGGCTTTTGCAGCACGCCGGGCGCCAAGCCGCCGGACATCGCCCGGCCGGACTGCGGCGCGGCGGCGTTGTAGGCGCGCGAGAGCCGCGTAAGGCTGTCCATCAACACCACGACGTCGCGCCCCTGCTCCACCAACCGCTGGGCGCGCTCGTATACCATCTCCGATACACGGATGTGGTTGGCGGGCGGCGCGTCAAAGGTGGAATGCACAATTTCAGCCTGCACGCTGCGGCGGATGTCGGTCACCTCTTCCGGCCGCTCGTCGATGAGCAGCATCATCAGGTGTACATCCGGCGCGTTGCGAGCGATGGCCTGCGCGATTTTTTTGAGCAGGATGGTTTTTCCAGCCTTGGGCGGGGCGACGATCAGCGCGCGCTGACCGAGGCCGATGGGCGCGATAAAGTCCAGCATGCGAATCGCCGGATCGCTGGGCTCGCCATCCTTGTTTTCCAGCGTTAGGCGGCGATCGGGATGGATGGGCGTCAGGCTATCAAACGCGCGGCGGCGGGCGGCCTCCTCCGGCGGATCGCCGTTGATGCGCTCGACATACATCAGCGCGCTATAGCGGTCGCCCTCGCGGCGCGGGCGCGTTTTGCCCTCCACCAGATCGCCGTTTTTGATATGAAAGCGGCGGATTTGGGCGATGGACACATATACATCCTCGCGCCCCGGCGAGCAATTTTCATTGCGCAAAAAACCGTAGCCGTCGGCCTGCAGTTCCAGCACGCCGCCGCCATCGCCGCATACGCCGGAAGCCAGCATCTCCGGTACCGCCGGATTGGAGGTGCCATATTCCTCGTTATAATATCCGATGGGGCGATGGGCGCGCGACGGTTGCCACTCCGAAGCCCGGGCGAGCGGCCGCGCATCCGCCGGTTCTTCCGCCTTGCGCGCCTGCCCTGGCGGCAACAGCGTCGGCACTTCATCCAGCTTGCGGATGATGTCCGCCTTATGGATGCCCGCAGGCAATTTAATCCGTTTCTCCTTGGCGATTTTGCGCAGTTCAACCACCGTCAGTTGCGCATAAGCAGATTGCTCCAACAGGGTCAGCTCCTCTCACATGCGGCACAATATGCAATCAATGGGGTATCCAAAGCATATGCGAGAAGACCGAAAAATATGCGGCAATCCTTTCCCGATTCTATGTATTTTTGACGCCCACCGCCACGTCGCGGTTCACGGCCTGCTCAACCCAGTGCGCCATGCGCTCGTACGCGCCGCCCTCGCATACCGTGAAGCCCGCCTCGCGCAGCCACTCGGCAACCTTGGCGCGCGGGGTAACGTACGTATTGAATGAAAGCGCCGCCGCGCCGCCGGGTTTCATCGCCTCAAACCACGCGGGCAGCGCGTCGCGCATCAGCGCGTCGATGGATTGCTTGTGCCCCGCCGGGCCATGCTGCACGCCGTAAGGCAGGTCTGCCGCCAGCAGGTGGAATGCCTTGACGCCACAGAACGCCGCCGCATCCCGGGTGTCGCCGCACACCACGCGCAGGCTGCGCGTGTCGCCCGCCTTAAAGCGCTCCGCCGAATCGGCAAAATCGTAGCGGATTTGCCTGCCGCCCAGCTTGCCGCGTACCGTCAGCGCCCCCTCGGTCTTTTTGTGCTTGAGGTGGTGAAATTCGAGATAGCGGGTGAAAAAATCGTTGAGCTCCTTCACGTCGGCCTTCTCCGCCTCCACCCCGGCGGCATGCCAACCCCGGCGCAGCGCCTGAAACAGCGCCGTTCCCCGCCCGCAGAGGGGATCCAGCACGTGCAGCGCCTTCCCCGATTCGCCCGCAAATCCGCTGGAAGCAAGCGCCACGTTGAGCAGCAGGTCGGTGAACATCTCGTTGGTCTTGCCCTTGTACTTGAGCAGCGCGGGCAGGTCCTCGCCTAGGTAGGCCGGGTGCTGGCGCGCGATCGGCCGCAGCGCCTCGCCTTCCCGCGCTGCCAGCACATAGGAGGAGGCGTGCAGCGAGAGCAGCCGCCACGCAGCCTCCGGCAGCGCCTCGCATTCAAAGCACAGCCAAGGCGTATCCGCCAGCCGCTCCCAGCGCGCTTCGGCTTGAATATTGAGCGAGGCCAGCAGCAGGGAAAGCTCCGCCTCGGCCAGCGCCTCCAGCGAGGCGCGGTAGCGCGGGTTGGCGTGCGGCCAAAGCAAAAAAGCGTATTGCATCCTTCGTTCCTCCGTGCAATCGGTTGTCAAAAAAGAATCCCGCCGGGAAAACCGACGGGATTTCGCAAAGGTATATCGACCGTGAGTGGCTTAGAACTTGCGCTTGCGCGCAGCCTCAGCCTTCTTCTTGCGCTTTACGCTGGGCTTCTCATAATGCTCGCGTTTGCGCACTTCGGCAAGCACACCCGCGCGGGCACATTGACGTTTGAACCTACGCAGAGCGCTTTCCAGGGATTCGTTTTCCCGAATGCGGATCTCCGACATGGTCTTATCCCTCCCCTCCGCTCAACTCGGTAACGACCAAAACCGAACCGAATAGGAACGGATGGCAACCGTGTACCTAATTATAGCGCACGCATGCTTGTTCGTCAACAAAAAAGAACAGCAACTTACGCAATGCGGAAAATAGTCAACCGCGAGGCGGCCGCGCCGGTGGTGGTGATCGGCGCGGCGCCGATATTCACCAGCTGCAGCCGGTCTCCGGCGCGCAAGGTGAGCAGATACGTGTTGCTCAGCGCCACGGTGCTCCCCTGCGGCGCGGTGAGCGACGACTGGGGCACCGGCGCGCCGTTGAGATACAGCGCCACCACGGCGTTGCCTGTTCCGGCGGCTGCCTGTACGAAATAGTGAACGGCATAAACGCCATCCTGCCGGATGAGAAATGTCGTCGGATCGATTTGGTTTACGTTGCTGCCGTTGATCGCCGTGGTCGCAAACGGGAAGGCGGCACCCGCCGCTACGACGGTACCGGTGGCGCCTTCAAACATGCTGGGATTGCTGGCGACGCCGGGTCCGGCAGGGCCGGCCAGCCCGGTCGGCCCACGCACGCCTTGCGGACCTTGCGGGCCGGGCGCGCCCATAGGACCCTGCGGGCCTTGCGGGCCAGCCGTGCCGGGAGGGCCTGAGCGGGAAACACAGATATTGTTGGAAAGCGGCGCGATGTCCGATAGCTCGTCGAAAAGAAGGCTCTGGCGCAGGCTGCGCGCAGAACCGCTCATCCCGCCATTGCATTGATGACTCATAACGTTTTCTCCTTTTAACACTAGAATCCCCGTGAGGATCCTTTTATAGTGTATGAGATAACGTCTTCTTTCGTTTCTGACGCGGTTCTTTTTGCCTGCGTTCGCTTATACAACCCTAGAGGGTTGCGCCCCGAGGGTAGCCCGAGGGTAGCGGAGGGCGACCGGAACGCCAGCCGGTCACTCCGCGGAGCGAAGCCTTACCCCATCTGCCCGCCAAGCTGCGATCCGCCGAGGATATGCAGGTGCAGATGATGCACCGTCTGGCAGGCGTGCGCGCCGCAATTGGCAACCAAGCGATAGCCGGTCTTGTCCAGCCCCAGTTGCCGCGCGACCTTTGCCGCCGTGCGCAGCAAGTGCGCCAGCTCCGCGTCGTCCATACTTTGCTCCGCGTGATCCAGCTGATCGGCGTGGCGCTTGGGGATCACCAGCACGTGTTTCTCGGCCTGCGGCGCGATGTCGTAAAAGGCCAGCACCGCCTCATCCTCATACACCTTGTTGCTGGGGATCTCCCCGCGCGCGATCTTGCAGAACAAGCAATCGTTCATGCCCATGCCCTCCTCGTATCGTTATGTTTACAGAATCTCTCCGCGCATTTCTTCGCCGTGTATTTCAGCGAGGCGCGCGCGGCAAATCTCCCCCGGGGCGCCGCCTTCCAGCAGCACGCGCACATATTCCGGCGTGTACCCGGCCATGTGCCCGTCGCTGGTTTCCTCCTCCAGCAACACCTCGCGTACGCTGCCGATCAAGCCTTGCAGGTACGCGCGTTGCAACGCCCTGCCCTGCGCGATCAGCACCCGCGCGCGCTCCTCGCGCAGCGCCTTGGGCACCGCGCCCGGCATCGCCGCCGCCGGGGTGCCCGCGCGCTCCGAATACGGAAACACGTGCATCCGCGCGAAGGCCGCCGCTTCAACCGTGCGCTGGGTCTGCGCGAACTCCTCCTCGGTTTCGCCGGGGAAGCCGGTCATCACGTCGGTGGTGATGGCGGCCTGCTGCCACGCCTCGCGCAGCAGCGCACAAGCGCGCAGAAACTCCTCCGAGGTGTAGCGGCGGCGCATGCGCCCGAGCACGGCGTCGCTGCCGCTCTGCAGCGCCAGATGAAAATGCGGGCACACCTTGGGCAGCCCGCGCAACGCCGCCACAAATTCCGGCGTCACCACGCGCGGCTCCAGCGAGCCCAGCCGGATGCGCCGCACGCCTGCCGCGCCGTGTACGGCGCGAATCGCGTCGATCAGCGAGGTGCCGTCCGCCAAGTCGCGCCCGTAGGAGGTAAGGTGGATGCCGGTGAGCACCAGCTCCACAAACCCCGCCGCGCCCAGCCGCTCGGCCTCGGCGCGCACATCGGCCAGCGCGCGCGAACGGATCGGCCCTCGCACATCGGGGATCACGCAGTAGCTGCACCGGCGGTCGCAACCTTCCTGAATCTTGAGCACGGCACGGGTATGCCCCTCATGCGCGGTCACCGCCAGCGGCTCAAAGGGCGCGGAGGTCAGCTCCTCCACCGCCACCAACGCCGTCGCTTCGGCGAGGGCGCGGTGCAGCAGCGCCACCACCTCGGCGCGGCGCTGCGTGCCCAGCACCAGCCGCACGCCGGGCAACAACAACTCCCCCGCCGCGCGCTGCGCCAAGCAGCCCGCCACCACCACGGCTGCCTCGGGGTTGCGCCGCAGCGCGCGCCGCACGGCCTGCATCGACTTCTTATCGCCGCTGCCGGTCACCGTGCAGGTGTTAATCACGTACACATCGGCGATGTCCTCGAAGGCGGCCTGCCGGTACCCGGCGGCCAGAAAGCGCTCCAGCATGGCCTGCGAATCGTATTGATTGACCTTGCAGCCCAGCGTATGAAAGGCAACGGTATGCATCGTTATTCCATCTCTCCACAGAACGCGAGGATGGCGGCCAGCGCGGCCATCCCGGCGGTTTCGGTGCGCAGAATGCGCGGACCCAGCGTGACGCTGCGCGCGCCAAAGCCGTGCAATTGCGCGATTTCCCCCTCGGTGATGCCGCCCTCCGGGCCGATCACCAGCCCGAGGCGCAGCGCGGCGCCGTCGCCGGACAGGTGTCCGAGCATCTCGCGCAGCGAGCCGTGCTCGGCTTCCTCCCACGGCACGATGAGCATATCCTGCTCCGCCCAGCGCGCCGCCAGCGAAGCGTCGGCGATCGGCGCGGGCAAGTAAATCTCCGGCGTCCACGCACGGCCGCACTGTTTGGTGGCCTCGCGCGCGATGCGCCGCCAGCGCTCGCAGGCCGCCTCCGCCTTCTTGGCTTCCAGCCGCTGCACGCAGCGCGCCATCTCCAGCGGCTGAATGGCGTGTACGCCGAGCTCGGTACACTTCTGCGCGATGCCCTCGAGCTTGTCGCCCTTGCACAGACCTTGGAACAGCGTCACCCGCACGCGCGGCTCACGACCCGGCAACTGCGCCGAAACCCGCGCGGTCGCCGACTGCTTGTCCAGCCGCACCAGCGTGCCGGAAAACAACCGTTCGCCGTCGAGCAACTCCACCGCATCGCCGGGTGCGAGGCGCAGCACCTGCGACGCATGCCGCGCCTCCTCGGGCAGCAGCGCCGCCTCCTCGCCCACGCGGCAGAGCGCCTGCGTATAAAAACGATGCATACCGCACCTCCGGATTATTATGAAAGCATTACTTCCTTGCCGCCAAGCACACCCACTCGCCCTGCTCCAGCCGATCAGCGATGCCATAGCCCGCGGCGGCCAGCGCATCCTGCACATCCTGCTCACGCTCGCGGATGATGCCGGAGCAGATCATGACGCCGCCCTCGGCGATGTGCGGCTTGGCTGGAGCGGCCAGCGCGCAGATCACGTCGGCGATGATGTTGGCCACCAGCACGTCGGCAGCTTCGGGGCTCTGCTCCTTGAGCAGATCGCCCTGTTTAACGGTTACAGTGGCCTGCACGGCGTTCTTTTCCACATTAGCCTGCGCGACGCGCACGGCGTCGGGGTCGATGTCGATGGCCAGCACCTCGCGCGCGCCCAGTAGCGCCGCCGCCACGCCAAGGATGCCGCTGCCGCAGCCCACATCGACGCACCGGCAGCCCGGCGCGATAAAGCGCTCCAGCATGCGCAGGCACATGGCGGTGGTCTCATGCGTGCCGGTGCCGAAGGCCATGCCCGGATCCATCTCCAGCACCAAATCATCGGATCGGGCAGCGTAGGGCTCCCACGAGGGCTTGACCACCAGCCGCTCGCCCGCGCGGAAGGGCTTGTAGTATTGCTTCCAGCGCTCCGCCCAATCCTCCTCGTGTACGGTGGAACGGTGCAGCGCCAGGCTGCCCAGCGGCAGCCCCAACTCCATGCCCGCCAGCGCGCGCAGGCGCTCCCCCAGCCCGGCCAGCGTTTCCGGCGCGGAGGCGTTCTCGGGAAAATAGGCCTTGACCAGCACGTCCTCGGGCATGTCGGCCAGCACGCGCTCGTCGATCAAATCCCACATGCCCTGGCTCTGCGGCATGTTGATCACGTCGGCGCGATCGATGATCTCGGTGCCGGTGGCTCCGGCCTCGCACAGCAAGTCCGACACGATGTCGGCGCCGTCGGTGGTGGTATGCACGATGACTTCGACCCAATCCATGCTATTCCTCCCGCACAATTCGTTGTCCACGGTGCCCGGCCGCCACCTGTGTGGCGTCCGTCCCCCGCGCGCATAGAATACAGTGGGCAACATGCCCGTCAATTTGTTGAATAATAAGGAAGATATTTCATTATGTTTAGAGACTTCGACTATTGCTGGGACTGCCGTCCCAACCGGAAGCACTGCGGCTGCGACGAGGAGTGCAAGCCGGACTGCCGTCCCCGCAAAAAGCCCTGTGGCTGCGACGAGGAGTGCAAGCCGGACTGCCGTCCCTGCAAAAAGCCCTGCGGCTGCGTAGAGGAATGCAGGCCGGACTGCCGTCCCCGCAAAAAGCCCTGTGGCTGGGCGGAGGAGTGCAAGCGCGACGTTTGCCCCATGGATTGCTGTCCTTGCTGCGGCATGCCATACGATTGCTATAACGATTAGTCAAACACGACCCATAGAAGGCGCGCCCTCGCAAACAGGAGGGCGCGTCCTTCCTTATTTACTTAAACCCGTCCTTGATCCAATCGAGGAACGACTTGCGCCCCTCATACTCCTTGCCGGTGAGGCTCTCCTCAAACTGGCGCAGCAGCTCCTTTTGCTTCTCGCCGAGGCGCTTGGGCACCTCGACGCGCACCTTGAGGAACAGATCGCCCTTGCTGGAGCCGCGCAGCTGCTGGATGCCGTGCCCCTTAAGGCGGATCACGGTATCGTTCTGCGTACCCTCGGGGATGTTGTGCTTGATATTGCCCTCCAGCGTCGGCACGTCGACCTCGCCGCCCAGCGCGGCCTGCGAGAAGGAGATCGGGATCTCGCAATGCAGATTGAACCCATCGCGCTTGAACAGGCGATGCGGGCGCACCGTGATGTACACGTACAGGTCGCCCGCCGGGCCGCCGCGCACACCGGGCTCGCCTTGGCCGTTCATGGTCATGACCTGCCCGTTGTCGATGCCCGCCGGGATGTTGACGGTGGCGGTGCGCATCATGCGCACGCGGCCTTGGCCGGAGCACTTGGGGCACTTCTCGGCGATGATCTTGCCGCTGCCGCCGCAGGCCGTACACGTGCGCATATTGACGATCTGCCCGAACAGCGATTGGCTGGTGACCTTGACCTGCCCCGCGCCGTTGCAGGTGGTGCAGGTCTTGGCCTGCGTTCCGGCCTTGGCGCCGCTGCCGGAGCAGGCCTCGCACTGCTCGTTGCGGTTGAACTTAAATTCCTTTTTGCAGCCGAACGCGGCTTCTTCAAAGGAGATGGTCAAATCGTAGCGCAGATCCGCGCCGCGCTCGGGGCCGTTGCGGCGCTGCTGCTGCCCGCCGCCCGCGCCGTTGAAGAAAAAGTCAAATATGCTATCAAAGCCCTGCCCCGCGCCGCCGAAGCCGCCACCGAACGGATTACCCCCGCCAAACGGGTTGCCGCCGCCCATGTTGGCCGCCTCGTGGCCGAACTGGTCGTACCGCGCGCGCTTGTTGGCGTCGGAAAGCACTTCGTAGGCCTCGTTGACCTCCTTGAAGCGTTCCTCGGCGCTCTTGTCGTTGGGGTGCAGATCGGGATGACTCTCCTTGGCGGCCTTTCGGTAGGCCTTCTTGATGTCGTCGTCGCTGGCCTTTTTGTCCAGGCCTAAAATCTCATAATAATCGCGCTTGCTTGCCAAATGCTCACCACCCTATCGCGCGCCGAGGACGCGAACGGCCATTGCCGCCCGCGCCCTGCGCGCCTGAATTGATGTGGGATTAATGTACCTCGCCATCGGCGTTGACCGAGCCTTCGGGCCCGGCGCTCTGCGCGCCGTCCTCGGGCTGGGTGTAGGCGTTCGGATCGGCGCCGGGCTGGCCGCCCTGCTGCTGATAGATCTTGCCGAAGATCTCGTATACCTTCTGGGTGAAGGTCTCCTGCGCCGCCTTGATCTCCTCGACGTTCGCGCCCTCACGGATCTTCTTGAAGTTGTCCAGCTCGGTCTGCACGGTGGCCTTATCCTCGTCGGAGAGCTTCTCGCCCAGCTCGCGCAGCTGCTTTTCGATCTCGTAGATCATGCTGTCGGCGCGGTTGAGGGTTTCGACCTCTTCCTTCTTCTGCTTATCCTCGCTGGCGAACTGCTCCGCCTCCTTGATGCGCTGCTGGATCTCTTCCTCGCTGAGGTTGCTGGAGGCGGTGATGGTCACCTTCTGCTCGTTGCCGGTGCCCAGATCCTTGGCGGAGACGTTGACGATGCCGTTGCGGTCGATGTTAAAGGTGACCTCGATCTGCGGCACGCCGCGCGGCGCGGGGGCGATGCCGGTGAGCTGGAAGCGGCCCAGCGTCTTGTTGTGCGCCGCCATCTCGCGCTCGCCCTGCAGCACGTGTACCTCGACGCCAGTCTGCCCGTCAGCGGCGGTGGAGAAGATCTGCGACTTGGTGGTGGGGATGGTGGTGTTGCGGTCGATCAGGCGGGTGAACACGCCGCCCTGCGTCTCGATGCCCAGCGACAGCGGCGTTACGTCGAGCAGCAGCACGTCCTTAACCTCGCCGCCCAGCACGCCGGCCTGAATGGCCGCGCCCAGCGCCACGCACTCGTCGGGGTTGATGTTCTTATAGGGATCCTTGCCGGTGATCTTCTTGACGGCCTCCTGCACGGCGGGGATGCGCGTGGAGCCGCCGACCAGGATCACGCGGTCGATCTGCGCCGCCGTCAGCCCGGCGTCCTTGAGCGCCTGCTGCATGGGCTGCACCGTCTTTTCCACCAAATCGCGCGTCAGCTCGTCGAACTTGGCGCGGGTCAGCGTCACGTCCAGATGCTTGGGGCCGGACGCGTCGGCGGTGATGAAGGGCAGGTTGACATTGGTGGTCATCAGGCCGGAGAGCTCGATCTTGGCCTTCTCCGCGCCTTCCTTGAGGCGCTGGAGCGCCATGCGATCCTGCTTGAGGTCGATGCCGTTCTCGCGCTTGAACTCCGCGGCGAGGTAGTCGATGATGCGCTGATCGAAGTCGTCGCCGCCGAGGCGGTTGTTGCCGTTGGTGGCCAGCACTTCGAAAACGCCGTCGCCGATCTCCAGCAGCGATACGTCGAAGGTACCGCCGCCCAAGTCGTACACGAAGATCTTGTGGCTTTCCTCCTTGTCGAGGCCGTAAGCCAGCGCGGCGGCGGTGGGCTCGTTGATGATGCGCAGCACCTCCAGCCCGGCGATGCGCCCGGCGTCCTTGGTGGCCTGCCGCTGGCTGTCGGAGAAATAGGCGGGTACGGTAATGACGGCCTGCGTCACGGTCTCGCCGAGGTAGGCTTCTGCGTCGGCCTTGAGCTTTTGCAGGATCATCGCGGAGATATCCTGCGGGGTGTGCTCCTTATCGTCGACCTTTACCTTATAATTGGTGCCCATTTCGCGCTTGATGGACATGATGGTGCGATCCGGGTTGGTGACGGCTTGGCGCTTGGCGACCTGGCCGATGAGGCGCTCGCCGTTCTTGGCGAAGGCCACGACCGAGGGGGTGGTACGCGCGCCTTCCGGGTTGGGGATAACGACAGCCTCGCCGCCTTCCATAACGGCGACGCAGCTATTGGTGGTGCCCAGATCGATGCCGATAATTTTTCCCATTGTATGTTCCTCCTGTGAATCTATCGATTTTGTGTGAATGTCGTTTTTGTATGTTGGCAAGCCCGCGCTCCCGCGTTAGCTTGGAACCACCTTGACCATCGCGTACCGCAGCACCTTGCCCGGCGTTTTGTATCCCTTTTGGAACACCTCGCTCACCGTGCCCGGCTCGCCTTCCTCCGCCGTGCCTTGCATCACGGCGTTTTCCATCTCCGGGTCGAACGCCTCGCCGACGCGGCTGATTTCCTCCACGCCGAACTTGCCCAGCGCCTCGCGCAGTTGGCGCAGCACCAGCTCCACCCCGGCGCGCATGGCGGCGGTTTGGTCGACGCTGGCATCCTCCCCCGCCTTTTGCGCGGCGTCCACGGCCCGCTCCATATTGTCGAGCACCGGCAAAAGCTGCGTCAGCACCTCGGCGGCGCCGTCGGCGATGGCTTCGGCGCGCACCTGCTGGTTGCGGCGGCGGTAATTATCAAAATCCGCCTGCACGCGCTGCGCAAGGTTTAAGTATTCCTCGCGCTCCGCCTCGGCTTTCTCCAACTGCGCTGCCAGCGCCAATTCCGCTTCGGTTTGCGGCCGGCACTCCGCTTCGGGCGGAACGTTTTCTGCTCCCGGCGCTTGATCGGCCGCCGAGGGCTGGGCTGAATTTTTCTTCTTGTTGGTCATCTCTATCGCCTTTCTTATGGTAATCGAACGAAAGCTTGCTGATGCGTGGGATGGAAATCTATTCCGATCCACCCAGGATCTGGGCGAAGGTGCGCCCCACATAGTCCAGCACGGCGATCACCTTTTGATACTGCATGCGCGTGGGACCGATCACGCCGATGGTGCCGATGGTATCGTTGCCGACGCGGTAGGTGCCGGTGACGATGGAGCAATCGGCGGTTTCCGGCAGGCCGGTCTCCGGGCCGATGCGCACCGTAAACTCCAGCCCGGAACCCTGCTCGAGCAGTTGCATGAGCTTATCCTTGGTCTCCAGCACGCTGAGCAGCTCGCGCGCCTTTTCCACATCGCTGTATTCCGGGTAGCGCAGCAGGTTGGCGCCGCCGCCCACCACGACCTCGGGCGCTTGCTGCGCGCCTACATGCTCGCGCGCTCCCTGTAAAATATCGCCGAGCAACACGCGCTGCTCGCGCCACTCGCCCGCCATGTGCTCCAGCGCGGCGGGCACGTCCTCCAGCCTGCACCCCACCAGCCGCTCGCTGAGGATGCGAGAGATGCGGTACAGATCCTCGATGTCCAGCTCCTTGGCGATGTGCAGCAGGGTTTCCTTTACCACGCCGTTGTCGGTCACCAGCAACATCAGCGCCACGCCGGGCGACACCAGCACCAGCTGAATGTGCTGCACGCGCAGCGCGATGTTCTGCGTGGGGCGCGTCATGATGACGGAGGCGTAGTTGGTGGCGTCGCTGAGCGCCTTGGCGGCGCGCTGCGCCACGGCATGCACCTGCTTCATGCGCTGATCGAAGTGTCCGCGCAGCACCTCCGCCTCCTCAAAGGGAAGCGGCGCGAGGCGGATTAGCCGGTCGACATACAGGCGATAGGCCTTGGCCGAAGGGATGCGCCCGGCGGAGGTATGCGGCGAATCGAGATAACCCAGCTCCTCCAGATCGCTCATCTCGTTGCGGATGGTGGCGGAGGAAAGGCTTTGCTCGTACTTGCGGGAGATAGTGCGCGAGCCGACGGGGCTGGCGGTAAGGATATAATCGTCGATGATGGCCTGCAGGATTCTAAATTTTCTTTCGTCGAGTTCCAACAAGCTCACCTCGCTGTCTTTCTGCTTGTTAGCACTCTATGCCGTTGAGTGCTAACATGACAATAAAATAGCACCCCTTGCGCTTTTTGTCAAGGGGTTTTGCAGGTTTTGCCTCCGTGTTACAGTTTTCTAAGGTTGTTCAAATCAATCCGGACAAACGGGGTTTCTACTGTGGTGCAATAAAGCTTGCCTTCATGCACCACGTAACTGTATACCTCTTTATCGCTCAGCCGCTGGGTTTCACCGGTTTGCGGATTAAGTCGATGCAACGCTAAGCCGGGGTTTTTCATGAAATACAGCCAGCCATCGGCAAAGGCCATTTTTTCGGCGCGAGCTCCTTCCGCAAGCTGCAGCAGCGCGCTGCGCCCGGTACCATCGAGCGCCGTTTGAAAGACGCCGCTCTCGCCGCTATAAAAGATCGCTTGATCCGTCACGATGAAATCGCGCACCGAATCCTCCAGCAGGAGGGTGGGTTTTTCCAACGGTTGAAAGGCAAAGAGCGCGCGCTCATCATTTTCCCGGTAATAGAGCCTGCCGTCGCGCGCGGCGACTTGCGCCACTTTCCGGGCGATCTGCTCCTCCCCCGTGCCGTCGGTGCGCACCCGAATCAAGCGCCCGTTTCCTGCCTCGGTCCAAGAGCTGTAGGTGGTGTAGTACAGCCACCCGCCGTCCGCCACAAAGTCATGCATCTCCAAGCTGCCCAGCCGTGTTTTCCCCGAACCATCGGACTTGATTTTATGCAGCGGGCCAAACGCCCCCCCGCCGCTATAATAAATCCAATCGCCGATCACCAGGTAGCCGTTGCAGTCGTCCTCGTCAAGCAGGGTTTTTTCGGTTCCATCCAGCCGAACCTTGTACAGCGGCGTATCCATCCCGTAGGTGGCGTCGCCATAGTACAGCCATTCGCCCGATGCCGCGAGGCGAAAGGCGTACTCTTCCAGCAGAATGGCCGGGTCGGAGCCATCCGGGTTCATGCGCTCCAGACGATAAAGATTGCACGAGCAATAACCGACATCCTTCACCAGATTGATGCCATAACTGTCAGCTCGGTCGTCGCTCACCTTTTCTTTGCCCGTGCCGTCGCGGCGCACGCGATACATCTTGTACCGATCGGCGCCATTGGCGTAGTACAGCCAATTCTCATCCATGTTGAGCCAGGTCACTTCCCCTTCGCCGAGAAGCTGTGTATTCTCCGATCCGTCCAGCCTCATTTTGTAGAGGCTCCGCTCATTGGACGCATAGTACACCCAGCCATCCTCTATGAGCATGGAGCGCATCTTCGTGTCCTCTTCACCTTGCGCTGTGATCCGCGTCGGCTTGTCCTTGAAAACATAGAGCCGACCATACATCCGGGCATAGAGTTGGCCATCGACGAACATCATGCTGTCGACCTCGTTTTTTGAAAGCTCCTCGACGCGCTTGCCATCGGCGCGGACGCGGCGCAAGGAAAAGCCCCCGCCATCCACCCAGCACGAAACATACAGCCAAGATCCGGCGGCCAGCATCTCAGAACAGTGCAGATCCGATATTTTCTCGCGTCCGGTGCCGTCGCGCTTGATCCGGTAAATGCGGCTGTCGTCGTCCGCGTTGGCGTAACAGATCCAATCGCCGACCACGTTGAGCGACCGCGCGCTGTCCTCGCAAAGCAGCACGGGCGCGCCGCCGGGCACCGCCCGGAAAATGCCGCCAGCCTCGGGGTCGCAGTAATAAACCTCCTCCCCCGCCTGCACGGCGATGCCGCCGTTCGCGATATTGCCGGGCGTGTTGCCCAGCGCGTCGGCGCTGACCTTCCGCAGATCGCCGGGTAGCGGCGGCCACCGCAAATAGGCGGCCACCGCGCCCGCCACAAGCAGTAAAACGGCGGCGGTGAGCGCCGCCTTGCGCCATCGTCCTCTGCCTTTGAAAAACGCCATTGTATCGCACCTCCATTTCGCTATGCACCGCTATACGCGGGAAGTATTGAAATGCGCCAAATCGACATGGATGAACGGAGTTTCCGCCGTAAGGAAATAAACCTTGCCCTCTTGCAGCGCAAAATGAAGCACCCTTTTTTCGCTCAGCCGCTGGATTTCGCCGGTTTGCGGATGGACGCGATACAGGTTGCTGTTCACGTAATACAGCCACCCATCGGCAAAGGCCATCCGCTCAATACGCTCGTTTTCCCGAATCCCGATTACCAACGTTCGTTCGGTTCCATCGTGCTTCATTTGATAGATGCCGTTCGCATCGCCGTAAAAGACCGCCTGATCGGTCGCGGTGAAACTGGTCGCATCCTCGCGCGAGACGGTCGCCAGCGCGTTTTCCGCGCTCTGCGCGTCCTCTGCGCCGCCCCGCACTTTATCTAGCCACTCCTTCCCCGCCCCAATATCGGCGACACGTTCTTCCGCCAAGTAGGCGTCGCCCGAACCGTCTTGATTCCTGGCCATCATTTGATAAAGATTGCTCGTATAATAGCCCCCGCCGTTCACGAGGTTGATGCCGAAATCATCCACCCGGTCGTCGCTCACCTTTTCTTTGCCCGTGCCGTCCAGACGGACGCGGTACAGCTTGTACTGATCGGCACAATTGGCATAGTACAGCCAGTTCCCGTCTATGTTAAAGCGCCGCACCTCCTCCGAGGCGAGAAGCTGCGCATTCCCCGATCCATCCAGCCTCATTTTGAAGAGCGCCTTCTCGGGGGAGGCGTAATAAACCCATCCATCTTCGATGAGCGCGAATTCCATTTCAGTACGTTTCTCGCCTTGCGCAGTGATCTCCTCTAGGTCGGTCTTAAAAACAAACAAGCGGTTAGCCATCTGCGCAAACATCCGGCCTCCGGCAGGGAGGATTGCGACGGTCTCCAATCTTGCAAGCAGTTCCTTCCGTTTGCCGTCAGCCCGGACGCGGTAAAGCGATTGACCGATGTCACTGTCATAGTGCGCAATATAGAGCCATGGCCCCACGGCCAGCATATTGTAGCAGCGCAAGTCCGACACCTTGGCGCGCCCGGTGCCGTCGAACTTCACGCGATAAATCCGCCGGTTGTCGCTCCTGTTGCCGTAATAGATCCAATCGCCCACGACGTTGAGCCCCAGCGCTTTGTCCGCACAGATCAGCACCGGCTCGCCGCCCGGCACCACCCGGTAAATGCCGCTTGCCTCGGGGTCGCAATAGAAGACCGAATCGCCCGCCTGCACGGCCATCCCGCCGTTCGCGCTGTTGCCGGGCGTGTTGCCCAGCGCGTCGGCGCTAACCTTCCGCAGATCGCCGGGCATCGGCGGCCACCGCAAATACGTTACAACAGCACCCGCCGCCGAGCCCGCCGCAAGCAAAGCAACGGCGATCAGCAGCGCGATGCGCGCCGCTCTTTTGTGCAAAAACGATCCCTTCACACCCCCATTAGCTCCACCAGCACAGCGTTCTGCACATCCATGCCCCGGTCTGTTAGACGCAGCCATCCCGCGCTTCGTTCCAGCAAGCCATCGCGGATCAGCGCTTCCAGCTTCGCCCCCCACACGGCTTCCGCCGTCGCGCCATAGCGCGCGGCAAATTCGACCAGCGACACGCCTTGCGTCAGCCGCAGCCCCAGCATCACCGCCTCGAAGCGCGCCTCTTCCGCATCGATCTCGCCGCGCTCCGCCGCCGGTGAAGCGCCCTCGCGCAGCGCTGCCAAGTAGGCATCCAAATCCGGCGTATTGCCCCAGCGCACATCGCCGACGAGGCTGTGCGCCGCGCTGCCGATGCCCAGATAATCGCCGCGCCGCCAGTACGTGAGATTCTGGCGGCAGGCCCGCCCGGGCTTGGCGAAGTTGGAAAGCTCGTATTGTTCCAGCCCGGCCTGCGCCGCCGCGCGGCGCGCCTCGGCGTACATCGCGCGCTCAGCGTCCTCATCGGGCAACGGCTCGCCCTCGCCCGCCGCGATGCGCGCGGCCAGCGGCGTACCCTCCTCCACCTGCAGGCCGTAGCAGGAAAGGTGCTCCGGCGCAAGCGCAAGCGCCGCATCCAGCGTCTCCCGCCAGTCGGCATCGCGCTGCCCCGGCAAGCCGAACATCAGGTCGAGGTTGATATTGTCGAAGCCCTCGGCGCGCAGCAGCGCCACGCCCGCCTCGACATCCCGCCAGCGGTGGATGCGCCCCAGCGCCGCCAGCAGGCGCGGCTGCGCGGCCTGCGCGCCAAGCGATACGCGGTTAACCCCGGCGGCGCGGTAACCCGCCACATCGGCGGCGCGCAACGTGCCGGGGTTGCCTTCCATCGTGATCTCCGCATCGGCGGCGAGCGGGAAGCAAGCGCGCACAGCCGACATCAGCGCCGCCACCTGCGCGCCGGAAAGCAGCGTCGGCGTGCCGCCGCCGAAGAATACGCTGCGCACCGTACGCGCGCCGATGGCGGAGGCCTGCGCCAGCAGCTCGGCCTCCAGCGCCGACAGATACGCCGGGATGCGCGCTTTTTTCCCTGCAAAGGAGGCGAAGTCGCAATACACGCACTTCGCCTCGCAAAACGGGATATGGACATACAGCGCAAGCGGCTGCCCGCTCATTCCACGCGCACCGCCGTGCCCGAGGCGGTGACCATCAGCATGCCGTTGCTTGTACCGAGCACCTCGTAATCGATGTCCACGCCGACCACGGCGTTGGCGCCCACCTGCTGCGCGCGGTCGGCCATCTCGGCCAACGCGTTCTCGCGCGCCCGAATCAGTTCCTCCTCATAGGTGTGCGAGCGGCCGCCGAGCAGATCCGAAAGCCCGGCCACGAAATCCTTGACGAAATTGACGCCGGAAACCACCTCGCCGAACACGATGCCGCGATACTCCACGATGCGATGGCCTTCCACAGAGGGGGTAGTGGTAACGATCATAGTCTTTCTCCTTTCCATCAATCCATCTTCAGTACTGCCATAAAAGCTTCGCTGGGCACTTCCACGCTGCCGATCTGGCGCATGCGCTTCTTGCCCTCCTTCTGCTTTTCCAACAATTTCTTCTTGCGCGTGATATCGCCGCCGTAGCACTTGGCCAGCACGTCCTTGCGCATCGCCTTGACGGTTTCGCGCGCGATCACCTTGCCGCCGATAGCCGCCTGAATCGGAATCTCGAACTGCTGGCGCGGAATGACCTCGCGCAGCTTCTCGGCGATGATGCGGCCGCGGTTGTAGGCCTTTTCGCGATGGACGATCAGCGACAGCGCGTCGCACATGTCGCCGTTGAGCAGCAGGTCGAGGCGCACTAGATCGCTCTTGCGATAGTCCTTGATCTCGTAATCCAGCGAGGCGTATCCGCGCGAGCGGCTCTTGAGCTGATCGAAGAAATCAAAGATGATCTCGTTGAGCGGCAGCTCGTACTGCAAGCGCACGCGCGAGCCCTCGTACTGCATGTCGATGTAGATGCCGCGCTTTTCTTGGCACAGCTCCATAATGGCGCCCACATATTCCTGCGGCATATGGATGTGCGCCACGACGTAGGGCTCCTCCATCGCCTCGATCTCCATAACCGGGGGCAGGTTGGTGGGGTTATCGATGACCAGCAGGGTGCCGTCGTGCTTGCGCACGTGGTAGATAACGCTGGGCGCGGTGGTTACCAGATCCAGATCGAATTCCCGCTCCAGCCGCTCCTGAATGATCTCCATATGCAAAAGGCCGAGGAAGCCGCAGCGGAAGCCAAAGCCCAGCGCCGCCGAGGTTTCCGGCTCGAAGGACAGCGCGGCGTCGTTGAGGCGGAGCTTGTCCAGCGCGTCGCGCAGGGTGCCGTAATCGGCGCCGTCGGCGGGATAGATGCCGCAGAACACCATCGGCATCACCTGCCGGTAGCCGGGCAGCGCCGCCGCCGCCGGGCGCGCGGCATCGGTGATGGTATCGCCGACGCGGGTATCGCGCACATCCTTGATGGAGGCCGCGATATAGCCCACCTCGCCGGGCAACAGCTGCTCCACCGGCGTGTAGCCGGGGCGGAACACGCCGACCTCCACCACGTCAAACTCCGCGCCGCTGGCCATCATGCGCATCCGCATCCCGGCGCGCACCGTGCCCTCCACCGCGCGCACAAAGCAGATCGCCCCGCGATAGTTATCGTAAAAGGAATCGAACACCAGCGCCTGCAGCGGCGCGGTCTCGTCGCCCTTGGGCGGCGGAATGTGCTTGACCACCGCCTCCAGCACATCCTCGATGCCGATGCCCACCTTGGCGCTGACCAGCGGCGCGTAGGAAGCGTCCAGCCCGATCACATCCTCGATCTCGGCGCGCACCACGTCGGGCTGCGCGCTGGCCAGATCGATCTTGTTAATCACCGGCACGATCTCCAGATCGTGCTCCAGCGCCATGTACACGTTGGCCAGCGTCTGCGCCTCGATGCCCTGCGTGGCGTCCACGACCAAGATCGCGCCTTCGCAGGCCGCCAGCGCGCGGCTGACCTCGTAGGTAAAGTCGACATGGCCGGGGGTATCGATCAGGTTGAGCGTATAGGTTTCGCCGTCCTTGGCGGTGTATTCCATCCGCACGGCCTTGCTCTTGATGGTGATGCCCCGCTCGCGCTCCAGCTCCATGCTGTCAAGGATCTGCTCGACCATATCGCGCTTTTGAAACACGCCGGTGTACTCCAGCAGGCGGTCGGCGAGGGTGGACTTGCCATGGTCGATGTGCGCGATGATGCAGAAATTGCGAATATGGCTCAGGCGGGCTTCAGACACGGTCATTCCTCCATAATTTAAGCGGTGGGATTTCGCGAACGACGCGGTTTATGCCAGCGCGGCGGTGCCGAAGATCAGCAGCAGCTGCGCCGGTACGTAGGTAACCCAGATCCAGAATTCTCTATGCTCCAGATGGACGCCGCCCAGATTGGTCAGCGCGATCAGCAGATCGGAGATCATGAACAGCAGACCGCCAAACATCAGCGGCCAGCCGCGCCCGGCGGTGGCGATGCACACCGCCACGGTGCTGCCGGTCATCGCCGCGAGCAGCAGCGCGTATACCAGCGCCCCGGCGCGCAGCACCAACGGCTGATTGGGGCGGAACAGCACCGCTGCGCAAAGCAAAATCAGCACCAGCAGACCAAAGGCGACCACCATGATCCAAAGCGGCCACATCGCCGTGGCGCCGGTGCCGAGGTACAGCGCCAGCATGGCGCGCTGATACAGGATCTGCGCCACCGCGAAGCAGCCCATACCCCATAGGAAGTACTGGCGCACCAGCTTGGCTATCGGCGGGTATCGCATAATCATCGCATCGCCGAAGAACGAAAAGCCGACGCCAGCGCATACCAGCGCCATCGCCCGGTGCGGATGGATGACGGTCAGGATGCTCGCAAGCAGCACCAGGATCGCGCTGATGCGGATCTTGACGGCCTGCTCGTTCTCCGCCGCATTCCGCCACAAACGTTTTGCCCATGCGCGGGTGCGGCCAAACGGCTTGGCGTCGTTGAGGGTCAGCTCATCGAGCATCCCGCCCAACACCGGCTCAGTCAGCAGCCGCCCGATGTCGCCAAGGAACTTTCCCGCGCGCTTGATCGCTCGTTTCAGTTTTTCCCAAAGCTCCGCCATCTATTTCCTCCCCTTCGGCACCTGTTGAATCCGCGCATAGATCGCGGCCTGCAACGCTTCGCGCCCATGATGCTCCCGCGCGCAGTCCAGCCCGCGCCGCACCAGTTGGAGCCGACCATCCGCGTCGAACAGTGTGCGCAGCGCGCGCAGCAGTTCCTCGCGGCGGTTCCGCCCAGCCACCACGCCCAGCCCGCCCTCGGCGATGTATCGCACCGAGGAGACCTCCGCCGGGCCGACGGCCAGCATGCACCGCCCCGCCGCCATATACTCCGGAATCTTGGTGGACAGCGAAAGCCGCGTCACCTTTTTCGCCGCGCGCGCGAAAGCTTCCACCATCACCAGCACGTTGGCCTCGCGCATCTTTTGCCGCAGCTGTTCGGGCGTCAGCGAGCCCTTGTAGGCCATGGCGGCCGAATCCGACAGCGCGCGCCGCTGTTTCGGCGTCAGGGCATTGGGGGTGTACACCTCCAGCTCGGCGTACAGACCCTCCTCGCGCAGCGCGTCCAAGCATTGGCCGATGGCGCGCAGCACACGCCAGCGCCCGGTATGCACGCTGCCCGCGTAGAGCAGGCGCAGCGGATCCTCCTGCGTCCCGGCAGCCGGGCGCTCCGGTACGAAATCGGGTACCTCCACGCAGTTGGCGGCCACTGAAATGTTCTGGCAACCGAAGCGCCGGGCGTATTCCTCGCGCATCGCCGGGCCGATGGCGTACACCGCCTCGGCGCGCCGCAGCCCTTCGCGGAACCGGCGCAGGTAGCGGCAGCGGTTGATCCACGAGATCGGCGAGAACCAGCTGCGTTGGTAGGTATAATCGTCGGTCAGCTGCAGCAGCAGCTTCGCGCCGTACCGGTCGCAGATCCACAGCGCCAGCTCGTACATAAAAGGGAGGTTGCTGCCCTGAAAGAACACCGCCTCCGGCGCGAAATCATCCAGCCACGCGAGCAGCTCCGGCGAGCGGTAACGGCGGGGCCGCCATGCGATCTCCCGCGCCAGATCGGCGGCGGGCAGGCGGCGGGCAAAGGCGGCGTTTATCAGCGCGCGCGCGCCGACCTCGCGCTGGCGTTGCGGCGCGCTGACCGCTTCGGCGGCTTGCGGCTCGCGCACCGTGCCGACGGCGGTTTTTCGGCGCGCCATGGCGCGGAGCACCTCGCTGTCGGTGACGCGAAAGAACCTGCCGCAGATCGAAAAGCTCGGCTCCTCCGGCGAGATGTACAGCTGCGCCAGCTTCTCCCTCGGCCAGTTTGCGAAGAAGGCGCTGAGCGTCTTGCCGTTGTTGCGCGTATCGCTAAGCGCACTGTGGCTGAGGATCAGCACGCGCCGATGCCCGGTTTCCGCCATCGCTAATTCTTCCTCCAAACGCGCTGGTTGACCAGCGCCGTGTAGCCCTGAATGATGCGCACCACCTTGCCCGATACGTCCAGCGCCTCATAATCGGGCGGCAGGCGGTAATCGCTCTGCCGCGTCGCCGGGTCGGTGACCAGCGCCAGCGCGGGCAAGATGGTATCCGCAGTGATGCCGCCGATCACCACGCCGCCACGGTCGACGGCCTCGGGGCGCTCGGTGGAGGTTCGCAGCAACACCGCCGGAAAGCCCAGCATGGCGCTCTCCTCGGAAAGCGTGCCGGAATCCGAAAGCACCGCGAAGGCGCGCTGCTGCAGATGCACATAATCGTGAAAGCCGAAAGGCGGCAGGCTGCGCACCAGCGGATGAAAGGCAAAGCCGCGCTCCTCGATGCGCTTTCGGCTGCGCGGATGCGTCGAGAAGATGATGGGCAGGCCGTAGGCCTCGGCCACGGCGTTGACCGCCGCCATCAGCGTGGCGAAGTGCCCCTCGTGATCGACGTTCTCCTCGCGATGCGCCGAGAGCACGATGTACTTCCCCGCCTCCAGCCCATGCCTCGCGAGCGCGTCGCTGGCCTCGATGCCCGCGCGGTTCTGCGCCAGCACCTCATGCATCGGCGAGCCGGTGACGAAGGTGAATTCCGCGGGCCGCCCCTCGGCCAGCAGGTAGCGGCGGCTGTGCTCGGTGTAGGGCAGGTTGACGTCGGCGGTGTGATCGACGATGCGGCGATTGATCTCCTCCGGCACGTTCTGGTCGAAGCAGCGGTTGCCCGCCTCCATATGGAAAATCGGGATCTTGAGCCGCTTGGCCGAGATGGCGCACAGCGCCGAGTTGGTGTCGCCGAGCACCAGCAGCGCGTCGGGGCGATGCTCCGCCAGCAGCGCATAGCTGCGCGCGATAACGTTGCCCATGGTTTCGCCCAGATGTTCCCCGGCGCAACTCAGATAAAAATCCGGCGCGCGCAGGCCGAGATCCCGAAAGAAAATCTCGTTGAGCTCATAATCGTAATTCTGGCCGGTGTGGCACAGCGTATGCTCGAAGGCGGCGTCGCACGCCTTGATGCAGGCGCTGAGCCGAATGATCTCCGGCCGGGTGCCTAGGATGGTCATCACGCGGAGCTTTTTCATCGGAATGCCCTCTACTCACACTTCTTCGAAATATGTATCCGGATGTTCGGGGTTAAAGACGTCCCCCGCCCAGATCAGCAGCGTCAGTTCCTCGCTGCCCGTGTTCTCGATGCTATGGGTGTAGCCGGGCGGGATGTCCACCACGTCCCAGCTCGCCCCGCTGACAGGGTAGGAAAGAACCTCCCGCGCGCCCAGCTTCCGGAAGCGGATCACGCCCTCGCCGCGCAGCACGATGAACTTTTCCACCTTGGTGTTGTGCCAGTGATTGCCGCGCGAGATGCCCGGCGCGGTGCTCGAAACGCTGATCTGCCCGAAGTGCGGCGACTTGATGAGCTCGGCAAACGCGCCGCGCGCATCCGCGTGCTTGACCGGCGCCACCGCGAAGCCCGTCTCCGGCAGATAGGAAAGATACGTGGCATACAGCTTTTGTATCAGCGCGTCCGCGCGGTCGTCGCGCAGCGTCATGGCGGCGCGCCCGGCGGCAAAGCCTTGCAGCGTATCGGCCAGCCAACCCAGCGTCATCGTGTGGGTAGGCAGCGCCTCGCAGTAGCCGGGCAAACCGGCGGGTTCCGGCGCGCCCTTGCCCGCCAGAACCGCCAGCAGCGCCTCCACCAAATCGTCGATGTACAAAAGGGTGATCTCGCGCTCCGGCGCATCGACGCGCAGCGCCTCTCCCCTCGCGGCTTGATGGCAGAAGGTGGCCACCACGCTGTTATAAAACGGCCTGCACCACTTGCCGAACACGCCGGGAAAGCGGAACACGTAGACCTGCGCCCCGGTTTCGCGCGCGTAAGCAAACACCGCCTCTTCCGCCGCGCGCTTGCTTTGGCCATAGGGGTTATCCAGCGCCGCCTGCGCCGAGGAAGCCAGCACCACCGGCACCCTTTCCTCGCGCCGCGTCAGCAGCGACAGCAGCGTGCGCGTAAGGTCGGCATTGCCCTTTGCAAACTCCGCCGGATCCTCCGGACGGTTGACTCCGGCGAGGTGGATCACGAAATCCGCTTCGGCGGCATAGGCTTCCAGCGTCTGCAGCGAGTCCTGCGCATCAAAAGGCAGGAGGTGAATCCCCCCCTGCACGCGCGCCAGATTGGCGCAAAGGTTTTTGCCCACAAAACCGGCCGCACCGGTTACCAGTACGCGCATGAGCCGCCACCTTTCCCAATTATTCTTATACATTGTAGCATAAAGAGGAAAGGTTGTCCATGCGCTGCCCGCGTGTTACAATGATCCTATACATTAAACCAAAGAGGTGTTTTGAATGGATTTTACTTCGATCCAAACGGCGCTGGAAAAGCGCGGCTTCGCCTGCCAATGTTTCGCCACCGCCGGGGAAGCAAAGGCATACCTGCTGGATGCGCTGCGCGCCTGCCCGCGCGTGGGCATCGGCGGTTCGATGACGGTGAAGGATATGCAGCTTTCCGGCGCGCTGCGCGAGCAGGGCAACGAAGTGCTTTGGCACTGGGAGGCCGAGCCTGCCCAGCACACCGAAGCCCTGCGCGCGGCGATGACCGCCGACGCTTACGTCTGCTCCGCCAACGCGTTGCTCCCCGATGGCCGCATCGTGCAGATCGACGGCACCGGCAACCGCGTCGCCGCGCTATGCTACGGCCCGGCAAAGGTATTTCTGACGGTTGGCCGCAACAAGGTGGTGGCCTCGGGCGGTCTTTTGGCCGCCGTGGCGCGCATCCGCCAGCAGGCCTGCCCCAAGAACGCGCGGCGTTTGAACTTCGACACGCCCTGCGCCACAACCGGCACCTGCGACGAGGAGCGTTGCGGCCGCAAGATGTGCCATCTGGTGCTGGCGCTGGAAGCGCCGCCCAACGGGCGCGCCGTCGAGGTGCTGCTCATCGACGAGGATCTGGGGTATTGATTCCGGCACATAGAAAAGTACATAAAAAACGGAGCGCGGCACATGCTGCGCTCCGGTCAGGCTATCAACAAAGTCACGCAGATGGGCTGCGAAGGTCCAGGGCGATCGCAAAGCCCTGGTCGCATCCGCAGATGCGAAATGCCTCGAAGCAAGGTTTGTAAGAGATTCCACCCTTTGCGAAGGGCGGCCAAAGGGCTTATCGCTCGCCCTTTGGAATCCTTCTCTACGCATCAAACTACTTTGTTGATATACTGAAACGGAGCGCGGCACATGCTGCGCTCCGTTTTGATGCGGTTGCTTACTTGATTTCGACGACGGCGCCGACTTCGGCCAGCTTGGCCTTGATCTTCTCGGCTTCGTCCTTGGACACGCCTTCCTTGACGGGCTTCGGCGCGGACTCAACCAGATCCTTGGCTTCCTTCAGGCCCAGGCCGGAGACGATCTCGCGCACGACCTTGATAACCTTGATCTTCTCGGCGCCGCCATCCTTGAGGATGACGTCGAACTCGGTCTGCTCTTCCGCAGCGGCGGGGGCGGCGCCACCGGCAGCGGGGGCGGCGGCCACGGCGACGGGGGCGGCGGCGGAAACGCCGAACTTCTCTTCCATGGCCTTCACCAGCTCGGCCAGCTCCAAAACGGTCATCGACTCAATAGCGGAAAGCATTTCTTCGCGATTCATGATTATTTCCTCCAATATTTTTTCTTTTTTGTTTGTGGGGTATTATGCGGAGAATCGGTATTGCGTTACTCGCCGGCCTTTTGCTTGCGCACCGCGTCCACGGCATACACCAGAGAACGCAGCGTCGCGGACAGCACGCCCACGAAATTGGTGATCGGAGCGTTCAGGCTGCCCATGAGGCGGGCGACCAGCACTTCCTTGGGCGGCAGATCAGCCAGCGCGCGGACCGCCTTGGCATCCATCACCACGCCGTCGAGCAGGCCAGCCTTGACCGTCATGGTGTTGCGCTTGTCGGCTTCCATGTACTCTTTGATGACCTTCGCGCCGGATACCGCATCGTTCATCGCGAACGCGAACGCGGACGGTCCCTGCAGCACGTCATCCAAGCCTTCGATCGCGAGCTCCTTCAGCGCACGCTTCACCAGCGTGTTCTTGAGCACCACGTAATCGACCTGCGCGGCGCGGAACTTGGCGCGCAAGGCGGTCACTTCCTCGACCGTGAGGCCCTTGAAGTCCACCATCACGACGCTCTTGGCGTTCTTAAACCGCTCGACGATTTCCGATACGACTTGTTGCTTGATCTCAAGATTCTTCGACAATTGCTTTTCCTCCTTTCTTAAGGTCTAGCAACAAAAACACCCCTGCGCACGGGCGCAAGGGCGTATCAAACGCGATCTTCCGGCAAGCCGGAACCTTACACCTCGGCGGGCGGGGAAACCCCATTATGCGCACGCGCGCCCGCTGTCTACGGCACAGATGTTCAATTGCAGAGGGTATTGTAACAGATCGCAGCGTGCGCGTCAACGGTTTTCTTCGGTCGCAGTTTTTTCAGTCGCAGTTTTCTTCAGTCGCTCTCGCGCTTTCGCGAAATCCCGTGATCCAATCCCCCGACAGCACCGGCGTCGCCCGGTGCGTGTCCTCCTGCAGGCAATACCGCACGTCGGCGACAGCGTCCGCGCCCAACGAACATAGGTAGCGGCAATGCGCTGAGCGCCGGAGCATGCCAAGCAAATCGCCCCTCCCCTGCTCGTACAGGCACAGCGCCGCCTCGCTGGCATCGTCCAGTTCGCAGCCGCCCTCGTGCCGACGCAAACGTTCGAGGATGCAGCCCACCGCCAGCACATCCTCCAGCGACATGCGGTCATAATTCCCGGCGCACACCATGACCAGCGTTTCCGCACCTAGCAGGCGTTGCGCCAACGCCGCGGCGTTTAAGAACGAGCCGATCATTACCTTCTTTGCCGCCGCGGCCATATTGAGCACGCGCGTGCCGTTGGTGGTGGTGGAGATCAGCCTGCGCCCGCTTACGCGCTCCGGCGTATATTCCAGCGGTGAATTGCCCAGGTGGAAACCGGGCAGCTTTTTCCCAAGCCGTTCGCCGCAGAGCAACGCGCCCGGCTCCGCTTCCGCCACGCGGCGCGCTTCCTCCAACTCGGTGACCGGGCGGATGCCGACCGCGCCGTTTTCGATGGCGGTCACGGCGGTGCTGGTCATGCGCAGCGCGTCAACCACCACGACCGTTGCGCCCGTCAGCAGTTCCTGTTCAAGGTTCATCGGTGTCACGCAGGTGAATATGCGCACGCTATCCACTCCTTCGCTGCAATGCTACGCATTATAGCAGAATCGCGCCGCTACCACAACCGGCACACCCATCCCGCCGCCACGCTGCCCGCCAGCCACGCCAGCAGCGCCACCGGCACCGCATGGCGCGAGCGCCGCACACCCGCAGCCCCTAAGTACAGCGCCACGGTGTAAAAGATGGTCTCGCTGCTGCCCATCAGCGTGGAGGCGACGCGCCCGGCGTAGCTATCCGCGCCCACGGCGGCCAGCGTGCGCTCCAGCATCGCCAGCGAGGCCGAACCGGACAGGGGGCGCAGCAGCATCAGCGGCAGCACCTGCTCCGGCAGGCCCAGCGCCGTGAGTACCGGCTCAAACAATCGCACCAGAAAGGCCATCGCGCCCGAGGCTTCCATCAGCGCAATGACCGGCAGCATCGCCACCAGAAAGGGCAGCACGTCCACCGCGACGCGCAGTCCCTGCTTTGCGCCGCGCACAAAGGCCTCGTAGACCGACACCCGGCGAATCAGCCCATACACGACCACCGCCGCGATCAGCAATGGCATCAGCCAACCCTCCGCGCTACGCATGTACACGCCTCCTTGAAAAAAGCAGGCATACCAAGATGCCCACCGTGGCGGATACCGCCGTGGATACCAGCGTCGGCAGCAGGATGGAGCTAGGTGCCGCCGAGCCCGCCGCAGCGCGCAACGCGATCACGCCGGAAGGAATCAACTGAATGGAGCAGGCATTGATGACGAGGAACATGCACATCGCATCGGTAGCGTCGCCACCCTCCGCTTCCTGACCCAACAGGCGCATGGCCTTGACGCCCATAGGCGTAGCGGCGTTTCCCAAACCCAGCATGTTGGCGACGAGGTTCATCGTGATGGCCTGCCCCGCCTCGCCCGCCATGCGCACACCGGGAAACAAGCGCGCAAGCCCGCCGCCGAGCACGCGCGTTAAACCGCGCACCGCGCCGCTATCCTCAAGAATGGCCATGAGCCCATTCCAAAATGCGAACCCCCCGGCCAACCGAACGCACAAGGAAACCGCGTCCATCGCCGCCTGCAGCAGCGTAGCCGTCGGTTCTGTGCCCGTGCCCATGCGCAGAGAAAAGCTAATTGCAATTAGCAGAAATCCTGCCCACAAACCGTTCATCATGCCCCCATCTTCCCTTCCATAAAATACATTGTGTATTTCCAGTTACTTTTTTGCTCTTAGCCATTGACAATCTATTCTGTTTGATTTAATATTATGTCATAAAATGTCGATATTGGTTATCATTAATCACCATTCGAAACGAGGAGGCAAACGCTTATGAAGTCGACCGGAGTTGTTCGCAAAGTGGATGAGTTGGGACGCATCGTTGTTCCTATTGAATTGCGTCGCACTATGGATATCGCCGTGAAAGACACGCTGGAGATCTTTGTTGAGGGCGACCAGATCATTCTAAAAAAGTATCACCCGGCTTGCATTTTTTGCGAAGATGCGCAGAATGTCGTACAGTACAAGGGCAAAATGATATGCCGGGATTGCTTGGCCGAGATGCGCAGCATGTAACAAACGGCCTCCGCGAGCGGCACGTCGCCGAGCAAGTTCCGCTTCCGTTCTCCATTTACATCGCGCAAAGGGCGCTGGATGAAAAATCCAGCGCCCTTATTGTTTGATTTGTCGAATGCGAGAAAGCAATTGTCGATTTTAATTATAAAAAAGTTACAATTGATTATGTAATAAATGGGTATCCGCCCATTAACTGTATCGAAAAAATGGTAAACGCGCTTCCTGTGAATCTTTTCAAGATTCTAGCCGATCCCATACCGGGAATTCTTGTCAGCTTTCCGATACAGCACAAAACGATTTCCAATGCATTGCACAGGCTGCGCATGGGTTCGCTCGCACAGCTCGGCACAAGCCTCGCGCGCTGTAATCCCAGCATTTTGCAGCACGGCGCACTTAATCAGCTCGCGCGCTTCCAACGCCTCCCAGGCTTGGTGCGCCACGTTATCGGTAATCCCATCCTTGCCGATGTGCAAAATGACCTCCATTGTGTTGGCTGCGCTGCGCAGCGACGCACGCTCTTTGCCTGTCATGTTTCACGCTCCAAATCTATGTTTCATAACGAAATTTCCTCGATTGAACCGCGCGCGGGGCGCTCTGCGCCTGCCTATTCAACGAAGTCGAACTCCATATCGAGGATCTCCACGGTATCGCCTTCCTGCGCCCCGGCGGCACGCAGCGCATCGATCACACCGATTCGCCGCAGGGTGCGATGGAACCAATTGAGCGACTCATAATCGTCAAAATTAACCGAGTCGAGCAGGTATTGCATGCGCGCGCCCTCTACGAGGTAATTTCCATTGTCCCGATGGGCAATAGTGAACTTCGATTCGCTTTCCGCAACCTCTTCCATCTCCGGTTCCTCGAGGAAAGCTTCGGCCGGAGGCAGCGTTGCCAGCGTCGCCGTCACGGCATGCACCAGCTCCTCCAAGCCCTTGTGCGTCGCCGCCGAAATCGGGAAAACCGGGATGTCGGCATGCGCCAGCAGCGTCTGCAGCCGCTTCAGGTTCTCCTCGCCCTCCGGCAGATCCATCTTGTTGGCGGCGACGATTTGCGGGCGCTCAGCCAAGGAGCCATACTGCGCCAGCTCGTCGTTGATACGCTCAAAATCCTCGAGCGGATCGCGCCCTTCGCTGCCCGCGATGTCCAGCACGTGTACCAGCAGGCGCGTGCGCTCCACGTGCCGCAGAAAGGCGTGCCCCAGCCCTACCCCAGCGTGCGCGCCCTCCACCAAGCCGGGGATGTCGGCCATGATGAAATCCATGCCGTCGCGCCGCACGATGCCAAGATTGGGCGTCAGCGTGGTGAAGTGATAGTTGGCGATCTTGGGGCGCGCGGCGGTCAGCACCGAGAGCAGCGTCGACTTGCCCACGTTGGGGTAACCCACCAGCCCCACATCGGCAATAGACTTCAGCTCCAGCACAAACTCGCGCGTTTCACACTTCTGGCCGGGCTTGGCAAAGTTGGGCGCTTGGCGCGTGGCGGTGGCAAAGTGCGAATTGCCCCAGCCGCCTCGCCCGCCGTGCAGCAGCACCCGGCGCTGCCCCGCCTCGTTCAGGTCGGCGTAGAGGCGGCCGGTCTCCGCGTCGCGCACCACCGTGCCCACAGGTACTTTGACGATGAGCGGCGCGCCGCTCTTGCCGTTGCAAAAGCGTGCCGCGCCGCCCATACCGGATTCCGCCACATACTTGCCGCGGAACCGGAAATCCATCAGGGTATGCATATTCTGGTCGGCAATCAATACGATATCGCCGCCGCGCCCGCCGTCGCCGCCGTCCGGCCCGCCGTTCTGTACGTATTTTTCGCGATGAAAGGACACCGCGCCATTGCCGCCATCGCCCGCCTTGGCGATAATCTTTACCTGATCCACAAAAAGGGACATTGCTCTCTCCAATCTTATGATAGCCGCGCGTGGATCGCCTCCGCCGCCTCGCGGCCTGCGCCCATCGCCAAGATTACCGTGGCCGCGCCGGTCACGGCGTCGCCCCCGGCGTATACGCCGTCGCGCGTGGTCATCTGCGCCTCATTGACGACGAGGCAGCCGTGCTTGTTGGTCTGGATGCCGTCGGTCGTGGAGGCGATCAGCGGGTTTGGGCTGGTGCCGATGGCGAGAATCACCTGATCGCACGCGATCTCCTTCTTCGGCTCATCGGCGGGAACCGGCCGCCTGCGCCCCGAGGCATCCGGCTCGCCGAGCTGCATCGGCTGGCATAGCAGGCCGCGCACCCAGCCCTCCTCGCCAAGAATCTCTTCCGGCGCGGTGAGCATCATGAATTCGACGCCTTCCTCCATCGCGTGGTGAATCTCCTCGCGGCGGGCGGGCATCTCCTCCAGCGTGCGGCGGTATACGATGGTCACCTTCGCGCCCAAGCGCAGCGCGCAGCGCGCGGCGTCCATCGCAACGTTGCCGCCGCCGATCACCACCACATGCTTGCCGCGCTTGACGGGGGTGTAGCTATCCTCACGATACGCGCCCATCAGGTTGACGCGGGTGAGGAACTCGTTGGCGGAATACACGCCGGAGAAATCCTCGCCCGGGATGCCCAGGAACTGCGGCAGACCCGCGCCGCTGCCCACGAACACCGCCGAGTAGCCCTCTTCCATCAAATCGTCGACCAGCACCGTGCGGCCGACGACGGTGTTGAGCTCCACCTTCACGCCCATAGCCTCCAGCTGCGCCACCTCGGCGGCGACCAGCGCCTTGGGCAGGCGGAATTCCGGAATGCCGTAAGCCAGCACGCCGCCCGCGCGGTGCAGCGCCTCGAAGATCGTAACCTCGTAGCCCTTTTGCCGCAGCGTACCGGCGCAGGTGAGCCCCGCTGGGCCAGCGCCGACCACAGCAACCCGCTTCCCATTATTCGCCGGACAGGTCGGCGCTTCCTTCTCGTTTTGCAAATGCCAATCAGCGGCAAATCGTTCCAGTCGCCCGATGGCGATCGGCTCGCCCTTTTTGCCGAGGATGCAGCGCTCCTCGCACTGGGTTTCCTGCGGGCAAACGCGGCCGCACACGGCAGGCAGGCTGTTGGTGGCGCTGATGTAGCCATACGCCGCGGCAAAGTCCCGCCGCGCGATGGCGCCGATAAACGTCGGGATATTGACCGATACCGGACAGCCGCCCACGCACAGCGGCTTTTTGCACTGGAGGCAGCGCGCGGCCTCGGCCACCGCCTCCTCCTCGTTATAGCCCAGCGCGACCTCGCTGAAATTCTTGGCGCGCTCCACCGCCGCCTGTTCGCGCATCGGCATGCGCCCCGGCTTCTGGTTCCGCAACTCATTTGCCATGGTACAGCCCTCCGCACGGATGAATTTCATTCTGCTGCTGCTCCTCGGTCACGAAGCCGCGCAGGCGGCGCATCAGCGAATCAAAGTCGACCTGATGCCCGTCAAAATCGGGGCCGTCGACGCAGGCATACTTGGTTTCCCCGCCTACCTGCACGCGGCAGCAGCCGCACATGCCGGTGCCGTCGAGCATGATGGGGTTGAGGCTGACGATGGTGTGCAGGCCAAAGGGCTTGGTAAGGTTCGCCACGGCGCGCATCATCACCGGCGGGCCGATGGCGATGCACAGATCATAATGCTCCCCGCCCTCCAGCAGCGCGCGCAGCTTGTCGGTAACGAAGCCCTTGTTGCCATTGGAGCCGTCGTCGGTCATCAGGTGCAGATTGGCGCACAGACCGCGCAGCTCCTCCTCGAGGATCAAATAATCGGTATTGCGCGCGCCCTCGATGACATCCACCGACACGCCCATCTCGTGCAGCGCCGTCACCTGCGGGAAAAGCACCGCCGTGCCCACGCCGCCGCCGACGCAGATCACGCGCTTGGCGCCGTGAAAGTCCGAGGGCGTGCCCAGCGGGCCGGTGGCCGAGGCCAGCGCCTGTCCCACCTCCAGCTCCGCCAACTGGCGCGTGGAAACGCCCAGCACTTGAAAGATGATAGACACAGAACCTTTTTCCACATCCGAGGCCGCGATGGTCAGCGGCACGCGCTCCCCGTCCTCGGTGGCGCGCACGATGAGGAATTGCCCCGGCAGGTGTTTTTCGGCGATGCGCGGCGCCTCGAAATCCATGCGGATCAAGTTTGGCGCAAGCGTCGATTTTGCCAGCACGGTATGCTGCACAGTATCCCCGTCCTTCCGTTATCTCGCTATGATTGTCCCACAATAATTGTGCCATTATAACACAAAAATGCCGGGCAGAAAAGCATCTGCCCGGTGAATTGAAAAATATTTATCTGCTACGAAAATTTTTCTTTTTTGTACAGTCGATAGGAATACCAGATCGGCACAACTGCCAGCAATATCACCATCGCGCCCACCCCAACAAAGGGCAGGATCGGGATGCGCAGCACATGCCCCGCCACCGTGCATACGCCCAGCACCACGCCGCCCAGCACGCCGGTGAACCCGCCCAGCCGATGGGTGCGCCGCCACACCGTTTCGCTGGCCAGCGTCCAGGGCGTGCGGATGCCCAGCCACCGGTTCTGCTTGATTACGCCCATAAAATTGCCCAGCAGGATCATCAGCGCGCTCAGCGGCAGCAGGATGTAGAGGTCGATCGGGAACGCAAACACGTCGCCGAGCGCCACGGACTGGCGCGAAGCCATCAGCACCGGCAGCCAAGTGACAAGAACGAAGAACGCGATCAGCGTCGGCAGCACGATGCCCTCCACCCTGCGGTTTTGCGCCACGGCGGCGTTGCGCTGGGTGGCGCGGGCGTAGATCCACATGCCCGCCGCCAGCAGCACCGGCAGCAGCCCCAGCACCGGAATCCACCAAGGGCTGCCGATGCGATCCACCTGCATGCGGTAATTCAGGTGCGTCGCCACGCGGTCCGGCAGGCGCAGCGTGACGACCACCAGCGCGATCTCGTTTATCACCGTCAGCAGAAACATCCACAAGGTCGCTTTGAAGATATGCGATTCTGTTTTCGAGACTTTCATCAAGCATTCTCCTTTTCCGCGCTGTGCAAAAAGCCTGCCAGCACGCGCATGACATCCTGAAAAACCGTGGTATTGATAGCATACCGGATATTTTGCCCCATCTTTTCGCTGGACACCAAGTCCGCATTTTTCAGCACGCTCAAATGATGGCTGATCGAAGGCTTCGCCATATCGAACTGGGCGGCGATATCCCCCGCCGTCATGTCCCCCCTGCTGAGCAGCTCAAGGATCTTTCGCCGCGTGCCGTCGGCCAGCGCGCTCCACACATCCCCCATGTCCTCACCCGATTCATTAGATATTTAGATAATCTTCTAATTATCTAACGCAATGATACACTTGCGATGTGCAGATGTCAAGTGCCACTTTCGCTTGACAAGGGAGGCTTTGGGGCTGGTTTTAAGCCGCGTTGCGCGCTGGCGGAGGGTGTTGGAGGCGGAGCCCTCCGACATTCTGAAGCAGGCGTTAGTGGGCTATGGAGGAAAGCCGTGCTGCCTTCGCATGCCGCTTCACGCAGCTTCGAGGGGCGTCGCCCTTCCGGCTTCCACAGCGCAGCATGCGAAGCTTCGCCATCATAGAAAAAACCGGAAAGCATTTCGCTCTCCGGCCTTCGTACAGAAAAATACCGCAAGCGCTCAGGCCAGGCAACCCCGCGGCACATAGCGTATAGCGCTTATTGCTGCTTCCTTCCGGACCTGACAAGGTTCACACCCCGCCATTGCACGGGACCCGTCCGTCATCGCCACCTGCGGCGAGGATTAGTATACCCTACGGCTAGGAAAAATGCAAGGGCTTACAGCCACACCGCGCCCTCCGGCCGAATGTCCAGTACCGTGCAAGCACCCTCGCCGAACACCGCGTCCATCCGCCGCGCATACTCGGCCAGCAAATCGTTGGGTACAAACGCCAGAATGGTGCCGGCAAACCCGCCTCCGTGTACGCGGAACGCGCCGCGCCCGTTCAGGATGCGCTTGCTCAGCGCCAGCGCCACCGAGATCGGCTGCTCGGCAGGCGTCGACCACACGTTTTGCAGCAGCATCCAGCTGCTATCGCCAGAGGCGTTAATTTCGCGCAGGAAGCCGGGCAGGTCGTCGCGCTCCAGCGCCTCGACTTGCGCGGCGACGCGCTGGTTTTCATCGAAGTAGTGGAAGGCGCGCAGCACGGCGCGATCGCCGCATTGGGCGCGCAGCGCGGGCAGCTCGGCCTCGACCTGCTCGGCGGTGACGCGCCGCAGCATCGGCTGGCCGAAGTGCGCCGCCACCTGCTCCATCTCGGTACGGATTGCCGCGTAATCGTCGGTCAGATCGCCGTGGCTGCCGCCGTTGTTGACCACGCAGAGCGCGTAGCCCTTGGCGGCAAAATCGTACTGCAGGCCGCGCACCACCGGCTCCGCGCCGCCGAAGTCGATGTTGACCAGCCCGCCCAGCGAGCTGGCGGTCTGATCCATCAGGCCGCTGGGCTTGGCGAAGTATACGTTCTCGGCATATTGCGAAATCTGCGCGCGCAGCACGCCGGGTACCGTCCAGCCGTTGTAACAGGCGTCCAGAATGGCGCAGACCAGCACCTCAAAGGCCGCCGAGGAGCTCAGCCCGGAGCCGCGCAGCACGTTGCTGGTCACCGCCGCCTGAAATCCGCCTACCTTGTAGCCCAACTCCCGCATGCGCGCCGCCACGCCGCGAATGATGGCGGCGGTGGTTCCCTCTTCCCGCTTTACGGCGGCGAGGCTGGCCGTATCGATGCGGATCGGCTGGTAGCCCTCGCTGTGTACCGTCATGATGCCGTCATCGGTCGGCGACACCACCGCAATGGTGTCCAGATTGACGGCGGCCGCCAGCACACAGCCCCGGTTGTGGTCGGTATGGTTGCCGCCGATTTCGGTGCGCCCCGGCGCTGAGATCAGCAGCAGCTCGCCGCGCTCGCCAAACGCCTCGGCATGGCGGCGGATCAGCTTCGCATAGCGCGCCGCCTGTTCCGCGGCGTAGCCCTCGCGCCCGCCGCCTAGGTACCCCAATCGCTCCGCGCCCTCCGATGATTGCAGATAATCCACCCATTGCGAACCTGTGCGCCGCTCCATCGTGCTTCCCCCTGTATGCAGTTGTGATTGTACCTATTTTTTCATGTTCTGCGCGCTTTGTCAAGCGGCTTGCGTTAATTTGCGTGAATTACGATATTTTTCTCGCAAATCGCTTGTGTACGTCCCTCCTCACATATATAATAGAAAGCGAGAAAACATTCTGACCCCAAGCAAGGAGGGCTCCCTGATGTCTGAAGCCGCCCGGCGCGCTATGGATACGCTGATCGCCTTTGCGCAGCGCCACGGCCTGATCGCCGACGAAGATTCTCTTTGGGCGAAAAACCTGCTCTTGGACGCGTTGCGCGAGGACGCGCCCGCCGATGGCTCGGCGCAACCCGAATCGCCGCTACCCGCTACCGCCACGCCCATGCTGGAGGCGCTGTGCGACGCGGCGGTATCCGGCGGCGTCATTGAAGATTCCCCGGCGCGGCGAGAGCTTTTTGCCGCGCGGCTGATGGGGCTGCTGACGCCGCCGCCCTCGGTGCTGGCGGCGCGCTTCGAACGCATGCTTGCGGAACAGGGCGCGCAGGCCGCCACCGATTGGTTCTATGGGCTGCAGCGCGCCAACGATTACATCCGCGTCGACGCCATCGCCAAGAACCGGCGCTATCTGGAGCCCTCCCCCTTCGGCGAGCTGGAGATCACCATCAACCTCTCCAAGCCCGAAAAGGATCCGCGCGACATCGCCGCGCTGGTCAGCGCGCCGTCCGTCGGCTATCCCAAATGCATGCTCTGCGTCGAAAACCAAGGCTACGCCGGGCGGCTGGACTTCCCCGCGCGCCAAACGCTGCGCATGCTGCCGCTGACGCTGTGCGGCCAGCCGTGGCACCTGCAATATTCGCCGTATCTGTATTATCCGGAACACTGCATCGTGCTCAGCGACGTACACCGGCCGATGGCCATCGACCGCGACGCGTTCGCGCGGCTCTTCGATTTTCTGCGCCAGTTCCCGCATTACTTCATCGGCTCCAACGCCGATCTGCCCATCGTCGGCGGCTCGATCCTCAACCACGATCACTTTCAGGGCGGGCGGCACACCTTCCCTATGCAGGGCGCTCCCGTCTACGCGCAGACCAGCCATCCGGACATGCCGGGCATCGAAGCGCAGCTCATCGCTTGGCCGATGACGACGCTGCGCCTGCGCGGCGAGGATCCAGCCGCGCTGTGCGACTTGTCGGCGCACGTGCTGGCGACCTGGCGCGGCTACTCCGACGAGGCCGCCGGGGTGCTGGCCGCCACCGAAGGCACACCGCACAACACCATTACGCCCATCGCGCGGCGCGAGGGCGGCGGCTACACGCTGGACTTGGTGCTGCGCAACAATCGCACCAGCGCCGAGCACCCGCTTGGCGTGTTTCACCCGCACGCGCCGCTGCACCATATCAAGAAGGAGAACATCGGCCTGATCGAGGTAATGGGATTGTTCATCCTGCCCGGGCGGTTGGTGACCGAGCTGGAAGCGCTGGCCGAGTACCTGACCGGCGCGCGCCCGCTGACGCCGCCCGCCGATGCGTCGCTGGCGCAGCATTGGCCGTGGCTTCACGATCTGGCTGTGCGCCACGGCACCAAGCACAGCGCCGAACAGGCCGAGGCCATCCTGCGCGGCGGGCTTTCCGAGGTATGCGCGCAGGTATTGCGCGACAGCGGCGTATTCCCCCTAGACGAGGCCGGAAAGGCCGCCATGGCTCGCTTCCTGCGGACGGCAGGGTTCCGCGCGCCCACCCCCGTCGCGCCTTGACGGCCTAACGCCGACAGCTTCATATGCCACGACAGCTTCATATGCCACGACTCGCCCGGTTGCCGATCGGGCGAGTTTGCTGTATAATAAAATAAATTCGGCGCTCTTTTGCCGAATTCAAACCCGGAATTTGAGGAAGATAAAAGAGGAAATAAGCATGTCTGACATACAGCCCAACAAGGATCACGAGATCCTGATCCCCGCCGAGGATGTGACAGTCTCCGAGCCGAAGCCGGATCCGCACAGCCGCATCAAGGCCGCCATCAAGAAGCCCGGCACCTACCTTTCCGGCGCGCTGCAAAGCATACGCGGGCGCGATATCGAAACGCTGGTGGAGGAGTTCTCCAGCGACGTGACGCTGGTGCTCGGCGGCCTCAGCGACGATCAGGAGCGGCTGGGCCACGAAAACGAGCAGCTGCGCCAGCAGATTACGGCATTAGAAAAGCGGGTGCGCGATCTGGAAAAGAAGTCCAGCGCGCAGCCGCCCAAAGAGAAGGATAATTTGATCCGCCGCCTGACTTGGCTGGCGGCGGTGGTGTTCGGCGGCATGGCGCTGCTCTACATCATAAAATTTCTTTTATCCTAATTTTTACTGAACATAGCTTTTATTGAACATAACTTTTATCGAATACAACTTTTATCCAAAGGAGGAATTCCCTATGGCAACTTACGAAGCGCTGCGAGAGAAATATCGCAAGCGCCAGCGCGATACGATCATCGATACCCTCTCGGTCGGCCTGAGCTGCGCCGACGAAATGATGGTGGATATCGGCCTGCTCGACGGCGTCAGCCATTCGGTGGAGCTGCTGGACGGCGTGTTTGACGCGCTGCCCTTTGTTGTGATTCTCGCCACCGAGGGCACCAAGGTTGTGCTGGGCAAAAAGAGCGGCGCCGCCGCCACCAAGCACGCCGCCTTCCGCGCCGCGAAAACCGGCGCGGCAATGGCCGTCGGCGCGGGCGTGACGATGGCCGCCGGCGGCTTGGCCGCGATGCCCGCCGCCATCGTGGTACATCGCCTGTTTGAGCGCCACAAGAGCAAGGTGCTGCTCGGCCGCCGCATGCAGGGGCGCATCGACGCCGTGCGCTTTCTCGGGCAAAAATGGCAGCCGGAACCCCTTACCCCTCCGTCCAACGCACCCTGCGTGAAAACCCTCGCAGATGCCTAAGCACCGCTTCCGGCTTTAGCATGCCGCGCAGCAGCGCCGCCTCGCAAGCCGCGCAGATCTCCTGCCCGGCCACGCGCAGGTTGCCGCAGCGCAGCTCCCCGCACAACGCGCAGGATCGGTCATTTAAGCGCACGCGTATCCCCTCCCCCCATGCGGAAGGGTGTCACGCCTGCGCTTTTTTATGCAACCCCGCCGCCATCGCCTTCTCCAACTCCGCGGAAAAGGCCGCGCTGGGCTGAAACACCGCCGCGCGCTGCGCCGCACCCTCCCGATAGCGTATGCAGCACATCGGCGCGCGTCCGTACACGAAGCGCATCGCGCCGCGCGGGGGCTTTTCCGCTGGCTCGAGGGCAAGGATATCCTCCCAAGCGACGCGGATCGCCGCTTGCGGCCGCCGCCCGTAGGCGCGCTCGAGTTGCAGCGCCGTTTCATAGAGCATGTAGCGGCAATTGAGCAGCCGAGCGCGGGTAAATGCCGACAGCAGCAGCGCCGCGCCGATGAAGAACAGGATGTCCAGCCAGCCTATGCCCGTCCAGCGGATGACCGCGCCCACCGCCACCCATAACACCAGCAGCGCCGCCAGCAGGCCGCCGATCCACGCCGCGCTCTGTGCGGCGGAGAGCTTGCCGCCGCCCCTCGTCTCTTGCATCAACATATCAATCCCACTCCAGCATGCCGATGGATTCCATATAGTTCTGCTGCGCATCCATATAGTCGTCGATCAGCGCGCCCAGCCGCAGCGTACGCTCATCATCCCAGCCGCGCGCCCGGGCGATGCCGTCGAGGATGTATTCGAACGCCTCATCGTCGTCGTAGTAGGCCGCGCCGCTCATGCCGTCCTCGGCGATGACGCCGGAGGCGCGCATGTACGCAAGATCCAGATCGACGGCCTGCCGGATCAGCGAATCAAATTCGGCGGAAAACGCCGCGTACTGCTTTCGGTCGATGTTCTGCGCGATGGCCTTGGCGGCCTGCGCCGGGTCGTATCCCTGCATGGTGATCCCTCTTTTCAAATCCATCAAATTAAATCCATCAAACAATAAACCAATTAACCAACCAATTAACCAATCAGTCGATCAACGCTTCCATTTGCCCGACCAGCTCGGCAAAGTAGGCAAGCGCCTGCTCCACCGGCTGCGGCGTGGACAAATCCACCCCGGCGATCTTGAGCTCCTCGATCGGCGGCATGGAGCCGCCGGTGCGAAGAAAGCGCAGGTAATCGCACACCGCGGGTTCCCCCTCGGTCAACAGCCGCTGCGCGATGGCCACCGCCGCTGAGAAGCCGGTCGCATACTTATAGACATAGAACGATGAATAGAAGTGCGGGATGCGCATCCATTCGTCGGCCACCTGCTCGTCGACCACCGCTTCCTCGCCGTAGTAGCGGCGATTCAGCTCATAGTACACCTCGCACAGGCGCTCCCGCGTCAGCGCCTCGCCTTCCTCGGCCAGCTTGTGCGCCAAATGCTCAAACTCGGCGAACAGCACTTGGCGGAAGATGGTGGTGCGGAAATTCTCCAGCAGGTGATTGACCAGCGCCGCCTGATCCGCGCGGCGCGTGTGCCGCTTCATCAGGTAGCGCAGCACCAGCACCTCGTTGACGGTGGAGGCCACCTCGGCCACGAAAATCTCGTAATGCGCCTTGGCGAACGGCTGGGCGTGCTCGCTGTAATAGCTGTGCATGGCGTGCCCCATCTCGTGCGCGATGGTCAGCGTTTCGGAAAGGCCATCCTCGTAATTAAGCAGCACGTAGGGATGGGCGTCGTAGCAACCGCTGCAAAACGCGCCGGTGTTCTTGCCCCGATTTTCGTACACGTCGATCCAGCGCCGCTCATAAGCCTCGCGCAACACGCGGCCATATTCCTCCCCCAGCGCCGAGGAAACGCCCTCCACCACCAATTCGTAGGCCTTGGGATAGGGCAGCGCCAAGTCAAATTCCCCGGTCATCGGCACATACAGATCGTACAGATGCACCGCGTCCAAACCCATAACGCGGCGGCGCAGCGCAATGTAGCGCGCCAGCGTCGGCAGCGCCCCGTGTACCGCCTCAATCAGGCTGTCGTACACCGACACCGGCACCTCGTCGCCGAACAGCGCCGCCTCGCGCGCCGTATCGAAGCGGTGCAGCCGCGCGCCCACCAGATCGGCCTTCACGTTGGTGGCGTAGGTGGCGGCAAAGGTATTGCCCAGCGCGCCGTAAGCGCCAAGCACGCAGGCATAGGCGTCGGCGCGCACGCGGCGGTTCGGGGATTGCAGAAAGCCGATGAACTTGCCCTCGGTAACGGCGGCGGGCTCGCCATCCTCGCCCGCGATGTCGGGGAAGCGCATGTCGACGTAGGTCAGCATCTGCGTGGTATTCTGCGGCCCCTGCACCACCTCGCCATAGGCCGAGACGATCCGCTCCTCCGCCGCGCTGAGGGTATGCGGCTTATAGCGCAGCACATCGGCGAGGAACACGTCGTACTCCGCGAAGTCCGGATCGGCCATGCAATCGCGCAGCAGCGCCTCGGGCAGCGCGAGCAGCTCCGGGCGCAGAAACGCGCTGCACGTTCCCAGCTCCACCTCCAGCACCTGCACGCGATCCGCCATCGCCTGCGCCGCAGCCTCGCCATTATCCTGCGCGCGCAGCAAAAAAGCGTAGGTGCCCGCGTTTTCCATCCGCCGGATGCTTGCCCAATAGGCGCGCACCGCCTCCAGCACGCGCGGCTTGCCGCCCTGCGCCAGCGTACCCTCGAAGCCGCTCAGGGCGTCGATATCGGCGGTCAGCCGTGCGCAATCCGCCTCAAACGCCTCCTGCGTTGCGTAAATATCCCCTAGGTTCCACGTCCAGCGGCTATCCGCCTGTGCGCGGGTTTTCGGTTGATTTTCCATACGCGCTCCTTACTCTTCCGGATTTTGTTTGCGGTAGCGCTTGCGCAGCGCCGAGGCGCGCACCGCCATCCACCAGCGCAGCCAAGCCACATACCCTTCGTGCCACATCGTCTTTGCTGTTTTGCCCAGCGGCGTGCCGCCCTCATCCTTGAGCGCGGGGAACAATCCCAGCACCACCACGATGCGCAGCACGCCGGAGAGCAGGAAGATCAAATGATACTTGCTCCAGCCCAGCTGGCGCATCAGCGGCATATGCGCCTCCATCGCGCTGAAGGCGGTCTTGAGCAAATAGCCGCCCAGCGCGTTGCCGAACGCCACGCCGAACAGGTTGAACACCGCGAAGAACACCGCCACATACATCGCGCGGTTTTTGCTGGAGGAGGCGGCCAGATAAAAATTCTGCTGCGCGATGTCGATCGGCGGGAAGAAGGTGCCGCTGATCATGTTAAACAGCGGCACCAGCCACACGGTTTGCGGCGTGACCACCAGCCACATCAGTGGCGTGGTCATGCACACCAGCGCGCAGATGCGCAAAATCGCCTTGTTGCCGAAGCGGTCCAGCGGCTTGCCCCAGCGCGAGAGCAGCAGCAACGTCATCACGTTGGAGGCGATCTGGTTGGTCAGCGTGATGCTGGTGTAGCTCATGCGTAGGTTTTCGAGCATAAACACGTTGAAAAACGGCGCGGATACGTTGACACCAAGCGTCCAGCAGGTGAAGAAGAGCACCACGCGCATAAAATTTCTGTCGCGCAATACCGCGCGCAGCGAGACGAGCAAGCCCTGCCGCTCCCCCGCCCCCGGCGCTTCCATCGCCGGAAAATCCACCCGGAAAAAGTAGGTGATGTCGACCATGCCGGTGGCTCCCGCCAGAATCAGCGCGATGGAATAACCCGCCATGCCCAGTTTGTCCACGAGATAGGAGGCCAGCAGCGCGCCCAACAGACCGGTAACCAGCGATATCGCCTGCCGGGAGGCAAAGTAGCTGCCGCGTATGCGCATCGGCACGATATCGGCCATCAGCGAGGCGTACCCCAAATTGACGAAGCTATTGCCCACCGCCACCGCCACCACGAACACCGATACCAGCATCATCTGCGCGCTGTGCGACGGCACCAAGTAGGGCACCAGCGCGATAGGGATCCAGAAAAAGCGCGCCAGAATGCCGAAGAACAGCATGAAGAAGCGGCGCTTTTGATAGCGCTGCATCCAATGGGCGATCAGGATCTGCACCGTGTTGGCCGCCACCGGCACCGCGGTGATGAGGCCGAGCACAAAGTCGTCGGCCTTCAGCACCTCGCGCAGGAAGCCGGTCCACGCCGCGCCGGTGGTGATAAGCTGACACACTTGGCCGAAAATCACCGCATAGATGACCATCGTCAGGCTATTGCGCGTGGTATCGTCCAATCCTCGGGAATCAAAGAGCCGCACGCGTCCAGCCCTTGCGGCAATTTCCCGTAGCGAGCGCGGCCTGGTCTGTGGCATATCGATTTACCGCCTTTGTAACATTTGGCGTACCGCCTAATCCTCCGGGTTGGCACGCTTCATCCGGTTCAAATTCGACGGCGCATCGTAGGGATCATAGCCGCCGCCCCACCGATTCGGCGCGCCGTCAAACAACGCCGCCATAAAAGCCGTCCCCAGCAGCAAGCACAGCGCCTCGCCAACCAGCCACACCTGCCAAGGCGTCAGTAAGATCAGCGCCCCCCGCACGACCGTCAACGTCACGACCAGCCCGATCAAGGGGCGCATGCGGCTCCGCAAAAAAGCGATCGCGGTCACGATCGTCGGCATCACGGTGCCGCCATCCCGTTCCTGAACGAGCCAGAGCGAGTAGGTCGCCATCTGCAGCGCAATGCCGAAGGCAAGCAGCGCCCATTGCATGAGCGTCCCCAGCACCCCGCCCACGATCGGGATCCACGCGATCAGGCTTAGCACCATGCTTAGCAATCCGCCGATGATCTCGATCGCGAATTGCCCCATCTCACCGGCGATCAAGCTGGCCAGCGCAAGCGGCGCAAGCTCGCGCCAGCGCAGCGCCTTGGCGCGCACCACCTGCAGCGGCGCGGCGGGCTGCCTGCGAAGCTGCGAAAGCTGCATATGCGCCAGCGCGGCGTACAGCAGCGGCAAACAAACCGCCCGCCGCAGCAGATCCATCAACGCACCTGCGCTGCCCGCTTGCCGCACAAGAAAGCTGGGCAACAAAAAAACCAATCCAACCACCAGCGCGGGCTTCCATACATCCTTCTTCAGCAGCGGCAGCGCGGCGCGCCACCCCTGCAGCGCTTCCGCCCACACCGCCCGGCAGCCGCCCCGCAAGCGCGGCAATACGTTCCGAATGTCCCATGCACCCATGCGCCCTGTCCTCCTGTTTCCCGCCGCGCACGCGCGCCGATGTCCTCATAATATGCAAATATTGTACAGTATTTAGCCAGCCTCCGCAATGGGAAAAGGCGCGCGGCGGGCAAACGCATTTCTATTGCATTGTTATCGCATTGCGATCGCATTTCTATCCTTGGCAGCGTGCGCGCCGCGTGGTATGATATAGGCATCGTTTCCAAAAAAAGGAGTGCTTGAACGAAAGGAGACTTCTATGTTTCGCTTGCAGACCGAGCGCCTGCTCATCCGCGATCACGTGGCCGACGACCTAGCCACGCACCACGAGCTGTTGTCGGACCCCGGCGCCATGTACTACCTGCCCAATGTTCGTACCCAAACAATGGATGAAACCGTGCTCAGCATCGGCCTGGCGATGGCGCAGGTGGAGCATCCGCGCAGAAAGCATTACTTCTTTCGCGTCGTAGACCGCCAAAGCAAGGCGCATATCGGCGAGATCGGTTACAGCGTAACCAAGGCGACGCCAACGGGCAAGCTCGTGGACGCGGGGTTTTTTCTGCGCCCGTCTTGCTGGGGGAAAGGCTATGCGACCGAAGCGCTGCGCGCGCTGCTGCGCCATGCCTTTCTGGAATCCGACGTGATCCGCGTATCCGCCGGATGCCTAAGGGAGAACGTGCGCGGCCAGCGCGTGCTCGAGAAATGCGGCATGGCGCAAGAAGCCGTGCTAAAGGAATATTCGCTGCACGAGGGCACGCTCAAGGATCGCTTGATCTATCGCTTGCTGCGCCGCGAATGGGAAGCGCTGCCGCCGGAATTGCGCGCGGAACCGCATGTTATAACATCAAACGAAAAATAAGGTTTCCGTGTATTGCCAATCGTAACCGGTTGTGCTATTGTTAAATGTAATAGCAAACGACGGGTTATGGAGGCAAAACATGCAAATTTTCACTGCGCGTACCTGTGAAACCTATGATGTCGACGCCCTGTGCGAGGACTTGGGGCGGCAGATCGCCGAGCATGTCACCTTCGGCGAGCGGACGCTGGGCATTGCGGTGTGTGATTCAACGATCAACTATCCGGCGGTAATGCGCAAGCTATCCGAAATGTATTCTTTCGATATTTATGGCGCCACCGCGTTGGCCTTTATCGGCATCCATTCGGTGCAGGACATTAGCGTCAGCTTCATGATTATCACCGGCGGCGAGGAGCTGGTCGGCTCCATGGCGCTTTCGGAGCCGTGTACGCACGCAAATAAAGAGACCGTGATCCGCGACACCTACCGGCTGGCGCGCGAGCGGCTGGGCGAGGAGCCCAAGATGATCCTGTGCCTGCAGCCCTTCGATAGTTGCGATTTCACCGCCGATTTCACCACAAGCGAGCTTGACGCGGTCTCCGGCCATTGCCCCATCTACGGCGCTGTCTCCTCTTCCGACCTTTCCAATGATATCTCCGGCGTGTTTGTCAACGGTGAGTTTTACACCGACCGCATCCTACTCAACCTGCTGGGCGGCGGCATCCGCCCGCTCTTCGCGGTGCGCACGATCGACGCGCCGCCCTACGCGCTGCGCGCAATCATTACCGAGTCGACCGGCAACCTCGTGCGGCGCGTGGGCGAGGAAACCTTCCTCTCCTTCATGCAGCGCAACGGGCTCATCATCGATCCGGCATTCGTGCAGCAGAGCGTGATCGCCAGCTATTGCTCTAGCCCGGTGATTTTGCGCCTACCGCAAGGCGGGAAACTGGTGGAGCAGATCCGCACCATCATCGGCGTGGACTATGAGACCGGGGCGGTCACCCTTTCCGGCGATATGCCGCAAGGTTGCGAAGTGCTCTTTGGCGTACTCAGCCGCGATCTGGTGGTGGAGAGCACGGTGGCCTGCTTCGAGGAGATGATCGCCAAGATCAACGAAAACACCTCGGACGCCTATCGTTACAGCACCCTCTTCTCCACCTCCTGCGGTGCGCGCTACCTCATCATGACCGGCGACACCAGCACCGAGGGGCGCTATATCACCCACCATCCCGCGCTGAAGGACCTTGCCAGCTGCGGCTTTTACGCCATGGGCGAAATGTGCCCCATCTCGATCAACGCCGACGGCACCGCCAACAATCGCGCCTACAACGCCTCGGTGACGCTGATGGCACTGTAAGAATCGCTCTGTAGTAATGACGCTGTACAACGAAAAGGCAGGCGAATCAGTATGACAGAGGCTGAATACAACGCCCTCGAGGCGGAAAACAGACGGCTTGAAGCGGAAAACAAGCGGCTTGAAGAAGAAAACCACGCCGCTGTTCGCGACTGTGAGAATTTCAAATGGCGCATCATCCGGTTGGAGCGCGATAAGCAGTACTCCGCCATCACCGCAGGCAACATCGAGCGCATACGCGACTTCAACGCCCGCGAAATGGAGCGCCAACATCTTTATAATCAGCTCTTGCTGTCCAACTGCCCCGATCAAATCTTTGTTTTTGATCGGGAATTGCTGTTTCTGCTGGGCACCGATTCCGGCGCGGGCTTTCTTCTGTTTGCCCACCATAACGAGTTCGCGGAAAAAACGCTGCCGCAAATCTTTGGCCGCCGGTTTCCGGCAAGCGCGCTGGCGGAGCTGGAGCGGAGCAGCCGCGCGGTGATCGCCGGTTCGCCCGCGGTCAATTACGATCTGCGATTGAGCGGCGACGAAACCGTTTATTTAAATATCACCATTTCCCCCGCGAACAATCTGCTGGGCGAATGCATGGGCGTGGTCATCGTGCTGCACGATGTTACCACGCTCATCGAACTGCGCGAGACTGCGGAACGCTCCTCGCAGGCAAAAAGCACCTTCCTCGCCACCATGTCGCACGAGATGCGCACGCCGCTGAACGCCATCATCGGCATGTCCGGCATCGCCCGATCCGCCGAGGATATGGACAAAATGCGCTACTGTATGGACAAGATTGAAAACGCATCGCGCCACCTGCTGGGCGTTATCAACGACGTGCTGGATCTATCAAAAATCGAATCCGGCAAATTCGACCTTTCGCTCGCGGAATTCGATCTGGAGCGCATGGTGCAACGGGTTATCAACGTGCATCAATACCTCACCGACGAAAAGCACCAGCAGCTGCTCGTGCAGCTCGCGCCGGATCTGCCCGCGCGCGTTGTGGGCGATGAGCAGCGCTTAGCGCAGGTGCTGACCAATCTGCTCTCCAACGCCGTCAAGTTCACGCCAGAACAAGGCCGCATCACCGTCACGGCGCGCACCGCAGCGCAGCGGGACGGCAAGGCTTGCCTAGAATTCACGGTGGAGGATACCGGTATCGGCATCTCGCCGGAACAGGAAGCGCAGCTTTTTCAGCCGTTTTCGCAAGGCGACAGCGGCGTCGCGCGGCGCTTTGGCGGCACCGGGCTGGGGTTGGTCATCAGCAAAAACATCGTGGAGATGATGGGCGGAACCATCCGGCTGCGCTCCGAGCCGGGCGCCGGTTCCCACTTTATTTTCAGCGTATGGGTGGCGCCGGTAGCGGCGCAACCCGCCTCCGCCGAAGCCCCAGCCGCTCCGCTGATGTTGCCCGATCTCCACGGAAAATGCATCCTGCTGGTCGAGGACATCGCCATCAACCGCGAAATCGTGCTGGCGATGCTGGAGGACACCCGCGCGGAGTTTATCTGCGCCGAGGACGGCGGCGACGCGGTGGAGAAGTTTGCAGCCAACGCCGATCGCGTCGATCTGATCTTTATGGACATCCACATGCCGCTGGTCGACGGTTATGAGGCCGCGCAGCGCATCCGCGCGCTGGAACATCCGCGCGCCCGCACCGTGCCCATCATCGCGATGACCGCCAACGTGTTTCAGGAGGACATCGAGCGCTGCATCGCCTGCGGCATGAACGACCACGTCGGCAAGCCCATCGACATCGGCACGGTGGCGGAGAAGCTGCGTAATTACTTATGTTAAAATAAAAAGCAACGGGGCTGTCGCTGAACGACGGCCCCGTTTTGTTTACTGTGCGTTAGGCGCGATGCGGTTAACAATTTCTGAAAACTCGGTGCTAACTTGCGCCGAATCGGTTCCGTCGGTCATCTGATCCGCCATGGCTTGGATGCGCGCCAGCAGATCCGGATCCGCCGTCACGGCAACCTTTTTCAGCTGCGGCGCGGCCTTCTTGGCGCGGTCGATCACCATATCCTTGATGCGCGTGGTCATCTGCCCTTTGTATTGCGCGGTAAAGTTGACGCCGATCAGCGCCGTGTTGCCGACGATCATGGTGGTGGCCTTGTCGATTTCGCTGAGCTTGACCACCTCGTCGCTAACCTTCTTCGCCGCCGCCTTGGCGTCCGCCGGAGAGATCATGCCCGCCGCTTCCGGCATCGTGGTGCTGCCCGGCGTCAGCGCGCCGTCCGGCATCATTGAGGTAGAGGGCATCATGCTGTCGGTGGGCGGCATCATCGTCGGGCTTACCGGCGAGGGCGTGGGCAACGGCGACGCCGGATTGCTCGCGCAGCCGGCCAGCGCTACCGCAAGCGCCGCGCAAAGGATCAAAAGGGTTGTTCTTTTCAAGTTGTTTTCGCCTCCTCTCGCCGCTATTGTGGCCGGAGGCGATGCGCGCTATCAGGGCAGTTGCTGGAGAGAAAAGCAAATTTTGCTTTGAAAAGCCCGCGCTATTCCTTATAGAACGTGCAATCGCCGATAAACTCGCGCAGGATGGAGGTCGGCGGAATCTCGTCCTCAGCCATGCCGTCAAGGAAGTAATTCAAAAATTTGACCAGCCGCCGCACGCGCAGGTGCCACGGGCTCTCCTCCCCCACCTCGCAGAGCATCGGATACGCCAGCTTTTTGAGGATGGGCAACTCGTACAGCAGCGAGGAGTTGAACATCACATCGGCCTGCTCCTGAAAGGGGAAGATATACTTCTCCTCGCCGGAGCGCACCGAATCCCACATCGACATCGTGCGGTCGACGGTGGAGCTGCGAAACTGGTGGTCGCGCACGATGCGGCGCAAAAGGCGCACATCGGTGGTGCGGATGCGGTTGTGGTCGTCCAAATTCAGGTGCGTCAGCGCGCTGATGTATATTTTGAACTTGAGCTCGCTGGGCACGTCGGCGGTAAGCTGGTTATTGAGGCCGTGGATGCCCTCGATCAGAATGGGCTGATCTGGGCGCAGGCGCATCTTCACGCCCTCCGGATCGCGCCGTCCGCGCTTGAAGGAGAAGCGCGGGATCTCCACTTCCTCCCCCTGCAAGATGCGCAGCAGATGGTCGTTGAACAGCGGCACATCCAGCGATTCGAGGCATTCCAGATCCGGCTCGCCCTTCTCGTCCAGCGGCACCTGATCGCGATCGCGATAATAGTTGTCCAGCGAGAGGATCACCGGATCCTGCCCGCCGACGCGCAGATCGATGGCGAGGCGGTGCGTAAAGGTGGTCTTGCCCGAGGATGAAGGCCCGGCGATGAGCACGACGCGCGCGGCACGCTCGATGATCTGCTCCGAAATATCGACAATGGAGCGCTCCTGCAGCGCTTCGTTTACGCGGATGAAGGCGCGAAGCGCGCCGCTGGCGATCATGTCGTTGAGATCCGCGGCGTTCTCGCAGCGCAGGATACCGCCCCATCGCGAAGCCTCGGCAAAGGTGCGCATGAGCTTCGGGCGCTCCTGAAACGGCGCGGCGCGCTCCGGCTGCTCCGGCGCGGGCAGTTGGAGCACCATGCCGGGCAGGTAAAACTGCAGCGAGAAGCTGCGGATATAGCCGGTAGAAGGCAGCATTTCGCCGTAGAAATATTCGCTCATGCCCCGGCAGGTGTACACGTCAAAGTAATCGACGGGGCGGTAGGCCAGCAGCCGGAGCTTGTCCTCCTGCCCCTCCTGCCGGAAATAGTCCATCGCCTGATCCCGCGTCCATCGGGTGCGCACAAAGGGTTCGTCATCCTGCACGATCTGGCGCATATGCTGCTCGATGCGGCGCACGCGCAGGCTGCTCAGGCATTCCTTGTCCTCCACGGCGATGTACACGCCATAGCCGACGCTGTGCTCGATGCGCACCCGCGCGCCGGGCAGCGCCTCGCGCAGCGCCAGCAGCAGCAAGAAGCGGGCGGAGCGCTCGTACATGCGGCGCGCCTCCTCGTCGGCATAGGTAAGCAGCGTGCAGGCGCAATCCTGCTTGGGCTGCCAGCGCAAGCCCTTGACGGCATCGCCGACGCGCACCGCCAGCGCGTCCGCCCGCCGCTCGGGCAGGTGCCGGTCAATCATCTCCTGCACCGACGTACCGACCGGGCATTTGAGCGGCACTCCCTCCAGCGTGAGGGTGATCTGTTGCGCAGCGGCTTTGCTCACGAGGCGTCCCCTCCTTTGGAAAGCAGAAATCGCGCGGCGGCGGCTCCGGCCAGCGCGCCGGTGGAAAAGGCGATTTGCAGGTTGAAGCCGCCTGTATGCGCGTCGACGTCGAGCAGCTCCCCCGCGAAAAATACGCGCGGGGCGAGCTTGGAAGCCATCGTCGAGGGATTGACCTCCTTGATCTCCACGCCGCCACGGGTGACGACGGCCTCGGCGATGGGTCTTGGCCCGGCGATGGGCAGCGGCAGCGCCTTGAGCAGCGCACCCAAGCGCTGGCGCCCCTCGCGCGTGATCTGGTTCACCGGCTTATCAGTTGGAAGGCCGCACAGCGCGGGCAACAGCTCCGCCATGCGTGCAGGCAGCAATCCCGGCAGCGCATGACAAAGCTGCTTGCGCGAAAGCGCCTCAAAATCGCGCTGCAGCCGCGCGTCCAACTGCTGCGCATCGAGGCCGGGCTTGGTATCCAGCTGCACTGCACAGGCTGCCCAGCGCTCGGCGGGCACATGGCTGGAAAGTTCCAACACCAGCGGCCCGGAGACGCCGAAGTGCGTGAAGAGCATTTCGCCCAGCTCGTCGAACACCGTCTTGCCATCCAGCCGCGCGGACAGCCGCACGTTTTTGAGCGATAGGCCTTGCAGTTGCATAGGCCAGCGTTCCCGGGTAATCAGCGGCACCAGCGAAGGCTTCGGCGGATGGATCGTATGCCCAAGCGCCGCCGCAAATGCATAGCCGTCGCCAGTGCTGCCGGTCATCGGATAGCTTGCACCGCCGGTCGCGAGAATCACCGCCCCGGCGGGCAAATCGCCGCCCCGCTCGATGCGCGCCGTCACGCCCGCCTCGCCGCAATCGAGCGCAAGCACACGGGTGTTCAGCCGAATTTCCACCCCCGCCGCCTCGATGGCGCGGGTCAGCGCGCGGGTAACATCGCTGGCCTTCTGGCTGGCGGGAAACACGCGCCCACCGCGTTCCTCCACGGTGGGCACGCCTAACTCTTCCATCAATTCGCGAAGCTGCGCCGCCGAAAAGGTGCGGATCGCCGCCTGCAGAAAGCGCGGATTGCGCGGCACCTGCCGGAAAAAGTCCTCAAAATCGGCGGTGTTGGTGAGGTTGCAGCGACCTTTGCCGGTAATGTAGAGCTTCTTGCCCAGCTTCTCGTTGCGCTCCAGCAGCGTCACGCGCGCGCCGCCCTGCGCGGCGAACAGCGCCGCCATCAGCCCTGCCGCGCCGCCGCCGATCACGACGACGCTCTCTTTATTTTTTCCTTCCAAGGTAGATACTATATGCATCCCAAATCCCTTCCATCTGCGCGAAATGCTCGGAAAGTTCCTCTTTGCGGCGCAGGCCGAGCGCCACGATCAGCGCGTTTATCAACGATAGCGGCGCCGCCAGCGAATCGACGAACGAGGCCATGTCGGTACAGGCGGTGAGGCACAGCGAGGCCGCCTCCTTGAGCGGGGACATCGGCCCATCGGTCAGCGCCACCACGGTCGCCTTTCGGTCGGCGGCAAAGCGCATCGCCTCCAGCGTGCGCGTGGAATAGCGCGGAAAGCTGATGCCGATCAGCGCATCGCCGGAGCCGATGCGCGCGATCTGCTCGAAAATATCCCCCGCGCCCTCGCCGACGACGCGCACGTTCTCAAAAATATAGCGCAGATAATAGCCCATAAACTGCGCCAGCGGCGCGGCGGAACGCACCCCCAGCACATAGATCGTCCGCGCCGAAAGCAGGCATTCCACCACGCTGTCGAAGGCCTGCATGTCGCACTCCTCGATGGTGGCGCGGATGTTCTGCATGTCGGTCTTGAGCACGGTATGCAGCACCGCGTTCTGGTCGATATCCGATACCATTTCAAAACGCTGGGTGGTGGTCAGGCGATGGCGAACCAGCTCTTGCAGCGCCTTTTGCAGCTGCGGGTATCCCTCATAGCCCAGCGCCGAAGCGAAGCGAACCACCGTCGATTCGCTCACCCCCACCTTTTCGCCCAGCTTGGCGGCGGTCATGAACACCGCCTTATCATAGTGCTCCACGATATATTCGACGATTCGTCGATGCCCCTTGCTCAGGCGCTTGCCGAGCAAGTTCAGCTGGCGAATCATTTCCTGCATATCCTGAATATCCTGCATATTACGGACATCCTGCATGTTCAGCCTCCGGCAACAATATTTCATTCATTATTATACTGAAAACCGGCGTATTTTGCAAGAAGAACGCGGGGCTCTTGCAACTTGCGGCAACCCGTCGCGTTGCCAAGCCATGCCTTGACGCGCAATGCTTTTTCGTCTATAGTAAAATCATGTTTTAGAATAGACGTATATTCCCCCTTCCATTGCAGAGAATATTTGCGAGGTGATTGCTTGTATATCGAAAGAGCCGCCGAAAAAGCCGCGCGCAGCGTTTCGGCAACATTTCCCATCCTGTTGGTGACCGGCCCAAGGCAGGTTGGCAAGTCCACGCTGCTCGAAAAAATGGCGGAGCCGGAGCGCGCGGTGGTGACCCTCGACGATTTAGACGTGCGCAGGCTCGCAAAGACCGACCCGGCGCTTTTTATGCAGCGCTATCAACCGCCGATCATCATCGACGAAATCCAATATGCCACCGAGCTGCTGCCCTATATCAAAATGGCGGTGGACAAATCAAAGCGCAACGGCGATTATTGGCTGACCGGATCACAGCCGTTCCATCTAATGAAAAATGTCAGCGAAACACTCGCCGGGCGCGTTGGCATCATCAACCTGCTCGGGCTCTCCTCCGCGGAACTCAACGGCGTTGAATCCGAGCCGTTTGACACGAACAGCGAGCGATTGATGCGGCGCGCGGGCAGCGCCAAAAGAGCGGCGCTTCCGGCTGTTTACGAACGAATCTGGCGAGGCTCGATGCCCAAGCTTGGAAGCGACAGAAATGTGGACTGGGAAACCTATTACCGCTCTTATGTCAACACGTATCTCCAGCGCGACATCAAGGATTTAACGCAGGTTGCCGACGAAATGTCATTCCTGAATTTCATGACGGTCGTCGCCGCCCGAACAGCGAAGCCGGTTATTTACGAGGAACTGGCCAGCGAAACCGGCATATCGGCGCCCACCGCGAAAAAGTGGCTATCGCTGCTGGTTTCCTCGAACATCGTCGCCTTGGTTCAGCCTTATCACAACAATGTGCTGAAGCGGGTTACGAAAATGCCGCTGATGCACTTTCTGGATACCGGTCTGTGCGCCTATCTCCTGAAGTGGAACAACCCGGTATCCCTTGAGAAGGGCGCCATGTCGGGCGCGTTCTTCGAAAGCTACGTCTTCTCCGAAATTTTCAAAAGTTACATCAACGAAGGAAAAGAGCCGCCGCTTTTTTATTATCGCGATAAGGATAAAAAAGAAATCGATCTGCTGATCTATCAAAACGGGACGTTGTACCCAATTGAGGTAAAAAAAAGCGCATCCCCTGGCAGAGATGCGATCAAGCACTTCGGCGTCCTCTCCCCGGTTGCCAACCCTGAAAATTTCGATGGCCTAAGCTCCCTGAAAACCGAAATCGGGACAGGCGCGGTGATTTGTTTTTCGAACGATATTTTGCCGATTGATAAAAGCAATTGGTATGTTCCGGTGTGGCTCATCTAAGCGCCTATTCGCTACGACGCCCGATACATCGTCGCCGTCATCAGCCCGTCGCCATACGTGAAGCCGAGGCGCACGTCGTAGGGCAGCACGTTGCGAAAGCGCATGTCGGATTTTTCCCCGACGGTGGCGTCGAACCCGGCGGGCAGGTACTTCGCACCCTGCTGCGAATGCCAGTGCATCTCCACGATCACCGCAGGCACGCGCAGCACGATGTTGTACAGCGTGGAGTTAACTTGGCATGTGCCGCCGCCGTAGCCGCTATCGGCATTTCCGGAAAGGATGGGCGCGAGGCGGTAACCGCTCTCGGCGGAATAGGGGCCGCAGACCTTGTTGAAAGAAAACTCCTCGCCGCTGCGAATGATGAGGCCGTTCAGCTTTTCGCAGGCGACGCCGATGTTGTGCATGCGGCCAAGGTTCAGCGAGTTCTGCTTCTGCGTATAGAAGGTGGTAAAGGCATAGATCAAATCGCCCGGCTCCGCCCTGTCCCACGGCACGAAGTACTGCAGATCCACAGCCTCGCGAGGCACATACGTATACTCGTTGGAGCGCATGTAGGGGAAGAAAACCCTGTCCTCATCCACGCGGGCGATCGACATGTAATTGCCCGCTTTTATGCGCACATCGAACTCGTAGGGCGTAGGCGGCGGGAAGCGAACCTCCTCGCGCACGTAGGCCAGCGCCACATGCGTGGATACGCCCGGCATGTTGCCGCCAAAGGGATCGCGGCGCTGAATGCGCTCGGCATGCTTGGTATCGACGTAGCCGACCCTCCCTTCGTATAGCACCTGCGTCCACCGCTTGCCCTTTTCGATCACGTCGATCTCGGTGTCGGCGGGGATGGTCGCCAGCTTGCGCGAACTGGCGCTCTGTTTTTCATACATGTTTAATTTTCTGCCGACATAGCCGATAAACTCGGTCTCCCCCGCGACAATCGAAACGGCGGGCGCGCTGGTCGCTTCCGATGCGACAGCCATCGCTCCGCCCCATACGGATAGCCCAATTAACAGCGCGGCGGCGGCGCGCGCCAGAAACGCTTTCCTCATCGGTTACCCCTCCGCTTCAACATCGGCAATTTCTTCCTCGTTCAACTCTTCCGGTGCCGTTTCTTCTGTCAGTGTTTCGTCCGTCGGCGTTTCTCCGATCGGCATTTCTCCGATCGGCATTTCTTCGATCGGCGCTTCTTCCGCCTGCGGCGCCACGGGATCCGCCGCGATATCACCGTCGCGGTAGATGCGCACGGTAATCACGCCGTCCCATAGATCCATCTTCATGTGAATCGCGTACGGCAGGGTGTTTACAAACCGCAGATCCAGATCGCCCTTGCCCACCGCCGCGTCAAACTCCACCGGCGCATAGTCGATGCCGTAGCTGCTGTGCGTTTGCCAGCGGCCGATCTCCACCGGGAGTTGAAGCAGCACGTTGTACAGCGTCGTGGATACTTGGCAGATGCCGCCGCCGTAGCCGGTTTTCTTGTCGCTGACGTAGTTGATGATGGGGCCGACCTTGTATCCCTTGTCGCGGTTGTAAGGCGCGGCCGTCGCGTTAAAGGAGAAGGTGTCGCCCGCCTCCACGATGCATCCGTCAAAAAAGTCTACGCCCATTTGCAGGTTATGCAGGCGGCCGACGATAATGTCCCGATCTTCATCGGCGGTAAAGAAGGTGGCGAACACACCGATCAGGTCGCCGGGCAGCGCGTCCTCCGGGGACATCACCGGCACGAGCTCTAGCGCGTCTCCGCTGAGCTGGCCGACGGTACGCTTGTAAGGCATGAGCACGTCGCCGTTTTGATCCGGCTCGCCCACCGGCACCACCGCGCCGACCGGCAAGCTCTGCAGCACGCCCAACTGGCTCTGCATCGTGCCGGTTACGTCATGCGGCGCCATGAGCCTCGCGGCATAGGGAAACACCTTCTCGCCCTCGGACAGCCCGCGATAGGGATCCAGCGTCTCCAGCGCCGTCAGGGATTCCGTGCGCACGTACCCCAGCTTTTTGCCCTTCTTGACCACGGTCCATTCCGGCGCAAGTTTGTTGAGTTCTACCAAGTCCTTTTCGTAGAGCGTCGCCACGAGCTTGCCGTCCTCCTCCGGGGTGAGGCGCATAGAGATCTGGCCGGAAGCCTTGGCGCGATAGAATGGGCGGAAGGTTTTCGGGTTGGGCTTGAGGTAGTTCGGCGGCACGGGGTCATCGGGATCCAGCGCCTCCAACTCGCCTACCAGCCCGGCGACGACATACCCCTCGGCATCGCCGTCGCGCACCAGAAACCAATCCCGCTCCAAGGAAATAATCTCGATGGTTTGCCCGGCCAATACTTTGCCCACGCGCTTCCCGGACTGGCTTTTGGTGGCGCGGATGGTCAAATCCTGCACCGGCACACCGGTGTAGCGCGCCGGTTCCCCCTCCGCCATCGCGGAAAGAGCGCCGGCCATTAGCATCCACAGGGCGATGCTGAACGCCAACAATTTTCGCATACGTACTCCTTTTCGTCGCGGTTTTGGCCTTGCGCGGCCACAGTACATTTATTATAACATGAGCATCGCGCATGCCGCAAGGTTGCGAGTGACGGCTTTACACGTATTTTCGCGCATGGTATACTGATGCAAATCAATCCTGTCAGGAGGCGCGGCATGGATCGAGCCGACACGTTCCCCCGCTGGAAGCGGTTCTTCACTTGGCCATGGCTGATGGCGCTTTTCGCCGTGCTGGAGACGCTGGCGATCTGCACCCGCCACTATGATCCCTTCTATATCGAGCGGATTTGGCCGCAGATCGGCATGCCGCTGACCATCGCCTTCGCCGCGCTGGCGATCTCCAAGGCGGAGCTGCGCAGGCACCCCGGCACGCGCTGGATGGCGCTGTATTTCCTGTGGTATTTGGCGGTGCTGATCCTCAACCGCTGGTTTCTGGCCTACGAATTCGCCGATTTTCGGCTGGTGCTCTATCGCCTGTTGTTCACGACGCTGGTCTGTTTTCCGCTGGGTATCGCGCTGGGGCACCGGCGGCGCTTGGCGCGCGCGGTATTCTCCGCGTTCACAGCGGCGTTCGCCCTGCTGGGCGCAATCGGCATCTATTGCGTGCTGGCGCAAACCCATTGGTACACGCCCTACCATCACGGCGCGCTCGGGCTGGGCTTCGAGGCCAGCACCGGCCTGCGCCTGTACCTGTTCGCCCACCCCAACATCTCCGGCGCCGCGCTGATGATGGCGCTGCTGCTCAGCCTCTACCTATGCCTAACAGGGCGCGGGCTGATCTCGCGGCTATGGCACGGGCTGTGCTGCCTGCCGATGTTCGTGGCGCTGGGGCTGACGGTGTCGCGCACCAGCATGCTGGCCACCGCCGCCGCCATCGGGATCTTGGCCTTCTTGGCGGTGCAGAGGTGGCGCTTGCCGCGCAGGCGCTGGATCGTATGGGGCGCGAGCCTCGTCGGCGCGGCGCTGGCAGCGGCGCTGTGCTTCGCCAGTTTGCATCTGGTCAATACGGTCGCGTTGCGGCTGATTACCGCCAATGCTTCGGTTGAAGAAATAGCGCAGGCGCAAACCTCCGCCGCCGCGCCGCTGGATTCGCCCGTAGAATATTTCCCGTCGGACAACGCCGATTCCAGCGCGGACGACACCGATACCACAACCGACGACACCGTTCCCGCAACGGACGACGCTGTTCCCGCAGCAGATAATGCCGAAACCAGCGCGCCCGCGCTGCGCTTCCCCACCGACAATCTGGACGGCCAGCTCACCGTGCCGGTGCAGCGCGAACTGAGCGGCACCGACATGCGCACCATTGCCAGCCGACTGCGCATTTGGACGCGGGCGCTGAACGTGGTCGCCGAGAACCCGCGCATCCTGCTCCGGGGCACGACGCTGGAACGGCTGATGCTGGTGATCGACTACCCGCCCCCCGAGCGATTCGTACACCTGCACAACAGCTACCTGACGGTGCTGCTCTCAATGGGCGTGATCGGTTTCGCGCTGATGCTGTGCTTTCTATGGGGCTTGGGGCGCGCCAGCCTGCGCCGCATGTTCAGCCGCGACGCGTCGGTCGGCCTCGGCGAACGCTTCCTGCCCGCGATATTCGTCGCCTGCCTGCTCATCGGCTTTCTGGAGCCCTTCTACTTTACTGGGCAGTACTTTATGGATCGGCTATTCTATATCCTAGCAGGGTTCGTGATGGCACGCGAAGCGGCGGCGCGCGCCAAAGATTAATCTATTTCTATAAACAAAGCGCTGCCGGGCGATTGCCCGGCAGCGCTCAGCTTTGCGCTTAAATCACGACCACCTTGTCCTGCTCGTCAAGCATGGTGGAATCCAGCTTGAGCTGGGCGGCGCGGCGGTACTCGAAGAACTTGACCGCCACCTGCGGGAACAGCGCGTAGGACAGCACATCTTCCTCCTGCTGGTAGTATTCGCGGATTTCCTCGCGGTACTTGTCCAGCTCGGGCTTGATGTCGTCGGCGGGGCGATGGGTGATGATCTTCTCATCGCCGATGATCTTCTTCTGAATCTCCTTGTTGACCGGCGCGGGCAGGCGGCCATACTCGCCGCGCATCAGGCCCTTGGATTCCTTGGTCACCTGCTTATAGCGCTCCCCGGCGAGGATGTTGAGCACCGCCTGCGAGCCGACGATCTGGCTGGTGGGCGTCACCAGCGGCGGGTAGCCGAAGTCCTCGCGCACGCGCGGGATCTCGGCCAGCACGTCGTAGAAGCGATCCATCGCGTTGGCCTGCTTGAGCTGGCCGATCAGGTTGGAAAGCATGCCGCCCGGCACCTGATAGAGCAGCGTGTTGATATCGACGTTGAGCACCGAGGGATCGAGGAAGCCGTCCTTCTTGAGCCGCTCGGCGACGCCGCGGAAGTGCGTGGCGCATTCGCTCATCAGCTGCATATCGAGGCCGGTATCGTACTCGGTTCCCTTGAGCGTGGCGACCAGCGCCTCGGTCGCGGGCTGGGCGGTGCCGTTTGCCAGCGGCGAAAGCGCTGTATCGACGATGTCCACCCCGGCCTCGATGGCCTTGAGGTAGGTCATATCGCCGGTGCCGGAGGTATTGTGCGTGTGCAGGTGGATGGGGATCTTCACTTCCTGCTTGAGGCGCTTGACCAGCTTGTAGGCATCGTAGGGCAGCAGCAGATTGGCCATGTCCTTGATGCAGATGGTGTCGGCGCCCATCGCCTCGATCTGCTTGGACAGCTCCACAAAGTAGTCCTCGGTGTGTACCGGGCTGGTGGTGTAGCTGATGGCCACCTCGGCGGTACCGCCGTACTTCTTGGTGGCCTTGACGGCGGTCTCCATATTGCGCAGATCGTTGAGCGCGTCGAAGGTGCGGATGATGTCGATGCCGTTTTCGATGGCCTTCTTGACGAAGAAATCCACCACGTCGTCGGCGTAATGCTTGTAGCCCAAGATATTCTGGCCGCGCAGCAGCATCTGTAGCTTGGTGTTGGGCATGGCTTTGCGCAGCTTGCGCAGGCGCTCCCACGGATCCTCGTTCAAAAAGCGCAGGCAGGCGTCGAACGTAGCGCCGCCCCAGCACTCCAGCGAGTAGTAGCCGACCTTATCGAGCTTATCGGCGACGGGCAGCATCTCGTCGGTGCGCATGCGGGTAGCGGCCTGCGATTGATGCGCGTCGCGCAGAATTGTATCGGTAATCAATACTTTAGCCATCTTGCGATCCTCCTCCTACTTGGCGAACATTGAGATAAACACACCGGCAGCGATTGCCGAGCCGATCACGCCCGCCACGTTGGGGCCCATCGCGTGCATCAGCAGGAAGTTGGCGGGGTTTTCCTTCTGGCCGACCACTTGCGAAACGCGCGCTGCCATCGGCACCGCCGACACGCCCGCCGAACCGATCAAGGGGTTGACCTTTCCGCCGGTCATCTTGCACATGAGCTTGCCCAGCAGCACGCCGCCCGCCGTACCGAAGCCAAAGGCGATGACACCCAGCACGATGATCTTGATGGTTTCCAGTTTCAAGAACACCTCGGCCTTGGCGGTGGCGCCAACGGTGACGCCCAGAAAGATGGTCACGATGTTCATCAGCTCGTTCTGCGCCGTCTTGCTCAAACGGTCGACCACCAGGCACTCGCGGAACAGGTTGCCCAGCATCAGCATGCCCACCAGCGGCGCCGCCGAGGGCAGCAGCAGCGAAACCAAGATCGTTACCGCGATCGGGAACACAATCTTCTCGGTCTTGGAGACCGGGCGCAGCTGCTCCATCACGATCATGCGCTCTTTCTTGGTGGTCAGCGCCTTCATGATCGGCGGCTGAATGACCGGCACCAGCGCCATGTACGAATACGCCGCCACCGCGATGGGGCCGAGCAGATGCGGCGCCAGCTTGGAGGTGACGAAGATGGCCGTCGGGCCGTCCGCGCCGCCGATAATGCCGATCGAACCAGCCTCGCGCGGGGTAAAGCCCAGCGACAGCGCGCCGATAAACGTCAGGAAAATGCCCAGCTGCGCCGCCGCGCCGAGCAGCAGCGACTTGGGGTTTGCGATCAGCGGCCCGAAGTCGGTCATCGCGCCAACGCCGAGGAAGATCAGCGGCGGATAGATGCCCAGCTTGACGCCCTGATAAAGGTAGTACAGCAACCCGCCGGACTGCTCCACGTATTGGTAAAGCGTCTCGCCGTTTTGCATGAGGATCGGCACGCCCGCCTTGCCGTTGTAGGTGGCGTCGTGCAGAAGCTTCATGGTGGGTTCGCTCATCATCCCGCCCAGCGGCAGGTTGGTCATGAGCATACCGAAGGCGATCGGCACCAGCAGCAGCGGCTCAAACCCTTTGACGATCGCCAGAAACAGCAGCGCGCAGGCGACGACGATCATAATCAGCGGCTTGATATCACGAGACAACGCGGCCAAACCCGAGTCATTGATTAAGCCGGAAACGGTTTTGCCGATGCTGAAGCCATGCATGGCCTCCTGCTGCTCGGCCTCTACCTGCGCCGCATGGTCGGCGGTAACGGCTTCCGCATCCTGCAGGGCAGCTTCCGCGGCAGGCAGCGGCGCGGGCGCATCCTGCGCCGCGCCCGAGAGGGCCGTTAGCAGCATCGCCGCGAAGCACAGCACCAAAAACCAAGTAAGATATTTGCGTTTGCGCATTTGTCTGTTCAAAATCGGATGCCCCTTCCAACAAAGTGCTATTTGGGTTAAGCGAGCACGATCAGCGCATCGCCGGAATTGACCGAAGCACCCTTGCTGACCACCACCTGCACCACCTTGCTGTCGGCGGGCGCCATGATTTCATTCTCCATCTTCATCGCCTCGAGAATGCAGAGCACATCGCCCTTCTTGACGCTATCGCCCGCTTTGACATTGATGCCGAGAATGGTGCCGGGCATCGGCGACTTGACGGTTTGGCCAGCGGCCACGGCGACCGGGGCGGCGGCAGGCGCGGGCGCGGCGGCGGCAACCGGGGCGGCCGCAACCGGAGCGGGCGCGGCGGCAGGCGCGGCCGGAGCGGCGCTCGCCCCGCCCTGCACTTCTTCCACATCCACTTCGTAGGTGGTACCCTGAACAGTAATCATGAACTTACGCATAAGAGGCATCCTCCTTGTATTTTCATCTCTTTTTTATGGCGATCATCTTCCCGAATCTTTGCCCTACATGCGGCTGTAAATCTGCTCCTCGCGACCGGCGCGCCCCCAAGCCGGGGTGCTGCGCACACGACGCACGTTGCGCACGACAAATTGCTTCTCGGCGCCCATAGCGGCGGCTATCGCCGCGGTGATTACCGCGATCAGCGCCCCCTCCTGCGAGGCGGACGCGGCCGGGGCGGCCGCCGCCACCTGCGGAGCGGCCTTCACCGGCTTCGGGGCGGGCGGCCGCTTCTCTCCGCGCGCGAACATCGGGCGGATCACCCGAATAAACGCCACCAGAACAATCAGCCCGAAGAACACCACCAGCATGCCGACGAGCGTCACCTGCAATCCATACAACAGGACGTTCATACCGTTCCTCCCTTTCAGCCGATTACAGCGGCAGGTTGCCGTGCTTCTTGGGCGGGTTGGAATCGCGCTTGGAGGAAAGCATCTCCAGCGCGCCGAGGATCACCTTGCGGGTGTCCTTGGGATCGATCACATCGTCAAGCAGCCCCGCCTCGGCGGCACGAACGCCATCGGCCACCTCGGCGGCATAGGCGGCGGCCAGCTCGGCGCGCGCTTGGATCGGGTCGCCCTTGGACTCGGCGATTTCCTTTTTGTTCAGCACCTGCACCGCCGCCTCCGGCGAGAGCGGCGCGATCACGGCGCCCGGCCAGGCGTAGCTGGCATCTGCGTTGGTCTTGCCGCCCAGCGCGATGTAGGCGGCGCCGATGGCCTTGCCGGTGACGACCGATACCTTGGCGGTGGTCGCCTCGGCATAGGCGTACAAAAGCTGCCCGGCGGCACGCAGCATCCCCAACTGGTTCTCGGGCTTTACGACCTTGAACCCATCGGTATCGATCAGCGTTACCAGCGGCAGGCTGTAGCAATCCGCGAAGCGGATAAACCGCGCCAGCTTGCGCGCCGCGCCGGGGCACAGCTCGCCGCCGCCGGTCGCCGCGATGGCCACCGTGCCGCCGCCAATGCGCGCCAGCCCGGTCACCGCCGAGGTATATCCCGCCGTCAGCTCCATAAAATCTCCGCCGTCGGCCAGTGCGCTGGCTAGCGCGCGCGCGTCGGCGGTCGCGGCGATCTCGCGCCCCAGATCAGCGGCCTCGTTGGCCGGGGCTTCCTCCAGATTGTTGCCGGGCAGCAGATCCATCAGCTTCTTGACCAGCGCGAACGCCTCGGCTTCGCTCCCGGCCACCAGATGCGCGCCGCCCTGCTCGGCCACGGCAGCGGCGCCGCCGATCTCCTCGGGCGTCCAGTTCTTTTCAAAGGTGGAGGCAACCACCTGCGGGCCTGCGGCCATCAGCTGGCCGATGCCCTTGACCATGACCGTCACATCCATAAGCTGGCTGAGCATCGCCGAGCCGCCCACGCAGGGGCCGAGCACCAGCGCCACCATCGGCACCACGCCGGAAAGGCGCGCCACGCGGGCGAACACCTCGGCATAGGCCTCCAGCGCACCGGCGCCCTCGGTGAGGCGCGCACCGGCGCTGTCGCACAGCGCGATCACCGGCGCGCCGTTCTTCTTTGCCAAGCGCAGCACTTTGACGATTTTCTTGGCCATCAGGCCGCTCATCGAGCCGCCCTTCACCGTGAAATCCTGCGAGAACAAGTAGACCGGGCGGCCGTCCATCGTGCCATAGCCGGTTACGACGCCCTCGACCGCTCCGTCCTTGCCCAGCAGCGCGTCCAGCTCCACAAAGCTGTCGGCATCCAATAGCCCGGCGACACGCTCTCGCGCGGTCAGCTTGCCGGCCTTGGCCTGTTTCTCCAGCCGTGCAGGATCGCCGGCAAGAATCTTTTGCTTTCTCGCCTGCACCTGCTCTAAGGTTTGAATGGTGCTCATGCCGTGATCGCCTCCGTCAATCTCCATATTGCTTTGATGCATTGCACCGAAATGGTACAATGACCAATTTGCTCCGATTTCTTCTATTCCACATCGTTCCCCTATTTCCTGCCCCTAGAACAACTAGTTTGTGAATTTTTTTGCATATTTTGCGGGAGCCTCGCCAGCCTTGTATTTTTCGGCCACTTCTGGGATAATAAGGCGATCGATCGCGGAAAGAGGGAAAACGCATGTTCAAAAAAACAATCGCGGCGCTGTGTCTGTGCGCGCTGCTCTGCCCATCCGCCGCCTCGCTGGCAGGCAGCGGCGGGTATCTCCTCGCCAAGCCCCAGCAAGGCGCCTTTGTCATGATGCGCAGCAAGCCCAAGGGTTCGGTGATTGCGCGGTTCTTCCCCGGCGCGCCTGTCGTCGAGGCGGGCGATCGCAAGCAGGGCTGGATCAAGATAACGGTCGGCGATCGTGACGCCGCGCTGACCGGCTATGTCCCCGACCGGGATACGCTGCTCGATGCCGCGTCCGCCGACGACACGCTGTGCCGGGCGATGCCGCTGTACACCTCGCCGTTCTCCAGCTGGGCGCTCTACGCCGAACCGAGCAACGAAGCCCCCGCGCTGGCCACCTTCGGCTTCGACGAGGTGATCCAATTGATGGGCATCTGCCGCAATTGGTGGATGGTGCGTTGCGGCGGCAAGATTGGCTTCATTCCCGCCGGTACGGAAAGCGTGCTGGAGGAAACGCTGGGCATTCTCCAGAGCGACGCGCCGGAGGGCACGCTCCCGCTGCGCGCCGAGCCGGACGAAGGCGCCGCCTCGCTGGGCGATTACTATCGCGGCACGCTGGCGCGCGTGCTGCCCGGTACGGACAAGGCGTGGGCAAAGGTTAACATTCGCGGCGCGGTGGGCTACCTGCCCAAGGCCGATCTGGATATCGGCGCCCAACCCGGCGACGCCACCCCGGCGCTGCCCACGCGAAAGGTGCCCGCCAACTGCCCGCTATGGGATCAGCCCGATACCGGCTCAATCCAGCGCGTCGGCCCAGCGCAGGAAAGCATCGCCACCGTTATTGGCAAGCTGGATGAGTGGTATCACGTGCGGCTTGGCAACGCGTACGGCTTTATCGAGGCCTCGATCGTCGAATAGCGTCCGCGCAATAAAAAAACCTGCCTTCCATTCGCGAAAGCAGGTTTTTTTGTTATTATTGCGCAACCTTCCAGCGGTATAGCAGCACTTCGGTGGCCTTCATGCCCTCCACGGTGATATGCAGCATGATGGCCTCGCCGTCGGCGGAATCCGGCACCGCCATCGCGTAGCGGACGGTTGCTTCCAAGTCACTGTAGACCTCCAGCAGCCCGAAGGGCGGCTGCGCGATGCTCTCGCCGGGCGCGTAGAGGATGGTCTGCGGCTCTTGGTAGGTTCCCTCCTCCTCTAAGCGGAAGTGGCTGAGCACATCGGTCAGCCCTTCCTCGACGCGCAGGCGGCGCGGCCCTTCGAAGTTAGGGTCTGTAATCAGCAGCGAAAGCAGCGTGCCGGGCTTGCCCTGCGCATCCAGCGCGAACTCAAACTCCAGCCCGGGATAGGTCATGCGCAGCGTGTCTCCGCCGCCGTCGCCGGAAACCCGTTCCTCGCCCTTCGGCGCGCCGAGCAGCGTGCGCACATCCTCGACGGTTTCGGTCAAAAAGTCCAGCCCGGAGAACACCAGATCCTCGCGGCCGAAAATCTCGGCATGCATCGGCGGGGGCAGATCGGCCTGCGGATTGTAGGCGGTGCTCGCGGCGATGTTTTGCACGGTTTGGATGCTCTCGCGCAGCTCGCCGTCCAAAATGGAATCGCCGAATCCGTACACGCGCAGGTCGGTCACATATCCGTCGCCAATGATATAGGAGATGCCGCACTCGGTATAAGCGTCGGCCTCCACCATGGGCTGGCAGGCGACGTACTCGACGCTCAGCGCGCCGCGGGCGTCGCGCATAAGCAACCCCCACGAGGCTTCCGGCGCGTCGGCGCGTTCGTTCAAATCATAGACGTACAGCGTCGCGAACTCCTGCGCGCCGGTCAGCGAAGGGTTGTTGTTCGGATACACGGTCAACAGCTCCGCCAGCGAGGTGCCCAGCCCCAGCCCGCGCGGCGCAAGCGCCTCCATATCGTTGAGCGTTATGCTCAGGATGGGGTTCACGTCGGTATTCAGCGTGGGCTCGCGGCTCTCGATGGTGTATTTTTGCAGCTGGATCAGGTAGGTCGCGTTGCCATCGGGATCGAAGGTGTCCTCGGGGCGATTGAGCACCGGCTCGTCGCGCACCTGCTGCCACAGCAAATCGCGCCACTGCAGAAGCTCGGCGGTGGACAGCGTGGCGGCCTGCGCCGCAGGAGCGACCGGCGCGTCATTGGCCAGCGCCATCATTGGCAGGCAAAGCGCGATCAGCAATACGGTCAAAATGCAGAGTTTCTTCATGGTTAACCTCCTTCGAGCGAAGCGCTCATAGCGAAGCCTTATATTTCCCCGACGACTTGTGCCTTGATGAGGTTGGTGCGGCCCGGCATGCCGACCGGGATCCCCGCCGAAAGGATCACGAGATCGCCCTTGCTGACCAATCCCGCGCGCTCCACCGCCGCCACCGATTCCTCCATCAGCCCGTCGGTGCTGTGCGAGGAGCGCACCAGCAACGATTGCACGCCCCACACCACCGCCAGCTGGTGATAGACCTTCGCATCGTCGGTGGTAGCGACGATGACGCACTCCGGGCGGTACTTGGCCACGCTGCGCACCGTGTATCCGCTGCGCGTGGGGGTGATGATGGCCTTGGCGTTCAGGTCGGCGGCCATGCTGTAGCAGGCGTAACTGACGGCGTTGGTGATGGTATTGCCGCCACCCAAGCAATCTTGGATGCCCGCGAGGTGGCGGTCGGCGTGCTGCTCGGCAAACTCGGCGATGCGGGCCATGGCGCGCAGCGCCTCCAGCGGATACTTGCCCGAGGCGGTTTCGCCGGAGAGCATGACGGCGTCGGTGCCGTCCTCCACCGAGTTGGCCACATCGCTGACCTCGGCGCGGGTGGGGCGCGAATGGCGCATCATCGAATCGAGCATCTGCGTGGCGGTAATCACCGGCTTGCCCGCGATGTTGCATTTGCGGATAAAGGTCTTTTGCAGCACCGGCACTTCCTCCATGGCGACCTCCACGCCCAGATCGCCGCGCGCCACCATGATGCCATCGGCGGCGGCGAGGATGGCGTCGAAGTTATCCACGCCGGAGCGGTTCTCGATCTTGGCAAAGATGCCGATGTGCTCGGCATGGTTGGCGGCCAGCAGGGTGCGCAGCGCGGTTACGTCCTCGGCGCGGCACACGAAGGAGGCCGCGATCAGATCCACTCCCTGCTCGATGCCGAAGAGAATATCGTTGCGGTCCTGATCGGTAAGCGAAGGGATGTGCAGATCCACGCCGGGTACCGCCACGCCCTTATGTTCGCCGAGGATGCCGCCCTCGATTACGCGGCAAATCACTTCCTCGTGCTTCTCTACGCGCAGCACCTCCAGCCCGATCAGCCCATCGTCGAGCAAGATGCGGTGGCCGGGCTTCACGTACCGGCACAGATCGGGATAACTGACCGAGACGCGCTCGGCGGTGCCTTTGATCTGCTTGGCGGTGAAGACAAACTGTTGCCCCGCCAGCAACTCCACCGGCGCGCCGCCCTCCAGCAGGCCGGTGCGAACCTCCGGCCCCTTGGTGTCGAGCATGATGGCTAGCGGCTTGCCCATCTCGGCGCGCATGCGCTTGATATTGGCGATGCGCTTGCCGTGCTCATTATAGTCGCCGTGGGACAGGTTCAGCCGAGCGACATTCATGCCCGATTCCAACATCGCGCTGAGCATTTCTTCGCTCTCACAGGCCGGTCCAACGGTGCAGACGATCTTTGTCTTGCGCAAAAGGGATTCCTCCTCGTGTATTAAAAAAACTTACCCATGTTATAATCATATCACATCTTGCGCAAATTGAATAGCAAATTCACGCCAAAAATCGCCGCGCAAATCATGCCAAATCGCCGTGAAAAATTGGAGGAAAACCCTTTGCTCTCGTCGAATATTTTTATAAAGCATTTCATATTTTATGCCAACTCCCATTTTATGCTAACGGAGGAACCCGACATGCGAAAGATTCTAGCCGTTTCACTGACCGTTTGCCTGTTGCTTTGCCTGTGCCTGCCCGCGCAGGCCGAAAAGAAAGCCGCGACGAAGCCCAAGCTCACCATCGCCAACGAACAGGCCAAGCTGTTGGTCGGCGATACGCTGCAAATTCAAGTCGCCTGCACCGACGATCAGCTCTTTCTGGGCGAGCTGACCTATACCCTGGATAAAACAAAGGCCGCCACCCTCGACGAGAAGGGCAACCTCACCGCGCTGGCCAAGGGTCAGGTAACGGTGCGCGTCGCCGCCGCCGACCACAAGCTTTCGGCGCGCAAGGTGTTCACCATTTCCGACCGGCCTGAGACCATCGAGCTCAAGCTTTCCAAAGAAAAAATTGTCGCCGGAAAGAGCGGCACCGTCACCGCCAAGGTGCTGCCCCGCTCGGTCACGGCGCGCGATGTCATCTGGAGCAGCAGCGATCCGGCCATCGCCACCATCAGCGAAAAGGGCAAAATTTCCACCCTCGCGCCCGGCAAGGTAACCTTCACCGCCACCAGCGCCGCCGATCCCGCCATCTCCGGCAGCATCGAGCTCAGCGTGGTGCGCTTGGCCTCCGCCGTGACGCTTGCGCCGGAAAAGACGGTGCTGCTCGTCGGGCAAACGCTGCAGCTACAGCCCGGCTTCGAGCCTGCGGATGTGACCAGCAACGAGCTGAAATACACCAGCAGCGCGCCCAAGTATGCCAGCGTCGACGAAACCGGCCTGATAACCGCGCTGCGCGCCGGAAAAAGCACCATCCGCGCCAAGGCCACCGACGGCAGCAACAAATCCGCCAAGATGACCGTCGAGGTACACCAACTGGTGACCGGTGTGCGCATGAAGCATCCGGAAACCCGCATCGGCGTGGGCGCCACCGCCACCATCGACGCCATCTTGGAGCCCAAGGACGCCACCAACCGCAACATGACTTGGGAAAGCAGCGACACTTCCATCGCCACGGTTTCCGGCACCACCAACCGGGTGCGCGTCAAAGCGCACGCGTGGGGCGACGCCACCATTACCGGCGTTACGGAGGACGGCGGCTTCACCACCAGCTTCGTGGCCCACGGCGGCGCGTACCGGCACGCGATCAAGGTGACGCAGTGCATCCTCGACGGCGAAGGCAAGCCGCGCCTGGTCTTCCGCAACGTTTCCAACTTGGATATGGACGTAATCCGCTTCCAGCTCACCGGCACCGACGTGAACGGCCAAGCGGTCAATATGTCCTCGGCCGAGGATCCGCAGCGCCTGTACGGCTCCTACAATGAGCCGGTGTACGCCGGGGAAAACACCCGCCACGGCTACTTCACCTTCCACAAGCCGACCCAGTTTATCGGACTGCAGACCGTGTCGGTGACCATCACCGGTTTCGTGACCACCGATGGGTTTGAGTACGATATTCCCGAGGACGATTGGGAATGGCATAGTTCTATTTAAATAACTAGAAAACGCCGGAGAACCTAACGGTCTCTGGCGTTTCAGACCATCAACAAACTCCCGCCTCGGCGGGAGTTTGTTCAGTGTATCAACAAAGTAGTTTGATGCGTAGAGAAGGATTCCAAAGGGCGAGCGATAAGCCCTTTGGCCGCCCTTCGCAAAGGGTGGAATTCCTTACAAACCTTGCTTCAAGGCATTTCGCATCTGCGGATGCGACCAGGGCTTT
>JAVBMD010000041.1:0-28707 GCA_031552825.1 Eubacteriales bacterium
CGCACCCGCACCCAAGTCCGCTTGGTGGCCGAGATGGAGGAGCAAGAAGCGGCCCTGCGCGCCATCCAGCAGGAGTTGCTGGGCGAGTAATGCATCCCGAAAAAGGAGGTTGACCGCCCATGGACACCATCGCCACCATCCGCAAGGACGAAAAATTCGAAGGATTCTTGTTGGTGCGCACCGCCGAGCAGCGTGCCTCCTCCAATGGCAAATCTTATCTGGATATGACCCTGGGCGACCGTACAGGCAATATCAACGCCAAGATGTGGGATGGCACCACCGCAGTGCCGCCCCAGGGAAGCATCGTGCAGGTGCGCGGAACCGGCAACGAGTTTAACGGACGCATGCAACTGCGCATCGAAAAAATCAGGGTCACCGGGCCGGAGGATTCGGTGAACATGTCCGGGCTGGTTCCCTGTGCCCCGTATCCGCCACAAGATATGATAATCGAGATCACTGCCACCGTGGCGGCCATGCAGGATGTGGGCATTCAGGCCATCACCGATGAACTGCTGCGTCGGGCAGGCGAAGGCCTGCTGACATTTCCGGCCGCCAAACAGATGCACCACGCCCAGCGCAGTGGCTTGCTCTATCACATGACGACCATGCTGCGTGCCGCCAAAGCGCTGCTGCCGGTATACCCGTACCTCAACGCCGACCTGCTACTGGCCGGGGTGATTATTCACGACCTGGGCAAACTGCGGGAACTGGAGGCCGATGACTTGGGCTTGGTGCAAGATTATACCGTGGAAGGAAAGCTGCTAGGCCACCTGGTACGCGGCGTGGTAGAGATCGAGCAGGCAGGCGCCGCCTGCGGTGTCAGCGGACAGACCGTGCTGCTGTTGCAACACATGGTGCTCTCCCACCACGGCAAGGCTGAATACGGTAGCCCCGTGCCACCCCGATTTCCGGAAGCGGAGGTGCTTCACACCCTGGACACCCTGGACTCCCGCCTGTTTGAGATGATGGACGCGTTGCAGCGCACGATGGAAGGCGGCTTTTCCGAAAAGGTGTGGGCGATGGAAAATCGCCAGCTATACCGCTATCCCGGGGCCATCATCGATGTGCCGCAAGAGCGTGAATAACCGAGCCCCCGCAGCCGTGCGCGTCTTTTTTCGCCGCACGGCTGTTTTTTTGTGCCAATCATGCTACAATATTAGGGCGTATTTCAAAACTCCGGAAGCGCAGTTCTCGGCGGCTTTTCCGCCCAATCGGCGTCGTTCTGCATTTGGCGTAGCTCCAGTACGCCGCGTTCCGACTCCTTGATCTGGCGAAAAATCCTTGGAACTTGCACTTCCTCCCCTTTTGAAACACGCCCTAACGATTTTTTCGATATTCCAAGTTGTTCTCCAGCACCAGCGCCGCCGTGCCGATGAAATAGGCGTTGGCAGGCAGCAGCGAGCGGAGCAGTGGAATCAGCGGGCGGTCTCCGGCGGCCATGACGCGCGCGTTGAGGTCGCGCTGCATGTCGGCGAAGAGCGAATCCTTAGCAAACCACAGTTCGCCGCCGATGAAGATGCATTCCGGATCGTACAGGTTGCCGATGGTGACCAGCCCGGCGGTCAAGTATTTTTGCATGCGCTCAAAGGCGGCGACGCAGACCGGATCGCCCGTATCGACGCGCGCCAACAGCTCCATCCAGCCGAGCGCCGGATCGGCGCCGTGTCCCCGCGCCCAAGCCAAGGTGGCGCGGACGCTGCTGATGGCCTCGAGGCAGCCGTGCTGCCCGCAACCGCATAGCTCGCCGCCTTCCTTCACGATCATGTGCCCCAGGAAGGAGGAAAAACCTTTTGCGCCGCTGTACAGCCGCTGATTGATAATCACGCCGCCGCCGATGCCCGCCGTTACGCCGAGGTAGACGAAGTTGTTGTACTGCTTCCCATCGCCGTAGTACATCTCGGCCAGCGCCGAAACCGCCATATCGTTTTCAATATAAATCGGCAGATCCCATCGCTCCTTCAGCCGGGGGAGCACGCGGATGTTGCCGATGTTAAAGTCCGGCGGGTCCAAGATCGTGCCTTCGGCAATGTCGATCGGACCGATGCTGGAAATGCCGATGCCCCAGACTTTTTTGCGGTTTACGCGCTGCAGAATCGCGTCGCAAATGGCCAATAGCGCGCTGATGAAGCCTTCCTCGGTGGTGAACTGGCTCATGGGGATTTGGCTGGAGAGGCTCACCGTACCGGCTAAGTTGATGATGCCCACCTGCAAATCATCGCGGCCTACGCTGATGCCCAGCGTGAGCAAACTATCGGGGACGACCTCTATCAGCGTCGGGCGGCGCCCGGCGGTGGAGGCGCTCGTTCCGCATTCGCGAACGATCTCCTGCTGCAAAAACTCGTTGATTAGCGTGGTGATGGTCATTTTGCTGAGCTGGGTGATTTCGCTCAGCCGTACGCGCGAGATCGGGCCGCAGGTCACGATGGTTTTGAGCACAAGAAACTTATTGGTTTCGCTCATGTTCTGATGGTTGACGCCTTGCACAGCCGCACCTCCCTTGCATGGATCAGTTTATCATATCACGCGGCAGGTGGGCTGTAAACGTTTGGAGATGTGTTTCGCAAGCGCGTTCTCCGGTTTTGGAGGCAATTGTAAAATCTATTTATGTAATATGCAAAAAGTTGTTGACTTGTATTCGGTAAAGCATTATAATGCGAATTAGTAAAAGTTATTTACAAATTGTCGCGCCTCGGCGAGTTCGCGATGCGCGCTAAAGCGAGGCAGCACGATGGCATATAGACAGAGACCCTATATAGCGGTGCAAAACGCCGAAGGCGCGGCGCGTCGCGGTTGGCAGGCGGTGTGCGAAACGCTCCGGGGCGCGGTGGATGCGCTGCCCGGCGGGCGCAGGGTGCTCACCTGCGAGGTGTATCCCGGGGCGGACGAGCAGGAGCTGCTGGAAGCGCTGCGCGGCGGGCTCAAGCCTGCGCTCGTGTTGCTGGCGCGGGAGGCGGCATTGCCCAATGAGCAGGTGCAGCGCCTGATCGAGCGCAACCTGACCGACGACCGGGTGTTCGGCGTGATGGATCACAGCCGTATGGAGGATTATTTCGACCGCGCCAAGATCCAAGTGATGCGCGCGGCGCTTGCCAAGACGCAGGGGTTGGTGCTGATATTGGGCACCGGCGCCTCGCTGATTGAACGCGGCGATCTGCTGGTATATGCCGATATGGCGCGCTGGGAGATTCAGAACCGCTGGCGCAGGGGAGAGGCCTGCAATTGGCTTGCGGATAATTTTTCTGAGGAGCAGCTCAAAAAGTACAAGCGCGGCTTCTTCTTCGAATGGCGGGTTGCTGACCGCCGCAAGCAAGAGATATTTTCCGAGTTCGATTATCTGCTGGACGCTAATCGGCGGCAGGATCCGAGCCTAGTGACCGGCGACGCGCTGCGCGAGGCGCTGCGGCAAGCGGCGCGGCAGCCCTTCAGCATGGTACCCTACTTTGATCCCGGCGTGTGGGGCGGCCAGTGGATGAAGGAAAAGCTGGGTCTGGATGCCTCGGCCGCCAACTACGCGTGGAGCTTTAACGGCGTGCCGGAAGAAAACAGCCTGTGTATGCGCTTCGGCGAAGTGGAAGTAGAGATTCCGGCCATCGATCTGGTGTTCTTCCAGCCGTTGCAGCTGTTGGGTGACAAGGTGCATGCCCGCTTCGGCGCTGAGTTCCCCATCCGCTTTGACTTTCTGGATACCGTGGGTGGCCAAAGCCTAAGCCTGCAGGTGCATCCGCTCACCGAGTATGTGCAAGACCGCTTCGGCATGCACTATACGCAGGACGAGAGCTATTACATCCTCGACTGTACCGATGAAGCCTGCGTCTACTTGGGCGTGAAAACCGGCGTGAACCCCGAGGCGATGCTCGACGATCTGCGCCGCGCGGAGCGCGGAGAAGCTGATTTTCCCGATGAACGGCATGTCAACCGCTTCCCGGTTCAGAAGCACGATCATGTGCTCATCCCGGCGGGCACGGTGCACTGCTCCGGCCCCGGCGCGATGGTGCTCGAGATCAGCGCGACGCCGTACATCTTTACCTTTAAACTATGGGATTGGGGCCGGGTGGGTATGGACGGTCGCCCGCGCCCGGTACACATCGATCACGGAAGCCGCGTGATCCAGTGGCACCGCGATACCGAATGGGTGCAGCGCGAACTGCTCAGCCGCGTGGAGCCCGTCGGCTCGGGGAGTGGCTGGCGCGAGGAGCGCACCGGCCTGCACGAGCGGGAATTCATTGAAACCCGGCGGTTGTGGTTTACCGAACCGGTGCGGCAGAACACCGATGGCGGCGTGCAGATGCTGATGGTGGTCGAAGGCGAAGGATGCGTCGTCACCAGCCCGGAGAACTGCTTCGAGCCATTCACCGCGCGGTATGCCGAGTGCTTCATCATTCCGGCCGCCGTGGGTTCCTACCAGGTTGCGCCGCTCAACGGCGGGCAGCAAACCGGCCTGATCCGCGCTTATGTGCGCACGTAAGGCCGCTGAACAAGAACTTTTACGCGCAAGCGCGTAAGGGGAAATATGATGCATGGAGGGAAATGTATGAAACGGATTCTGGCTACTCTCATCCTGGCGCTCTTGGTTGTGACCTCGCTCACCCCGGCTTTGGCCGAAGGCAAAGTGGTTGCCGGCATCGTGTTCCAAGAAGACCAGTTCTTCAAGCTCCTCAGCGCCGGCTATGCCGCCGCCGCCAAGGATGCGGGCTACGAGATCAAGCTCGCCAACACCAACAACGATCAGGCTCGTGAGACCGAAGTCGTCAACACCTACGCGGGCGAGAAGCTGGCGGGTATCGCCATCAGCCCCCTGAGCGTCGACGTTTCCGTCGCTTCGCTGCAGGCCGCCAAGGACGCCGGGCTGGTAATCTCGGTGTGTAACGCGCCGGTGGACAACTTCCCCTTCGCCGTCGCCACCTACACCTCCGATGACGTCGCCTTCTGCAAGCAGACCGGCGCCGCCGCCGCTGAGTTCGCCAAGGCCAAGTACGACCGCCCCATCAAGGTCGGCATCATCCAGTACAAGACCCAGGTTCCCGAGCAGAGCGCCAACCGCGTGAAGGGCTTCACCACCGGTTTGGACGAAGCGGGCATCAAGTATGAGATCGTCGCCGATCAGGATGCTTGGTTGCAGGATATGGCCATCACCAAGGCGGGCGATATGCTGGCCGCCAACCCGGACATCGACATCATCTTCTGCGCCAATGAAGGCGGCACCGTCGGCACCACCATGGCGGTCGCCAACGCTGGCCTGTCTGGCAAGACCTTCGTGTTCGGCACCGACTCTTCCGAGCAGATCGTCGACCTGCTCCGTGACCCCAACGACGTGCTGCAGGCCGTGACCGGCCAGAACCCCTTCCAGATCGGCTATCAGACCGTGAAGGCGCTGATCGACAGCATCGAAGGCAAGACCGTTGAAGGCGCTGGCAAGACCAACATCATCGACGGCGTGCCGCTGTCCCGCAACGATACCGCTGGCCTCGACGCGTTCCTCGCCGATCTCGCCAGCAAGAAGTAATTCACCCCCGCGAGCCGCCCGGGGTGGGAGCCGCAAGGCTCCCGCTCCGGCTTTTGCCTGTATATTGTGCACCGAAAGTCTCCATTAAGGGGTTGCGGATATGAACACATTGCGGACCGAGCACATCATCAAGGATTACCCCGGTACGCGGGCGCTGGACGATGTAAGCGTCAGCTTTGATAGTGGAAAAATCCACGCTTTTATTGGAAAGAACGGCTCGGGGAAATCCACGCTGGTCAAGCTGTTTGCCGGTGCGGAACGCCCCACCTCCGGCAAGATCTTCTTGGGGGAGCAGGAGTTGCACCTGTCAAACCCTATGGAAGCGCTGGAGAAGGGAATCGCGACGGTGTATCAGGAACTGAGCCTGGTGCCGTACCTGAGCGTCGCGGAAAACATTTATCTGGGACGGCTGCCCAAGCGGGGCAGGGTGGTCGATAAAAAGCGGATGGTGGAGATGGCATCCGGCCTGCTGGAGAGCATGGGTGTGGACATTGACCCCCGCGAAAAGGTGTTTCGTCTGAGCATGTGGCAGTGCCAGATTGTGGAGATCGTCAAAGCGATGAGCACGGAGCCGAAGGTGCTGATGCTGGATGAGCCGACCAGCGCGTTGGCCAACAACGAAACGCAGCGCCTTTTTCAGGTTATTAAGCGCCTGAGAAGCCAAGGCGTGCTCATTATCTATATATCGCATCGCCTGCAGGAGCTGTGGGAGATCGCCGACGATATCACCGTGCTGCGCGACGGCAGGCTGGTTGGTTCGGTGGCCACCGGAGACATCGACCACAAGGGCTTGGTCGGCATGATGTTCGGCGATGTCGAAATTCGTACCCGCCCGGAGAATCTGGTCGTGGGTGAGGAAACGGTGCTGTCGGTTGAAAAGCTGACCCGCGCCGGAAAATTTGAAGATGTTTCATTCGAACTGAAAAAGGGAGAGATTCTCGGCATCGCCGGGATGCTGGGCGCCGGACGCACCGAGCTGCTGCGCAGCATCTTCGGCGCCGACCCATACGATCACGGCAGCGTGCGCGTCAATGGCGAAGCCGTCAGGGGCAAGCCGACGCCGGAGCGCATGAAGAAGGTGGGGCTGGCGCTGACGCCCGAGGAGCGCAAGCGCGAGGGCGTGATCCTCATCCACTCCATCCGTGACAACCTGACCTACGCCAGCTTGGATAAAATCAGCCGCCGCCACATCATCGATGTCGAACAGCGAAAGGAGTTCGCCAACCGCCGCGTCGATGATCTGCAGATCAAGATCGCCTCAACCTCGGACGCGGTCAGCTCGCTCTCGGGCGGCAATCAGCAAAAGATCGTCGTCGGTAACTGGCTGAATACCGATCCGCAAATCATGATGTACGACGAGCCCTCCCGGGGCATCGACGTCAGCGCCAAGCAGCAGATCTTCCAGATCATGTGGAACGAATCGCGCAAGGGCGTTTCCTCGATCTTCGTTTCCTCGGAGTTGGAGGAGCTGCTAGAGGTTTGCCACCGCGTTCTCGTCATGTATATGGGGCGCATCGTGGGCGAGGTAGATCCGGAAAAAGTTCAGATCGATGAGCTGTACGCATATTGTATGGGGGGGAATGTCCAATGAGCGAGCAAAGAGCCCAACTAAGCGAGCAAAAAACCCAGCGAGCCGGAAGCGCCAAAAATTTTCTCCTGTCGCACATGATCGAACTTTTGCTGCTGGTGTTGATCGTCATCATGAGCTTGGTGTCCCCGGCGTTTATGACGATCACCAATGTCTTAAATATTCTGCGCAACGTCGCGATGAAGGGCGTCATCGCTTACGGCATGTGCCTGGTGATCCTGTCCGGCGATATCGATCTTTCGGTGGGCAGCCAGGTCGGCCTCAGCGCGGTCATCATCGCGTTCGTCAGCAAGTCTCTGAATACAAGCACTGGGTTGCCCATCGAATTCGGCGCGATGATCGGCCTCGTGGTGGCGATGGCGGTAGCGTTGACCTTCGGCGCTTTCCACGCGTGGGCGCGCCACAAGTTCGGCATGCCCAGCTTCATCGTTACGCTGGCCAGCCTCAATACGATGTACGGGCTCTCGGCCATTATCTGCGGCGGGTTTCCCATCGTCAACGCCTTTCCGCAGTGGTACATCTTCTTGGGAACCGGCCGCATCCTCGGCATACCGGTTCCGGCCATCGTGCTGGCCATCGCGTTTGTGTGCGTGCTGTTCCTGAGTGAGAAAACCGATTTGGGCCGCAAGATCTATGCCGTCGGCGGCAACGCGGAGGCGGCGCGGCTTTCGGGCATCAGCGTATGGAAAACGCGCCTGTTCGTGATGTGCTTTGTGCAGTTCCTGTGTGTCATCAGCGGCGTGATGAATTCCGCGCAGGTGCGCAGCGCCACCTTCGGTTTTGGCCGCGGCTGGGAAACGCAGATCATCTCCTCGGTGGTCATCGGCGGCACCAGCATGCTGGGCGGCATCGGCACCATCTGGGGAACGCTGATCGGCGTGCTGTTTACCGGCGTGATCTCCAACGGCATGACGCTGCTCAACGTCAACGAGTATTTGCAGTATGTGGTCAATGGCGGGCTGATGTTCTGCGCCGTGCTGTTCAACACCTACATGACGCGCAAGAAGAGCTAGGGTGTTTGCGGCTATTTAAGATCGAATCGAGTTGATGCGGATGAGATTGGGGATCGACATTGGCGGCACGAGCGTCGGCTGCGCTGTGGTAGGCGAGGGCGGGGAAATCCTTGCGCAAAAGAGCATCGCGACCCATGCGAACAGGCCGTACGACGCGGTGATCCGCGATGTTGCCAATGCGGCGCTCGCGGCGGCGGAGATCGCCGGATGCGGCCTGGACGCCATCGAGCTGGTTGGCGTGGGCTGTCCGGGAATTTTGGATCGAAAAACTGGCGTGGTGATCTACAGCAACAATATCGCATGGGAAAACGTGCCGCTGGTTGAGGAACTGCGCCGGTATCTGCCCAAACCAATCTTTGTGGACAACGACGCCAATTGTGCGGCGCTGGGCGAATTCATCTGCGGCGCGGCACAGGGCGCGGCTTCTTCGGTTACCGTCACGCTGGGTACCGGCGTGGGCGGCGGCATTATTTTGGACGGGCATCTGCTGGGCGGTTTCAATTCGGCGGCGAACGTCGTCGGGCATAGCGTGATCGTTTCCGGCGGAGAGCAATGCAATTGCGGACGAAAAGGATGCTGGGAGACCTATGCTTCGGTAACGGCGCTGATCCGCATGTCGAACCAAGCCGCCGATCAGCATCCGCAATCGATGCTTGCGCGGGCGCGGAGCAGCGGAGAACCGTTCACCGGCAAGAGCATCTTTGCCATCGCGCAGGCGGGGGACGCTGCGGCGCTGGCCGTTCTGGAGACCTACTATTTCTATGTGGCCGAGGGCATCATCGACCTTATCAATATTTTGCAGCCCGAGGTAATCGTCATCGGCGGCGGGCTGAGCCAGATCGGCGATGCGCTGCTTCAGCCGGTGGAGCGGCACGTGCGGCGCGGCGTATACTGTAAGCAGGTGCCGTTGCCGCGCATTCGCATCGCCGAGTTGGGCAACGATGCGGGAATTATCGGCGCGGCCTACCTGCGCGAGCATCAAAGGAACGATTAGCCTTCCTCGCCCATATGAAGCCTTGATTAATAGGCGCATGGGCGTTTTTTGTTCCAGTTCGCTTGACTGGTAAATAAATGCATGGTAATATGAGTTGATTCCAATGTTTGTAATCTTTTAGGCGATAGGGGTTCTCATTATTCGGATGTGAGTCGACAAAGCGAAGGGCGAGGGGTTATTCGGCATCATGAAAAGCGAACGCACGAACCGTTGGGTCGGGCAAAGCCGGAAGCGGATAGCGCTAATCAGCGTTATTAGCATTCTCTTGATGATCGTACTGGGAGGCGGCCTTTATATCGCGGCGCGCAGGGCGGAGCTGGAGGCAGGCAGTCATGAAGTGCCGCGCGGCGATTTAAAGGGAAGGTTTGAAGAGCCCCGAATCGTCGAATATAAAGGAAAGAAATACCAATACAGAACCGACCTGCTGACCATTTTGCTCGCGGGCATCGATCGGACGGAACAGCAAGCCGAGGAAGCAAGCGGGTTCCGGAATGGCGGGCAGGCCGACTTTCTATCGTTGCTAATCATTGATCCCAAGAAGGAGACCGTTACGCCGCTGCAAATCGACCGTGATACGATGACGGAGATCACCGTGCTGGGCATTCTCGGCAACGTGGCGGGCACGCGCAACGCGCAAATCTGCTTGTCTCATGGCTTCGGCGATGGCAAGATGCAGAGCGGTCAATTCACAGCGGAAGCGGTCAGCAAACTGCTCTTTGGTGTGAATGTGGATTTTTTCATGACAATTCAATTGGAAGGAATCGGGCAGATCAACGACGCGCTGGGCGGCGTTCCGGTTACGATTGAAGACGATTTTTCCGCGATGGACCCGACCATGGTTCCCGGCGCAACGCTTACGCTGCATGGCAAGCAGGCGGAATACTTCGTACGGAGCCGCATGAACATCGGCGTGGGAACAAACGAATCGCGCATGGTGCGCCAGCGCCAATACCTGAACAACGCGGGGGAGCTGCTTGACCTAAGGATGCAGGAGAACCCTAACTTCGTTGGCAAGCTATTTGATTCGCTGGGGGAATATCTCGTCACCGACCTTTCGCGCGGACGGATGATAAATGAGGCATACGGCAGCCGGAACTACCGCCGCAATGACATCATCACCCCCAAGGGAGAACACGTTGAGGGCGAAGACGGATTTGTGGAGTTTCATGTCGATCAGAGCGCACTTGAAGAATTGGTTCTTGCAATCTTCTTCGAGCCGGTCGCTCCATAAAGTTACTCGAAATGCCACGAGCATTGATGGGGATTGATTCAAAGACGAATGAGCATATCGGCGCGAGCCGTTTGCGGAAAGGAGTGGATTCTCATGAACAAGAAACTGATCTGTTTAGTACTCTCACTGACGATGATCTGTGTTTCCTCCTTGGCCTTTGCAGCGCCGAGTAAGACGACCAGTGATATGACGAGCGTTAAGTCGACCAGCAGCAGCTCGTCTCGCGTTTTGGGCGCGGGCGATGGGTTGGTCATTGAGGCGATTGCCCTTACGAAGGATGCGGCAGCGGAGCTGGCGACGATTTCTGCGTTTGCGGCGGCCAAGACCGGCCCGGTGATCGACTACTTTGGGGGCGTTAAGGAACAGGCTGTGGCGCTGTTGCCCCAGGGCTTCGATGCGACTAAGCTGGTGATGAATGAGCTGATTTCTGTCTCGGTGTCTGGCTATGAAGCAAGCATGGGCGACGTCAGCGCGCTTTTCACCTTTGCGACCTCGTACAAGGCTGGGACGCAACTCATCGTGTTGGTCGGCTACAAGACCGGCAACACCGTAACATGGGTGCCATTGAGGGGCGTAGTCGAGAATGGCGGCGTGAAGGTTTTCTTCACGAAGGAAGTCTTGACAAAGATCAACGGTCAGCAGGTGATGGTTGCTGTGCTGAGCGAAGACACGAGCGCGAAATAACGCTTTCTTGTGCATCTGTTGAGAACCTAATAAGGATGCGCAGAAATCGCAATCGAGCTAGTGCCCCCCAAAAGAGCGAATCAATTCTAATTCTTAGTCTGGATTTCGAGGCTGCGATTTCTGCCGGGTGATGTATGCTCCCGGCAGAAATCGTTAGTTAATAGAACATGTTTCCGGAGGCACGTATGGCATTGGAAGAGAAGGATCGAGCGCTTCACACGCAGGAATTTGAGCCTGCCGCGGCGCATGTTGAGGCTGAGCATGAGATTGATCTGCTTGAGCTGCTTTATCGTATGCTGGAAAAGCTTAAGTATATCGTGCTGTCCGCAGTGCTATGCGCGGCGATTGCTGGGGCATATTCTTTCTTTTTAGCCACACCAATCTATCAGGCGACGGCAAAGCTGTATGTCGTCAACTCAAAAGATTCCGCGTTGAATTTGGCGGATTTGCAAATCGGCTCCTACCTCACCACCGATTACCAAGAAGTGTTTAAGACCTGGGAAGTACACGAAATGGTAATACAGGAGTTGGGGTTGCGGTATAATTATCGCGAGCTGGAATCGATGCTCTCCATCAAGAATCCAGCCAACACCCGTATTCTCAATATTACGGTTACCTCAAAGGATCCGACCGAAGCGACGAACCTCGCGAATGTCTATGCGAAAATTGCGAAAAAATATATTTCGACGGCGATGGAGACAGAGGAGCCCAATGTGATGTCCACCGCGCTCCAGCCGACCACGCCGATCAGCCCCAATAAAACGAGAAATATCGCGCTAGGATTTGCCTTGGGCATGCTGCTTGCTATGGGCATCATTGCGTTGCAATTCATATTAGATGATAAAATCAAGACCGCCGACGATATATTGCGATATGCGAACATGCCGACGCTTGCGGTCATACCCGTCATGGAGGATGCCGCCGAGCCTGCGGGAGGAGCGAAGAGGAAAGCGGAGCAGAGGGGCGGAAATAAGCAGAAGGGCAGTGACCGCAGGCTATGAAAAAGCTAGCTTTTACCCGGTTTAAGCCACTTGATTATGCCTGCACGGAAGCGCTGAATACGCTTTGTACCAACCTTACGTTTGTAGGCAGCAACATCAAAAAGATCATGATTACCAGTTGCCAAGCCGCCGAGGGAAAATCCTTCATAACGATGAACATCCTGCGGACGATGGCAAGCCTTGGGAAGCGGGTTGTCTTGGTGGATGCGGATTTGCGGCGCTCGATGCTTTCGAGCCGCTACGGCGTTCGCACCAGCGATGAAAAGGAACAAGGGCTGGCGCATTACTTGGCGGGCATGTGCTCGCTTGAGGATGTTTTGTATGCCACCAATATTGACGGCGCGTATATGCTGCCGGTGGGCTGCAGCGTAACGAACTCCTTGTCGCTGCTGAGCACGATGCGCATGCACGCGATGCTCGATCAATTGGCCGAGACCTTTGATATTGTGCTTGTGGACGCGCCGCCGGTGGGCATCATCATCGATGCCGCGGAGATTGCCAAGTCCTGCGATGGGACGCTGATGATCGTGTCCTACAACAAGGCCAGCAGGCGGGAGCTCAGCGACGCGAAGCGGCAGATTGAGCGGACCGGGTGCAGGGTGCTGGGCGCTGTGCTGAACAATGTAGAGTTGAGCACCTACAGCAATAAGCGTTACTATAATAAGACGTACTACACGCATTACAACGCGAACGCGATGAAGGTAGCGCGAAAGAAAACGCAAAGGCCGCCCGCTGAGCAGGCAGACGGTTCTCCCCAGTGAATGACTTTACCGACATCCACCAACATTTGGTTTATGCGACAGATGACGGACCGACGACTTTTGAAAAGACACGCGCAATGCTCGAAGACGCACGCCGCAACGGTATCGGCACGGTCATCGCGACCCCGCACGTCACCCCCGGCATACAGGCGTTCGACCTAGAGGCATACCATCGCAAGCTTGAGACGATCACGGCGTATTGCACGCGCGAATTGCCGGACATCCAAGTGCTGCCCGGCGCGGAAATCTTTTACACGGAAGCGACCAGCCGATTGCTGAAGGAGCGGCAAATCCCCACTTTGGCGAACACCGATTTTGTGCTGGTTGAGTTTTCTCCGGATATTCGGTTCGAGGCGCTATCCGAAGCAGCCTTATCCCTGCTGCGCGCTGGATTCCGGCCGATCTTGGCGCATGTCGAGCGGTATGAATGCCTCGCGCATCATCCGCGGCGAGCCTATGCGCTGAAAGCGCAAATGGAGGTGCGATACCAGATCAATTGCGCGACGATCCTAGCGGGAAAGGGATTTCGCGTGAACCGGTTTTGCAAAAAGCTGCTCCGCGACCACTTGGTCGATGCGGTGGCCACCGATGCGCACAATACCAGCACGCGCCCGATACGGATGCGCGAAGCATACGACGTGTTGGTTAAGGACTATGGCGAGGCTTATGCATCGCGATTGACCGGGCGCGAAGGCGGCGTGATGGGGTTGCCGGAGTAGTTTTTTCGTTGTGCTGAAAGAAAATGAATACAAGAACGCCCTTGCTGCTTGCAGGGGCGTTCTTGCATTGTCGGTTTATGCCTCGGGGTTGTTGAACAGCGTCGGTCTGCCCAACGTGGCGATGGTGGAGGTATCCCATACCGTCGTCGTGTTCCAGCCCAAGGTGGTAATGGTGGTAAGCAGGTTGGCAGGGTCGAGGGATTGGCCGTCTAGGCCATTGGGATCGCTGACCGGGATGACGGGAACGCCGCCGGCGGTGAGCGTCATGGTGCTCAACGCGAAGTTGGAGACCAGTTGCGCGCCGCTGCCCAGCAAGGCGCAGACGCGATGGGTGCGAGCGCCGAGGGTTGTGGAAGTGACGGAAGGATTGAGCGCCAAGGAAGCGGCCAGCCTGCCCGCGTCGCTTCCGCTATTGGATAGGCTCGCGATCAGCCCGCCCGCGCCGCTTGAAGCGGTGACTGCGCCGGTCGCGTAGCAATTGTCGATTTGGGTGCCTGCGCCGGTGCCCATCAGCCCGCCGACGGTGTCGTTCGGGCTGCTTGCCGCGCCGAGCGCGTAGCAGTTTTGAATCAGCAGCCGATTTGCGCTTTGACCCACCAACCCCGCAACCGTGTCGTCACCGGCGGTAATAGCGGTGCCGGAGGCAAAGCAGCGATCGACCAGCGCGTAGGCAACGGAGCCAATGAGGCCGCCCGTTGCGACGTTGGCGAAAAGCCGGGTATCGGTGCCGGTCACGTTGCCGCGCGCCTGGCACAGCACGAATTGCAGCGTCGACAAGGTTGGATCGGTGATGGCGGAATTGCCTGCGCCGTTGCCGCAAAAGCCGCCGACGTTTTGATTCGCGATGACGCTGCCGGTTGCGCGGCAACGCAGGTAGCTTGAGATCGCCGCCGAGCCGACAAACCCGCCGGTGTTCGTGCCGAAGGGATGGGAAACGGAAGCTGCCGTGAAACAGTCCACAAAGGACAGCACCGTCGTGGTCGCGCCGGACGCGCCGGATCCGGCGGAGAGCATGCCGACAAAGCCGCCGACGAAGGCGCTGGAGGGGTTGGTGCTGGTTACGGTGAGCGTCGCGGCGGTCACGCGGCAATTCTCTACCAGAAGCGCCGACGCGATTTGGGTATTGATGTCGATGCGGCCAATGAAGCCGCCCGCCGGGCCGTTGTTGGGGCGGGTATCTGCGGCGGATCCGACGTTGCGGACGACAAACCCGGCCGCGCCCACGTTAAGCGAGCCGAACGCGCCGCCGACACGGCCGCCGGAGTTGATGACACCGGTGAGCACCTCGGAATCCTGCACGGTAAGGGGCGCGGTCTGTGTGGTATTGCCGATCAGGCCGCCGCAGTAGCCGGTGGTGGTAGGCGGATTGACCGGCCCAACGAGGAGGTTGGTTACGCTTAGGTTCTGCAGTACGGAGGCGCTGTTGGCGGTCAGCGTGCCGACGATACCGCCGACCCGGAAGCCGCCGTGGGTGAGCGCTAAGCCGTCTACGGTAACCCCGCTCATCAGTGAGATGCCGTTGTTGAGTTCGCCAACTGTGCCACCCAGCGTCTGGTAGGCGTTCACGCTGATCTGCGTCATGAGCACGCCCTGCATAAAGGTGTTCGTACCCGATTGATCCAGCCTGCCGATCAGGCCGCCCGTGATGGTGGCCATTGCGGTCAACTCGGTCGCGGTAATCTGGTTGGCGGTAATGCTGCTGATATCGCTGACGCCCTGCACCAAACCGATCATGCCGCCTACAAAAATCGTATTGGTTCCGGTTGCGGCGCGCCCCGCATTGATCGTTGCGGTGATGAGCAGGATGTCGCTGATTTGCCCGCCCACGGCATAGCCCGCCAGCGGGCCGATCTTGCCGGTCAGTGTCGCGTTCGTGGAGCCGGTGACCGAAGCTTCGACGAACGTGTTGGCCAATGTGAAGCCCGTGAGGTTGACGTTCTGCACCTGTCCGAACAGTCCGCGCACCAATACCGGCGCTTGTGCCGTGGCCGTGGCATTGATCGTCAGGTCGTTGATGGTGGCGCCGCCCGGCGGGGTCTGCGCGATGCCGGTGAACACGTGCCCGCCGGAAAGCGGCGGCGAAACCAGCGCGGCATCCACGTTGCCGATGGGCCGCCAGCCGTTGCCGCCCCAAGCGGAGGCGTAGTTGCCCAGATCAAACGCGCTGTCCAGGCTGTAAACCAGCGCAAGGCTGTCGGGCATGCCGTGTACGCCGCCGGTCTGGTCATAGAGCGCTTGCATGCCCTCGATGTTGTCCAGAATGCGAGCGTTTTCTGTCACGCCTGCCCGGTTGCCGGGGTTCCCTTGGGTCAGGTCGGGATAGAACGCCATCTCCGCCGGGGTACACATGCGCACAAAGAACGGAGAACCCGCAACGCCGTTGCCGGAGGCGAAAGGCATGCCAATCGCCGACTCGAACAAGGACAGGACGCCGCTGAGCGTGGCTCCTCCGTCGACGGATACCGTTACATAGATGTCGTAGTTGAAGCCATCCATCACGCCGGTCTCCAGCGGCAGCGGCAAGATGTTTTCCTTGCCGGTCAGGGTGAAGGGTAGCGTGGTGAGCCCCGGATTGATGGGGATGGTGAACCGCCCCCGCACCGCGCCGCCATCGGTCAGGGTAGCGGCGTTGTTGTAGCCCGCGATCTCGGCCGGCGTGGGAATGGGCAACCCCGGAACCAGCAGCACATAGTAAATGTCCAGCGTGCGCGGCACGAAGGTATTGACGGTCATCACCGTGTCCACCGTACGGAACACGGGTCCGCGCCGGAGCGAAATCAGATTGACTTCAAAGAAGCTGGTGTCGATCGTGAATACGGAGAATGAACGGTATGCCTCCGCGGGGATGCAGTTGGCGCCCAATTGCGTGGCGATCACGGTATACGTGCCATCCGGCAGCACGATAGGCGATTGGATGCCCCATTCACCATCTTCGAACACGTGCGCATTTTGGCAGAACAGCGTCGTTTGCTGCGCATCCTGCAAGCACACGCTGACGGTGGAGCTGGGGATGCCGCGCCCGGTGATCGAAGGCTGGCCGGTGGGGATTACCGCCAAGTTTTCCGGAATGTCGATATCCGGCACTTGGCAAGGCGGAACGATCACATCAAAGCAAGAGGTATCCTCCGGCGGGTTTGGGCTTGTGTCGTCAGGGCAGCGCAAGATGGCGCGCACGCAATGCCGTCCGCCGGTCCAAGGAATTGGCGGTTCATAGATCCAGTTGCCGTTGGCGTCGATGGGTACGCGTCCCACGGGGATGCCGTCGATAAAGAGCTCCGCCTCGCAGCCCGGCTCGCCGGTGCCGGTGACGGGATCTTCCGGATCGGCGTTGCCGCCGTCGTCAGGCCCGGTGATTTGGATTTCCGGGCCGCCGGGGACTTGGAAACAAGAGGTGTCCTCGGGTGGGTAGGTGGAAGTGTCATTGGCGCAACGCAAAATTGCCCGCACGCAATGACGCCCGGGTGCCCACGGTGTTGGCGGGCGGTAGATCCAATTCCCGTTTGCATCGATGGGCACGTACCCAACGAACACGCCGTCAATGTACAATTCCGCCCGACATAAGGGCGTTCCCTTTCCGGTGATCGGGTCGGTGGGATCGGCGTCACTGCCGTTTCGCGGCCCGGTGATGCGGATTTCGCAGACAGGGCATCGGCAGGGCGGGCAACCTAGATTGCAGTGGGAACGTTGGACGGGGCAGGCAGGCGGGGGCAGGAAATTCATGATCGGGGTACCGCAGGAAACATTGTATCTGTTTGTTTGGCGTATGCCGAACAGAACTTGGTTACGACTTGTCAGCATGGATGGCGCCTCCTTTTCGCTTTATCATATGCGGATGGCGCACATTCGTTTAGGATAGGCACATGAACGGACAGACGGGTTTTACGCAGCGTATTCCCATGGCGGCGGATTACATTTTATGTTACGACAAATTCTATATAAAATAATTATTCATACCGCCACAACAGAGTTTATTTTCGATTACCAGTGTGTTACACTATAAGGCGCTAGGAAAGATGGGTAAATATGGGATTCATCCTTTGAAATGCAGGAGAAAGTATTTATGTTACAAATGAGAAAAATGATGGTTAGCACGCTGCTTTCCCTTGCGCTTTTGACGCAACCGTTCGGTGCGTTGCCGCATGCGTCTGGCTGGACGGTTTCTAACGCGGAATCAGCCGCGAATCAGGGCATTACCGTCGCGCAAGCGCAAAGGAAGGATCTAGGCGAATCCTCGGGTTCGCGCATCGCGGGCATCGTATGGCACGATGCCAACGCGAACGGCAAAATGGATGACGACGAAACGGTGCTTTCGGGCGTGAGAATCATCCTGCTCGCGGGCGCGTCCGCCATGACCGACGCCACCCCCGAGGCGACGATCGCGCCGGAAGCAACGCCGGAGCACACGCCGACGGCCACTTTGTCGCCGGAGCACACAGCAACATCCGCGCCAACCGCGACAGCGCATGTACCGACGGCAGGGCCGACATCGGAGCCAGCGCCGCCCCCCGCGCCAGCACCGCAAGCAGAACCCGCGCCGGAGCCGGAAACGGTGCATCAAAACCAAGAGGCGCAGGAAGATAATGCCGGAAAAGCGGCAGAAGAGGCGCCGGAACCCGAGGCGGAGGCTGCCGTGGCGGGCGGTGAGACCACCGAAATTCCCGATGTCGCGCCGCCGTTGAGCGACGGATTTACGGAGTTGATGAGCGGAACCTCTGACAGCGACGGCTGGTATTGCTTCGAGGGCATGCTGCCCGGCGACTACGTGCTCGCCGTGGATCTGGATAGCGGCCTGCGCCCGACGGAGCCGCGCCCGGGCCAATCGGCCTTTGATCCCTTGAGTTATCGGACGAATGTGTTGACCTTGGCGGCGGAAGATGCCAAGGCGGAGAATCTGCACCTAGGCATAATCGACCAGAGCGGCGGGCAGGCAAAGGGGAAGGCGGACGCCCCTGACGAGCCCTCCGACCCCGGTGCGCCCCCTGACCCAGAGGCGACATTGGATCCGGATGCGACCTCGGATCCAGAGGCGACATTGGATCCGGAGGCGACCATGGATTCGGATGCGACCCCTGTGGCCGATGAGATGATGGCAGGGCTCATGATGGACATGCTTGGCGTGCCCGTTGTGCAGATGGTTGAGGGGTCTTTCCTGACGATAGACGAGTATCTTGACCTGCAGAGCAGCCAACCGCAAACATTCGAATACCTGCGTTCCCTCTTCGGCGCGGAGGCGGACCTGACGCAAGTTACGCTGGAGCAAGCCCAATCGATCGCCGCGTTCCATCCTGCGGGCGCGGGCGTATCCGACATGCGCTCAACCGGATACCTTGCGCGCATGGGCGGATTGACCAGCATCAACCTGTCCAATCAGCCGCTGTCCAACGGCTTCGCGATTGACGCGGGGAATTACCAGAACTTGGGCAGCCTGAACCTGTCCGGCTGCGGCGGGTCGTACAGCATCCCGGCTGGCGCGCTGCCAAGCCTGACCGCTCTGAACGTGGACGGCGCGAGCAGTGTGTCGTTCGAGGCGGGTGCGTTGGCGGATAACGGCATCGCCGCGCTGACGATCAGCGGCGTTGGCGACCTCAGCTTCGGCACGGCCGCCTTGGGAAGGGTAACCACGCTGACGCTCAAGGGCGGCATCGGCAGCCTGTCCATCGGTGCCGGAGCGCTGCCCGCAATGACCACGCTGGATATGTCGGGGGCGAGCATCTCCGATCTGCGGCTCGAGGATGGCGCGGGCACGGATGCCGAAACCTGCGTCGGCTTTGCGCTGAACACCGCTAGCGGACTGAAATTCGGCGGGTTGGGCCGCCTATACATCGGCGCATACGCGCTCCCGAAGTTTGCTTCGCTCAACCTTGCGAACGTGGCGGCATCCTCGATCACCTTTGGCGACAACGCGCTGCCGACCTCCACCGCGGGCACGCTGACGCTGTCCAACGCCGCGTTGACCACGCTGACGTTCGGCGCGAATGCCTGTAACGCGGTCAACAAGCTGGTGATGAATGTTTCCGGCGGCGCGTCGCTATCGAAGCTTTCAGTCGGCAGCAACTCGCTGGTGAATATCACCACCAACGCGTTGGATTTGAGCAAGAACACGAATCTAGCTTCGATTTCGCTCGGCAGCGGCGCGCTAAGCAAGCTGCAGACGCTGACCGTTTCCAACACGGGGTTGACGGATCTGGATTGCTTCGGTACGGACGCACTGCCCGCCTTGATTACGCTAAATGCGCTCAACCTCCCGGCAACCTCCGTGACGGTTCCCAGCAATGCCCTCAACGCGATGAAGACGCTGGATTTGTCGGGCTGCGTGAGCCTGAAAAAGCTGACCTTTGCGGACGATTCCGCCGCGGCGCTGACCTCGCTCAGGCTTTCTGGCGTCTCCTCGCTGACTGAAATGCACGTTGGCGACCGCGCGATGAAGGCCTATGTGACCTTTAGCCTCGCCTCGTCTCCCTACCAAATGGATTCGCTGACGGTGGGCGATGAGTCGTTGAACAAGGCGACGACGTTCAATGTGGGTTCTTACATGCGGAACCTTGCGATTGGGAAGAATTCGCTGAACGCGTGCGGCTCCATCGCGGGCATCAACGTGGCGGATTACCCGCTGGAGCGCCTAAGCGTCGGCGAAGGCTCCTTCTCCGCCGCGACATACACCACGCTAAACCTGTCGAAGTGCGCCAAGCTGACCAGCGAAAACCTGTCGATCAAGGCGGGCGCCTTTCCGAACGTCAAAACGCTGACGCTGGACAACTCCGGCATCCTCAACGTTGGTTTTCTCACCGACGGCGCGTTGTCCGCCATCACCGTGCTCAATTGGAAGGCTACGGAGATCGGCACGTTGAGCATCCCCGCGAACCTGCTGCCCAACCTGCTCACGCTGGATTTGAGCAACAATGCCCGGCTCGCCAGCCTAGAGATCGGCGCGGGCGCTATGCCGATCGCCAATAAGCTTACGTTGCTCGGCTGCACGAGCCTGTCGCAGATCGCCTGCGGCAGCGGCGCGATGGGCGCGCTGGCTACGCTGACGACACAGGCGCTTTCCGGTTCTGCGCTGACCGTTTCCGGTGCTGGCTTCGCGGCCGTCACCAGGCTGGATGTGACCAACAGCGCGGAACTGATCACGATCGCTATCGGCGACGGGGCATTGCCCAAGCTGAACAGCTTCACCGTGACGGGCGCGGCTGCCCTGACCAAGCTGAACATCGGCGAGGGCGCGCTAAATGCCACCACTACGCTGGGGTTGCCGGTAACCCTCGAGGCATTGGATATCGGCGCGGGCGCGCTAAAGAATCTAATCTCGCTCAGCCTTGTCAACCTCACAAAGCTGACCGGCCTGAAAATCGGCGCGGGCTCTTTGAGTGCGTTGACCAGCCTGACGCTGACCAACACCAGCCTGACCACGCTGACGATCGACGAGGGCGCGCTACCGGAGCTGCTGGCGCTTGTGCTGGGCGGCGGCACGGGAAACCGGTCGAATATTACCTCGCTGACCATCGGCGATAATACCCTCAATAAGCTCACCACGCTCGCGTTCGCAACCTACGCCAACGCGCCGCTGGAGGAGTTGGTCATCGGCGCGAACGCTCTGGGCAGCGTCAAGGCGCTGACGCTGAGCAACAACGCACTGTCCCGCTTCACCGTCGGCGAAGGCTCGCTGGGCGCGCTCGAAACGCTGTACATCACCAACACAAAAATGATGGACATGAACTTTCTCGCGACGGGCGGCATGCGGCAGCTGCAAAAGCTGTATATGCGCCACTTGCCTGCGACGGAGCTAACCGTGCCCAGCGGCACCTTGCAAAAATGCACGATGCTGGACATGGCGGAGAACTACGAGCTGGCCACGCTCTCCTTCGGTGATAATACCTGCCCATTGGTGGCCAGCGGCGGCTTCCAGCTTTGGGATTGTTTCAAGCTGGCCACGCTGATCGTGGGCGACAACGTGATGAATTCTTACGATTGCTGGCACCCTGCCGAGGGCTGGCTGCCGGTTAAGACGATGATTGTCGGCAACAACTCGCTGAACGCCGCGTCGCGGTTCGGTTTCAGCGATGTGATGGAGACCGTGCAGGTAGGCAACAACTCGTTCGGCAAGATCACCACGCTGACCTTCCAGCCCGGCGTGGGCGGCGGCATCAAGGTGATTCCGCCGCTGCGCAGCCTGGTCGTTGGCGAGAATTCGTTCGGCGGCACGGCGGCCCTGATGAACCTGAGCGACTACACCGAGCTGAAGGAGCTGTCCATCGGCAACGGTTCGTTCGCAAAACTGACCACGCTGACCCTGACGGGAAGCGGCCTGACCGAGCTGGCAATCGACAAGGATATGCTGCCCGGGCTGAAAACGCTGACGCTGGGCAGCGCCACGGCGGATAGCTGCAAGGTGGAACAACTCACCATCGGCGCGGATGCGCTGCCCAATCTAACCGCGCTGAACTTTTGCACCAACAGCGCCTCCGGCAGCCCGCTGAAGAACCTGACCGTTGGCGACGGCGCGCTGAAAAGCCTCGTCACAATGTCGCTGGCCTACAGCAAGCACATCGAAGCGCTTCAATTCGGAGTGAACGCACTGGGCAGCGCTGGTACCATCGATATGGGCAACGCGGCCGCTGGCCTCATCTCCTTCGGCCAAGGCAGCGCGCCCAAGCTAAGCAGCCTTAAGCTCAACAACGCAGAGATCGGCAAGCTGTACTTCGGCAAGGACAGCTGCGCGGGCTACACCGGCGCCTCCAGTCCATTGCTTTTCGGCGCCGCCAGCCTAAAAGAGTTTGAGGCGGAGGAGGGCGCGTTCAAGCTCCTTGCGGCGATGTCCGCCCTGCCCGGCAATCAGTTGACCAGCTTTATCACCCGCGGCAGCGCGCTGGAGAAGGTGTCCGTGCTGAACTTCGGCACGCAACCCGGCATGACCCAGCTGGAGGCGAACCTCGCGGGCATGGCCGCGCTCAAAGAGCTGTATCTGGAAGGCACAGCCATCGAGGAGCTCGCGATCCCCGACGATTCGCTGCAAAACACCACCAAGCTTACGTTGCCTGCCGCAACGCTGAAAGCGCTGCGCTTTGGCGCGAATACGCTGCCTTTGTATGTCGGCAACGGCGGGGCGGGCGGCAAGACGCTGCTGCTCAACAACGCGCCGGTGCTGGAATCGCTGGTGTTCGGCGCGAACAGCCTGCCGCTGCCCGCCGCTGTCGATAGCAGTTTCAACCCGCAACTCATACAGTTCGAGGCGGAGGACGGTGCGCTGGGCGGCCTGAAAGACCTCAAGCTCAACGACTGTCCCGCGCTGCAGGGCATCGGTGTCGCGCCGAGCGCGCTGGCCAACATCGACAGCCTTGACATCAGCCATTCCGGCATCCGCTCGCTGGCGCTCGGCGATGGCCGATATGCCAAGCTCACGCAATTGCGCGCCGAAAGTATGGACGATTTCTGCGCCGATAACGGCGGCGCGTTTACCATCCAGAACGGCGAGCTGCCCCAGCTGCAACGCCTGCAGATTAAGGGTCAGAGAGCCATGGCTACGCTGGATATCCAAGCGGGCTCGCCGGGCAGCCCGACGCTGCCCAACTTGGTCGAGCTTAGCGTTGCGCCGCTGAGCGCGGGCTACCTGCCCGGCTACGAAACCACCAGCCTAAGCCAGATCAAGTTCAATGGGTATACCATGCCGAAGATCGAGAGCATCGAGCTTCACAATACCCCTATCCGCAAGATCGTGCTGGAGGCAAACTCCATGCCGGGATTAAAGATGTTCTACCCCGATGCGGGCACCGTGTTTTCGCAGATCGAAACCGGGGCAAATGCCGCGCCGAACCTGTACCGCTTCCAGAAGGACAACGCGGAGCTAACGAGCCTGCACATCGGCGACGGCTCCTGCCTGAACCTAGGCAACCCTGTGCCAACGGCGCTGCGCGCGTTGGCTGGCGGCGACTATGATCCGCTGGCCGGGCTGGACAAGAATACCTTCCAGTCGCTCAAGCTGGGCGCGGGCGCGCGGCCCGGCGTCTATCTCGAGCAACTGGATCTGACCGGTTTTGCCGCGTTTACGGCATTTGAGCTTGCCAGCGGCTGCGTGCTGCCCGATATGGAGAAACTCATCATCACTGGCACCCAGCTGAGCGCCTTCCCGTCGCTCGATGAGGTTGGCCTGCCCAAGTTGGCGCAGCTGCACCTGTTCCAGAATCCGATCACCGGCGCGTTTGCGCAGGCGAGCCTGCCTGCGTCGCTGGTGGAACTCCGGCTGGATCACACCAATATTTCCTCGCTGGATCTTTCGGGCAGCGCCATGCCGAATCTCGCGGTGCTGGCCGCGGATCATTGCCCGGCGCTGGAGCGCGTCGCCATCAATACGCCCGGCTCGTTCGGCCGCCAGAAGATGGACGTGTTCAAGTTCTCCAACTGTTTCAATCTGACCAGCATGAAGCTGGATCCGGAAACCGTCGAGAATCTGATGGACGGCATGGCGGGAGATGGGCGCAGTGTCATCGAGCTATACAATACCCGCCTCGGCTATGCGGATATCCTGCCGCTGGTACACCCGAAAAACACCGGCTCCAACGTGACCATCCGCCTGCCCGACGATTTCTTGCAGGCGCTGGAGAACGGTGAGGTGCCGGACAATACCGCGCAAGGCGCGCGGGTGGCCATGCTGTATTCCGAGGGCAGCTACAACAGCGGCTCCGGCGAGGCGCCCTTGGCATCCAGCGTCTTGGCAGACAACTTGTATCCCGTATACCGGATACAGCCCGAGATCTTTTTTGCGGGCATGATGAACAATCAGCAGGGCCCGTACAACGGCATGGCAGGCACCTTCGAAGCAAATCAGACCGAAGGCGGACTCGAGGGTTACCTCAGCATGCTGCCCGAGAGCCAGGCACAGGGCATTCGCGCGCTGCTGGCCAGCGGATTCCCCAACAGCACGCTGGGGCTTAGCGCCAACGATGCCGCTTGCGCTACCGCCGAGGCCATCGCCGCCTTCCTCAACGAGAGCCTGCCGCCAGAGTTGCGCGTGGCGTCCAACTACAACTATGACAAAACCGGCGAGCTTCGCATGGCTGACCTCAGCTATGCCGAGGCGCCCGATCCGGAAACCAATCCCGAGGGCTACAAGCTCTATTCCGCCGTGACGCAGTTGCTGGATCAGGCGCGCTTTGCTTCCGCCGTGCCGGTGGACAATACCCCCGCTGCGTTGTCCGGCGAGGTGACGCAGGCGCTGACCCCGGATCCCAACGACGGCAACGTAGCCACCGTGATCGTTCGCGTAACGCAGAAGAACATCAATGGCCGTTACATCATTGCCGACCATTCTAGCAACATCACCATGTTCGAGAGGCAGGTGGCGGATGGCTGGGAAGTGATTTCCGCTCCGCTGAGCTATCGGGGCGATGTCGACGACGTGCTGCGGCTCACCATCGACAACACCGACAAAACCGCCGCCGTTACGCTGGATCTCAAAGCGGTGAACACCGTAGGGCAAGGGCAGTACTATGACGTGACCGACACCGACAACGACGATTATCAGAACAGCAAGTTCAAGTCGGATTACATCGCGTTGCGCGGCGCTGAAACAACCGAGTATGACGACGCCATGCTGCTGCGCGCCGCGGAGGCTGTGGTGACCATTCGCTACAAGTGGATGGGGCAGAACGGCGCGATTCAGGCTTCCGATACGGTTCGCTTCGCGAACGCAAAGCCCGGCGACAAGGTATATACCAATGGCTCCGGCGAGATGAGCGTGTCCGCGCCCTCCGTCGCTGGGTTCGCCAGCCCGGAGGCCGACTGCGGCGAGTATCTTACCGTTACCGGCGACGGCGATGAAATCATTTTCTACTACAAGAAACCGGTCAGCATCTCCGGCGCATCCGGCAGCAGAGGATACAATGGGCAAACTCAAACGCTTTCCGGTATCGTCACCGACCTTTCCGGCGACACGCTGACAGGGCTTAGCGCCACCGCTTCCGGCAAGAACGCCGGGGATTATGAGGTGACCGTCAGCGGCACCCCGGCGCTTGCCAGCGGCAAAAGCTTTGATGCGCTATACCAGCCCACCATCGCCAGCGGCAAACTGACCATCACCAAGGCGGAATTGTCCGTCGGCGCGGCTTCGGGCAGCTTCGAGTATGATGCCACGGAGCATGCCGTCAGCGGTTACCGGGTAGTAAGCGGCCAGCTATGGGGCGACGACCAGCTCAGCGTTACGCTGGCCGACAACAAGCGCACCGATGTGGGCGATAGCGAGCCTGCCATCCAGAGCGTTTCGATTACCAGCGGCGGAAGCGCCGCCGACGCGAACTATATCGTGGACGCCACCGCAAAAGGCAAGCTGACCGTGACCGCGCGACCGCTGCACATCGCGGTTGAAACCCAAACCTTCCGGTACAACGGCCAAGAGCAAAAGGTGTCTTATACCGCCAACGGGCTGGTGCCGGGGCAAACCCTGCAGGTTACGCTGGATGGCGGCGCGAGGATGCTGGCGGGCAGCAACGACGTAAGCGTGGCCTCGGTTCGGGTGCTGGGCGCGGGGGAGGTTACCGCCAACTATGCCATTACGGCGGGCACGGGCGCGATTACCGTCCTGCCGCTCGACATCACCGTAAAGGCGGATAGCGGCAGCTACCTGTTTGACGATGCGCCGCACGCGGTCACTTCTTATCAGGTCTCCGGCGATCTGGTGGCGGGAGATACCGTGAGCAGCGTCGAGCTGCTGAACAATGCCCGCGCGCAAGTAGGCGAGCAGACGATAAGCGTCGGAGCCGTGAAGGTTATGCGCGGCGATGTCGACGTGTCCAGCTGCTACACAATTACGCCGGTGACCGGAAAGGTTACTGTGGTCATGAGCGACGCCGAAGTAATCGTTACCGCCAAGGACGCGACTTTCCGCTACGATGGGCAAGATCACAGGGGTACCGAGTATACGGTAACCGGGTTGCATCCCGGCGACACACTGCAGAGCCTGAACATCAGCGGCGGCGGCGATGAGGTGGGTACTTACGAATTGCTCCCCGCCGAGGCGACCATCGTGGACGCACAGGGCAAGGTGGTCAGGTACTACGCGAAGATCGCCTACGTCAAGGGCAGCCTGACCATTACGCGGCGACCCGCGACGATTGCGATCAACAGCTTGAGCTTCCCGTATGACGGGCAGGAACATACCGTGGGCTTTAAGAGCAGCGGTCTGCTGGATAACCACGAGGCGCATGTCAAGCTGGCTGGCGCGGCGCGGAGGGATCCGGGCAGGTATGATGTTACGTTTGATTCCTCGAGCCCTCCCGCCATCTCGTGGGGAAATAGAAACGTTACCAAGAACTACAGCCTGACGCTGACGCCCGGCACATTAACCATCCTCCCCAAGGGCAGCATCGTGCGCATCGCCGCGAGGAGCGTCAAGGCGAACTATGATGGCGCGAAGCACGGCGCGGACGGATATGACGTTACCGGGTTGCTGCCCGGCGACCACGTAAGCGGCGTAACCGTCTCCGGCGAGGGCGTGAACGCTGGCGCCTATGACTTGATCCCCGCAGGCGCGCGGATTTTGGATGCCGCGGGCAAGGACGTTACCGCCGGATACCAGAGCATCGAGTATGTAAGCGGAAAGCTGACCATCGCCAAGCGCGCGCTGAGCGTGAGCGCCGAATCGAAGTCCTTCCCGTATGACGGACAGCCGCACGGGGTTCATTATGCGGTAGCGGGCGATTTGGCGAGCGGCGACGCCGTGACCAATGTGGTTTTGACGGGCAATGCCAGAACCCAAATCGGCTTCAACGACGTGCTCGTGGGCAAGGTGAGCGTGGAGCGCGGCGGCACGGATGTTTCGGCCAACTATGAGGTCACCAAAAAGAGCGGCGTGATTCAGATCCTGCCCAGAAACGACCTCTCGTACCGCGTCGAGTATTATTACGCGGGCACGCTGGAGCATACCGCCGCCTACGCCAACCAAACGCTCGGCGCGACGGTGAGCGGCTATCCGGAGAAGCCCAGGACCGGCTTTGCCTTTGGCCGTGTGCAGTACGGCGCGGATTATAACGCATCCTCGCTGGCCATCGGCCTGATCGAAGAGAACAACGTGATCCGCGTGTACTACGAGCGGGCTGGCGGTATTGGCTATACCGTGGAATATCATTACCAGAACGCCAAGGGCGATGGATACGATTTGGGCAACGTGGACTCCGTCGGCGGCATGAAGGTCGGCGACGTGATAAGCGATATCAATCAGCGCATCAATGCCGCGACGCTGCCGGGATTCGTATTCGAGCGTGGCGAAGGCTTGCCGCTTGCGCTGACGGCCGATAAATCGCAGAATGTGATTCGCGTGTACTACAATCGGGTTCAGAACGTTGCGTATCGCGTGGAGTACTACTATAACGGCAAGCTGGATGCGTCGGCAACCGAGCGCTATGCCGGGCGTGTTTACGGCGAAGTGGTTCGCAAGTATGCCGATAAGATCAAGTCCGGCTATGCGCTCCAGAGCGTCGAAACGGTGCCGTTCGGCTTGACCATGTACGATGAGCTGAACGTGATCCGCGTATACTACGATTTGGTCGGCGGCGGCGAGATTCCTGAAACCATCGCGGACGCCGCTATTCCGCTAAGCGCCGGCATGGGCAGCCTGAACGTGGGGGATAGCATCGAATAGCGGCTGCATGGGGGTTCTAGGAGTATCCGATGCGAGAGGGGAAGACACCATGAAAAAATGGATCGCGTGCGCGCTTTGCCTGATGCTGCTTGGCGCGGGTTTCCCGGCGGGTGCGGAGCGCGCCACGGATTGTTTAAACATCGGCACGCTCGTCCAGTTCACCGGCGATTTCTTTACCGATATGTGGGGAAACAATACCGCCGATATGGACGTGCGCGCGCTCATCCACGGATATTCCACCGTGGCGTTCAACGGCGAGGGCAATTTCTCGCTGGACATGAGCGTGCTTGTGGACGCCATGCTGACCGACGAAGCGGAAGGCAACAGGACCTACCAGTTCACCCTGAAGGACGGCCTCAAATTCAGCGACGGCAGCGCGCTGACCGCCAAGGATTATGTGTTCTCGGCGCTGCTGCTGTCGGACCCGCGCATGACCGATCTGGGCTCCGTGCCCGGCGCGCTGGCGCACTTGGTCGGGTTCCAGGCGTATGTGGACGGCGTCCGCCAGGGCGATGCCAAAGCGCGCTTCGGCGGCGTCCGGCTGCTCTCGGATGCGCAGTTTAGCGTCACCATCTCCGGGCAGTTCC
>JAVBMD010000030.1:0-33055 GCA_031552825.1 Eubacteriales bacterium
TAACTGAATCAATGCAACAATCCCCCGGCGGAGCCGGGGGATTCCAGACCGTCGAGAAACGCCCATCTGCGGGTTCAGCCCAGCGCGCGCCTTGTCGGCGTACCAGTGTACGCCTCCTGCGGACACGCTTGTGCTTCGCCCACATCTGGACATTTCTCGACGGTCTGACTTTGTTGATGGGCTGCGAAGGTCCAAGGCGATCGCAAAGCCCTGGTCACATCCGCAGATGCAAAATGCCTCGAAGAAAGGTTTTGTAAGGAATTCCGCCCTTTGCGAAGGGCGGCCAAAGGGCTTATCGCTCGCCCTTTGGAATCCTTCTCTACGCATCAGACTACTTTGTCGATACGCTGAATCCCCCGGCGGAGCCGGGGGATTATTGTGATATAAAATTTATGATATAAAAGTTATGTTATATCTTATAAAGCGCTACGAACAGCGCGCCGTCCTGCGCATAGGCGTCGATGCGCACCGGGAAGGGATAGGCATTCTCGAAGATCAAATTCTGCGTCGGCGTTCCCACCGCGGCGTCTACACCGTGCGGCACGTACTTGGCGCCCGAGGGGCCGTGCGGCCTGCGATGCACGATGGTAATGCCTTGCGGGACTTGCAGCAGCGTGTTGTAGAGCGTGGTGGAAACCTGGCAGGTGCCGCCGCCGTATCCGGCCATGGTCGTACCTTCGTACAGCACCGGCGCGGGCATGTAGCCGGTGAGGCGGTTGTAAGGACCGGCAACGTCGTTGAAGGAGAATTTTTCGCCGGGCTGCAGCACGTTGGAGATCAGGCCGCAGGCCACGCTGATGTTGACGATGCGGCCGCTGTTCAGCTCGGTTTGCTTCGTATCGTAGAAGCTGGTGAAGGCGCTAATCAAATCCCCGGGCTGCGCGTATTCCGCCGTGGGCGAGACCGGCGTCAGATCGGTCAGCGCCGATACCGGCACGAAGCCGATGCCGCGCTGGAAGGGTACCTTCGCCCAGCCGTCCTGAATGTACCAAAGGCTGATGCGGCTGCCCGCCTTGAGGTTCGCCCAAGCGCTGCCTGCGGTATCCTGCGTGGTATAGACCGCCGTGTCGGTGGCGACGGTGGCGATTTGCAGGTGCTTCACCGCGCCGTAGGGCAGCGTCGCGGAGGGGTTGACCGGCTCCACGTTGGTCACCTGCACGCGCAGGATATAGCCCATGCCCTTGTCGGTGCGCACCAGCACCCATTCCGGCGTGAAGCTGCAAATATTGATTTTCTCGTTGGGGCGCACGGTGTCGATGGCCTTTGCCTCGCGATCCGGCGTTTCGCGCACCGTCATATCGCGGAGCATCACGCCGGTATACAGCACCGGCATCTCCGCCGGGGCGGTGGCGGCGGAGGTGGGCGTGAGGCCGGAATTAAAGGTCGAGGCGATATCGATGGCCAGCGCGGGAAGGGCGCTGCCCAGCAGGGCGGCGCAAAGAAAAACAGAGGAAAAGATGCGGAGGCTTCGTTGCATGAAACAGGTCTCTCCTTGACGCTCGTTTTCCCGTATTATAACACCGCAAGAAAAAATGTACAACAGATGGCAGATTCTCTCGCGGGGCTTATGCCATCCTTTGCTGCATAGGATAGCCCGAGGGAGGCGATGGCATGGCGGCTGGATATCGCCGGGAGACGCTGATGCTGCGCGCGCCGGGCGGGGCGCGCATGGGGTTTGTGGTATGGGAGCGGGGCGCGCGGCAGGGCAGCCTGCGCTGCCACATCGAAGGGCTGATCGCGAACCAACGCTATCGCCTGCTGTGGGTGAGCGAAGAAGCCTTCGCGCTCGGCGATTGCGGGGAGATTCGCAGCGATGCCGACGGCGCGGCGGGGCAAACGCTGCTGCTGGCCGGGGAGGTGCCGCTAATCGGCGTGGTGCTTGCCCGGGAGGACGGCGTGCTCTGCGCGCAAGCGTTTGTCAACGGGCGCGAGAGCGGGGAGCCGGAGCGGCTGCAGGCGCTGTTGCACACGCAATGGGAGCCGCCCGCGCCGCGCAAACAACCCGCGTCGCACAAACAACCCGCGCCGCAGAATACGGCACAGGCTGTCGGCGGCACGGAGCGGCCGCGCGAGGAGGAAGCGACGGATTCGCGGCAAATCGAGGCGGCGCGGCAAGGGTGCGCGCCCGCCTGGCCGCCGCCGCCGGGTTTGCCGGGCGCGGTGTGGCGAGCGGGGCGGTGGGCTATTATTCAATCGGAGCGCTTGTGAATACGGCGTTTTTGGCGGCGTTGCGATGCTGCTCGAGAATGGCGTCATAATGGGCGTGCCGTGTGGGCTGCGGGGCGGAGTTGTATGTAGGAATGCCGCTTGGGTATGCTGTAGGTGGGTACATCGGCGCGGGCGTGCGCATGCGCGGACCGGAAACCGGCGCGGATTCCTGCGTCGGCGCGACGGGTGAGGGGAGAGGCGCGGCATGCGCGGCATGTGCGGCATGCGCGGCGGGGCTCCGGTGTGTTCCGCGCCAGCGCTCGGCCAGCGCGGGGAGGTCGACGACAGGCGCGGCGCTCCAATCATCCAAAGCGCTGAGCAGCATGTAGGGCGAGGTGTGGTTCACGGTGCTCCCTCCTCAAAATCACGCATCCTGCCACATCGTATGCGCGCTTGCGCGCAGGGGTGCGCCGCTGCTGCGCAAAGCGTCGGGATCAAATAACAAAAATGCAAAATTTAAGTTATTCAGGAGAAAAAAGCATTGAGAAAAAATGTTTTCTTTAGTATACTGAGCGTGTATGTTTACGAAACGAGGTGGCCTCTTTGAGAGAACCCTATCAGGATCCCGACAAAAAGGGCGGCGAGGCATCCGCGCATCGCAGCTACGCAGAGGGATATGGTACCAACGATAGCGCTTCATCCTATTCGCCGCCTGCGGATAATCCTCCGGCGCGGCGTCGTCGGAGCGAACGTTTTGCGCACCTGCGCGATGAAGCGGAGCGTACGCCGCCTCCAGTGCTGGATTCCGATACGCGAATCGCTACGCGCGATGCGCGCGGCGCGGCGCGCGAGGAGGCGCCCCGCGTAAAGCGGGAGCCTGTTTACGAGAAGGAGCTGCCGCAAAAGCCTGCGGTGAGCAGGCCGGCGAAGCCAGCCGCGCCGGTCAGCGACCGCGCGAAGGATGTTCCGAAGGATATTCCGAAGGCTGCTCCAAAGGCTGCGCCGAAGGCTGTTCCGAAGGCAGTTCCGAAGGCGCCCCAAAGAGGCTATGACGAGGACGAATACGAAGACGACTTTGACTACGACTACGTCAAAAAATCGCGCGCGTATGTTGCCGCTGAGGATAGCGAATACGAGTTCGATAACGACGATTACGACGAATATGAGGACTATGACACGAAGCGCCGTCCGCGCCGCAAGGGCGGGCGCGGGTTCATCATCGCGCTGATCATCGTGCTGGCGCTGTGCTTGCTGGCGGCGGGCGCGTGGTTCTTCCTGCCCAGCGTGCGCGACGGCGTGATGGATCTGGTATCCGGCGTTATTGGCGGACAAGCCGACCTCTCCACGCTGAAGATTTATTCTGTGGAGAGCATGCCGGACGCCAGCAACCCGGAGCAGGCGATGCAGTTTATCGTCAAGACCTCCGATACCGTTGAGCGCGTGCAGCTGCTGGACGCCAACGACCAGCCGCTGATCGATTCCACCGCCCCCGGCGCGATGCTCTACGAGAGCGACGGGCAGCGCCAATGGAATCTGCCGATGGTGAACCTTGCCGGGCAGAGCGCGGGCAATGTTCGCGTAGTGGCAGGCACGCAGAAGGATTGGGCAAGCGACGCGCCTTGGGTTGCGGAGTTTGCCTTTGCGACCGCGCCGCCGCCCGTGGAGGCGACGCCGGAGGTCGTTGAGCCGGAGCCGACGCCGGAGCCCACGCCCGCGCCAACCACGGTGCCTACGGCGGAGCCGACGCCCACCCCGGAACCCACACCGACCCCGACCCCGACGCCGGTGCCCTACGCGGCCAAGTCGGCATCGTCCACGGAGGAAACCGATCCGGAGAAGCTCAAGTTTGTTACGGCGGTAATCGTCGACGGCAAGGCCGACGAAGGCTTCAAGCGTGACGACAGCCTGCCCCCGGTTGAGATGGGCGATCCGGCGAAGTATTCGCCGGTGCGCGGCGTGCTTACCTTCCGCGGCGGCCCGCAGCGCCAGAACGCCGCTTACGGCACCGCCAACGTGCAGGATAAAAAGCTCGAGCAGGTTTGGTCGGCCAGCACCGACGGCAGCGCCGCGCCCTATGGCTTTGGTTGGACAGGCCAGCCGCTGCTGGTTCGCTGGCCGCAGGAAGCGCGCGAAATGATGAACATCGCCGAGGCGAAGAAGGCCAACGCCGAGCTGGTGGAGATCATCTATCCCTCGCGCGACGGCAAGATTAACTTCTATGATCTCAAGGATGGCATCGCGACCCGCGATCCCATCGACGCGGGCGCGCCCTTCGAGGGCACCCCGGCCATCGATCCGCGCGGCGTGCCGGTGCTCTTCGCCGGGCAAGGCGAGTACAAGCTCAAGAAGGCGGACGATGATACCGCGGGCATGCGCATCTTCAACTTGGTGGATCAGACGCAGCTGCACTATGAGGACGGCAAGAATAAGCTGGCCACCATGCCAGCCGAGGCTTCGGTGCACGGCTCGCCGCTGATGGTGCCCGGCTCCAAGACGCTGATCTACGCGGGCGACAACAGCCTGCTCTACGCCGTCGATCTGGGAACCAAGCTGGATAAGGAAAAAGGGCTCGTCACCATGGACCCGCAAACCAGCATCTACAAATACACCATCGGCAAGATCAAGAACTACGGCACCCCGGCCAGCGTCGCGGTCTATGGCGGATACGTCTATATGGCGGATAACGCGGGCTATCTCCAGTGCGTGGATATGCAAACGCTGACCTGCGTGTGGGCGACCAAGCTCAAGGACAGCACCCACGCCAGCATCGCGCTGGAGGAAACCACGGACGGCGAGGTGGCGCTGTATACCGGCACCATCGTCAATTACGTGACCGATAACAAGGCCATGCTGCGCCGCTTCAATGCGCTGACCGGTGAGCTGGTCTGGGAATACGGCGTCAAGGTGGCCAAGAGCGGCAACGACGCGCACAATGGCGTGGCCGCCTCGCCGCTGGTAGGCAAGGGCGATATCGGCGACCTGGTGATCTTCACCGTCAACCGCACCGACGCCGACAACGCCACCGTTATCGCGCTGAACAAGGAGACCGGCGTCAATCCGGATACCGAGCAGCCGGAGTGGGCGCAGGAATTGGACGAGCAGGCGTGGAGCTCCCCCGTGGCCGTCTATACGCCCGAGGGCGTCTCCTACATCGTGCAGGGCGGCCTGAACGGCAAGCTGTACCTGCTCGATGGCTTCAACGGCCAAGTGCAGCATACGCTGCAGCTCAACGGCAGCATTCAGAGTTCCCCGGCGGCGTACAACGATATGATCGTCGTCGGCACCACGGAGCCGAAAATCTTCGGCGTGCGTATTCGCTAGAATCCGCAAAAAATGCACAGGAGGTGCGCGGCAATGCGATACGTGATCGCGATGGATCAGGGCACAACCAGTTCCCGCGCCGTGGTGTTTTCGGAGCAAGGGCAGGTGCTGGCGCAGCACAGCATGGAGTTTCCGCAGATCTATCCGCAGCCCGGCTGGGTGGAGCATGATCCGATGGCCATCCTGCATACGCAGGTGGAATCATTGCGCGCCGCGGTGCAGGCCGCCAACGTGCCGGTGCAGGATATCGCCGCCATCGGCCTGACCAACCAGCGCGAAACCACCCTGCTGTGGGAGCGCGAAACAGGCCGTCCGGTACACAACGCGATCGTATGGCAATGCCGCCGCACCGCGCCGTATATCGAAAAACTCCGCGCCGAAGGGCTGGAGGAGCACATCCGCCGCACTACGGGGCTCATTCCCGACGCATACTTCTCGGCCACCAAACTGGCATGGCTGCTGGATACGCTGGATCTGCACGAGCGCGCCGCCGCCGGAGAGCTGTGCTTTGGCACGGTGGATAGCTGGCTGGCATGGCATATGGTGCAGGGGCATCCGCACGTAACCGACGTCTCCAATGCCAGCCGCACCATGCTGCTCAACATCCATACCTTGGATTGGGACGAGAAATTGCTGCGCGCGCTGAACATCCCGCGCGCGGTGCTCCCGCGCGTGGTGGATACCGCCGGGGTGATCGGCGATCTTGATTCGGAGATTTTGGGGCGGCCTGTGCCGCTGGCCGCCATGGCGGGCGACCAGCAGGCGGCGCTGTTCGGGCAGGCCTGCTATTCGCCGGGCATGATGAAAAACACCTACGGCACCGGTTGTTTCCTGCTGATGAATACCGGGCGCACGCCGGTATTCTCGAAGCACGGCATGGTTTCCACGGTGGCGTGGCGCATTGCCGGGAAAACCACCTACGCGCTGGAGGGCAGCGTGTTCATCGGCGGCGCCGCCATCCAGTGGCTGCGGGACGAGATGGGCCTGATCGAGCGCGCGGCGGACTCCGAGCTGATCGCCGCTTCGCTGGCTGATAACGGCGGCGTTTACATGGTGCCAGCCTTCGCGGGCTTAGGCGCGCCGTATTGGGACATGTACAGCCGCGGGATCATCGTCGGCTTGACGCGCGGCACCGGCAAGGCGCATATCGTGCGCGCCGCGCTGGAATCCATCGCCTATCAGTCCGCTGATTTGGTGACGGCGATGGTGCAGGATTCCGGCGTGATTCCGCAGCAGCTGCGCGTCGATGGCGGCGCAAGCGCCAACAATTTTTTGATGCAGTTTCAAGCCGACATGCTCAACGTGCCGGTGGTGCGTCCGGCGGTCATCGAGACCACGGCGCTGGGCGCGGCGCTGTTGGCCGGATTCGCGGTTGGCGTATGGAAGGATGTCGCCGCGCTGGAGGCGGTATGGCGCGCCGATCTTCGGTTTTCTCCGGCTGTGGATCAGGCGCGGCGCGAGCAGGCGCTGCATGGCTGGCACCGCGCCGTGGAACGCTCGCAAAAATGGGTGGAAGCATAGCGGCCGCCCTGTGGACGCTTTCGGCAAAGTAAGGAAATATTTTCATGATTGACTTCTCTAAGCAGGAGAAACGCCAGCATTTATGGCTTATCTCCTGCTTTTTTATATTTTATGGGAAAAAAAGCGGGACGGGCTTCCCAAAGCGAGGGAAGTGTGTTATACTAGGAAAAAATGATGAAAGCATAAGCAAAGTGACAAGTATCGACGTGTTTCGACGAATTGGGGAAAGCGATTTGTCGAAAGTGCAAACCGCTGTGGGGGAGCGGCGGCACGCAAAGAAGCGAAAGAGGGGAATTATCGGATGGAACAGGTGAAAATCGTGATCGTTGACGACAATCTGGAGCTTCGCGGGGTTGTGGCGAAGTTTCTCGCGCAGCAGGAGGGCGTGAACGTTGTCGGTCAAGCCACCAATGGGGAAGATGCCCTTCACCTAATCGCGGAAACACAGCCCGACGTGCTGCTGCTGGACATCATCATGCCCAAGATGGACGGCTACAGCATGCTCGAGCAGATGCGCCAGCTGAACTTGCCCAAGGAACCGGAAGTGATCGCCTTAACGGCGCTGGGTCGTGATGACTTTATTACGCGCGCGGTGGAGATGGGTGTGCGTTACTACATGGTCAAACCCTTTGATTTCTCAGTGCTTTATCAGCGGGTGATGGAGATCGCGGGCAAGCGCACCGCCCAAAGCGCCATCAACCTGCAACCCCTGCCGGCGTCGCCCTCCTCACCCACACGATCATTGGATGAGCGCATCGCCGGACTATTTTTGACCATCGGCATCCCGGCACACATCAAGGGCTATCAGTTCCTGCGCGAGGCGGTCAAAATGGTGATGGATCAGCCCGAGATGATTAACCGCATCACCAAGGAGCTTTACCCCGGCATCGCGCGCCGCTTTAACACCACCGCCAGCAAGGTGGAGCGCGCCATCCGCCATGCGATCGAGGTTGCGTGGAGCCGAGGGCGCATCGAGGTGCTCAATCAGGTATTCGGCGTCAACGTTTGCTCGCTGGATGATAAGCCCACCAACGGCGAGTTCATCGCGCTGGTGGCCGATAAGCTAAGCTTGGAACGCAGCGCGTAAAGGCTGGAGCAGCAGGGGAGGGCGCGGGAACGCGTTCTCTTTTTTTGCCCCTTTTTGCTGGGAAAACAGGCAGGCTTCGCCTTGACAGCCTTTCGATGATTCACTATACTGATACAATATTTGACCCATGGAGATGGAGGCGAAACGTTATGCCCAAGACGCTGACGCAAAAGATTATCGCGGCGCATCTGGTGAGCGGCGAGATGGTGCCGGGGGAGGAAATCGCCCTGCGCATCGACCAAACCCTCACGCAGGACAGCACCGGCACCATGGCGTACCTGCAGTTTGAAGCCATCGGCATCGACCGGGTGCGCACCCGCCGTTCGGTGGCCTATATCGACCACAACACGCTGCAATCCGGCTTCGAAAATGCCGACGATCATAAGTATATACAGACCGTGGCGCACAAGCACGGCATCTATTGCTCCAAGCCGGGCAACGGCATCTGCCATCAGGTGCAGCTGGAGCGCTTCGGCGTGCCGGGCTGGACGCTGCTGGGGTCCGATAGCCATACGCCCACCGGCGGCGGCATCGGCATGCTGGCCATCGGCGCGGGCGGGCTGGACGTGGCGGTGGCCATGGGCGGCGGGGCGTATTATCTGCCGATGCCGCGCACCGTCGGCGTGGAACTGGTGGGCAAGCTGAACCGGGGCGTCGCCGCCAAGGACATTATTTTGGAAGTGCTGCGCCGATTGACCGTCAAGGGCGGCGTCGGCAAAGTGATCGAATATTTCGGGGCGGGCGTGGCGGCGCTGTCGGTGCCGGAGCGCGCCACCATCACCAACATGGGTGCTGAGCTAGGCGCTACCAGCTCCGTTTTCCCCAGCGATGAGGTGACGCGCGCCTTTCTGCGCTCGCAAGGGCGCGAGGCCGATTTTGCGCCGCTCGCGCCGGATCCGGGCTGCAGCTATGACGAAACGCTGACCATCGACCTTGGCAAGCTGGAGCCGCTGGTGGCGCGGCCGCACATGCCCGACAACGTGGCTTTGGTGGCCGAGGTGGGGCCGATTCGTGTGGATCAGGTGTGCATCGGCAGTTGCACAAACTCTTCTTATTTAGATATGATGCGCGTGGCAGCCATCCTGCGCGGCAAGACGGTGCATCCGGATGTGTCGCTGGTCATCGCGCCGGGCAGCAAGCAGGTGCTGACCATGCTGGCCGAGAACGGCGCGCTGGCCGACATGATCGCCGCCGGGGCGCGCATTCTGGAGGCGGCATGCGGCCCGTGCATCGGCATGGGGCAATCCCCGGCCTCGGATGCCGTGTCGGTGCGCACCAACAACCGGAACTTCTACGCCCGCTCCGGCACCGCCAGCGCGCAGGTGTACCTAGCCAGCTGCGAGGTAGCCGCCGCGACGGCGCTGGCCGGGGTGCTCACCGATCCGCGCGGGCTGGCGGTCGATTTGACCGTCGAAATGCCCGAGCGCTTCAACATCAACGATAACTTGGTGATCCCGCCCGCCGAGGACGGCAGCGCCGAGGCGGTGGTGCGCGGCCCCAACATCCGGCCGTTCCCGGTCAATACCGCGCTGCCCGACACCGTGACCGGCGAGACGCTGCTCAAAATGGAGGATAACATCACCACCGATCACATCATGCCCTCCAACGCCAAGCTGTTGCCTTACCGCAGCAACGTGCCGTACTTGGCCGATTATTGCCTGACGCCGGTGGACGAATCCTTCCCGGCGCGCGCCAAGGCTGCTGACGGCGGCATGCTGGTCGCCGGGCACAACTACGGGCAGGGCTCCAGCCGCGAGCATGCCGCGCTCGTGCCGCTGCAATTGGGCATCCGCGCGGTGATCGCAAAGTCCTTCGCGCGCATCCATCAGGCCAACCTCATCAACTCCGGCATCCTGCCGCTGACCTTCGAGCGCGAAGCGGATTATGACCGCGTGCGCCAAGGCGACGCGCTGGTGATCGACGGGGCGCGTGCCGCCATCGCCGCCGGGCAGGAGGTACTGACGGTGCGCGATGAAACCGCCGGGTTTGCGTTCCCGGTTCGGTTGTCGCTTTCTCCGCGCCTGCGCGCGATCGTGCTGGCAGGCGGCCTGCTTAATTACACGCGGGAGGCGGGGGAATGATGCGCATGCGATCGATTCGGCGCGAGCTGGCGGCGCTGCTTTGCGCGCTGTCGCTGGGGATCCCCTGCGCGCAGGCTGCCGAACTGCCCACGCGCGAGCATTTTTCGCTGGGCATGGAGCGCATGGCGGCGCAGGCGCAAAGCGGGCGCGCGCTGGAGGCCAGCATGGCGATCCGGCCCGGCTTTCTCCCGGTCGCCGGGCGCGAGGCGGCGAGCGCGCTGCGGCAAATCTTGTCCGGCGCGCAGGTTACATACCTGCGGCAGGGCGCGGGCGAGCGGAGCGAGCAGGTGCTGCGCATCCTTTCGGGCGGAGCGCCGCTGCTGACGCTGACCCACGCGCAGCGCGGCGAACGCGCGGTTTGGTGCATGGAGCCCGGCATGGAGCAGGGCGTCGAAACCCCGGCGGGCATCGATCTGTTCACAGCGCTGCTGGGGCTGCCGCTGGCCGGGGACGCCTTCGTCGCGGCTACGCCTACCTCGGAAATGCAGGCGTGGAACGCGCAGGCGGCGCTGCTGCTCCAAGGCGCCGCTGGGCAGGAAATGCAGCTGACCGTCGAGGCCGCCAACCGCATGCTGGATCTATGGCGCGGCGCTCCGGAGGTTCCCTCGGCGCTACGGGCGCTGGCCGCCGATTGGCGCGCCGTCGAAGGGATGGCGCTTCTTTATCAGCCGGACGCGCTGGGCGGTTTCGCGGAGCTGCAACTGCGGGGGCAGATGGCCTACAAGGGCGGCGAGCCGTGGCACGTGGGTTTGCTCTGCAAGCAGGAAGCGACCGACAAGCGCCATGCGTACATCCTTTCGGCCACGGTCTCGCGCGGAAAGAGCGTGCAGTATAAAGTCAGCGGCACTGTGCTGCTCAAGCGGATCAGCGATGCGCGCGTGCAGCGGGAGCTGGAGCTGGATGTCTCCGCCACGCTGGGCGGAAAGATTTCCACGCTGCGCCTTGGCGGCAAGGAGACCAACGATTTTTCGCTGCTGGGCGATCAACTGCAGGAGCAGATCCTGCAGGACTACACCCTCCGCATCAAGGGGCGCGAGCTGGGGCTGGAGCGGCTCGGGCTGGACGAATGGCAAGTTTCCTTCGCGCAGCAGGGCACCTTTCTCAGCGGGGAGGCCGCCGACGCACCGGCCACCTATGATGGCGTGGGCACCTTGACCATGACCCGCTCGCGCAAGGATTTTTTCACTGCGGAGATTCCCGTTCGCCTGGTTACCGGCGAGGCGCGGGAAGTGCGGCTGCCGGATTCGCCCGCGGTGTGGGAAAGCCTTGGCGACGCGGAGCGCGCACAGCTCGAAAATCTGCGCGCCGCGATGGAGCTTGCCTTGATTTCGCCGATGATGCAAGAGCTGGATCAGCAGACCAAGGACGGGCTGTGGGTGCGCCCGTAAAGCATTGCCTTTTTCGGCAAGGTTTTGTATACTGAAAACGTCTCTTACTATAGAGGCCTTAATCATAGGGTCATAATCCATATAGGGACAAGCCAAGCTTGGCGCGCAAAAGAATTGGAGGGAAAGCGATGCGATATAATTGGAAGAGGATGCTGGCTACGGCGATGGCGCTGCTGCTGATCGCCCTGCCGGTGTTGGGGGCTGCGGAGGCCGATTTCGACGCGGGTACGCTATTCAATACGCTCTATGAGGAAAACTACGCGGGCGGCAGGCTCATCGAAACGACGATTCGGGCGAAGGTCGATCAAATCACCGGGGCGAGCGCCGAGGATGTTGCGCTGGCGCAGAAGGTGCTGGATCTGTTCGAGCTGCGCGTTTCCGCCTTGGACGATATCGATCAGCAGTACACCACCGTTACGCTGATGCTGGGCGGCGGGGTTATGGTGCAGGCGCTCATCAAGACCGACGCGACCGGCGCGTATCTCGTTAGCGAGCAGCTGCCGGGCGTAACCCTGCGCTTGCCCGGCAATATGGCGCCCAGCGCGCAAAGCAGCGCCGATATGGAAGCGCTGCAGAATGCGTATATCGATTATTTCGCCATCGTGGCCGCGTGGGTTTCGCAGAAGCAGGTGGATCGCGAGGATCTGTACGTGTACGAGCCGGTGGAAATCGATGAATCCGAGGTGCGCGACGCTTCGGCGCTGGAGATGCGCTGCCGCGTGCGCCCCGACGATCTCAAGGAGCTGCTGCGCATGCTGGCCGACCAGTTCTACAACGACAACGCGACGCAGGAGGCCGTCACCAACCTGCTGGCTTCGCGCGGCGTAACCCGCGCCGATGTGCGCCGCATTGCCGACCAGCTGCCGCTGTGGGTTTCGCACGAGCTGATTTCTACCGGGGACGCTACCGATTTTGTTATCTCCTACGACGATGATATGAACATCGTCGGCTTCGACGGCAAGATGCCCGCGCTGTATGAAAAATACCCCTTCAAAAAGGGCGATTTGACCTATAGCCGCAAAACGATGGAGGAGGGGAGCGCCCACCGCGCCAAGGGCACGATGGAGATGCAAGACGGCGGCAAGCTCGCGGGCGAGTTGCAGGCCTTCATCGGCGATTTGTTTGAGGATGCGCGCAAGGACGAATTCACGCTGAGCCTCGCGTATACCGGGGCCAAGGGCGCGGGCGACGTCGCGGTGGATATCGTGACGCAAAACCAATACTTGGCCGCCGCCGATCTGGATACCTACGACGGCCTCGGCAAGTTCGATGTTGTTGAAAGCGGCGGGGCTGCCGGGGACAAGCTGCACGGAGAATACACCATCCACAGCGAAACCAAGCCGGTGGGTGAGCTGGACTTTGTCTGCGAAACCACGGTGCAGATCGATATCACCGATCAGCTGAGCATGACGGTGGAATGCGTCACCGCATCCAAGGAGGCGACGCCGGTGACCTTCCCGGCCAACGAGAAGCAGTTCGACTTGGAGCACCTGACCGAGAGCCAGCGGACGGAGCTGCTCGGCTTGCTGCAGGAAGCGGCGATGCCGCTTATGCTCAAGCTGATGGGCAAGCTGCCGCCGGAGCTCACGCAAAAAATAATGGCAAACTAAATATGATAAAACATAACGGTCTTTCCGGCGACGGAGAGACCGTTTTCTGTTGGCTGATTTTCAGACAGGGCAAAAGCATTTACATTTTCATTCATAGGAAATGAATGAAGTTGCGCCCCGAAGGTTTCAAAAGGGCGATCGGAAAGCCCTTTTGTCGCCCGTGCGGGCGAAATCTCTGCTCAAATCGAGGAGTATTTCGCTCCCTTCGGGGAGCGACCAGGGCTTTGCGATCGCCCTGGACCTTCGCAGCGCCGCTCGCAAAGGTAAATGCTTTTGCCCTAGATTTTCAGACAGGCGGGTTTGCTATTGTCCCCGCGTTCCTATATACTGATTAGGAGAGAGTCCAATATGAAGGAGATGATGGATTGAACGTACTCTTGGAAAAGGTGAAGGAAGTCCTGTTCACGGTTTTGCCGGTGGCGGCCATCGTGATGCTGCTGCATTTTACCGTGGCGCCGCTGGCCGGATCTTTTCTGTGGAGCTTTCTGCTGGGCGCGGCGATGATCGTCCTCGGCCTGTCCATCTTTCTTTTCGGCATCGATCTGGCCATCGAGCCGCTGGGCGACCATATCGGCAAGACGATCTCCAAATCCAACAAGATCTGGGTTATGGCGCTTGTGGGCTTGGCGATCGGTTTCTTTGTGTCCATCGCCGAGCCGGATCTGCAAATTCTCGCAAAGCAGGTGCAGACCGTCACCGGCGGGCAGATCTCTAGCTGGACGATCTTGCTGGCGGTATCGGTGGGCATCGCGGCGATGCTGGTGGCCGGTCTGCTGCGCATCGTGCAAAACTTCCCGCTTTACCGGCTGCTGACCTTTCTGTATGGCATTATCGCGGTGCTTTCGCTATTCGTCTCGCCGGAGTTTTTTGCCGTGGCCTTCGACGCGTCCGGCGCCACCACCGGCGCGCTGACGGTGCCCTTCATTCTGGCGCTGTCGCTGGGCATCTCCAGCATGAAAAAAAGCGGCAAGGCGAGCGAAAAGGATAGCTTTGGCTTGGTTGCCGTCACCTCTACCGGCGCGATTCTGGGCGTGCTGATGATCGGCATTTGCTTAAGAACCGGCGCGCTCACCGGCGAATTGGCGCACCATCCGGCGCAAAGCTCGGTACTTGGCGCGGTGATGCGCCTGCTGCCGCGCACCCTGCTTGAAACGCTGATCGCCGTGCTGCCGCTCATCGTGATCTTCTTATGCTTTCAATTCAAAGCCTTTCGCTTTGATGCCCGGCACCTCAAGCGCATCCTGAAGGGCTTCCTGTATACGTGGCTGGGGCTGACTCTTTTTCTCGTCGGCGTGCATTCCGGCTTTATGAACATCGGGATCCTGCTCGGGCAGAAGATCGGTGGCATGAACCAGCCGCTGTTCCTGATTGCCATCGGCTTCCTGCTGGGCTTCGTGACGGTGCTGGCCGAACCCGCCGTGCATGTGCTCACCCATCAGATCGAGGTGGTGACCGCCGGTTATGTCAAGCGGCGCATCGTGCTGGGCGCGCTTTCGGTCGGCGTTGGCGCGGCGGTGGCGATGTCGGTGATCCGTATCCTCTTGCCGCCGCTGCAGCTGTGGCACATCCTGCTGCCGGGCTACGCCCTGTCAATCGGCCTTTCCTACTACACGCCCAAGCTTTTTGTGGGCATCGGCTTCGATTCCGGCGGCGTGGCCTCCGGGCCGATGACTGCCACCTTCATTTTGGCCTTCGTGCAGGGCGTGGCCGACGCGGTACCCGGCGCAAACGTGCTGACCGACGCCTTCGGCATGATCGCGCTGGTGGCGATGATGCCCATCATCGCCATTCAACTGCTGGGGTTGATCGTCAAAATAAAAACGCGCAATCAAAACCACCACAGAAAAGAGGGAATGGGGCATGCGTAATCTATCGATGCTCTGCTTTATCGTGGGGCATGAGCAGGGCTCGCGCACGTTGCGCGCCGCCAAGAAGCACGGCGCGCCGGGTGGCACCATCTTCCTAGGCAAGGGCACGGTGAAAAACTGGCTGCTGGATCTGTTGGACATCCACGATGTCCGCAAGGAAATCGTGCTGATGCTGGCGGAGAAGGGCGTGGGGGAGCAGATCCTAGAGGATACGGCCAAAGAGATCGCGCTGCACAAGCCGCATCACGGCATCGCGTTTTCGATTCCGCTACGCTCGCTCATCAACGCCCATTGCGGGCAGACCAAAGAGGAAAGCGCACAGGAAGGCAACGAATGGGGGGAAACGACCATGCATCAGGCCATATTCACCATCGTAGAAAAGGGGCGCGCCGAAGAGGTGATCGAGGCCTCGGTGAGCGCCGGGGCGCGCGGCGGCACGGTAATCAACGCGCGCGGCGCAGGCTCGCACGAGACCGCTGTGCTCTTCGCCATGCCGGTGGAGCCGGAGAAGGAGATCGTGCTGATTATCGCTGAGCGCGAGCAGGTCGAGGGCATTACCCGTGCCGTCAACGAAAAGCTGCGCGTTGATGAGCCGGGAAACGGCGTGATTTTCGTCGTCGATGTGGACAAGACGATGGGGCTCCATCAGGCATGAGCGGGTGAATTCTTCTCCTTGACGAACTTCCTCCGCCATGCTATAGTAGCCTAGGATTCGAAGCCCCGTAGACGGGGCTTTTCGCATGTCTCGCCGAACGAACAGGAGGTTGCCCATGTCCACCCAAAATCAATATGACATCATCATCATCGGCGCCGGACCCGCCGGTATCTTTACCGCGCTGGAGCTCACCGAGCTGCGCCCGGAAGCGCGCGTGCTCATGCTGGACACCGGCCGCGCCATCGCGCGCCGCACCTGCCCGGCGCGTATCACCGGCACCTGCGTACACTGCTCTCCCTGCGCCATCGTACACGGCTGGGCAGGCGCGGGCGCGTTTTCCGATGGCAAGCTCTCGCTTTCCGACGAGGTTGGCGGGCATGTGGCCGACTATCTGGGGCACGAGGAGGCGCAGGCGCTGATTCAGCGCGCCGATCAGGTGTACCTGCGCTTCGGCGCGCCGGATGTGGTGCACGGCCTCAACGATCAAAAGGTTTCCGAGATCGCCTACGAGGCGACGCGGTACAATATCCATCTGGTTCCCTGCCCGGTGCGCCATCTGGGCACCGAGCACGCCGGGGTGGTGCTGGCGGCGATGCACGATTATCTGGTCGCCAAGACGCACACCACCTTCCTCGAGCTGACCGACGCGCTGGAGATCCTCACCGAGGGCGGCAAGGCGGTGGGCGTGCGCATGCAGACGCGCGGGCAGGAGCCGGTCACGGCCTATGCGCCGAGCATCGTGGCGGCGCCGGGACGCGGCGGCGCGGCGTGGCTCACGCAGCAGATCAAGCAGCTCGGCCTGCCCACGCAGAACAACGAGGTGGACATCGGCGTGCGCGTGGAGGTGCCCAATTCCATCATGGATCACCTGACCAAGCACCTCTACGAGGCGAAGCTGGTTTACTATGCCGATACCTATGAAAACAAGGTGCGCACCTTCTGCATGAACCCCGGCGGCGTGGTGTCCGAGGAGCATTACGAGGGCGGTATCGCGGTGGTCAACGGCCACAGCTACGGCGATGTGAGCCTGCGCACCGGCAATACCAACTTCGCCATGCTGGTTTCGACGCGCTTCACGGAGCCCTTCGATCAGCCCATCGAATATGGCCGCTATATCGCGCAGCTAGGAAATATGCTGACCGGCGGGCCGATTATGGTGCAGCGCCTCGGCGATCTGCTGCGCGGCCGCCGCACCACGCCCAGCCGCTTAGCGCGCTCTACCACCGTGCCCACGCTCAAGACGGCGGTGCCCGGCGATCTTTCCTTCGTGCTGCCGCCGCGCCATTTGACCTCGATCATCGAGGCGCTCAAGGCCTTCGACAACGTCGCCCCCGGCCTCTATGGCAAGAACACGTTGCTCTATGGCGTGGAGGTCAAGTTCTACTCCTCCAAGGTGATGGTCAACGACCAATTTGAGACCGGCATCAAGGGGCTGTACGCCATCGGCGACGGCGCGGGCATCACGCGCGGGCTGATGCAGGCTTCGGTTACCGGCATCAAGGTGGCGCAGGTGGTGTCGGAGGGTCTCGCGAAGTAAATATGATCGCATAAGAAAAGCACGGTCGTTGGCCGTGCTTTTTGCTGCTTACTGCGCCGGTTCGATCACCGGCGCCTCATCCCGGGTGGGCAATTCCCGCTCGCGCAGCTTGTACCAGAGGAACATCCCGGCGCCGCGCATGGCGCAGGTGATGCTCACCGCCCACCAGATGCCGTTGAGCCCCAGCGGCGTCGCCGCCAGCACATAGGCCAGCGGCACGCGCAGCACGTTGCTGGCGATGGAGATCGCCGCCGGGGGCAGCGTTTTGCCCAAGCCACGAAACGCGCCGCCGGACATGCCCTCTAGGCAGGCAAAGACCTCGCACGCCGCGAGGATGCGCAGATAATCCACGCCCAGTAGCTGGATGTGCTCCTCCGGCACAAAGACGGCGTAGAGCAGCTTGCCGCCGAAGAACAGCACCGCCGCCACCGCCACGCCGTAGATCAGCATCGCGCGGGTGGCGATGCGTGTCCCCTGATGAATGCGCGACCACTTGCGCGCGCCGTAGTTTTGCCCTACGAAGGAGGTGACCGCCGTGCCGAAGCCGCCGCCGATCAGCCAAGAGAGCGATTCGATCTGCGAGCCGATGCGCTGCACGGTGATCGGATCGGTGCCGAAGGAGGCGACTTGCCGGGTGGTGACCATCGCCAGCAGGGTAAACAGGCCACTCTCAAGGCCGGTAGGCAGGCTCCAGCGGAAGATTTGCGCGCAGCAGGCCTTGTCGGGGCGGCGGAGGAATTCAAACGTGGCGAAGGGGCGCGCCCGGTGCCGCTTAAGGTAGAACAGGAACAGCATGCATACCACCGCCTGCGCCAGCACCGTGGCGATGGCGGCGCCATTGATGCCCCAGCCGAAGACGATTATCATCAGCGGGTCGAGGAGCATGTTGAGAATCAGGCCGATGAAGTTCGCCCAGAAGGAGAGGCGGGAGTTGCCCGAGGCGTTGAAGGCGCCGGTGATGGCGGCGCTGATGTAGGTGAAGGGGATGCCCAGCCCGACGATGGAAAGATAATCGACGGCTGTCCCGGCCAGTTCGGCCTCGCCGATGCCGAACAGCGCGATCAGCGGGCGCTTGAATACCACCATGCTCAGCCCGTAGCCGAGCCCCAGTGCGGCGGCAAGGAAGATCGCGTTGTGGGCAAAGCGCTTGGCGGCGGGCAGATCGCCCCGCCCGATATTTTGTGAAACGCCGATCTCCGCGCCCAACCGGCCGACCAGCAGCAGCGCCATCGACAGCCACAGGTACATGCCCGCCGCGCCCGAGGCGGCCACCGCGGCGCTGCTGACGCCCTGTCCGAGCCAGAACATATCGGTGAGGTTGTAGGCCATCTGCATCAGCGAGGTGCCCATGATGGGAATGGCGACCGCCAATAGCTTGCGCAGGATGTTGCCGGAGGTTAAGTCGGTAACGTGCTGATTCATAAACGATCGTTCCCCTCATTCCTATTCCTGCTATTGTAGCTGGATATACAGGGGTTGTAAAGGCAGTTTACTTGTGATAAGCTCAAATATATACAAACAATTAAAGGCAGGATGATGCGCATGAAAATCTGCTCCTTCGGCTCGTTGAATATGGATTATGTATATCACGTCACCGAAATGGTGCGCCCCGGCGAAACCATTAGCTCCCACAGCCGCCAGTGCATTTGCGGCGGCAAGGGATTAAACCAGTCGATCGCGCTGGCGCGCGCTGGCGCGCAGGTGTGGCACGGCGGCAATGTCGGGCAGGATGGCGAGGGGAAGGCGCTGCTGGCGGCGCTGGAGGCTGCCGGGGTCAATACCGGCTGCGTGCGGCAGTTGGCAGAGGAAAGCAGCGGCCATGCCATCATCCAGATCGACCGGCACGGGCAGAACTGCATCCTGCTTTATGGCGGCGCCAATCAGCGCGCCGACGCGGCGCAGATCGAGGAAACGCTTTCGCACTTCGCGCCCGGCGATTGGCTGGTGCTGCAAAACGAGGTCAACGATTTGGCGGCGCTGATGCGGCAGGCGCACGCGCGCGGGCTGCGCATCGCGCTCAATCCCTCGCCGATGAACGAGATCATCTTGGGGCTTCCGCTGGAGTTGGCGGATATGTTCTTCCTGAACGAGCTGGAGTCGGCGGCGCTGGCCGGATGCGAGGCCGAGGCCGACGTGCTCGATGCGCTTGAGCGGCGCTTTCCGCAGGCGGTGCTGGTGCTTACCAAGGGCGCAGAGGGCGCGGTGGTTTCCCATCGGGGGCAGCGCACCGCCTGCCCGGCGCAGCGCGTCACGCCGGTGGACACCACCGCCGCCGGGGATACCTTCACCGGCTACTTCCTCTCCAGCTGGATGCGCGGCGATAGCGTGGAGGCCAGCATGCGGCGAGCCACCCGCGCGGCGGCGCTGTGCGTGACGCGGTTGGGCGCGTCGGTGTCCATTCCCACCGCTACCGAGGTGGATGCGATGGAGGGCAGCCATGTACTTTCATGAAGATACCGTCATGCGCATGATCCTGCAGGCATTCGAGGCCTATCGCCGCCTCATGCGCATACTCGACGACGATAAGGCCGAGCAGGAGCTGGATCACGACTATCTGAGCCTCATCGGCATGGATCGCAAAACCGCCTACGGCCTTTCAATCGCCTCGCTGACCGACCTGCTGCAGGCGGATCGGCGTTTGGCGCTGTTTGAGCTATTGCAAATGGAGGCGCGGCGCTTTGCGCAGCGCATGCAGGAGGACGAGCTGCTGGAGCTCAAGCGCCGGGCGCTGATGGTGCTCTGCTCCATCGAGCACGAGGATATCGCGCGCCTCCGCTGCGCGCGCGCGCGCACGCTGTTCGACGAGTGCGCCTCGGCTTGCGCCGCCGAGGATATCGCGCCGCTGCTGCGCTTTCTTGTGACGGGCGGGGCGTATGCCGATGCCGAGGACGTGCTGTTTTTCCAAATGAGGAACTTTGGCCGCCCGGCGGATATGCGCACGCTGGTACAGGCGGGGGAGGCGATGTACGATTCGCTGCTGCGCCTGCCAGACCAAGCGCTGATCGCCGGGAACCTCCCGCGCGAGGAGGTGCTGGAGGGATTGGCGGCGCTGGGCGGGCTGATGCCCGCTGCCGGAGGGGCGTCATGATTGTCCTTAGCGTACAGGGGGTGCAAAAGTCCTTTGGCGTCCATGAGGTGCTGAAGGACGTTTCTTTGACCCTGCAGCAGGGGCAGCGCATGGGGTTGGTCGGCGTCAACGGCAGCGGCAAGACCACGCTGCTCAAGATGATCGCCGGGGAGGATCACCCCGACGCCGGGCAGATTCATTGCACGCGCGGCCTGCGCACCGGCTATCTGGCGCAGCAGGGCATGGTGACCGAGGGGCATACCGTTTGGCAGGAGCTGGAGCAGGTGTTTGCGCCGCTGCTCGATATCGAGCGCCGCATGCGCGCCTTGGAGCACGAGATGGCCGACGCGCACGATGACGCCGAGGCTTTCGCGCGCATCTCGGCGGATTACGCGCGCCTGACCGACGCCTTCGAGCAAGGCGAGGGATACGCTTGGCGCAGCGCCATTCAGGGCGTGCTGGCGGGGCTGGGCTTCAACGCCGCGCAGTGGGAGCAGCCGGTGGAGCAGCTCAGCGGCGGCGAGCGCACGCGCCTGTGTTTGGCGCGCCTGCTGCTGCAAAAGCCGGATCTGCTGCTGCTGGACGAGCCCACCAACCATCTGGATCTGGAGGCGGCGCAGTGGCTGGAGGGCATGCTGGCCAGCTATAAGGGCACCGTGCTGGTCATCTCGCATGATCGATATTTTCTGGATGCGGTGTGCGACTGCATCGCCGAGCTGCTCATGGGGCGCGTGGAACAGTATAACGGCAACTACACCCGCGCCATGCGCCAGCGCGAGGAGGTTTTCACCGCGCGCATGAAGGCCTACGATCTGCAGCAGAAGGAGATCGAGCGGCAGCAGGCCATCATCGCGCGCTATCGCATGTTCAACCGCGAAAAGTCGATCCGCGCCGCCGAGAGCCGGGAGAAGGCGCTGGCGCGCATGGAGCGCCTCGATAAGCCGCAGGAGGAGCACGGCATCCGCTTCTCCTTCCGCGCGCGGCGGCGCACCGGCGAGGATGCGCTGCGCCTGCGCGAGCTGGCCAAGGGCTTTGGCGGGCGCACGCTGTTTTCCGGGCTGGATTTGCACGTGCGCGCCGGGGATCGCGTGGCCATCATCGGCCCCAACGGCGTGGGCAAGTCGACGCTTTTCAAGCTCATCACCGGGCAGCTGCCGCCGGATCACGGCACCGTGCGCTACGGCAGCAATGTGGACATCGGCTATTACGATCAGCATCAGGCCGGGCTGCATGCCGAAAAGACGGTGCTCGACGAGGTGTGGGATCGCTTTCCGCGCATGGAGCAGTCGGATGTGCGCGGCGCGCTGGGGCTGTTTCTGTTTACCGGCGAGGATGTGTTCCAGCCGATCCGCACGCTCAGCGGCGGCGAAAAGGGGCGCGTGGCGCTGACCGCGCTGATGCTGCAGGGCGATAACCTATTGCTGCTCGACGAGCCCACAAACCACCTCGACATGGATTCCTGCGAGGTGCTGGAAGCCGCGCTGGAGGATTTCTCCGGCACCATCCTCACCATTTCGCACGATCGGTACTTCATCAACCGCATCGCCAACCGCGTGCTGGAAATGAGCGCCGATGGCGTAACCGAGTACCTCGGCAATTACGATGATTATTACGAGAAGAAGCACCGCGTCACCGGCCCGGAGGAAACCGGCCCGCAGCGCACCCGTACGGAAATCGAGAAGGAAAAGAAGCGTGACCGCCAAAGCCGCGAACAGGCGCGCGCAGCCCGCGCCAAGGTGGCGGAGCTGGAGCGCGCCATCGCCGCTGCGGAGGAGGGCATCGCGGAGCTGGAGGCGCGCATGGCCGATCCCGCCGCTTACAGCGATCCTCTGCAGGCAGCCGAGCTGGCGCGGGGGTATCAAGCCGCCAAGGATGCGCTGGCCGTGCTGCTGGATCAGTGGGCGGAGGCCAGCGAGGCGCTGGAGGACTGACGCCCCGCGCGTTGGCGAATTTGTCAGGGGAATTCCGCAGGAGAATTTCCCGGGTTCTTCTGAATTTCCCGGATTCTTCGGTCAGCGCATTGACAGCGTACATGAAAAGCTCTATACTAAGCATAACATTCAATGTGCTCGCGCACATGTCAAGCACGCGCCGAGCACATATTGCACTTTAGTTGCGTGTCCCAAAGCGGAAAGGAGCGATTTCATGCCGGAATTTTTTGCGAATCTGCCCAAGGTGGTGTATGAAGGCCCCAAGTCCAAGAACCCGTTGTCCTTTAAATACTACGATGCGGACCGCAAGGTGATGGGCAAGCCCATGCGCGAGCATCTGCCCTTTGCGATGGCGTGGTGGCACGGCCTGTGCGCCACCGGCGCCGACATGTTTGGCCCCGGCACTGCCGATAAGTGCTTCGGCATGCGGCCTAGCACCATGGAGCACGCGCATGCCAAGGTGGACGCCGGTTTCGAATTCATGCAGAAGCTCGGCATCGGCTATTTCTGCTTTCACGATGTCGATCTGGTGCCCGAGGCCGACACCATCGCCGAAACCAACGCCCGCCTCGACGAGATCACCGACCACATCAAGACCAAGATGGCCGCTACGGGCATCAAGTGCCTGTGGGGCACCGCCAACATGTTCAGCAACCCGCGCTTTATGAACGGGGCGGGGTCGAGCAACTCGATCGATGTGTACTGCCACGCCGCCGCGCAGGTCAAGAAGGCGCTGGACCTGACCGTGAAGCTGGGCGGGCGCGGCTATGTGTTCTGGGGCGGCCGCGAGGGCTATGAGACGCTGCTCAACACCGACGTCGCCTTCGAGCTGGACAACATCGCCGCGCTGATGCGCATGGCGGTGGAATATGGCCGCGGCATCGGCTTCACCGGCGATTTCTATATCGAGCCCAAGCCCAAGGAGCCGATGAAGCATCAGTACGATTTCGACGCCGCCACCGCCATAGGCTTCCTGCGCCGCTATGGGCTGGACAAGGATTTCAAAATGAACATCGAGGCCAACCACGCCACGCTGGCCGGGCATACCTTCCAGCACGATCTGCGCATCTCGGCCATCAACGGCATGCTGGGCTCTGTGGACGCCAACCAAGGCGACTACCTGCTGGGCTGGGATACCGATCAGTTCCCCAGCGATGTGTACGAGACCACCCTATGCATGTATGAGATCCTCAAGGCGGGAGGCCTGACCGGCGGCCTGAACTTTGACGCCAAGAACCGCCGCCCCTCCTATACGCTGGAGGATATGTTCCACGCCTTTATTCTGGGCATGGATTCCTTCGCGCTGGGGCTTATCAAAGCGGCGGCGCTGATCGAAGACGGCCGGATCGACGGCTTCATCAAGGAGCGCTATGCCAGCTACGACTCGGCGCTGGGCAAGAAGATCCGCGAGGGAAAGGCCACGCTGGCCGAGCTGGCCGCCATCGCCGAAAAGAACGGCGCGCCCGCGCTGCCCGGCAGCGGCAAGCAGGAATACCTCGAGAGCGTCGTCAACTCCGTTCTGTTCGGATAAGCAATAGAGCCTTTGCCCGCCTCGAGCGCCTTTGCGCTTGGGGCGGGTTTTTTGTGTGAAAACATTGTGAAAAGATATACAGTTGTAAGGGTATTGGGTTTGTGATATGATTTTGTTTAGCAAATCGATATTCCGAGGTGAGCTTCCGTGAGCAAACACATCATCGACGACGCGCGGCGCTGCCTGCAATGCCCGAATCCGCGCTGTAGCTTGGGCTGCCCGGTGCGCACGCCCGTCAAGCGCGCCATCCAGCTGCTGCTGGAGAGCCGCATCGCGGATGCAGGGAAGTTATTGTTCGAGAACAACCCGCTTTCGCTGGTCTGCTGCCACGTTTGCCCGCAGGAGAACCAATGTGAGGGATACTGCGTGCTCGGCAAGAAGGGAACGCCGGTACACATCAGCGCCATCGAGCAGTATATCTCCGATTACTACCTCAACGTGTACCGCCCGACGCCGTCGGCGCGCACGCGCGGGCGGGTGGCCATCATCGGCTCCGGCCCGGCGGGCATCACCATCGCGTTCCTGCTGGCGGCCAAGGATTACGACGTTACCATCTTTGAGGGCAACGACCAGATCGGCGGCGTGCTGCGCTACGGCATTCCGGAGTTCCGCCTGCCAAAGCGCGTGCTGGATCAGCTCGGCAAGAAGCTGATCGAGAGCGGCGTGCGCATCCGCCCCAACACCACCATCGGCAGCAACCTCACGATCGACGACCTGTTCCGCGACGGCTTCCGCGCAATCTTTATGGGCACCGGCGTGTGGCGGCCGAATAAGCTGAACATCGTCGGCGAGAGCTTGGGGCACGTTCACTTTGCCATCGAGTACCTGCGCAAGCCGGACGCCTATCAGCTGGGCAAGCGCGTGCTGGTGATCGGCGCGGGCAACGTGGCGATGGATGTGGCGCGCACCGCCTTCCGCCACGGCGCGGAGGAGGTAACCATCGTCTGCAACCGAGGCGATGAGAGCGTGACCGCACGCGCCGTGGAGGTGGAATATGCGCAGATCGACGGCGCGGTATTTGAATACTACAAGACCGCCGTGGAGTTTGTGGACGCGGGCGCGATATTGGCCGATTCGCACGAGGTTGACGGCCGCGTCGAGGCCATACCCGGCACCGAGAAGCTGTTTCCCGCCGACTCGGTGATCGTGGCCATCAGCCAAGGGCCGCGCGCCGTCGTCGTATCCACGACGCACGACATCGACGTGGACGGGCGCGGGCTGGTGGTGACCGACGAGGTGGGGCAGACCACCCGCCCCGGCGTGTTTGCCTCCGGCGACGTGGTGACCGGCGCGAAAACCGTGGTCGAGGCGGTGCATCTTTCGCGCATCGTGGCCGAGGCGATGGATGCCTACGTGCGGGAGCATTACGGCGACGGGCCGCAAAATTGATCTTGACAGAAACGTAACAAAGATATAGGATGTTCTCGTCGGAAGCTTCAAACCCGAGCGCATGCGCGAAGGGGAGAACGGCCGCCGATCGGGTAAAACCTGTTCTGTTGACGGAAGGAGCAATCTGACCGTAGAGAGAGGGGGGCATGGCGATGTCGCAATGTTTGGACGGCTCTTAGCGCGCTTGCTGAGCCGTTTTTTGTTTGCGAAAAAGGCGGAACGAGGAGGCGGAAGGCATGCATAAGCGCATCGGCTTCGTGGGCATCGTGATAGAGGATATGGCGCAAAGCGCCCGCGTCAACGAGATCATCGGCGCGTATAGCGACATGGTGACCGGGCGCATCGGCGTGCCGGATCACGCGCGCGGCATCGCGGTGATCGGCCTGCTCGTGGAGGGCACAAACGACCGCATCGGTGCTTTTACCGGCACGCTGGGCAACGTGCGCGGCGTATCGGTTAAGAGCGCGCTGACGGCCAAGGAGTGGCCGCAAGAACAAGAATAATCCGGAGGAATAAGTTATGAAAAATAAAGCAATCCGCGCCCTATGCGGCGTGCTGGCAATGGCGATGATACTGGCGAGCTGCGCGCTGGCCTTCGCGCAGGAAAGGCCCGCGGCGGTGCGCGTCGGCGCGCTCAAGGGGCCGACGGCGATGGGGCTGGCACAGCTGATGGCGGACAAGGGCGACGACTACGCGGTCACGCTGGCCGGTGCGCCGGACGAGATGGTGGCCATGCTGACCAGCGGGCAGGTGGATATCGCGGCGATGCCCACCAACCTGGCGGCGACGCTGTATAACAAGACCAAGGGCAACGTGCAGCTGCTGGCGCTCAATACGCTAGGCGTGCTGTACGTGCTCGAGCGCGGCGACAGCATCCACAGCGCCGCCGATCTGGCGGGCAAGACGATCTGGGCGACCGGGCAGGGCGCCACGCCGGAATACACGCTGCGCTATGTCTTGGCGCAGCAGGGCTTGACCGACAGCACGCCGGTGGAATTCAAGGGCGAGCACACCGAGCTGCTGACGCTGGCCGCCGCCGGGGAGATGGATGTGGTGATGCTGCCCGAACCGCATGTGACGGCGTTGCTTGCGCAGGACAAGGGCTTCCGCATCGCGCTGGACATGACCGAAGCCTTCGCCGAGGCGGCGGATAAGGCTGGCGCCAGCGGCATGGCGCTGTCGATGGGCTGCTGGGTGGTGCGCCGCGAGTTTGCCGAGCAGCACCCGGAGCAGGTGGCGGCCTTCGTGCAGGCCTATGGCGAATCGGCGGCATATGTCAACACCAACGTCGAAGAAGCCTCGCAGTGGATCGAGCAGTTCGGCATCCTGCCCAAAGCGGCGGTGGCGGCCAAGGCGCTGCCCAACTGCCACATCGTATGCGTGGCGGGGGAGGAAATGAAGAAGCAGATGCAGCCGCTCTACAGCGTGTGGTTTGAGGCGAACCCGGCTTCCGTGGGCGGCGCGCTGCCCGGCGATGACTTCTACTATACGGCACAGCAAGATGCGGCACAGTAAGCGGCCTTTTTCAATCCCGAAAGGGGTGACGCAGATCTGCGTCGCCCTTTTCTGGCTGGGGCTGTGGCAGGCGGCGGCTTGGGCGGTGGCGCAGCCGCTGCTGCTGCCCGCGCCGCTGGAGGTGTTGGGACAATTGGCGCGGCAGGCGGGTACGCTGCCCTTTTGGCGCACGGTGGCGATGTCGGTGCTGCGCACCGGCGGCGCGTTTGCGATCGGCGTGGCGCTGGGCGCGCTGCTGGCGGTGCTCAGCGCCGCGCTGCCGCCGGTGCGCGCCCTGCTGCGCCCGGCGCTGCTGACCATTCGCGCCACGCCGGTTTCTTCCTTCATCATCCTTGCGCTGGTATGGCTGCGCGGCGGGCTGGTGCCGGTGCTGGCCGGGGCGGTGATGGTGCTGCCGGTGATCTGGGGCAACGTGACGCAGGGCATCGCCGCCGTCGATCCGTTGCTGCTGGAGATGGTACAGGTGTACGGCTTCTCCCGGCGCAAGCGCCTGACCAAGCTCTACCTGCCTAGCGTGCTGCCCACCTTTCTGGCGGCCTGCGAAACCGCCATGGGCCTGTGCTGGAAGGCCACCGTCGCCGCCGAGGTGTTGGGCATGCCCAAGGAGGCCATCGGCACCCGCCTGCACGACGCCAAGGTGTACTTGGAGACCGACGCGCTGTTCGCGTGGACGCTGGTGGTGATTCTGCTCAGCCTGCTGCTGGAGCGCAGCTTCGCGCGGGGCGTGCGGGCATGGAGCGAGAGGAGGGGCGCGCATGCGGTTGGGGCTTGAAAATGTCAGTTTCGCCTATGGCGACAAGCCGGTGCTGGAGCATTTCAGCCTAGAACTGCCGGAGCGCGGCGGCGTGTGCCTGTTTGGTCCCTCGGGCTGCGGAAAGACCACGGCGCTGCGCCTGCTGGCGGGGCTGGAAACGCCGCAAGCCGGGCGGGCGCTCGGCCTGCGGGAGAAGCGCGTCGCCGTGATGTTTCAGGAGGATCGGCTGCTGCCTTGGTACACGCTGACCGAGAATTTGCTGCTGTGCATGCAAGACGCGCGCCCGGTCAAGGCGCGCGAATGGCTGGAGGCGGTAGGGTTGGCGGCCGAGGCCGACCGGAAGCCGGGGGAGCTTTCCGGCGGCATGCGGCGGCGCGTAGCCTTGGCGCGCGCGCTGGCGCGGGGCGGCGATGTGCTGCTGCTCGATGAGCCGCTTAAGGAGCTGGACGATGCCACCGCCTTGCGCATGCGCGACTTGATCCGCCGTCACGCGCAGGGCAAGCTGCTGGTGCTGGTGACGCACAATCGGCAGGAGGCCGACGCGCTGTGCGACGCCACCGTTATCTTGCACCCGGCGCATGCGCCCCGCGCGCGATGATATCCACGGCGCGCAGCAGGGTATCGATGTGCTGCGCGGTGTTATAGAAGCCGGGGCTGACGCGAACCGCGCCAACCTCCAGCGTGCCCTGGTGCTGATGGATACCGGGCGCGCAGTGCAGCCCGCCGCGCACCGCGATATTGGCCTGATCCAGCCGCTCGCACACCTCGCCGGATTGCATCTCGCCCACATTGAAGCTGATGACCTTGGCGTCGGGCGGGGAATAGAGCTTCACGCGCGGCATAAGCCGCAACTCATCGTACAGCCGGCGGGTCAGCGCGGAGGTGCGCTCGGCGATCTCGCGCTGGTGCGCGCGGGTAAACCGCAGCCCCACCAGCAGCCCCGCGATGCCGGGCAAGTTTTGCGTGCCGCTCTCGAAGCGGTCGGGCATATCCTCGGGTTGCAGCATGCTTTCGGATACCGAGCCGGTGCCGCCTTGGCGCTGTGGTCGCAGCTGTATCTGCTCGCCAATGTACAAAAGCCCTGTGCCGTGCGGGCCGAAGAGCCCCTTATGCCCCGGCATCGCCAGCAGATCCGCGCCCAAATGGCCGGGGCGCACGTCCAGCATGCCCGCGCTCTGCGCCGCGTCCACCAGCAGCGGCACCTTGGCCGCCTTGCATACTTGGCCGATTTCCCGCACCGGCTGCACCGCGCCGGTGACGTTGGAGACGTGCGAGACGACCACCAGCCCGGTGTTTGGGCGCAGCGCCTGCCGCACCTGCCGCGCGGAAATCGAGCCGTTCTCCTCCGGCGGCAGCAGCGTCAGCGAAATTTTTCCGTCGACCAGCAGGCCGCTGAGCGGGCGCAGCACCGAGTTGTGCTCCAGCAGCGTGGAAACCACGTGGTCGCCAGGCTTTATCAGCCCGTGAATCGCTTGGTTGAGCGCATCGGTGCAGTTGCCGCAAAATACGATGCGCGAAGGATCGGGTACCTCCAGCCAATCGGCCAGCGCCTCGCGGCACTCGTACACCACCCGCCCCGCCGCCAAGGCCAGCCGATGTCCCGCGCGCCCCGGATTGGCGCCGATCTTGTCCAGCACGCCGGACATCGCCTGGGCGACCTGTGGCGGCTTGGGAAAGCTGGTTGCCGCGTTATCCAAATAGATCATGGCCATCCTCCCCGTGCATGGGCAGCCGTCACATCCTGCGCCTGCCTGCCGTATAGTGTATTGTTCTTCGCGCCGATCCATGACGCGGAGAAACCCCGAGGCCGCGATGCCGAAGGGGATAAGGAGGATGGGACTATGCCGGAAATATTTGGCATCGCTGCGTTTCGATCCCGTCAGCAAGTGCTGCGCTTCGAATCGGCGCTCAAACGCGCCGCCGTTCGTGTGCAGGTGGTGTCTACCCCTCGCGATGTGGCGGTGGGCTGCGGCCTTTCGGTGCGCTTTGAAATGCAGGATGTCGATCGCGTGGTGCAGGTGTACCATGCGACGCGGCCCAGCAACCTTATCGGCTTTTATCAGGTGGAGCGCACCGGCTATGGTCGCCCCAATCTTACGCCGATCTTGCAGCCGCGAAGCTTTAGCATGGATGTGTGACGCATATATCCGCCCTTGAGCGGCGGTTTTACCTAGATGGTTTCCCTGTCAATAGGGCAAGGCCGCATCCCGTGATGAGCGGGGTGCGGCCTTGCGCATATGGAAGAGAATGAATCATTTGCCGCGTTGCTCAAAAGTCCAATCGAGCAAGTTGATGGCGTAATTGACGCCGGTTTGTGGATCATACAATTCGATATGGCTTGTACCGACGGTCATATTCACAGAAAAAAAGTTACAACGGAGCCCGAGTTCGTGATCGAAGTCCTCCTCCGTAAAGTTGAGATCAGCGGTTCCGTTGCTTGAAAAATTGATGGTGTAAGGATGCCTGGGGTTGGCTTCATCCGCGGAATATGCGTAAATCGCCGCATGGGTGGGCGTTTGGGCGATGAATATTTCCTTCAACCCTATAGTTTCTTTGTTGGTATCGATTGTAATCCTTTTGATATCTGGACGGTCAAGCACGGGGATGCTAAAATACATAGGCTCCGCAGCTGAAAAATTGCTGCTGACGCTCTCGTCGATGCCGAAGTTTAGTTCAACGTTTAGTTCCTCTAACGCCTTTTGCGACGGGAAAACAACACAGAATGTCGTGAGAATATCGGAATCAAAGCGCTGATAGGAAGCGCGCTCGAACAGTGGTTTGACCTTGTTGCCCGCCGCATCCTCTATGGTTATGCTGCAATAGGTACCGATGACGGTTTCGCCATACCTAGCTGCTTCGTCGATAAGCATTTTCCGTTCGTTATCAGGGTTGAGCACCTCGTTGTCCATCAGTGAAGTATTCTCGTCATTGGGCAGCTGTGAGACGCTTATATTCAGAGAATATCCGTCATAGCAGATGCTGTGAACAACAAACGTTGCGCCGCCTGTGCGCGATCCCTCCACCCTGCGCAGCCAGACATGTCTGCCCGACGAGGCGTCTGCAGGCGAGAGCGCGATGATTTCTTTGTCTTGCGCATATGTGGGGTTGTGGAAGGAGATTGCGAGCAATGCAAATAAGGATGCAAACATAAATGCTTTCTTCATAAGTACCCTCCGATCTTTGGTATTTTAACGTTTGGTAAGGGCGAAATATTCCATTGTGAATTGTGGCGTGAATCCATCTTTGACTTGCGTAGACTTTTTTTGCTCTTTATGCTATCATCTCCCCATCAACGCAGGGGAGGGACGCCCATGCCGAAGCGCGAAAAACAAATTTTAGCGGAGCTGGAGCGCCTGTATCCGCAGGCGGGGCCGGAGCTTCATTTTTCTAATCCATATGAGACGCTGATCGCCACCATCCTCTCGGCGCAGTGTACCGATCAAAAGGTGAACCAAGCCACGCCGGCGCTGTTTGCCGCCTATCCGAACGCTGCGGCCATGGCCAAGGCCGAGCCGGGGCAGATCGAGCCGTATATCCATATTTGCGGCATCTACCGGAACAAGGCGAAGAACATCGTGGCGGCGTGCCGCGCGCTGGTAGCGGAGTACGGCGGCGAGGTGCCCGGCGACTTCGAGGCGCTGACGGCGCTGCCCGGCGTCGGCCGCAAGACCGCCAATGTGGTGATGGCCAACGCCTTCGGGGCGCAGGCCATCGCGGTGGATACGCATGTGTTTCGCGTATCCAACCGGCTGGGGCTGGCGCACGCCAAGGATGTGCTGCGCACCGAGGAGCAGCTGATGCGGACCATCCCGCGCGAGGATTGGTCGAAGGCGCATCATTGGATCATCTTTCACGGCAGGCGGGTCTGCAAGGCCATCAAACCGGCTTGCGGCGCCTGCACGCTGCGCGCTCTTTGCGAGCACGCGGCGCAGGCGAACACAAAAGAGCAGGGGGTGCAGGCATGATCGCTGCGGCGCTTTTCGATTTGGACGGGGTGCTGGTGGACACCGCCAAGTATCACTATTTGGCGTGGAAGCGGCTGGCCGACGGGCTGGGCTTTGCGTTCACGCCGGAGCACAACGAGCGGCTCAAGGGCGTCAGCCGCATGCGCTCGCTGGAGATTTTGCTGGAGGTGGGCGGCCTGTCCTTCCCGCCGGAGCGGCGCGAGGAAATGGCTGCGCAAAAGAACGCGTGGTATGTGGAGATGCTGGGCTCGCTCAGCGAAGCCGATGTGCTGCCCGGCGCGCGGGAGGTGCTGGAGGCGCTGCGCGCGCGCGGCATCAAGACGGCGCTGGGCTCGGCCAGCAAAAACACGCCGCTGATTCTGGACAAACTGGGCATCGGCCCGCTGCTGGACGCCGTGATCGACGGCAACAGCACCCAGCGCGCCAAGCCGGATCCGGAGGTGTTCCTGCTGGGCGCGCGGGCGGTGGGCGTGGAGCCTGCGCGCTGCGTGGTGTTTGAGGATGCGGTGGCGGGCATCGAGGCGGCGCGCGCGGGCGGCATGGCGGCCGTGGGCGTGGGCGCGCCGGAGAATCTGCCCATGGCCGACTTGCTGGTGCCGGGGCTGTACGCGTTAGATGTGGATGCGATGCTGGCGTTCTTCGCCGCGCGCGGATAGGAGAGTTTATGCAAAGACTGATTTCGTGGAACGTCAACGGCTTGCGCGCCTGCATGCGCGAGGGGCAGTTTCAGGAGTTCTTGGCGCAGGCCAACGCCGACGCGCTGTGCCTGCAGGAGATCAAGCTCAGCGAGGGGCAGGTTGAGCTCGACGCGCCGGGCTACCATGTCTATTGGAATTACGCGCAGAAGAAGGGCTATTCCGGCACGGCCATCCTGACCCGGCGGGAACCGCTGTCGGTGGCCTACGGCATCGGCATCGAAGCGCACGACGCCGAGGGGCGGGTGATTACCGCCGAGTTTGAGGACTATTACCTGATCGTCTGCTACACGCCCAACTCCCAGCGCGGGTTGCCGCGCCTGCCGTACCGGATGGAGTGGGAGCGGGATTTTCAGGCCTACCTGCATGCGCTGGATCAAAAGAAGCCGGTCGTCCTCTGCGGCGATCTGAACGTCGCGCATCAGGAGATCGACATCAAAAACGCGCGCGCCAACCGCATGAGCGCCGGGTTTACCGACGAGGAGCGTGCCGAGATGACGCGGCTGTTGTCCTCCGGCTTTGCGGACAGCTTCCGTCAGCTCTACCCGGATCGCAAGGACGCGTACAGCTGGTGGAGCTACTTTGGCGGCGCGCGGGAGCGCAATGTCGGGTGGCGGCTCGATTACTTTATCGTGAGCGAGCGCTTGGTGCCGCGCATTGCCGAGGCCGAGATTTTGACCGGCGTGTTCGGCTCGGATCACTGCCCGGTGACGCTGGAACTGAAGGATTGAAGATAAAACCAAAAAGAGAAGCGCAAAAGAAACGCCGGAGACTGTTAGGTTCTCCGGCTCAGACCATCAACAAAGTCAGCCCATCAACAAAGTCACGCAGATGGGCCGCGAAGGTCCAGGGCGATCGCAAAGCCCTGGTCGCATCCGCAGATGCGAAATGCCTTGAAGCAAGGTTTGTAAGGAATTCCACCCTTTGCGAAGGGCGGCCAAAGGGCTTATCGCTCGCCCTTTGGAATCCTTCTCTACGCATCAAACTACTTT
>JAVBMD010000027.1:0-11103 GCA_031552825.1 Eubacteriales bacterium
TCTGCGGGTTCAGCCCAGCGCGCGCCTTGTCGGCGTACCAGTGTACGCCTCCTGCGGACACGCTTGTGCTTCGCCCACATCTGGACATTTCTCGACGGTCTGGCTTTGTTGATAGCCTGAACGGGTTGCCGCATCGTCGCGACAACCCATTTTGTTTTGTGTTTACGCCTTCGCCGGGAACGGATTGACAAACACCCTCGTGGCCAGCTGCTGATCCAGCGCGTAGAGCAACCCGGCGTTGTCGCCGATGTGGCGCACCTTTTGCAGCAGCAGCTCGGCGTTGGCCTCCTCCTCGATTTGCTCGGTGACGTACCATTGCAGGAATTGGTAGCTGGCGTGATCCTGCTCCTGCAGGGCGGCGGAGGCCAGCTTGTTGATTCGGCCGGTGATGTACTGCTCGTGCTTGAGCGTTTGCTCGAAGGCGTCGAGCAGGCTGGTGAAATCGCTCTTGGGCGCGGCCAGTGCGCCCAGCTCCGGCTTTTCGCCGCGCTCCAGAATGTGCTCGAAGAGGTGCGTGCCGTGCGCCAGTTCCTCCTGCGCCTGCACGTGGAACCAGTTGGCAAAGCCGGGGAATCCCAGCCGGTCTGCATAGGCGGACATGGCCAGATAGAGATAGGCGGAGCCGTATTCTTCGGTTACTTGCGCGCTCATTAGCGCGGTAAGATTTTTGCTTAACATGATGAAATCCTCCTTGGCAAAATAACAGTAATTCTTACTGATAATAGCATAGTACGCCAGGATAAACCTGTCAACAGGAACTGGATAATTCTTTCAAAATTCGCGCAAAAAAGTTCGTCAGTCTGCCCGGATACAGCGCACTTTTTTTGACATGGGGAGCCATTGAAAAAAAGCCCGAAAATGGGTATAATATATAGAAGAAAAGTTTGCGTGAGCACGCGGGAGAAGAAAGCGCGACCGCGGCTGTGCGCCGGGGCGATAATTCTTCGGATTGCCCCCGCGCCAAATCGATCAAGGAGGCTCTGTATGCCACAACAATCCCACTATGACGAGACACAGATTCAGGTGCTCGAAGGGCTGGAGGCGGTGCGCAAGCGCCCCGGCATGTACATCGGCTCCACCGACTACCGGGGTCTGCATCACTTGGTTTACGAAATCGTGGACAACGCCATCGACGAGGCGCTGGCCGGGTTTTGCGACGAGATCTTCGTGACGCTGCTGGCCGACGGCGGCGTCCGCGTCGCCGACAACGGCCGCGGCTTCCCGGTGGGCATCCATCCCAAGTTGGGGCGGCCCGCCGTGGAGGTATGCTTAACGGTGCTGCACGCCGGCGGCAAGTTCGGCGGCGAAGGCTACAAGGTATCCGGCGGCCTGCACGGCGTAGGCGCGTCGGTGGTCAACGCGCTGTCCTCACGCCTAGAGGTGCGTGTGTATCAGGAGGGCAAGGTACACTTTCAGGAGTACAACCGGGGCAAGCCGCTGGCCGATCTAAAGGTGATCGAGACCACCGACCGCACCGGCACCACCATCACCTTCTGGCCCGACGTGCGCAGCGAGGCGGTGCCCGACGGCATATTCGAAACCGGCGAGTTCCAGTTCGATACCCTCAAGGGTCGCCTGCGCGAAATGGCCTTCCTCAACAAAGGCATCAAGATCCACCTGATCGACGAGCGTGGCGAGCGCGTGGAGCGCACCTACCACTACGAGGGCGGCATCCGCGAGTTTGTCAAGTACCTCAACAAGAACCGCGAGGCGCTGTATCCCGAGCCGATCTACGTCGAGGGCGTGCGCGGCACCACCTCGGTGGAGGTGGCCATGCAGCATAACGACAGCTACAGCGAAAATATCTTCTCCTTCGCAAACAACATCGCCACGCCCGAGGGCGGCACGCACCTGATGGGCTTCAAGAGCGCCATCACCCGTGTCGTCAACGACTATGGACGCAAGTATAAAATCCTCAAGGACAACGACGAGAACCTGCAGGGCGAGGACATCCGCGAGGGCATGGCCGCCATCATCTCGGTGAAGATGATGGAGCCGCAGTTCGAGGGGCAGACCAAGTCCAAGCTGGGCAACAGCGAGGTGCGCACCATCGTCGATCAGCTGGTCAGCCAACAGCTGGCCGACTATATGGAGGAAAACCCGCAGATCGCCCGCGCCATCCTCGACCGCTGCCTCTCCGCCGCGCGCGCGCGCGAGGCCGCCCGCAAGGCGCGCGACCTGACCCGCCGCAAAAACGTGCTCGAATCGGGCGGACTGCCCGGCAAACTGGCCGATTGTTCCGAGCGCGACGCAAGCAAGTGCGAAATCTTCCTCGTCGAGGGCGATTCGGCAGGCGGATCGGCCAAGACCGGGCGCGATCGTCACTTTCAAGCCATCCTCCCATTGCGCGGCAAGATCCTTAACGTGGAAAAGACGCGGCTGGACAAGATCCTCGCCAACAACGAAATCCGCGCGATGATCACCGCCTTTGGCTGTAGCGTCGGCGCCGACTTCAACCTCGAAAAGCTGCGCTACCACCGCATCGTCTGCATGACCGATGCCGACGTCGACGGAAGCCATATCCGCATTCTGATGCTGACTTTCTTCTACCGCTACATGCGGCCGCTGATTGAGGAGGGGCATGTGTACATCGCCCAGCCGCCGCTGTACAAGGTGACGCGCGGCAAGATGGAGCGCTACGTGTATGACGATGCCCAGCTGGACGCGCTGCTGACTGAAATCGGCAGAGAGAATAAGCCGGAGATTCAGCGCTACAAGGGCTTGGGCGAGATGAGCGCGCAGCAGCTGTGGGAAACCACCATGGATCCTGCCACCCGCACGATGATGCGGGTAACGGTGGAGGACGCGATCGCCGCCGACGAAATCCTCACCCTGCTTATGGGCGAGAAGGTGGAGCCGCGCCGGGAGTTCATCGAGGAAAACTGCAAGCTGGTTGTGAACCTGGATGTTTAGCCCGAAGGTTTCCTAAGGGCGATCGGAAAGCCCTTAGGTCGTGCCCGAAGGCACGAAACACCTGTACGAATACGGATTTCGCCCTTTGCAAAGGGCGACCAAGGGGCTTTCCGATCGCCCCTTGGAAACCTTCGGCTCCCACATAAGCGGCAGGAAGATTCGAGAGGTGAGCATACTTGGACGAGAAAAGCCAGGAGAAACTTATCCCCATCAATCTGGAAGAGGAAATGCGCAAATCCTTTATTTCCTACGCGATGGCGGTCATCATTACCCGCGCGCTGCCCGATGTGCGCGACGGCCTCAAGCCGGTACACCGGCGCATTCTCTACGCGATGCACGAGCTGGGCATGACGCCCGACAAACCCTTCCGCAAATCCGCCCGCATCGTCGGCGACGTGCTGGGTAAGTACCATCCGCACGGCGACAGCGCGGTTTACGATGCCATGGTGCGTTTGGCGCAGGATTTTTCCACGCGCTATCTGCTGGTTGACGGACAAGGCAACTACGGCTCGGTCGATGGCGACGGCGCGGCGGCGATGCGCTATACCGAGGCGCGCATGGCCAAGATCACGCAGGAGCTGGTGGCGGATCTCGACAAGGAGACCGTCGATTTCGTACCCAACTTCGACGAAACGCTGATGCAGCCTTCCGTCATGCCCAGCCGTTTCCCTAACCTGCTGGTCAACGGCTCCAGCGGCATCGCCGTCGGCATGGCCACCAACATCCCGCCGCATAACCTCGGCGAAGTGATCGACGGCGTCGTGTGCCTGATCGACAATCCCGAGGCCACGCTGCCCGATCTCATGCAGCACATCAAAGGACCCGACTTTCCCACCGGCGGCCTGATCTTGGGCAAGAACGGCATCTATGACGCCTACTCCACCGGGCGCGGCCGCGTCGTCACCCGCGCGAAATCCGACATCGAGGCGATGACCGTCAACCGCTCGCGCATCATTGTCACTGAAATTCCCTACATGGTCAACAAGGCGCGGCTCATCGAAAAGATCGCCGAGCTGGTGCAGGAAAAGCGCGTCGACGGCATCTCCGATATCCGCGACGAATCGGACCGCGACGGCATGCGCATCGTCATCGAGCTCAAGAAGGACGTTAACGCGGCCGTGGTGCTCAACTACCTGTACAAGCATACGCAGCTGCAGGACTCCTTCGGCGTGATTATGCTGGCGCTGGTAGACGGCGAGCCGCGCGTGCTCTCGCTGCATCAGATGCTCTACCACTATCTGGAGCATCAGAAGGAGGTCGTCACCCGCCGCACGCGTTACGAGCTAGAGAAGGCCGAGGCGCGCGCGCACATCTTGGAGGGCTTGCTCAAGGCGCTCGACCATATCGACGAGATCGTGCGCATCATCCGCGCCAGCCAGACCACCGCGCAGGCGCGCGAGGAGCTAATCGCCCGCTTCGATTTCTCCGAGAAGCAGGCGCAGGCCATCCTCGACATGCGCCTCGCCCGCCTGACCGGCCTAGAGCGCGAGCGCCTGCAGGAGGAATACGACGAGCTGTGCAAGACCATCGACTACCTGCGCCGCGTGCTGGCCGACGAGGCGCTGCTCATGTCCATCATCCGCGAGGAGCTGCTGGAGGTCAAGCGCCGGTTCGCCGATCCGCGCCGCAGCGAGCTGACCGTTATGGAGGGCGAGATCGACCCCGCCGACCTGATTCAGGAAGGCGACATGGTGGTGACGCTGACCCACTTCGGCTACGTCAAACGCCTGCCGCGCAACACCTACCGCAGCCAAAACCGCGGCGGCAAGGGCGTGGCGGCCATGACCACGCGCGATGAGGATTACGTGGAGCAGCTCCACGTCACCTCCACGCACGACGACATCATGTTCTTCACCACGCGCGGCCGCGTGTACCAGCTCAAGTGCTACGAGATTCCCGAAGCCAGCCGCACAGCGCGCGGCACCGCGATCGTCAACCTCTTGCAGTTGGACGGCGGCGAGAAGGTCACCGCGATGATTCCTATTCCGGCGACGGCCGAGGGGCATTATCTCTTCATGACCACCAAGAACGGCACCGTCAAAAAGACGGCGCTCGATGAATTTAGCAACCTGCGCCGCATGGGGCTGATCGCCATCGTGCTGCGCGAGGACGACGATCTGATCGGCGTGGAGCTGACCGACGGCTCGCGCGAGATCATGCTCGGCACCCGGCAGGGCCGCTGCATCCGCTTCCCGGAGACCGATATCCGCGTCATGGGGCGCGTGTCGATGGGCGTGCGCGGCATCAGCCTGCGCGCCGGGGACGAGGTGGTTGGTCTGACGGTCGCCGAGGAAGGCGCGCAGGTGCTGGCCATCACCGAGAACGGCTACGGCAAGCGCACGCCGCTGGATGAATACCGCTTCCAATCGCGCGGCGGCAGCGGTATCCGCGCGATGAATCTTACCGACAAAACCGGCCCGCTCGTTTCGCAGCTCATGGTGCATGGTGATGAGGATTTGATGCTCATTACTGACGACGGCACCATCATCCGCATGGCCGTGGCCGACGTATCCACGCTCAGCCGCAGCACGCAGGGCGTGCGCCTGATGCGCGTGTCGGGCAGCAGCCGCGTGGTCGGCGTTACCCGCACCGAGGCGGAAGAGGAGATCGAAGAAACCGAAGAATCCTCCGAACTGACGGAGGGCGGGGCAAACGGCAATACCGGTGAAGAGGTGTAATCGCAAACAGAGAGGGCGCTCGAGCAATCGGGCGTCCTTTTATCTTGCCCCGTGGCGGGGTGTATACTATAATGCGCATAGACAGATATGGAGGCGAGACGTATGGGCAAGGTAAAAATTACGGTGCTCAAAGTAAGCTTTTTTGAGGATTTGGCACAGCATTACCTGAAGGAAGGCGCGGAACCCTGCCCCTACCACCGCGAGGGACAAACCTATATATACGAGGGCGGGGCAGAGCGGCCAGAGAACCTTTGCCCTTGGGCATGGATTGACTTGTATCGCGCCTGCTCCACGCTGGATGCCGGCGGATTTGACAACGGCTGGTACGCGCGCGGCGACCTGCGCGTGCAAAGCTGCGCCGATGGCGTGCGGCCAGTGAGCTTTCTGTTGGAGGCAATGAGAGCGGAATGAGCACGGTTTCAAAAAAAGCCACCTGGCTCGTCCTGCTCGGCGTGCTGGGCGTATCGATCAGCGGGCCGATGGTCAAGATGGCGCTGAACGCAGGCGCGACGCCGATCACCATCGCGCTGCTGCGCATGGCGGTGACGGCGGCGATCCTCGGCATCCCCGCGTGGCGCGGCAGCGATTTGAAGGCCATGCTGCGCGCGCCGTGGCGATGGAAGGGGCTGGCTGTGCTGGCCTCGGCCTTTCTGGCGCTGCACTATGCGGCATGGATGACCTCGCTGCAAAAGACCGGCACATTCGCCTCGGTGGCGCTGGTGTGTACGCAGCCGCTGTTCGTGGCGCTGTTTTCCGGCGTGGCGCTGCATGAGCCGATCGCGCGGCGCGCCATCCCCGGCGCGGCGGTGGCGGTAATCGGCGCGGTGGGCATCGGTCTGCTTTCGATCGCCGGGCGCGGCGGCGATGTATGGGGCGACCTGCTGGCGCTCAGCGGCGCGATAACGATGGCCGGGCATTGGCTTTGCGGGCGCGCGGTGCGCAAGCATGTGCCGGCAATGGGGTATATGGTGTTTGTGTACGTATGTACCGCCGTCTTTCTGGCGGCGATGATGCCCGCGATGGGCGGCTTCATCGCGCCGACCGGCGCGCTGCTGCCCATCGGCCTGCTGATCGCGGTATGCACGCTGGGCGGCCACGCGCTGTTCACCTACGCGCTGGGCTTCGTCAGCGCCGATGTGGTATCCTTCGCGCTGCTCGGCGAGCCCATCGGCGCGGCGATCTGGGCGCTGCTGCTTTTTGGCGAACAGGTGAGCTGGCAGATGGCGCTGGGCGGCGGGCTGGTGGTGGTCGGGCTGGCGCTGTACCTATGGGGAACGATGCGCGCGGGGAACGCGCATGAATGAGCAGGAATGCTTAAGCGGCAAGGCTCACTTGCGCAAGGCGTTGCGGTGTCCCGCCGGCCATTCGACGGAGACGGTGTTTTTGCCGTAGTATTCGGCGGTGATTGCGTTCATCCAATCGGTGGGATCTTCAACCATTTCGGTATATTTCAGCACGTGCGGCAGTTCGGGCAGCGGGGAGAGCGTCACATCGCGAACCGAGGGATCCTCATAGATCGCGGTGCGTTCGGCCAGTGCTTGCCCGTAACGCTGCGCCTTGCCGCTGCGCAGATCCAGCGCGGCGCTGACGCCGTTTATCGCGTCCGGCTCGCGCGTCGCGGTGACGGCGCAGGTTGAAAGCATCAGCGCCGCCGCGGCCACGGCGACCCAGCGCGAGAAGATGCGCAGACCTATATGCTCGGGGAGCCGCTTCCGCAACCATCCGCACCAATAGAACACGTTGCCGCCGATGCACCAAAACATCGAAAAGTAGAAGATGGCCAGCATGCGCGGCGGGGGAATCTTGGAGGTGGCGAACAGGTGCGGCGTAAACTGGCTTGCGAACAGGCAGAAGGAAGCCAGCGACACCAGCGCGGGGAAGCGGAACGAGCATCCGCTACGCCTTGCGGCAGCGCACAGGAAGGGAAGCGACATCAACAGCCCCAGCGCAAGCTCCAGCCGCGCGGCATCGCGCAGGAACCACCACGCGTGCTCGAAGGAGACGAGAATCGCTTCGAATGCGGGCATGGGGATGGCGGCGGCTTGGCGCCGCGCGTTGCCGGGCGAGCGCATGCTGATGATGAACGTGATGAATAAGCAGAGCAGCGCCGCGCTCGGAATCCACCACCGGCGATCCTTTTGCAGGCAGCGATAGCCGAGCAGCAGCGAGAGCAACAGCAACGAAAGCAGCGCGGTCGCGTAATTCGCCGCCCCGAGCATCGCGGCGGCTAGGCATGCGCCGACGGCGTAGAACCCGCGCTTAGCGGGCCGGGAGGCGTGGTGCGCGCGCAGCAATAGAGCAAACAGGATCAACGACAGGCTGTAAAAAAAGTTGTAGTAGACGGCACCGTTGAACCAGAAGAATGCTTCGTCGGGCCAAGCGACGAACTGAATCGAAAAGAACAACGCGACCAACGCGATGATCGAGCCGCTTTTTTTACCGAGCAGCGTTCTGGCAAAGTACCACGTGGAGAGCATCAGCATGCCGATCATGAGCAAGGGAGTGAGCACATAAAAACGCTCTCCGAAGACGCCGGGCTGCAGCGTCATGAAGAAGTTGGAGACAAAGGAGCCCTGCCACGCACGGTAAAAGACGGCGGAAGTGGTCGCCGCCGCTTGTAACACCGCGCCGACGCTGCCGGTGGCCTGCCAGGCGATCTTGGACTGCAGGCCGAAGGTATAATCGTCATAGGTCGGATGCGCGTAGCGCGCGATGAACAACAACGGGACCAGCGAAAGCAGCAGCACTAGCGCCATGGTGACGGATAACAGGCGCGGATGCGTGTCCCGCCCGGCCAGCCAAGGCCAAGTGGTGCCCCGATGCAGCCGAGCGGAGAACTTCGCCCATGCGCGGCTGAAGCTTTCCTGACGCCGTTTGAATAGGCGATGGAGCAGCGCGAACAGCGCGGCAGATAACAGGGCGCAGCCTGCGACGGCCAGCGCCAGTGCCCACAGCATGCGTTGCCTGTAAATCGATACATCGACAGAGGGCTTTACGATCCGCGGCGCCCAATCCGCGCTGTCCTGCCGGGTGTCGATAACCTCACTCTGCCCATCGGGGTAAGTCAGGCGCACGCTGCCGCTTTGCCGGTTGCCATAGAAAAAGAAATCATAGATGTTGGCGGCGGGCAATGATAGCGCCAGCGCGTCGGTCTGCCCTTCGATCAGCGGCGCCGCGCTCCAGCGGAGGCCTTCGTACTCCTCGCTCCAAGCGCCGGAGAGCACCTCGGGAAAGCTGGGCTTTCCTTCGTCGATAAACACATTGCGCAGCCAAACATCGCCGGACGCGCCGTCGCGCAACGCCTCCAAGCGCACTGTCGGCCGGAAAGCAGGCGGAATGAAGTGCGCCGCCGTTGCGATCAGCGGAATGCCGATGCCAGCAGCGAGAAAAAGCGCGCAACAAAACCTGCGGCTCCTATGCGCAAGCTTGCGCAAGGCTACCGCTGCGAGCAGCAGGATACAAAAGGCGAGAACCAACCACCTGAGTGAAACCAACGGCGCTCACTTCCATGACGAATATCCGTAGCAAACATCATATCAGGCGTTCAGGTATGCGTCGCACACGGTTGCGGCCGCGCCGATCATCCGCACGCCGCCCTTTTCCAACCACACCGCGTCGGTGCAGTTTTTCTGCACCTGCTCGATCGAATGCGTGACGAGCAAGATTGTGGTGCCCAGACTCCGCATCTGGTGAATGCGCGCCATGCATTTTTCTTGGAATTTGAAGTCGCCTACCGACAAGATTTCGTCCGCGATCAGCACATCCGGGCGTACCTCGGTGGCAATCGCGAAGGCCAAACGGGCGCGCATGCCAGAGGAGTAGTTTTTCAGCGGCACGTTGAGGAAGCTCTCCAATTCCGAAAAAGCGACGATCTCCGCATAGTGCTGCTGCATGAATTCATGGCTATATCCCAGCACCGCGCCATTGAGATAGATGTTCTCCCCGCCCGTGAGATCATCGTCAAAACCCGCGCCCAATTCGATCAGCGGGGCGATGCTGCCGTGTACGCGCACCTGCCCTGCCGTTGGCTTGAGCACCCCCGCAATGACCTTGAGGATGGTCGACTTTCCGGCGCCGTTGAGCCCGACCAAGCCAAACATCGTACCGCGCCGCACCGTAAACGACACGTCGGTAAGCGCCCAGAACTCATCAAAAAACAAGCGGTTTTGGATCAAGCGCAGCATATATTCTTTGAGGTTATCGGTTTTTTCTCGAGCCATGTTGAAGCGCATGCTGACGTGCTCAACCTCGACCGCTAGGCTTTCCGTATGCGACATAGAAGGGCTCCTTCCGGCTTTAGAGATGGAGGATAAAGGCATCCTGCTTGCGGTAGAACACGAACAAACCGGTTCCCAGCATTACCAGCGCAACCCCGGCGCACAGCACGTGATCGAAGGCCGTTGGCCACTGGCCGTACAGCATGGCGAAACGAAATACGCGAATATAGTGGTACATCGGGTTGAGGGCGAAAATAGGCATCACGCGTGCCGGCACGATGGATACATCGAAGAAGACCGCCGATAGATAGTTCATAGCGGTCAACATCACGCCGTAGAGGTGCATGGTGTCACGAAAGAATGTGTACGCTGTTGCCAGCAGAAGGCCGGTGCCGGTGCAGAACAGCAGCAGGTACAGCATGATGACCGGCGCGGCCGCCATGCTAGCGTGGAACGGAACGCGGATGGCCAGCATGACCAAGAGCAGCGCGATCAAAGAAAACAGAAAGTTCACAAAGGCGGTGATCACCTTGGAGATCGGGAAGATATACTTGGGCAAATAAACCTTGCGGATGAGGTTGCTGCTGCTCACGATGGAAAATAGCGCGGTTTGCGTGGCCTCGGCAAAGCAGGCAAACATCAGTGACCCCGACAATACAAACGCCGGGAAATAGGGAACCGTCGCGCGGAACAACTGCGAAAAGACGATGCTCAGGATCACCATGTTCGCCAGCGGATTTAGCAGCGACCACAGGATGCCCAGCACCGAGCGCTTGTACTTGACCAGAAAATCGCGCCGCACCAACAGCGTCAGCAAGGGGAAATACTTGCGAAAGGCGGGCAAAAAGCCCAGCAGGCGCTTGTAGTACAGCGCCAGTACGCCAACCGACATGCCTAGGGTCACGTACGCCAGCGCGTACCCGCTAAGGCGGAGATACCGCCACCACTGCGTAACGTCCTGGGTTTGTTCCCGCACCGGTTGCAGGCAGAGCAGGATTGCCGTTGTGGCGATCCAAGCCACAAAAAATACCCATGGCAGCCACCGCTTTTTGATGGGCATCTCCGAACCTCCAAAGGCTCTTGTGAGCAGTATAGGATAGACAGGCTATATTGTAGCATCCCGCCAGATAATGGTCAACCTGCCGCGCCGCTCGCACGGCCAGCGCATTTAAATACAGAAAAAGGGAATTCGATCCAAAAGGATATTGGAACATAAAGGGCGAATACATCTGCGAGGTGAGAAGCGTGGATGTAGAGCGGTTAAAGGAAGTGCTGCGAGAGGTACGGGATCCTCG
>JAVBMD010000004.1:0-210320 GCA_031552825.1 Eubacteriales bacterium
CAAACCTTGCTTCGAGGCATTTCGCATCTGCGGATGCGACCAGGGCTTTGCGATCGCCCTGGACCTTCGCCGCCCATCTGCATGAATTTGTTGATGGTCTGAGGCCACCCGCATCGGGTGGCCTTTCCTCATGCCGAGGACAGGCAAGATGTGATCGAAAAAGATAAAACATGTTAAATTATGTTGACTGGTGCGACTGATTGTGCTACGATACAATCAAGGCATATAATGTAGAAAACTCCTTTGAGCGAAAGAAAGAGGTTCGATTATGAAGACAGCGGACGCACGCAAAAAGGCAATATTGGAGTCCTTCGCAGGCGGCTTGATCGTATCCTGTCAAGTGCAGAAGGATGATCCGATTTATTCGGAAGATATCGTGGTCAAGATGGCGCAGGCCGCCGAGTGGGCCGGTGCCGTGGGCATCCGCGCCAACACCCCGGAGCAGATCCGCGCCATCAAGGCGCAGGTCAAGCTGCCGCTGATCGGCCTATATAAGATTTGGCACGATGATACCGATGTTTTCATCACCCCTACGCTGGATTCTGCGAAGCAGGTGTGGGAGGCTGGCGCCGAGATCATCGCGCTGGACTGTACCACGCAGATCACCCATGAGGGCACCGTCGCGCGGGATCTGCTGCCCATCGTCAAGCGCGAGATCCCCGAGGCCATCATTTTTGCCGACGTATCCAACTACGATGAGGCCGTGTGGGCGGTGGCGCATGGCGCCGACATCGTCGGCCCCACGCTCTACGGCTACACAAAGGAGACCGCGCACATTGAAATGCCCGATCTGCGTGAGTTCGGCCGTATGTGCCGCGATTTGAAGAACGACGCGTATGTCATTATGGAGGGCCATCTCTACACCCCCGAGGATGCGATGAAATGCATCTTCTTGGGCGCGCATGCGGTGGTGGTTGGCAGCGCCATTACCCGGCCGCATCTCACAGCCCGCCGCTTTGTAGACCTGCTCAGCGGCTATCAAAACAACTGGCGCGAAGCCGAGAAAAGCAAGCATTAACCGCCGCGATTCGGCGAGGGAGGAAATATGGTTAAATTCGATTTGGACGGCGTACAAAATGTGGAGGTCAGCAAAAAGCTTCCCTGCGAAAAGTCTGTGGCGGAGCAGCTTACCATTATGGAGCGCTATACCGCCACGCACCGGGAGAGCCTTTCGCTTTCCCGCGAGCAGCGCGAGCTCGCCTGCCTCCGTGTGCTCTATCCCACATTGCTGCGCCAGATCGAACCGGAGGATCTGTTCGCCGGGCGTATCGACGTGCTGCCGATCGGCTTTGGTTGTGTGACCTCGCTGGGCGGCGTGGGACATTTCTGCGTGTTCAACAAGCTGCGCGCGCTGCAAAAGGAACTGCCCGATGCCGCCGACCGGGCGCGCGTCGATGCGCTGTACGCGTATTGGACGCAGCACGATTTGAAAACCCTTTACTGCCGCGAAGCGCTCACCGAAACCACCATCGGGCGGTTCATCGATACAGAGTATCCGATGATCGCCACCGCGCGCCTCTCCGGCATGATGCTCGACTATCAAAAGCTGGTGGATCTGGGCATCTGCGGCTTGCGAGAGCAGATCACGCAGCGCCTGCGCGAGGAACCCGACAACTGGTTCCTGCGCAGCAGCCTAGGCGGGCTGGATTTGTTCGCCGAATGCGCCGACGCCTACATCGCCAAGATCGAGGCGCTGTTGCCCTCCGCCAGCGAGGCCCGCAAGGCGGAGCTGCTGCGCACGCGGGCCAGCCTTGCCACGATCCGTTCCGATAAACCCGAGACCTTTCATCAGGCGCTGCAGCTGTTCTGGCTGTACGCGCTGATCTCCGGCGTAATCAATTATGGACGGCTTGATGATTACCTTGGCCCATTCCTGGCGCGCGATTTGCGCAGCGGCGAGCTGGATGAGCGGCAGGCGTACGATTTGGTCAAGTCGCTGTGGACGATGATCGAGAACCGCCGCACCACCGTCAACGGGCGCATCATCGTCGGCGGGCAAGGGCGCAAGCACCCTGCCGAGGCCGATGTATTCCTGCATATCGCGATGAAGGTAGCGAAGGATTGCCGTTACGTGGAGCCGCAGTTTACCCTGCGCTTTGACAGCACCACCTCCGAGGAGATCTGGGACGAGGCGATGGACGCATTGGGTGCGGGCGCAACCTATCCCACGCTCTACAATGACGACGTGAACGTGCCTGCCGTGGCCTACGCGATGCGGGTCGATACGGAAACCGCTATGCAATATGTGCCTTTCGGCTGCACCGAGTTTGTCATTCAAGGGCAGAGCACCGGCACGCCCAATATCTGCATCAACCTGCTTAAGCTGCTTACCATCTACATGAATGGCGGTGTCGATCCGGTGGATGGCAAGCGCAAGGATGCGGGCGTTGCCATTCCTTCGCTGGATGCCATCCAGAGCTATGAGGAATTCTTTGCCGGGTATGCCCGTTTGATGGACGCCTATCTGGATTTGGCGGTTGATCGACAGATGTCCTCGTTCAGGATGATGAACGAGCACGTGTCCTTCCTGATGATGAGCATGCTTACCGACGACTGTATCGCGCGCGGCCGTGCCATCCTCGATGGCGGCGTTCGCTACTTGGGCGCTACAAACGAAACCTACGGCAACATCAATACCTCGGATTCCCTCTACGCCATCAAAAAGCTGGTGTTTGAGGAGAAACGTTACACCCTGCCGCAGATTGCCCAAGCCATGCGCGACAACTTTGAGGGGCATGAAGCGCTGCGCCGCGCCTGCCTTGCCTGCGACAAGTACGGCAACGATCTGGATACCTGCGATACCGTGGCCAACGATGTCTATGAACTGGTGGCCAAAGGTACGCGGGATCGCGGCATCGCCGCTGGCATGCAGTATTTCCTCATCGTCATCAGCAACAACCAGCTCAATACCGAATGGGGGCTGCGCACCGGCGCGTCGCCCGATGGCCGTTTGCGCGGCGTATACCTCAATCCCGCCAACAATCCGCAGGGCGGCGCCAACGTAAACGGCCCCACCGCCATGCTCAATTCGCTGCGCAAGTTTCATCCGCGCTACCACGCGGGCTCGGTGCAGAACATCAAGTTTACCCCGACCCTGTTCAATGAGAACCGCGAGGCCGTCAAGGGACTGTTCAAAACCTACTTCGCCGACGGCGGCTGCCATCTGATGGTCACCATCGTCAACCGTGGCGAACTGGAGGATGCGATGGCGCATCCGGAAAAATACCCCGACCTGATCGTGCGCGTTAGCGGCTTCTCCGCCGTGTTCGTCAACTTGGACCGCGCCATTCAGGAGGAGCTGTTGAGCCGCGTATTGTACGGCGAGGAGCCCGCGTGAAGCTGCATGTTGTAGAAATCGAACGCTTTGCCCTGCACGACGGCCCCGGCATCCGAACGACGATCTTTTTGCAGGGGTGCCCGCTTCGCTGTCCATGGTGCGCCAACCCGGAGAGCCAGTGCATCGGCAAACACTTAATGTACCTGCGCAAGCGCTGCGTCGGCTGCGGGCGTTGCGCGGCGGTGTGTCCCACCGGCTGCATCACCACCGGCGACGGTTGGCCGGTATTTGATCGCGCGCTGTGCGACGGCTGCGGGCGTTGCGTGGAAGCATGCCCACAGCAGGCGCTCCGCCTGAGCGGCAAGGCGATGGAGGCGAGCGAGATCCTATCCGTCGTGCTGCGCGACAAGAGCTATTACGCGCATACCGGCGGCGGCGTCACGGTATCGGGCGGCGAGGCCTTTGTACAGCCCGCCGGGCTGCGCGAACTGCTCTCGCTGTGCAAGGCGGAAGGGCTGCATACCGCCATCGAAACCACCGGCAACGCGCCCGCCGAGCACATCTTGGCCTGCGAGCCGCTGATCGATCTGTTTTTGTTCGATCTGAAGCATGCCGATGCCCGCCGCTTTGCCGAGGTGACCAAGGGCGATCTGGCGCTGGTATTGGCCAACCTCGCGCTGCTGCCGCCGGACAAGGTGGTGCTGCGCGTTCCGGTGATCCCTGGCTTTAATCATGACGAAGCGACCCTGCGGTCGATCTTTGAAATCGCGCGCACGCACGGGATACGGCGGGTCGATCTGCTTCCTTATCACACGCTGGGCGTCGGCAAATACGAACAATTGGGGATTCCCTATGCGCTGGGCGAGCGCAAGTCGCTCACCAAGGCGGATTTAGCGGCGTACAAGGCGCTTGGCGAATCCTTTGGGCTGATTGTAGAATAACCAACGAACGCGAAGGGCTCCCGCAAGCGTGTTGCGAGAGCCCTTCGCGTTTTTGGCCTACCCGGCCGCCGCTTCGTCAAACACATACACCGCACCCGGGTGCTCCAGAAAAGCGCACACCGGCAAATCGGTTCGCTTGGCGAGCACGCCCGCCACGGCCTCGCGCTTGTTGGCGCCTGTGGCGATGACGATCACGCGCTTGGCCTTTTGCAGCGCATGCAGGGTGATCGTAGCGCCCTGCGTCGGGGTGGCGTTGCCGCCAAAGTATTTCTTGCCCACGCGCTGGGTGGTTTCGCTGAGCGGAACCAGCGAGAAATCGCCATCCAACGGCACGCCCGGCTCGTTAAAGCCGATGTGCCCGTTGACCCCCACGCCCAGCACCGCCAGTTCCAGCGGATGATCCCGAAGGAAGCCGCGCATCCGCTCCGCCTCGCCCGCCACATCGGCGCAGAGGCCGTCAAAGGCGGCGATGCGCTCGGCGCTGATGCCCGCCGGATGGTAGAATCCGCGGTTCATGCTGGCGATGCAGCTGCCATCGGTTTCCGGCCCCAAGCCGACCCATTCGTCCAAACCAATATAGCGCGCCAAATCAAGCCGCAGTGCGCCCTCGTCCCGGCGCTGAATCAGCTCGCGATAGCAGGCCATGGGCGTATCTCCCGCCGCAAAGGTAAGGGTCAGGTCCAGCTTTTCCGCGAATGCCTTGGCCGCCAGATCCGCCGCATAGCGGCTGGCCGCCAAATGATCCTTGCACACGATAACCTGCGATGCCATGCTTATATTGTCCTTTCTGCCGCGAGGGTGCCTACTGACGCACCGACTTGCCCCGGTTGTAGAGAATCAGAAGCAGCACCATCACCAGCCCCAGCAGCACATTGCGCGCCGGCTGCGACAGGTTGAGCGCGGTAAGGGTGTTATTGAGCACCACCATCAGCAGGGAACCGGCGATGCTGCCCGTGTAGGTACCCACGCCGCCGGTGAGCGCCGTGCCGCCCACGATGACGGCGATCAGCGAATTGTAGGCATAGTTATCGAACATCTGGCACTTGGCGCTTTGCATGTACGCCGCGCCCAGCATGCCGGTAAAGCCGGAGAAAAGCGCGGATATAAGGTAGGTCAGCACGACGACCTTGTTGACCCTGATGCCGTTGAGCCTAGCCGCCACCTGGTTGTTGCCCACCAGATAGACCTGCCGCCCAAACCGGGAACGGTTGAGGATGTAGAAGATCAGCGGGAAAAGGATCAGGGCGTACAACGCCAGCGAAGGGATGAAGCCAAACAGCTTGGAGGTGACGCTCTTGATAAATGAGGGCGCCGCGTAGCCCAGCGGGCTGCCCTCGGTCAACACATATTGCAAGCGGGAGACCACGTTGCTGATGGCCATGGTCACGATCAGCGGCGGCAGCCCCATCTTGACTGAGCAGAGGCCATTGAGCAGGCCAACCACAGCGCTCATCACCATCACCGCGCCAAAGGCCTCGAGAAAATGCCCTTCCTTGCCGTTCATGATCGCCGCGGTCAGGATGGCCGCGGCCGACATGACGGCACCGACCGTAAAGTCCATCCCCCCGCCGATGAGCACCAGCGTCTGCCCCGCCGAGGCGAAGCTGAGCAACAGCGTGAGCATGGCGATGGAGGTGATGGCGCTCATGTTGAAGGCGGTAGGCACCATAGCGATGGTGAACAGGTACAGCAGCGCCGAAATGATTACCGCCATGCGGGCCGGAGAGCGCTTCATGAACATTTGCAGCTTTTGTGCAAAACCGATTTGGGGCATATTGCTCGTCATATTATTTTCCATGCTCCGCCCTCCTCTTGAATCGCACGCTGTTCTGCAAATTAATGCGCAGGGCTTCCATCTGCCCCTTGGCTGTCACGATGGTCATCAGCAGGCCAAGGAAGATGATGATATCGGAGATAAAGTTGTGCCAGTAGGAGGTTACCGAGAAGCCGGGAATCAGGGTGTAGAGCAGGTTGAAGAAATAATAAACCGCGTTTTGAATCAAAATCAGGAAGCTGCCGCCAAACACGCCGCAGGCCATCGAGCCCCAGCCCCCGAAACTTAGCCCGCCTATGATACAGGCCGATAGGGAGCGGATGCCGTAGGCCTCGGCCTGGATCGGATTGCCGGAGGCAGTCAGCAGTGTGAGGCATATTCCGGCGATGCCGATAAACAATCCCTTGAGCAAAAATGCCTGCAGCTGCACCTTCACCGGGTCGATGCCAGCGGCAAAGGCGTTGCGCGGGTTGGCGCCCACCGCGTAAATGTTGGTGCCAAAGCGCGTGCGGCGCGCGTAGCTCCAGATCAGCAGCGCCAGCACCAGCGCGAGCACCGATGCGGGGATCACGCCAAACAGCGTGGAGCTGTAGGCGGAATAATACATCTTGGGCACCTTGCCTTGCGGCACGCTCATGATGAACACATTCACGCCGCGAATCGCGTAGGTCAGCGCATAGCTGGCCAACAGCGCGGGCAGGCGAAACACCGATACGCACAGCCAGCACACCGCCGAAGCCACCATGGCAGCGCCGATGCCCAACCCGCAGGCGAGGATGAAGGGGAGACCCCATTCTTGCATGGTCATGATGGTTACCACGTTAACCAGCGCCAGTTGAATGCCTACCGAAATGTCCATCGTGCCGGAGAGCAACAGGATGCTCTGCGCCATCACCACCAACAAAAATGGCAGGTTGGTGCTAAATAGCGTATTCATGTTGGTTGTGCTGAAAAACTTGGCGGGGCCCTGCACGAGCAGGTTCAGCACAATGGTGGCGATAAACAGCACGAAGCCTGTGAACGCAGGCTTTTTGCGAAAGCTGGAGGCTTGCTTTTTTATGCTCAGCATCATATAGATTCCACCTTCCGATTGGCAGCGTTCATGCCCATCATAGCCGTCACCAAGCGATCCGCGGTCTTGGCTTCGCCGCTGAGCACATCGCTGATGCTGCCCTCGTAAAACACATAGATCCGATCGGAGATATCCAGCAGTTCCTCTGTGTCGCTGGAGGAGATGATGATGGTCATGCCTTCCTCGGCACACTGGCGCAAGATTTTATGGATCTCCCTGCGCGAGTGGATATCGACGCCCTTGGTTGGGTCGTCCAGCAGCAACAGAACGGGGTTCATCGCGATCCACCGGGCGATGACCAGCTTCTGCTGATTGCCGCCGGAGAGCGAGCTGGCCGGATGGCGCAACGCGCCGATTTTGATATTGTATTTCTTTACCGCGTTTTCAGCGAAATCGCGCAACGACTTGGGCGTCATGTACGCTGCCAGCTTTCCCTTGGCGACCTTGCCCGCGCCAATATTCTCTTCCACCGTGCGCAGCGGGAACATTGCCTCGCGCCCTCGCTCTCCGGATACGAAGCCGATGCCTAGGTTAATAGCTTCGGCCGGGGATTTTAGATGGACGGCGCGGCCGCAAAATTCGATGGTGCCACCGGCGATTTTTTCCGCGCCCAGCAGCACGCGGATCAGCTCCGGCTGCCCCTGCCCCTGCAGGCCGCCGATGCCCACAATCTCGCCCTTATATGCCTTAAGGTCGATGCCCCATACCTTGGGGTACACCTCCAGATCCCTCGCATCCACGACCAGCTCGCCCTCGGTTGTGACTTCAACCTCGGCGGTATCTGTGGCAACTTCCGGACGCTGGCCGGTCATATAGTACACAATGTCGTCCAAATTCAGCTCGGCAATCGGTGACTCCTTCACCGTTTCACCGGAGCGCATGATGGTGGCACTGTCGCAAATTTCGAACACTTCTTGCATGCGGTGGGTTACGTAGAGGATGCTCGTTCCCAGCGCCTTGAGTTCCCGCATGATCGCGAAAAGCACTTGGATCTCATCGTAATGTAGCGCCGCCGTCACCTCGTCCAGCAGCAGGATGCGCGGGTGCAGCGACACCGCCTTGGCGACCTCCAGCATGGTTTGCGTGGAGGGGGGCAGTGTTTGCACATAGGCGTCGGGGTCACAATCGATATGGAAGCGATTCAGCAGTTCTCGAATGGTCTGCTGCGCCTTTTTCTTGTCCACAATGCCGCCGCCCCGCAGCGGTTCGTTGCCCAGCAGGATGTTGTCGGTAACGCTCATGGTGGGAATTAGGCTCAAATCCTGAAAGGCGGTGGCGATGCCTAACCTTCGGGAATCTACGCCCGATTCGATGGTTACCGCCTTGCCATCCAAGGTGATTTCGCCGCCGTTGGGTGCTACCAAACCGGCCAATACCTTTATCATGGTGGATTTACCCGATCCATTGGAGCCTAACAGCGCCCGTATCTCACCGGGCGAGGCGCTAAGCCGCGCGCCCTTGAGCGCGACGACCGCGTCAAAACGTTTTTCAATTGCCCGCATTTCAAGCATAAGGATTCCCCCTGTCCTCGAGTGTGGTGAAACCATCGTTTCAAGAAAAGCCGTCCAACCGGCGGAATCCCGCCGGCTGGACGACTCAAAGCCAGCTTTAGGCTTCGGGGGTTTTTACTTGAAGTACTGGGCGGCGACCTCATCCATCGTCAGCCAATAGGTGATGGCATCGCCCGGGGCCATGGCGGCGGCCATATCCTTGTACTCGTTCATGTTGTCGTAGTTGAACCACACCTTGGACTCCAGCAGGATGGAGTGGATGGCGGCATCGTTATAGATGTCGTCCTTGAGCTCCTTGCCCTTGAGGATGTTCAGGCCGAAGTTCAGCGCACTGGCGCCAACGCCCGGAGGATTGGAGAGCACCATGAAGTCCATCTTCCGCTCGTCCTTGTTGAGCTCGATCATGCGCTGCATCCACTCACCGGTGTCGTTGAAGCCCATAAATTTGGGATAGGGCTTGCCGGTGGCGTCGAAGGCGGCGAGGGCAGCTTCGGCACACTGGGAAACCAGCACGCCGTCGAACTCCTTGCCGGAGTTGAGGATCTCGGTCATTACCTGGGTGGCCAGCGCGGCGTCCCAGTTGTGGTTGCCGGTGGCGACCACTTCCAGCCCGGCTTCTTCGATGGCCTTTTGGAAGCCGTTTTGACGGTCGGTGTTCGCGGAGTTGCCGTCCAGCGCCGCCATCATGACCACCTTGGCGCCCTTGCCCAGCACTTCGCCAGCGTAGCTGCCGGTCTTGTAGCCGAGGTAGTACTGGTCGGTGGCGATGTTGAGAATGTTCACGTCGGGAGAAGTGTAGATGCAGTCGGCGTTGATGTAGAGAATGCCGGCTTCCTGCGCCTTCTCGATGATGGGATCCATGCCGGTGGGGGCGACGGGGTTGACGAGGATGATGTCGTAGCCTTCGTTGATGCTGTTCTGGATCTGCTGCGCCTCGGTGGCGGCATCCCAGTTGGAGACGAAGGACGCGTAGCTCACGTTGAAGCCGTTCTCGGCGGCAGCCTTGGCGGCCTCCTGAATGTCGGCCTCATAGCGCACGCGATAGGGGTTGCCCTCGATCACCGCGTTGTGGGAAGCCAAGCGAATGTCCTTGGGGGCATCGCTGGCGCTGCCGACCCCGGCGAACAGGGATGCGGACAGGGTAAGAACGACCAGAACAACCAGTAAACGCCTCATAACAACTCTCCCTTTCTCTTTGCCGATATTTTGACAAGGCATTCCGCGCCTTGTACACCCACGTTTTCTATTACTCACACTTTATCACATTTTTGATCGTAAGGGAATACAAAACGATCAACTTTTTGTTTCAGTTATATACAAACAGCGTATGCAGGACGCCGCCGTTTACGCCTCGGCGATCAGCTTTTCAAAATAGCGCTTGGCCAGCCGGATTTGGTTTTCGATATAGTCATTGTAGCCGCGCACCATGCCATCCCGGAAGGGCATGTGGCAAAATTCGAAGTTGATATAGCCCTCATAGCCCTGCTTCTTAAGCGCGCGGATAAAAGCCGGATAGTTGGTGAGCACTGGCTGGATGTGCGGATCGAAGGAAACCATCGTCAGTGAGCCGTCGGCAGCCTCGACGAATTCGGCGTTGGCGTGGGTTAGCATCTGCAGATTGCCCACGTCGGCGACCGCCTTCTCCATATACGCGTCGGACTGCGTTTTCTCGTTCCAGCCGCAGCAGGGCGCATCCAGACAGCACTTGAGCCACGGCGAATCCACCCAGCGGACGATATCCAGCATGTCCTGATAGGTCTCGATGATGGGGTGGTGGTTCTGCAGCGCCAGCACCACGCCAGCCTCCTCCGCCCACTTCACGCACTCTTTGAGGCAGGTGACGATGCTTTGCCATAGCTCATACTCGCGCGCTTCATAATAGGTATGGTTGCGGGCGGTCACTTCGTAGCTGGCGATGCCGTTGTGCATGGTGATGCCGCGCCAAGCGGCGAACAGCCGCAGCACCGGCGCGCCCAGTTCCTTGGCCACGCGAATCTGTTCCTTCACCATGAGCAGCTCGTTTTCGATATGCTCCGGCACGATGGAGGCGAAGTTGTTGTTGGCCGCCACGGCGCACAGCTCTAGGCCGCTTTTCTCGATATACGCGCGAATTTCGCGGCAGCGCTTGGCGTCCAGATCCAGCGGCGAGGCGTGCGGCCGCTTTAAATCCAGCTCAACGCCCTCGTAGCCAAACTTTTTCGCGGTATCGACAAACTCCTCTACCGTCAGCGCGGGGCGATCATTGAACCAGGTACCGGAACAAGAGATCGAATATAAACCGACTTTCATTGTGATTTCTCCTTTTCTGTTCGTGCTACCAGTTTTCATCAATGGGTTCCCCGGCCATCAACCGCTCGCAACCCTCCAATGCTCGCGCGATAAACGAATCCTTCATCGCGAATTCACACGTGCCGTTGATCCACACATTTGCCCGGCGCACCTGACCGGGATACAGGGTCAGCACATCGGGCGCTTTGCCCGCAACGGCGTATTCATAGGTGATGGTGAGCAGCGCTTCGCCCTGCGGATTCTCCTGCGCGCCGAGGTAGGTTCCATCGTGCGCGGCGCTGGTCAGCAGCCGGAAAAGGGAGCGGAACAATTGCGGATCGAGTACGGATTCCCCGCAGGCGATCACTGGGTTTTTTGTGTCGACATTGTCCACCGTAAAGCGGTATCGTTGCCCTGCGCCCTCGACCGTGACCGCGGAAATATCCATCAGCATCGGCGTGCGGAACCAGCGCAGGGGAAGCTTATCGAATTGGACATCCATAAAGCGCTGCCGCCCGATCCGGTACACGGTGCCGCTGCCCGCCAGCGTGGCGTAGAAGTCATCGTCGCCCTTGCGCACCAATTGCAGCACGCAATGCTCCAACTGGGCATTGGGGCCGTTAAGCTGGTCGTATGCCACCGTCATCCAAGGGGCGGCAAAGCCTAGCGCCGCCACCTGTTCCTCGGTCAGGCTATAGCCCACAACCTCGCGCGCCGGGATGCCAAAGAGCGAGCCGAAAATTTCTACGCCGTAGGTCTGGTCGAGCTGGTACACGCCCGCTCCCCGCACGATATGCGTCGCCGTGCCGAAGGAGAGCGCATCCAGCCGCACCTGCGCGTTGCCGCCCGCCGTTGCTTGAATGGTCACCGGCGCCGCCAATTCCCCGCCCGCAAAGGAGATATCGCGAATCGCCGAGAGCGGGCTGGACACCGCCAGCGCCGGGGTAACCTGCTTCGCGATCACCTGCGTCTTGGGCCGCAAAAAAGGTTCCACCATGGCCTGCTCCATCAGGTAGACGCCGGGGAATCCCTCGGCGGCCGCGTAATAATTACCGGAAATCGGCTCCTGCCCGCCGATGGTCAAGCGCAACGGCGTACCCTTGAAAAACGCGAGGCTCACAGTGGCAGCCGGTTGTTCCAAGCCATATTGCTCCGGCGGCGCGTCCTCCACTCGCCGGATTGCCGATAACTGGCCGCACGCTGACATGAAGCTGATAAAAGCATCTAAATCGGCAATGTCGCCGGGGATATCGTCGAGTACGTAGCCGTCGCCTTCATAATAATAACGATAGGAACCGGTAGCGTTTTCCACCTGAACGGACTGAATCGCCACCGGCTCCGCGGCGGTAAATACGATGCCCTCAGACGCCGGTACCGCCGGATGCAGCAGCAGCCAAGCGAACACCGCCGCCAGCGCCAGCACCACGCCGCCGGTTATCAGTACGCTCCGCAGCAGCGTTTTCATCACTTATACCTCCGCAGGAGCCATACGGCCACCCCGGCCAGCAGGATCAGCAGCGGCAGCGCGATGGCAAGCAGCACGCCCAAGGTCGTTGCTTGTGCGCTGCTGATGCCCAGCACCTTGCCGGAAAGCGACTTGGGCGCGATGGTTATCCCAGCCTCTTGCCCCAACAGGTCGCCCAGCAGGTTTAGCAGGTACTCGCTGTTGGTCAGCGAGGCGTTTTGCAGGGCGATGGTATCGAAGATGCCGACCGAGGCCGACGCGACGACGAAAGAGCGAGGCGCAGTGCCGTCGGCGTTCTTCGCATTGTAGCTGGATAGCGCCATCGCGGGCGATGCGCCCAACGGTACGCTGTCCGCCGAAAAGTTTTCTCCCGTGCTGGCCGGGCGCACGCCCGAGGTCTCGCCGAAGGAGAGCAGCGGCTCCACGTAGTACCCGTCTTTGGCGGAATACAGCAGCCGCATCGGGCGGGACAGCGGCATCAGAAAGGGCGTGTTGGCATCGCGCAGCATGCCCGCGTAGCGTTCTTCCGCGTAGCTTGCCATCGGGTAAAACGGCTGATACTGATAGGTGCGCTCCGCCTTGGTTTCAAACACCGCGCCGCTTGTAAAGGCAATGCCCCACTCCGACAGGAAGGCCTCTAGGTTGGGCAATTCGGGCTGCGAAGCGCTGGCGGCATAGAACAGGGTGCGCCCATACTGTCCGCCGTTGTATAGAAATGCCTCCAGCTTGCGCAGCACGTCCTCGGATAGATCGGCGGTAGGCGCAAGCAGCAGCGCGCCGTCGTACCCTTCCAGCGAGTCGGTGGTCAGGTTTACCGAAGATAATTGGTAATTGTTGTCCGACAGCAGGGCGGTGAATAGCTTGGATTCGACGACGCCGTTGCCGGTGAGCACCGCCAACTTTATCAAGCGCTCGCTGGTAACGTTCAGTATCGCGGAGGTAAGCGCCTCCTCGGCGCGCGAGGATTCGATGGCTAGGCTGCCGCTGGCCGTGTAGGCATAGTGGAATAGATTGTTCACCGAAACGTGCTTCACGCGCTTGCCGCTGCGCACAATCAAATCGCCGTTGGCCAGCGCAAGATCCGGAAAACCGGCGGCAAACGAGGGATTGGAAGCGTAATCGACGAAGGTAAGCGCCACCTGCTCGCTCAAGCGCGGATATTGCTGAATAACCCGCTTGGCTTGGTTCAGATAGCTAGAGCTGCCGAAAGCGTCCTCGGGCGAGAGCACGAAGATCTCCACCGGTTGCTTGAGGCCGGAGAGCAGCGCCGCCGTATCGGCGCCGATCTCGTAGGCGGCGTTTTGGGTCAGATCGGCGTACAGCGCGTAACGGTTGGTCAGCATCAGCGCGATCCCATTGAGCAACAGCGTTCCCGCGATCAGCAGCGCCACCAGCGCCGCAAAGAGCGCATTGATCTTAAACGATTGCCGGAGTCGGAAGGTCTTCTTCATTTTATCGCCCTCCTACAGCCAACGCCGCCGCTCCAGCGCGACGACGGTGAGCGCCAGAAACAGCCCGGCGGCACTGATAAAGAAGCAGAGCGACGAAGCATCGACCACGCCGATGGTAAAACCCTTGTAGCGGTCGTTAAACGATAGCATCGAAAACATCGCGCGCAACGCGGGATGCTTGACCACATAATACAGCGCGTCGGCCAACGTAAGAAACAGGCTGACGCTGAAGCCGCCTACCGCCGCCATCACTTGGCTTTCGGTAAAGGAGGAGACGAACAAGGAAATCGCGATCAACGCTGCGCCCAGCAGAAACAGCCCGATAAAGTTGCCGATCACCACCGGCCAATCCGGCTGTGCGTAGCACTGGATCACCAACGCCATCACCAAAGTGCCGGAGATAGCCGCCAGATACACCAGCAATGCGGCGGCATACTTGCTCAGCACGATGCCCAACCGCGATACCGGCGCGGTCAGCAGGGTTTGCTCGGTCTTGGCGCGCCGCTCCTCGCTGAGCAGGCGCATCGTGAGCACCGGCACCAGAAACATCGCCACCGGAAACAGCATGGCGAACAGCGTGGAGGTGTCCGTGGTGTTGCCGTAAAGGTTGTAGGTAAAAAAGTAATACGCGGTAAAGAAGTACATCACCGCGACGATCACATACCCCAGCGGCGTCAAAAAGTAAGCGCGGAGCTCGCGTTTAAAAATTGCTTTCACGGCGCTTCCCCCTCTCCGGCGGTATCGCCCCGCATGCCGCCGACCTCTAGGCTGAGGAACGCCTCTTCCAAAGAAATATCGCTGTGATGCATGCCCAGCAGCGGCAGATTTGCCGCCGCCAGCGCCTGGAACACCGGCACCCGAATATCGTCGCCAGCCGTGCTTTCTAGCGTAAAATCCCACGCGCCGGGCTCGTTTTGCGCCAGCGCTTCAATGTTATCCAGCGCGGGAATCCGGCGGAGCGCCGCCGTGATCTCCTCCAAGCCGCCTTGCACGCGCGCATGCACGCGGTTGCCCGCGGCAAGATGGCCTAGCATTTCCTCCATTGCGCAATCGGCGATCACGCGCCCTTTTTTGAGCATGATGATGCGGCTGCACACCGCCTGAATTTCTGTGAGTATGTGGGAAGACACGATCACCGTGCTGCGCTGCCCCGCGTCCTTTATCAGCTGGCGGATTTCGATCAGCTGCGAGGGATCCAGCCCCACGGTGGGTTCGTCCAGAATGATGACCTTGGGATTGCCCGCCAGCGCTTGGGCAAAGCCAAGCCGCTGCCGGTATCCCTTGGACAGGTTGCGGATCATCCGCCCCTGCATGCCGCTCAGCCCCACCAGATCGCAGAGATCGGCGATGTGCTTTGCGCGGCCCGATGCGACGCCCTTTAGGCCGCAGATAAAGTCCAGATGTTCGCCCACTTTCATCTCGGGATAAAAGGCGGGCTGCTCCGGCAAATAGCCGGTGATTTGCTTTATGCGGCGCGCTTGGGTCGCGATGTCGTATCCGCCGATGGTCGCCGTGCCGCCGGTGGCGCTGATGTACCCGGTCAAAATGTTCATGATGGTGGATTTACCGGCGCCGTTGAGCCCCAGCAACCCCACCACCTGACCTTCCTCAATGGTAAAGCTGGCATCCCGCAGCGCCAGCTTATCCCCATATTGCTTTGTCAGACCCCGTGCGCAAATCAGATAGAACCCTCCTCCCGGTAGGCGTCCGCAAGGGCGGTTTTTTATCGGCGGATATCAAACAAATTCGATTCCCTGATAGGCGGGTACGCCGCTGGCTTCGTTGCACAGCACCAAATCAAATTCATCCAACGCCGTAAACTTGACGAAGGAGGTCTTTTGAAACTTGCTGCCGTCTAGCAGCAGATAATTGCGGTCGCTGCTCTCCATCGCCAGCTTTTTCATGATTAAACTATCGATGTTGGTGACGAAGCTCATGTTCTGCTCCAACACCACGCCGGTGCAACCGAAAAAGGCGGCGTCAAAGTGATACCGGCGAAGTTGCTCCTGCGCTTCGGGGCCGACGTTCATTTCGTAGTGGGGCATGTATTGGCCGCCGATAATGTGGATGCGAGCCACCGGATTGACCAGCTTGCGCAACACCAGCTGGTTGTAAGTGACGATGGTGACGTTCATGCCGCCCAGAAACTCCATCATCGAAGCGACGCTGGTGCCGCCGTCCAGAAAGATGCACTCGCCCGGGCGCACCAACTCGCACGCCCGCTTGGCAACCAGCCGCTTGGCATCGGAATTGATGGCGGTTTTCACCTGCATGGTCATTTCCACGCTGTCCAAATAATTCTCCAGCGCGGCGCCGCCGGGGATTCGCTTTAGCTTGCCAGCGCTCTCCAGCTTCTCCAGATCCCTGCGCACCGTCACCTCGGAGGCGTCCAATTCCGCCGAGATCTCCTTGAGGCTGATGATGCTCTTTTCGTTGAGCATTCTCATGATAAACATTCTGCGCTCGGTTGCCAGCATAACAACGACTCCAATTCTTATCGCTTCCCGCAGGTGCAGCTCATAGTTGCAAATTAATCTATCATATTGTATCATAAACGTAAATAGCGAATCAACATGAAAGGGCGCGCCATCTTATGAAAAAATTGAAGGTTGCCTTGCTGGGTACGGGATTCATCGCGAAGATTCACTTGGAGAGCTATGCCCGTTTTGTGTCGAACGTGGAGATCGTTGCGATCTATGGCCGCAATACGGAGCACGCCAAGCAGATTGCGCGGGAGCACAATATCCCCGCATGGTACGACGATATGGAGAAGCTGCTGGACGAGCAGGAGATCGACATGGTGGACATCTGCCTGCCCAATTACCTGCACCATGGCGCGTGTATGGCCGCCGCGAAGCGCGACAAGCACATCATCGTCGAAAAGCCGCTTGCCCTTACCCTTGAGGAGGCCGACGAGATGATCGCCGAGTGCAAGAAGCGCAATCTGAAGCTGATGTACGCCGAGGAGCTTTGCTTCGCGCCCAAGTACGAGCGCGTGCGCCAGCTGGTGGAGAGCGGCGCGGTCGGCCAAGTGTACATGCTCAAGCAATCGGAAAAGCACAGCGGTCCGCACAGCCCCTGGTTCTATAAAAAGGAGACCGCGGGCGGCGGCGTGATGATGGACATGGGCTGCCACGCGATGGCTTGGTTTCGCTGGATGACCAAGAACGCAAAGATCAAGTCGGTGTATTCCGATATGAAAACCGTGCTGCACGACACCGATTGTGACGACAACACCGTCACCATCATCGAGTTTGAGAACGGCGTAACCGCTGTGGCTGAGGATAGCTGGGCGCGCCATGGCGGCATGGACGACCGCATCGAGGTGTACGGCACCAAGGGCGTTTCCTACGCCGATCTGTTCCAAGGCAACTCTGCCCTCACCTACAGCACAGAGGGATATGATTACGCGGCCGAAAAGGCCGGGATCACCCAGGGCTGGACCTTCACCATGTACGACGAAGCCTTCAATCAAGGCTATCCGCAGGAGCTGACCCACTTCGCCGACTGCGTGCTCAATGACAAGCAGCCGCTGGTAACTGCCGAGGATGGCCGTGCCGTGCTGGAGATGATTTACGCCGCCTATGAAAGCGCCCGCACCGGGCAAAAGGTCGCGCTGCCCTTCTCCGCCAAGGTCAAGTACCCCATCGAGCTGTGGCTCAAAAAGTAAGCGCCTGTAAACGGGTCGACGCCGCTGCGCCGGCCCGTTTTTTGATGCCGAGCGGGCGTGGCGGGTTGTCACAATTTGCGAATTAGTGATTGACTTTGATGCATGAAAACAGTAAGATTATTTTGAAAATGCAGGCGCGCAGGCCGCCCGACACCCCCAAAGAATGAACCATCATGAGAAGGGGTCGCTTATTGATGCAATACTTTTTAGGAATCGATTTGGGAGGCACCAACATCGTTGCCGGCGTAGTGAACGAGCGCTACGAAATCCTGCACAAAAGCCAACGCCCCACCATCGCGAAGCGCGGCTTTGAGGAGATCGTCGCCGACATGGCTGCCTGCGCCGTCGATGCGCTGAAAGGCGCGAAGCTTTCCAAGGGCGATGTCGCCTATGTGGGCATCGGCGTACCCAGCTCCATCGATTCGGTTACCCGCCGGGTGGTTTATTCCAATAATCTGGATTGGCGAAATGTGGACCTGATCGGCGAATTCCAAAAGAGCTGGAACATCCCGGTCTACTTGGGCAACGATGCGGACGCGGCCGCCTTGGGCGAGTGCCTCGCCGGGGCAGGGCAAGCCTACGGCAGCATCCTCATGATTACGCTGGGTACCGGGGTGGGCGGCGGCATCGTGCTGGATAAAAAGCTCTTCCTAGGCGGCTCCGGTGTGGGCGTCGAACCCGGCCATACGGTGCTGGTACACGGGGGGGCGCTCTGTACCTGCGGGCAGAAGGGCTGTCTGGAAGCGTATGCCTCGGTTTTTGCGCTCGTGCAGCAAACCGTCAGCAGGATGCTGATTGAGCCGCACAGCCTGATGTGGGAGGAGTGCGGCCACGACCTGAACAAGGTGGAGGGGCGCACTGCGTTTGGCGCCGCAAAGCGCGGCGACCCGGCCGCAAAAGAGGTGGTGGCGCAGTATACCGATTACTTGGCCTGCGGCCTCGCCAGCATGGTCAACCTCCTCCGCCCCGAGGCGATCATTGTCGGCGGCGGCGTCAGCAACGCGGGGGAGTTCCTGCTGCAACCCCTGCGTCGGCGGGTTGCCGAGCTGACCTATGCCAGCGACCTCCTTCCGGCCACGCCCATCATCCAAGCGCAACTGGGCAACGACGCAGGCGTGATCGGCGCCGCTTTGCTGAACGAATGATCGCACAACAGAAACCGCCCCAAAGAAAGGAGCGCCCCATGCTGAATGAACAACAGTTAATCGCGCGGCTCGAGCAAGCCACCCTCCCCCAAATGCCGAACAAAAAGGACTATGCGATCGCCTGCGTCGGCGCGGGCTTCATCGTGGCGGATTGCCAGCTGAAGGCCTATCGCGACGCTGGCTTTCATCCCATCGGCATCACGTCTCTCTCCCTAGAGGAGAGTCAGCGCATCGCGCAGCGCTACGATTTGAAGAAGGTATATCCAGGCTGGAAAGAGCTGGTGGAGGATCCCGAGGTGGAGATCGTCGATATCGCCGTGCCGCCCGACGTGCAGCTGGACATCGTGCGCCATGCGGTGAAGCAGAAGCATATCAAGGGCATCCTGTGCCAGAAGCCGGTGGCGATGTCGCTGGCGGGCGCGCGAGAGATCGCGCGGCTGGGCGAGGAGGCGGGGATCCCCATCGCCATCAACAGCAACATGCGCTACGATCAAAGCATGCGCGCGCTCAAGTGCGCGCTGGATCTGGACGCGCTGGGCGAGCCGGTGCTGGCCACCATCGAAATGCGCGCCATCCCGCATTGGCAGGCGTTTTTGAAGCAGTATCCGATGCTGGAGATCTACAGCATGGGCATCCATCACGTGGACATCTTCCGTTATCTGTTCGGCGATCCGTCCAAGATTACCGCCGTTTGCCGCACCGATCCGCGTACCAAGTTCGCGCATACCGACGGCATCGTGCAGTTCACCTACAAGTATGCGAACGACATGATGGCCACCAGCTTGGACGACGTATGGGCTTGGCCCGAAGAGCCCGCCGAGAAGGATATTTACATCAAATGGCGGGTGGAAGGCCTCAAGGGCATGGCGACCGGCACCATCGGCTGGCCGCTGTACCCCAAGCATGAGCCCAGCACCCTGCGGCTTACCAGCAAGGATTATCCCAACAAATGGCTGGAGCCTAAGTGGACCACCGCCTGGTTCCCCGACGCCTTTCAGGGCACGATGGCCAGCCTGCTGCGCGCGGTGGAAAGCGGTCAAGCGCCGGAGATCAGCGCTGCGGACAACATCCGCACCATCGCCTGTGTCGAAGCCTGCTACGCCTCGATCCGCGAGGAACGCACCGTGACGCTCGAGGAAATTCTCAACGCATAAGCTGAAAGGGGTGTTCCGCTATGAACCGAAAACTGCGCGCGGGCATCATTGGGGTAGGCTTTATCGGCGCGGTGCACATCGAGCAGCTTCGTCGGCTGGGCAATGTGGAGATCGTGGCATTGGCCGACAGCGTGGATCCGCAGAGAAAGGCCGATGCGCTCTTTGTGCCCAAGGGATATGAGGATTTCCGCGCGATGATCGACGCCGAGCGCCTCGACTGCATTCACGTATGCACGCCAAACGCCACGCATTACGAAATCGCAAGCTATGCGCTGCAGCATGGCGTGCATGTGATGTGCGAAAAGCCGCTGGCCGCCACGGCGGAGGAAGCTGAGAAGCTGCTCGCTCTTGCCAAGGAAAAGGGGCTGATTCACGCGATGAATCTCTGTTGCCGCTTCTATCCGATGGCCTACCAGATGCGAGAAATGGTAAAGCGTGGACAGGTGGGCGATATCTTCACCATCCACGGCGGCTTTTTGCAGGACTGGCTGTTCTTTGATACCGACTACAACTGGCGCTTGGAGCCGGAGATTTCCGGCGAATCCCGCGCCTTCGCCGACATCGGCTGCCACTGGCTCGATCTTGTGGAGTTCGTTACTGGGTTGCGGGTGGTGGAGGTGATGGCGGATTTTGAAATCTTCCACAAAACGCGCAAGAAACCCAAGCGCGCGGTGGATACCTACGCCAACATGGCGCTGCGCCCCGAGGATTATGAGGAAGTGCCGATCCGAACCGAGGACTACGCCGCCGTGCTGTTCCATCTGAACAACGGCGCGCGCGGAAGCTGCACGATTTCGCAGGTGTTCGCTGGGCGAAAGACCCAGATTCAGGTGGCCGTCGCGGGCGACAAGTGCTCCCTGCAATGGGACAGCGAAGCCTCCAACGAGCTGTGGATTGGCCGCCGTGATCGCGATAACGGCCAATTGGTCAAAGATCCCTCGATCCTCGCGCCCAAGACTGTCGGCGTGACCAGCTATCCCGGCGGGCACGTGGAGGGCTTTGCCGATGCCTTCAAGCACAACTTCAAGCAGATGTACGCGGCCATCGAATGCGGCGACGCGACCGGCTTCGACTTCGCCACCTTCGAGGATGGCGTGCGCGAGATGAAGCTGTGCGGGAAGATCATCCAGAGCGCGCGGGACCGCCGCTGGGTGAGCGTGGATTGAATGGGGGGAAAACGATGCTAAAGATTGCCACGTTGGCTGACTGGTTCGGCAAGGGCCCGCTAGAGGGCATTCGCCTCTCCCGCCTCTGTGGCGCGGAGGGCGTGCAGCTCTATGCGTGGAACGATCTCAACCCTTTTGCCATCCGCGAGGAAATGGTTCGCGCGGTGCGCGAGGCCGCGCGGGAGAATGGTCAGGCCATCACCGCGCTGTGCGGCGAGTTGAGCGAGGTGATGCCCGGCGGGCATGGTCTTGAGGTTTCCGCCGAAAACCCGCCCAAGGTGGAATATCTTAAGCGGGTGTTGGAGTTGGCCGCGAGGCTGGACTGCCGCGTGGTCACCACGCACATCGGCATCATTCCCGAAGATGACCGAGGCGCGCGCTATGCGGCGCTATTGGAGAGTTGCAGCCAATTGAGCCAATATGCCGCCACGCTGGACGCCCACATCGCCATCGAAACCGGCCCGGAGCCGATCGCCCGCCTGTGCAAATTCGTCGATGCCTGCGGCGGCCATGTCGCCATCAACTACGATCCCGCCAACCTAGTGATGGTAACCGCCGACGACGAGGTGCAGGGCGTATACACCGCCGCAAAGCGCATCGTACACACGCACGCAAAAGATGGGGTGCTCCGCCAATATGTCGGCCCGGAGAAAATTTACGCGGCCTTTGCGCAGGGCGGCATTGAAGCGCTGGCCGAAATGCCCAGCTTCTTCGCCGAAACGCCGCTCGGGCAGGGCGCGGTGCGCTGGTTGCCGTACCTTTGTGCGCTGGTTGAGGTAGGCTACGACGGATACCTTACCATCGAGCGGGAGGTCAGCAAGGACGCGACCGCCGATATTCAACTGGCTGTCGGCTTTTTGCGGGAGAAGCTGGGCGAGCTGAACGCGATGTCCGCAAATCAATAGATAACAGGAGGAAATGATATGCTCAGCGTTGGAATTTTCACCGGCTATTATCCCTACGATATCGACGAGGTGATTCGCCGCATCAAGGCCAGCGACTTTAACTGCGTTCAGCTGGACGTTTCCTTTAAGGATTGCGACGCGGCCAAGGGACAGCTGACTCGCGAAAAGGCAGTGGAAATCCGCGGCAAGCTGCGCGACGCCAACCTGCCGGTAATCTGTGTATCGGCCTACACAAATTTCATCCATCCCGTCCCTGAAAAGCGACGGAAGAATATTGAATACCTGAAAAACATGATCCGCTTCGCGCGCGATCTGGGCTGCACCTATGTAGCCAGCGAAACCGGCACCTACAACGAGGAAAGCGACTGGGTATGGGACGATCGCAACGGCACGGAGGCGGTCTATCAGGAGACGCTCGAAGTGGTCAAGGACATCGTCGCCTGCGCGGCGGAGAATGGCGTCACCTTCCTGATCGAGAACTACGTCAACAACGTTATCGGTTCGGTCGCGCAGATCAAGCGCCTATTTGCCGATGTAAACTCGCCCCACCTCGGCTTGCTCTGCGATCCAACCAACTACTTTGACGACAGCAACATCGATAAAGTCGATGAAACCCTGCGCCACGTCTTCAATGAACTGGCGCCCCTGATGAAGGTCGCCCATGCCAAGGACTGTAAGCGCGCCACCGACCTTTCCGAAAAGCATGCCGACATCGACGCCGATGAATCGCATACCTTCCGGGGTGCGGGCAGCGTGGAGCTTCCGGCCGCCGGGCTGGGGGTGCTGAACTATCCGCTGTATGTAGAACTGCTCGCCAAGCACCATCCTAACATGCCCATCATCATCGAGCATCTGGACGAGGCGGACATCCCGCGCGCCAAGGGATTTTTGGACGGCGTGCTGAAGCGGGTAGGCGTGTGATACTTGCGCATGCAAAAGCGGGGCGTTCATTTCGCAAAAGTGAACGTCCCGTTTTCTCGAGGTTTCAGCATAAACAAAAAATCCGAACGCCTCTCCGATCAGGAGTGGGTTCGGATTTGCTTGGTTTGTTTAATCACTACATTTTAGATGCAGACCTTTTTATGTAGATGATGCTTATTAGTGGAAGTTACTCAGATACAGTCAAGCGGTAGAAAATTTTTTCCTTTTCCACTGCTTTATGATTATTCCAATCTTCTTCAATCCATTCTTTTAAGTTACGAGCATCGGTGAAATCTGTGTCTCCTCGTTTTTCACAATGCTTTTTGAGAAGCTTTTCAGAAATATCTAAATATACCACTACTTCGCAGTCCAGAATATAAATCCCAAATAAAGGACAACCGGCTTTTGTTGAAATTCTGTCACAAAATAAGCGACTTAGTGAAATGTTCATTTCTTTGCTAAATGGTCTTTGGCTGTAAAACTCATATTCTGATTCTGATGCTTGCGGCCAAAATTCGTCATCCATATCAATGCAACAATATCCTTTGAGCTGTTTGATTAAAGTTGTCTTGCCTAAACACATCGTTCCTACTACACAGATTCTTTCGTCTCTGTGTTTTTCAAATATTTCCTTCAATGCGTTTGTCGTTTCATTGGATGCAAAACTATCTAACAATTTTAGCAACCTCCTGCACATTATATAAATACTCTACGTTAGCATTATAGCAAAAAACAGCCCGCAGGGTCAAATCCTGTAGGCTGCTTAGAAACTGGTGGAGCATAGGAGATTCGAACTCCTGACCCCCACAATGCCATTGTGGTGCGCTACCAGCTGCGCTAATGCCCCGAGAACGAGCACTATCATAGCACAATGGGACAAGGATGTAAAGGGGTCGGCGCAATTTTTCTGAAAAAGCGAAGCAGGACTTAGCCAGCGTTGCCGTAGGGTTCCGCGAGGTATACCGTATAGTCACCCTGCTCAAATAGCACCGGGAACAGCGCGTCCAGCGCCTCGCTGCCGATGGAAAATTCCGAACGCTCATAGTCGCTGAGCAGGATGTATTGCACGCCATAGCGATCAAGCACGTCCAAGTTTTCGGCGGGATCGAGATAGAAGCGCAAGCAGTCGGCGCGGTTCTGTTTGTAATTCAGCCCGTGAAAGAACAGGTAGAGGTCAGGGCCGCAAACGATGCGCCGACCGGCGAGCGCCGAAACAGGGTTTACGTGCTGCTCGCCGGTGAGGAACATCGCGTTGGGCGGCGTTTCCTCCTCTACGAAGGCGGCACAGGCTACCGCGTCGTCGCTGAACAGCTGGTAGTTGCTGACCACCTCGCGGGCGATGCTCAGGCTGCCGGAGGCAATCGACACCAGCACAAACGCCCCGGCCAGTACCCAGCGACCGCGCAGCCCAGCCAAGCGCTTCCAGAGCAGCCCGGCATAGTCGGCCACGAGGATGGCGGCGATCATGTACCATACATAGAAGAGCTTGTTGTTGTCGTACTCATTGGGTTGGAATAGCACCACCTCGGCCACGAGGTAGATCGCGAACGCTCCGGCGGCCAGCATGCGCCGCCGCGCATCGGCATCCAGCAGCGCGCATAGCAGCAACAGAAACGCCGGGCCGACGTTCTTGATCCAGAACCATAGATAGCCGTCGATCATGCCCAAGTTGCGGCTGTTGTTCACCCAGTTGAACTGCACGCGCAGCGAGCCGCCTTCCAGCGTCTGCGCGATGGCGAAGTTGATGAGCTGAGGGAGTGCCAGCGCCAGCGTGAGGGCAAGGTAGAGCAGGCTGCCGAGGAATAGCTGCTTGAAGGCTTTGCCGTCCTTGCGCGTCTGCACCAGCGACGCGATGATCCACCCCGCACTGCACAGCCCCAGCGCCAAGAAGGAATGGGTGTGTACCAGCGGCAGCGCCCCGGCGAACAGCGCTGTCAGCGCGAAGAGGCGGAATCTACGCTCGGCAACCGCGTCGTGCAGCAGGTATAGCGCGGGCAGCAGCAGCGTCCAGCCTGCCAGCAGCGTGCGCTGCGGCAGCATCAAATCGGCGACGACGTTTGACCAGCGCAGGTTAAGATCCGGCTGGTTGGCGGGTGTCTTGTAGAAGCCGGAAAAGATTGCTTCGATGCGGGACGGATCCCTCCCCGCCATGTCGAAACTGTAGAAGAAACCAAGGCCGCCGTTGAGGAAGAACAACAGCATCGCCAGCACCACGGCGGCCGGACGGTCGCCAAGCATGGCGCGCGCCAGCAGCAGATAGCCTGTGAACACCAGCGCCATCATCAGCGTGCCGGGTACGATGATCGCCCAGCGCAGCGGCAGGCCAAACAGCAGCAGCGAGGTGCTCAGCGAATCGCCGAGGAAGGGATAGCTGAGCCGCGTATTGGGCAGGATCGAATATTCCGGCGGGAAGGCCGCGCCGCGCAGGCTGGTGGCGATGCCCAAATGCAGGTTTAGATCGCCGTAGGTGGCCTGCCCGACGTGGAAGGAGCCGTCTACCGGGCGCAGCACATGGGTGTGTTGCAAATACGCGCCCAGCACCGTCAGCGGCAGCGCTACACAGAGCCAGAGCAGCAGCGTGCGCGCGTCCTCCTCGTCTCGGCGCGCAAGCTCGTTCCTGTCGCGCCACCACCAGCCTGCAGCCAGCAGCAGCGTCAGCAGGCACAGCGCCGCCCAATGCGCGGCGTGCGTGAAGCGTATGAAAAATGCGCACAATGCCGGGAGCCACATCAGCAGCAAAAGGCCAAGGCAGCAGCCCAGCCAAACGCGCACGAGCGGGCGCTTATCGGGCAGCTGCCAATGGGTCAGCGCGTTTCCGGCCAGCAGGTAGGCCAGCAGCATCGCGATGGCGAGCATGTTGGAATCTCCTTCAAGCTTTCGTGATTAAAACTTCTTGTTGGCAAACGCTAGCAGCAACTGTGCGCCCTGTGCAAGATCGCGCAGGTCGATGGTCTCGGCGGCGGAGTGTACGTAGCGCGTGGCGATGGACAGCGTGCCGGTGGGTACGCCGCCACGGCTGAGCTGAATGACCCCTGCGTCGGTGCCGCCGAAGGTTAGCACCTCCAGCTGGTAGGGGATGCTTGCCGCTTTGGCCAGCTCGATCAGGCCGTCGCGTACGATCGGCGAACTGATCGAGGCGCGATCCATCACCTTGATTGCCGGACCTTTGCCCAAATCCACCGCCATCTTGGGCTTGACGCCGGGGGTATCGCCAGTCAGCGTTACGTCCAGCGCAAGGCCGATGTCGGGTTTCATGCTGTAGGCCGCCACCTTGGCGCCGCGCAGGCCGACCTCCTCCTGCGTGGAGAACACGCCGATCAGCTCGTTGGGGCAGTCCTTGCCGCTGTTCATCAGCACCCAAGCCAGCATCGCGCAGCCCACGCGGTCGTCCATCGCCGGGGCGGCCAGCCGATGCTCGCCCAACTGCGCGATCGGCGCGGCATACACCGCCACCTCGCCGATGGGCGCCTTGGCCAGCGCTTCCTCGCGCGTGCTGGCGCCGATGTCGAGGAACAGGTGGCGCATCTCTGCGTCGCCGGTGATGTCCTCCTCGGCGCTGATTACGCCGCGCACGCCGTTTGCGAAGGCCACGTGCTGCCCCAGCGACACCTTTAGGGCGATGCCGCCCACGCTGCATACGCGCAGGAAGCCTTTCTCGTCCGCGTCGATCACCATGAAGCCGATGTGATCCATATGCGCGCTGAACAGCAGGCGCTTGCCGGCTCCGGTACCTTTTTTGATGGCGATCAGGTTGCCCAGCGCGTCGGTGCGCAGCTCATCCACGTGCGGGCGCAGCAGATCGCTTAGCCAAGTCGCTACGGCTTCCTCCCGGCCGGTTGCGCCATGCAGGCCGAGCAGGGAAATCAAAATTTCTTGTACGGAATTGCTCATATGAAAAGTGTTCTCCTCTCTTCGATTACGCCAGCGGATTTTGCCTGGCAAAGTCCTCAAGGCAGGCTAGCACCAGCGCCTGCTGCGCGGCAATATCGTCCAAATGCGCGGTGGAGGCGGCGGAGTGGATATAGCGGCACGGCACCGCCATCACCACGCAGGGCACGCCGCCGCGCGATTGGTGGATGGCGCCCGCGTCGGTGCCACCGGCGATCATGCGCTTGAACTGCCAAGGGATGTTTCGCGCCTCGGCGGCGGCCTGAACGGCGCGCAGCAGCGCCGGATTGGCGATGGCGGTGCGATCCATAATGCTGAGCGCCACGCCTTTGCCTTGGGTCGTGACCTGCAAATGCGCCGGAACATCGCCCAGATCGTTGCAGGTAGTGCCTTCGAGCACCAGCGCCAGATCCGGCGCGGTGCGGTAAGCGGCGATCTCGGCGCCGCGCAGGCCGACCTCCTCCTGCACGGTGAATACGCAGGTCAGCTTGCCCGGGTAGCGCGCTTCCGCAAGCACGCGCAGCAGCGCCAAGCAGCCGACGCGGTCGTCCAGCGCCTTGACCTTGACGCGGCGCTCGCCGAACTCCACGTAAGGGCTATCGAAGGTAACAAAGCTGCCCGGCGGGCACAACTCTTCGGCCTTGGCGCGCGTCGAAACGCCGATATCGACGAACAGCGAATCGTACTTGAGCACCCGATCCATTTCGGTGCGATCCTGCAAGTGGATGGCCTTTGCGCCGATCACGCCGGGCAGCGCGTTTTCCCCGACGAGCACGCGCTTGGATACCACCACGCGCGGGTCGATGCCGCCCACCGGCTCGATGCGCAGCAAGCCTTCGTCGGTGGCCGACATCACGAGGAAACCGACCTCGTCCATATGCGCGGCCAGCAGGATATGCGGCAGCGACGCGTCGCCGCCGTTTTTCTCGGCGAACAGGTTGCCCATGGTGTCCACGCGCACCGCGTCGCATATCGGGGCGACGGCCTCGCGCAGCGCCTCGCGCACCGCGCCCTCGTCGCCGGAGACGCCGCGCAGCGACGTAAGCGCTTTGAGATCCAGTTCCTTTAGCAACACAGCGTATCCCTCCAATCCGAGCCCAGAGAGCACAGGTACGCCGCCAGCAGACGCGCGGCCTCTTTGAGCGTGGCGGTGGAGCCGGTTTCCACGGTGGTGTGCATGTACTTGAGCGGCACCTCCATCAGCGCCGTGGGCACGCCCGCGCGGGTTACTTGCACCACGCTGGCGTCTGTCCAAGTCTCGTGCGGGCAGATGGAAACACGGGTGTCAACCTTCTCCTCGGCGGCGACGCGCAGGATGTCCTTTACCAGCCCGGGGTGCAGGTTCGGCCCCTTGGAGAACACCACCTTGTCCAGCGGATGGGTCTCATCGGGGCCGCAGCCCGGCATGCTGCCGTGGGTCACGTCCAGCGCGATGCCGATGTCCGGATCGATGGCGTAGCACGAGGTTAGCGCGCCTCGGGAGCCGACCTCCTCCTGCGCGGCGCAGACGAAGTAGATATCGGCGGCATGCTTGCGCTTGGCCAGCTTTTCTGCGGCCATCAGCAGCACCGCCACGCAGGCGCGGTCGTCCAAAGTTTTGGCGGCGACGCGGTCGTCCTTGAGCCGAGTCAAGGGTCCGACGAGTTGCACGCGGTCGCCGATGCGCACGCGCCGCTTGACTTCCTCGGCGCCAAAGCCGAGGTCGATAAACAGATCCTCGCGCTTGTAGTTCTTGCCGCGCTCGGCCTCGGTGAGCAGATGCGGCGGTTTTGCGCCGATAATGCCCGCCATCACGCCTTCCGCACCATGCACCCGCACCTCGCTGCCGGGCAGGATGCGCGGATCCACGCCGCCCATCGGGGCGAAGCGCAGGCAGCCGTCCTTCTCGATGCCGATGACGCACAGGCCGATCTCATCGATGTGCGCGGTAACGTATACCCGGGGGCCGCTGCCGCTGCCGGGCATGTGCGCGATCATGTTCTGCATGCCGTCGACGGAAGCTTCCGCGCAATAGGGCGCGAAGGCTTCGCGCAGCCATTCGGCCACCGGCAGCTCATTGCCGGGCAGCCCGGATAGCTCCACGGCTTCCTCTAAAAACCGTTCCAGTTCCAAAGCTTGTCTCCTCCTGCTCCGGCCGCTTTTCGCGGCACAATCTGTGAAGATTATAACATGTAAAAGCTGTTAATGAAAGCGCCGATCCAGCGCGGCTATCGCCCCGCCTACGATGCCCTTGATGAGCACCAGCGCCGAAAGGATCAGCGGCAGACTCATCGCCTCGGAGCGCGAGATGCCGAACAGGCTGAGCAACAGCACCATCGCGCCCTCGCGCACGCCCATGCCCATTACCGAGAACGGGATCACCATCGCCATCAGCATCATGCTGCTCAGCCACGGCCAGTTCCACCAAGGCACCGGCAGGCCGAGGCGGCCGCAGAGCAGCATGAGCGTCAGAATAAAGCATCCCTCGCCGAGAAAGCCGAAAAACAGGTGTAGCCGCAATTGGCGCGGATGCCGCGCCAGACCTTGGCAGAAATCGCACAACAGCGCCAGTTGCTCGCCCAGTGCGCGCGCGAACCGGCCGCCCAGCTTCCATTGACGCAGGCGATGGGAATGCTTGCGCGCCCAAGCGCACGCCGCGGGGAGAAACAGCGCGCCGGGCATCAGCAGCGGCCATGCCAGCGACCAAAGCGCCAGCCATACCAGCGGACGCGGTACCGGAACCGTAGCGAACAAAAGGCTGAATAAACAAAAGGTCTGCGCGGGGATCATGTGGGTTTGCTTATCGAGGATGATGATGGCGGCGGCGGTTTGCGTGCCGGTCATCTCGCGCAGGGTGAGCAGGCGGGCGGCTTCGCTGGCGACGTTGCCGCCGGGCATCAATGAAAAAAAACGCATGTCGAGGAACATGCGGTAGATGCGCCAAAAGGGAAGATCTGGCCGCAGAAGGAAGCATTTGAAGCTAAGAAAAAAGTCGTTGAGCAACAGCAGCGCAAAAGCCAACGCGAGGTAACCGGGCGACATCAGGCGCAGGCAGCGGCGCAGTACCGTCCAATCCACGCCGGAAAGAATGTAGAGCATCAGCCCAACGCTCAGCGCCAGAGAGAGCACAGGGCGCGCGATGCGCCAAACGCTTCGCGACCGTGCCTTTTCGCTACGCAGCATGCGCCTTTCCCCCTCTTGGTTTTCGCTTCTCACCTACCTAATGTATCAATACAGCGTCCAAAACATGCTCAAGCCCGCGCCTTATGAGCACGGGCTTGGGGAAAGCGATCCGCTTATGCCATCCGTTGTAACAGTACGCACAGGTTGGAGATGGTATCGCTGTCGGTGCGCAGCGTGAGGGGGGATGCGCTGGCGTTGCGCAACGTCAGCAGCGCCGCCCCTTCGTGTTTGCGCAAGTCGAGCAGCGTGGAGCCGATTATCGCGCCGCGCGCTCCGTGAGAGATCCATGCACCGCCGGTTTGGGGCAAATCATCGATCCAGAGGCCGACCTGCGCCTCGGCTTCCTCGGCAAAAACGCGTACGTCGATGCGGTACAGGCCGGGTTTTTCAATGCGAATGGCATTGTCCTCCCCCTCCAGTGAAAAGCCTTGGGTAACGGTATGATAGAAAGGACAGAAGGGGAACGCCGCACCGGCTTCCACGGCGGTATCCAGTGCGTTCTGGAACAGCGCGCAATCCTGCGCGGCGGCAGTGGGAGATGCTGTTGATCCGGGAACGCCTTGCGACCCGGGTATGCCGGGCTCGCCCCTTGGGCCGGGGGCGCCCTGCGGCCCGGGAATGCCGGGTTCGCCCGTTGGGCCGGGAGCGCCCTGCGGCCCAGGAATGCCGGGCTCGCCCCTTGGGCCTGGAGCGCCTTGCGGCCCGGGAATGCCGGATTCGCCTCTTGCCCCGGGAGCGCCCTGCGGCCCGGGAATGCCGGATTCGCCTCTTGGCCCGGGAGCGCCCTGCGGCCCGGGAATGCCGGGCTCGCCTCTTGGGCCGGGAGCGCCCTGCGGCCCGGGAATGCCGGGCTCGCCCCTTAGCCCGGGAGCGCCCTGCAGCCCGGGTGTACCCGGTGTGCCGCGCAGACTGGTTTCCGCGATAGGCGAGGCGGCAATCGCCGTTGCAGCCTTTGGAACAGGCGCTGCCTTGATGGGGGCGGCAAGCGCGTTGGCGCGCGCCTGCGGCGCGGGAACCTTGCGCACATGCTCCGGCAAGCGCTCCGATGATACCGGGTAGGGTGTGGCGGCGGCGATGGCCGCGGTATGTAAGCGCCGAGCATCCGGCAGCGGTGTGGAGAAAAAACGCTCCGGTTCGCGAGAAAATAACTTTCGGGAGGTTGGGGTGGTGCGGGTATGTTTGGCGGGGATGGAAGAGCGGCGGTCGAGGGCGTCGTAAGGTTGATTCATGGGCGTTTCCTCCCTTAGATAGCGCAGTCTTGTTGGCACACATATGGCAATGCCATACGGCTTCCCACCACATCCTATGGCCGCGATGAAAAAAGGTGCGGAAATCCTCCTGCGCTCGCCACGCACAGATATCTTGGAGATACATAGGCTGTTAGTGACCGTCATGACGTGACGATCAAAACGTTGCAAGGAGAAACTACCAATATGTTCAGAGAAGATGATCTGATGCTGGATAATGCGTTTGAGGACGATCTGTTTGAGGATGGCGAACGCTATTCTTGCCGTCAAGATCGCCATTGTGGACACTACTGCGGTTGCCGCTTCTGCTGCTGCCGTGGACCGCGTGGCCCCAGAGGCCCGGAAGGCCCGATGGGACCCGTTGGCCCGCAAGGCCCCGAAGGCCCGATGGGCGCGCAGGGCATTCAGGGCCCGTCCGGCCCCGCCGGTGCGCAAGGCCCGACCGGCCCGCAAGGCCCCATTGGCGCCACCGGTGCGACCGGCGCGACCGGCGCGCAGGGCCCGCAAGGCCCGATTGGCCCGCAGGGCGACACCGGCGCAACCGGCCCGCAGGGCCCAGCAGGTCCGATCGGCCCGATGGGTCCGCAAGGCGAGACCGGCGCGACCGGCGCTACGGGTCCGGTTGGACCCATGGGTGCGATGGGCCCGCAAGGCCCCCAAGGCGAAACCGGCGCTACGGGTTCGCAGGGTCCGATGGGCCCGGTTGGCCCGCAAGGCCTGCAGGGCGAAACCGGCGCGACCGGCGCGACCGGTGCGACGGGTCCGCAGGGTCCCGTGGGTCCGGTCGGCCCGATGGGTCCGCAGGGCGAAACTGGCGAAACCGGCGCGACTGGTGCGACCGGCGCGACCGGCGCCACCGGTCCGCAGGGCCCCGTGGGACCGATTGGCCCGCAAGGCCCGCAGGGCGAGACCGGCGCGACTGGCCCCACCGGTGCGACCGGCGCAACCGGCGCCACAGGCGCGCAAGGCCCCGTTGGACCTGTCGGCCCGCAAGGCCCCGAGGGTCCTCCCGGTGAAATGGATGGCTTCGTGTTCGTCTATCACCTCGGCCAAGGCGACGTAGAAGCCAACAGCCCGATCGTGTTCGATTCCGGTGTGGTGCCGACAACGCAAACCGGCGGCATCTCCGTGCCCAACACGACGACCATTCTGCTCACCGAGGCTGGCACGTATGAAGTGCTGTATCACGTGATGCCCGTCCAAGAAAGCCGCGCGGTTCGCGTAGTGCTCAACGGCGTGGAAATCAGCGGTACGCGCAACGCCAACCACACCTCGGGCGCCGTGATCGATGGAAAGACGATGATTGACGTTGTCGAGGCGGATCTGCCCGCGAGCCTCCAGCTGTACAACTGGGTCAACGGCCCGATCACTTACGAGACCTTCACGACCTTCGATGTTACGGCGATGCTTTCCGTTAAAAAGCTCGGTTGATAAAAAGCTCGGCTGATAAGCGGCTTAGCTGGCCGCCGAGAACAACAGGATCGAAGGATCTCCCCTCGCCCTTGCCGTGTGCAGGGCGAGGGATTTTCTTTGCAAGCAAGAAAAAGATCCGCGGAGCAACCTCCGCGGATCCGAAAGAGAAAGTGAAAGGGATTATACGAGGGGCATGAACCCTATGGTGGCCGAGGGAGAGGGCGTGGCGGCTGATACCGTGACCGTGGTGGGGATACCGGGCAGCGTATAACCGGCAGGTGAATTGACCGGGATGGCCGTATAGGTGCCAAAGGGCACGTTCGCAAAGGCGGCGATACCGTTGGCGTCGGTGATGGCGGTGGCGATGGTTTGCATCGCCAAGTTGTTTAGACGGACGGTGATGCCGGGGAAGGTGATCGCCGGGTTTGCGGCGTCAGCGGCGAGGATCGATACCATTCCGGCGATTGGCGTGTTGGTGATCTCCAAGAACTCGCGATGATCGCAGGGCGTCAGCTCGACGGTGACGTAGCTGGGGTTGAGCTGATAACCGGCAGGCGCGGCGGTCTCGCGCAGCACATAGGTGCCATTGCGCAGATTGTGGAAGCAGAGGTCGCCGTTGGCGTCGGTGGTGCCAGTGTTGAGGACCGTACCGTCGAGTTTTTGCAGCTCAAATTCGGCTCCGGCCAGCGCCAGCGCGGTGTTGTTGGCGGCAACCTTGTGCAGACAGATGAGTCCGCGGCGGCGGCAGCCGCAAACATCGTTGCCAGCGCAGCCGCAGTCGCGTCTTCCGCCGCAACCGCAGCCGCAACCACAGCCGCAGCCCATTTGCTCATCGCAGCGGTCGCAGTTGTCGATGCAGGGGTTGCCGCATCGGGTGCAGATGCAGTCGGCTCCGCACCAGCCGCCGCAGATGCAGCAGCGGTAGTTGCAGCTGCAGTTGCGGGCGAGGTTACAATCGTCGATCACGGTTCCCAGTTGCATGTAGCAGTCGTCACGGGAGTTTCCGCAGCAGCAGCCGCAGCACCCGCTATTGGGGCTGCGCGGGGTTTCAAAAGCCATGTTGCATCGGTATTGGCTCATGTGGATGGCTCCTTTCAAGTACAGGCTTGCGCTCAGGCACGAACGCTTGCGCAAGCCTTCCGGCGCGGCGCTGTTTTTGTGCGCTGCGCAATGCGTGCCTGCACTAACAACGTTATGCAGAAGCCGACGGCGTGTGCATAACGCGCAACAGCATGAAAAAAGCCCCGCGCATAGCGGAGCGTAAATGTTTGCCGTTGCGCGTTAGCCGCGCGGCACCAAGCCGACCTTCTTGTATACCTTGGATAGCGTGCGTTGCGCTAGCCTAGCGGCCTCGCGTGCGCCGTCGTTCATCACCTGCTCGAGGTAAGCCTTGTCCTTCATGAGCGCGTCAAACTTCTCCTGAATGGGGGTGAGCGTGGCGATCACCGCATCGGCGACGGTCGCCTTGAGCGCGCCGTAGCCCAGCCCGGCCAGCGCGGCGGCGCAGGCCTCCACGTCCTGCCCGGTCAGCACCGCAAGAATGCTCAGCAGGTTGGAAACGCCGGGCTTTTGTTCCGTGTCGTAGCGGATTTCGCCGTCGCTGTCGGTGACGGCGCGCTTGATCTTTTTGCGGATTACATCGGGGCGGTCCAGCAGCGCGATGTAGGTTTCCTCAGGATCCGATTTGGACATCTTGCGCAGCGGATCCTGCAGGCTCATCACGCGCGCGCCAACCTTGGGGATGTAGGGCTCCGGCAGCGTGAACACGTCGCCGTACACGCCGTTGAATCGTTCGGCGATATCGCGGCTGATTTCTAGGTGCTGCTTTTGGTCGGCACCCACCGGCACCAGATTGGCCTGATAGAGCAGGATGTCCGAGGCCATTAGCACCGGGTAGCCAAACAGCCCGGCGTTGATGTTATCGGCGTGCTTAGCGGATTTTTCTTTAAACTGCGTCATGCGCGAGAGTTCGCCCATGTAGGTGAAGCAGTTGAGCACCCAAGTCAGCTCGGCGTGCGCGCTGACGTGGGACTGCAAAAACAGCAGGCTTTTCTGCGGATCCAGCCCAACCGCCATCAGCAGCGCCAACACCTCCATTGAGCGCTTGCGCAGCTCGGCCGGCACCTGCCTCACCGTCAGGCTGTGCAGATCCACCACGCAATAGAGGCAACGGTAATCGTCCTCCAGCAACTTCCAGTTGCGCATCGCGCCGATATAGTTGCCCAGCGTCAGCACGCCGGTGGGCTGAATGCCGGAAAAGATGATGGGCTTTTGAACCGATTGCGCGTCTTGCACGGAAGCCGCCTCCTTGAAAAGTGCTATTTTTATTGCATGCTTCAATTTAGCACAGATGCGGCTCGAACGCAAGGCGTTGTGGTATAATATGCGAAGCGCCCTTTTCGGAAAGGATATCACGGACGATGGGGGAAACCATGCGCAGATATTGCTTGATCGCGACGTGCCTGCTATGCGCGCTGCTTGCGGGGTGCGCTTCCGCGCCGCAGCCGCCGCAGGCCAAGACGTTCCCGACGCGCGAGCCGGGCGTGTACCTTTCGGCCTCGCATTATCCGGTCTATTTGGCGGCGCTGCAGATCGCGGGTAGCGTCGAGGGCGTGCATGTGAACACGTTTGTACAGCCTCAGGGCGGATACTTGGAGGACTTCCGGCTTAGCGAGCTGGATTGGGAGCGCGCGCAGCGGGCTGATATTTTGTTGTTGATGGGCGGCGGGTTGGAGGATTTTCTCCCGGCGCTTGCCGCCGAGGATGGGAAGCCGTTGCTGGTGGCGGGGGAGCACGTGTCACGTTTGCCCGGCCGGGTGCTCGACCCGGACGAAAGCGCCGAACCTGCCGAGAATCCCTATACGTGGCTTTCCCCAAAGCGCTGGGGGCAAATTGTCGATGGCGTGGCCGCCGGGCTGGCGCAGCTCGATCCGCTGCATCAGGCAGAGTACGTCGCCGCCAACAACGCGGCGCAGCCGCGCATCGAGGGCGTGGCGGCCCGGCTGCGCGAGGTCATGCAGCCTTACTTGGGGCGGCAGGTGATCGTGATGCATCCTGCGCTGGCCTACTTGGCCGAGGACGCCGGGCTACAGGTGGCGCTGACGCTGGAGCGCGACCCTGCCGCGCAGGTTGCGTCGGACAGCTTGCAAGAGATAGAGGGGTTGCTTGCGGCCTATCCGGATGCCGTGCTGCTGCTGGAGGAGGACGCGCCTTTGGCGCTGCAAGGGCTGGGCGGACGGCGTACCGCGCTGTGCAAGGTGCTGTGCCAAGGTGTCTTGGATGGCGATGCGTCGGCGTGGGAACGGGCGATGGAGCACAACATCGCCGCGCTGGCCGAAGCGCTGCATTGACGCGCGCTCATTCGGCGGGCAGCGTAAATGTGCGTATTTCGCCAACATACTGCCCGGCACTCGTATTGGCGTACGCGCGGTAGGCGTAGGTAGCGCCCGGCAGCAAGCCAAGCAGCGCCACGGAAAACGGGGAAGTGACCGTGGGCGAGGCCACGCTGCCGCCGCTGAAGGTCGCGCTGGCCTCGAACTGCACCCCCACCTGATACGCATCGGCCTCGATGCCGTCCAGACGATTGCCAAAGATTTCGGCATGCTTGGCGTCCGATAGACGCGCTTCGCCGGTGCGTATCCTTTGGGAGTCATCATCGGCGGGCAGCGCGCGCATTCGATCCCATCGCTCAAAGGACACGGCAATCCCTCCCTGCTTCATCAAAGGCAGTATATGCGCTGGTGGCAAATATTTCGCGCGGATCCATAATGATACAAGCGCAAAAAACGCCCCGGCTCGCGCTGCAAAAGGCGAGCCGGGGCGTGCTGTGTTGCCTATTCCCGGATGATCTCGATCATCGGGCTGTAATCTTCCACCTCGACGCGGCGGATATCCGCGCCCAAGGAGCGCAGCTTGCTCTCGAGATTTTCATAGCCGCGGTCGATATACTGCGTGTTGGCGATCTCGGTGACGCCCTCGGCCATCAGCCCGGCCACCACCAGCGCCGCACCGGCGCGCAGGTCGGTCACGTATACCGAGGAACCGAACAGGCCGGATACCCCGTCGATGATGGCGACGCGATCCACGATGCGCGCGCTGGCGCCCATGCGTTCCATCTCCATCAGGTGGCGAAAGCGCTGCTCAAAGATGTTTTCGGTGATGATGCTGGTGCCGCGCGCCGTGGTGAGCAACGCTGACATCGGCTGCTGCAGGTCCGTGGGGAAGCCGGGGTATACCTGCGTCTTGATGTTGACGGCGCGATGCGCGCCGTTGGAGCGGACGCGGATGGAATCATCGCTGTCGGTGATGTTGGCGCCGAGCTCCAGCAGCTTGGCGGTCAGCGCGTCCATATGCGTGGGGATGCAGCCACGGATCGTCACGTCGCCATGGGTGGCGGCGGCGGCGATCATCAGCGTGCCGGTCTCGATTTGATCGGGGATCACGGCGTAGGTGCAGCCGCGCAGCTTCTGTACGCCGCGAATGCGGATGATATCGGTGCCCGCCCCTTTGACGCGCGCGCCCATGCTGTTGAGAAAGTTGGCTAAGTCGACGATATGCGGCTCTTTGGCGGCGTTGTAGATGGTGGTATTGCCCACCGCGCGCACCGCAGAAAGCATCACGTTGATGGTGCCGCCCACCGTGACCAGATCAAAGAAGATATCGTTGCCGCGCAGCTCGTCGACCTCGGCAAAAACGCCGTCGCTGTGGCACACCACGGTGGCGCCCAGCGCCTCCATGCCCTTAATATGCTGATCGATGGGGCGCGGACCCAGCATGCAGCCGCCCGGGTAGGGCACCTCCGCGCGGCCAAGCCGCCCCAGCAGCGCGCCGATCAGGTAGTAGGAGGCGCGCATGCGCTGCGCAAGCTTTGCCGGCACGCTATGGCCGGATACGCCGCGCGGATCGATGTGCATGGTGTTGCCTTCCAGCGCCACAGATGCGCCCAGGTGCCGCATCATCTCCGCCAGCACGCGCACGTCGTCGATGTCGGGAAGGTTCTCAATCACGCAGGGTTCATCGCACAACAAAACGGCGGGGATGATGGCGACGGCGGTGTTCTTGCCGCCGCTGACGCTAGTAACCCCTTCCAGCCTGCAACCGCCCTTGATCTGCATTTTTTGAATCAGCTGTAGCTTTTGCGCCACTGCCATGGTTTTGCATCGCCTCCCAGCTGCGTATCTGTACGGACACCCTGCATTATACACGCCCGAGGTGTCGCTGGCAAGCCGCGGCTCGACTGAATTGTCGAAAAAACCGCCACCGTCAGATTTTTTCAGAGAAAATCCATAGGAAAAGCACCGATAACTACTGGCCGAGTCGCGTTGGGCATGATATAATAAAATGATCTATCGAGACGGCGGGGAGGGAATCTCCATGGATAATGAACCGCAGGCCATCGCGTCCAGCAGCGATTTCGTGGTCATCAAGGCGCTGGAAAGTGGCGTAACCATCATCGGCATGACGCGCGGCAGGGATACGCGCTTTCACCACACCGAGAAACTGGATCAGGGCGAGGTCATGATCGCCCAGTTTACCGAAAACACCTCGGCCATCAAGGTGCGCGGCAAGGCGAGAATTTGCACGCGTCACGGTGAAGTGATTTCCGGAAACGAGTGATCGTTGCCCGGATGCACCTAGCGTACCCGTTCGGAGGGATGAGCATGTGGATGGTTGTGCATATGGCCAAGAGTGAGGCCGCCGCCGAGAAAGTGCGTGAATGCTTGGCGGAGGAAGGGCTCTTGGTTCGCATTCATCCGGTGTATCGTTCGGTCTCTTCGCGAGAAAATTATTACGAGATCTCGGTGCTGCGCTCTGAAATGCAGGAGGCGCGTACGATCCTGCTGGAGCGCGGCCTGTGCTGACCCCAACCGTTTATTCTAAGTACCATCAAGTGAGGTAGAACGACGTGGCGAGACAAACCAAAAAAATCGTGGAAACCGCATCCGAAGAAGTGAAGTTGATTGAAACGGCCTTGGCCGAGGAATTAGAGGACGAGGCGGACGAGAACGAACAGGAGCTCTTTGCGGAACCGAAAGCGGACCGCCCGCGGCGGCGAATCGGCATCCTTACCTCGGGCGGGGATGCGCCGGGAATGAACGCGGCTGTGGTGGCGGTGGCGCGGTACGCCGAGCGCTTCAACATGCAGCTGGTGGGCATCAAGCGCGGCTTCAACGGCCTGCTTTTCGACGATGAAAATATGCACGAGTGCATCGAAGAGCTGGATCTGGACACCCTGCTGGACATCGCCGACCAGCCCGGCACCTATCTGCGCACCGCGCGCTGCGATGAGTTTAAGGAACTGAAATATCAGGAATTGGCGGCAAAAAACATCGGCAAACTTGGCCTCTCTGGCATGGTCATCATCGGCGGGGACGGCAGCTATCAGGGCGCGATGGCGCTTTGCAGGCAGGAAATCCCCTGCATTGGCATCCCTGGCACCATTGACAACGACCTGAAATATACCGAGATGACGCTGGGCTACGATACCGCCGTCAACTCCTGCGTGGAGGATATCCGCGCCATCCGCGCCACCTCCCGCGCGCATGACCGCCCTGCGGTGGTCGAGGTGATGGGTCGCCATTGCGGCGATATCGCCCTGCGGGCGGCGGTCAGTACCGGCGCGGAAATCGTCATCGTGCCTGAAATGCCGTGGTCGGTGGATCAGATGGCCGCCCGGCTCAACGCGCAGATCGCCAAGGGCAACAACCGCGTCACCATCGTCGTCGCCGAGGGCGCGTATGATAAGGATAGCATGGAGCCCTTCGACGTGTACGGCTTCCTGCACAACTTCCCCGGCGCGCCCAAACCCTGCTTCCCCGATGAGCCGATGTCGGCCAGCCGACTGGCTTCTATCTTCAAGCGCAAGTGCGGCATGGTGGAGGCGCGCGCCACGGTGTTGGGCTATACCCAGCGCGGGCGCCAACCTTCCGCTTACGATTCCGCCTTTGCTTTTGAGGCCGGTCATCTGGCGGTGAAGCTGCTGGCGCAGAACTTCGAGCTGATGGACCAGGGCGCGACGGAGATCGAGAACTACGCCATCGGCATCCGCAAGGGCAAGATCTTTTACCTGACCTTCGAGGAGGCGCTGCACAAGAAGCGCCGGTTCAATAAAAAGCTGTATAAGCTGGTCAATCACCTGTGATGCGGCCACCGCTTGCGAAAAATCAAATCGTGGAGCTCGATGTACACGCCTTCGGCATGGATGCCGAGGGCGTGTGCCGCTACGGCGAGCAAAATTTCGCGGTGTTCGTGCCCGGCGCGCTGCCCGGCGAGCGCGTCGAGGCGCGCATCGTCAAGGTGGAAAAGCGCCATGCTTTCGCGCGGGTAGAACGGCTGCTGCGCCCCTCGCTGGAGCGCGTCGAACCGCCCTGCCCGGTCTATCGCCGGTGTGGCGGCTGCGCGGCGCAGCACATGCGCTACGAGGCCACGTTGGCTTTCAAGCGCGAGCAGCTGCAGGGCTGCCTTTCGCGCATCGGCGGCATCGCGCTGGAGGTGCCGCCGGTATTGGGCATGGCCGAGCCGTGGCACTACCGCAACAAGGGCTCCGCGCCGGTGGCCGGGGCGGCGGGAGAGCCGAAAATCGGCTTTTACGCGCCGCGCTCGCATGACGTGATTGACGCGCCGATGGGCTGCGTCATCCAGCATCCCTCGGCCAACGCGGCGGTGGCGGCGATGCGCGAATGGATGCGGGCGCACCGCATCGCGCCGTATGACGAGTTGACCCATACCGGGTTTGTGCGCCACGTGGTAACCCGCACCATGCGCGGCGGTGAAACCATGGTGGTGCTGGTGGTGCGCGAATGGCAGCTTCCGGCGCAGGCTGAACTGGTGGCCGCGCTGCGCGAGGCGGTGCCGGGGTTGGCGGCGGTGCTGCTGTGCCTCAACGATCGGCGCACCAACGTGATCCTCGGCGAGCAACTGCGTGCGCTCTGGGGTGCGCAGGCGCTGGAAGATACGCTGCACGGCCTGCGTTTCCGCGTTTCGCCGCACTCCTTTTTTCAGGTCAACACCGCGCAGGCTGAGGTGCTCTACGAGCAGGCGCTGGCCTATGCCGAGCTGACCGGCGGTGAGACCGTGGTCGACGCCTACTGCGGCGCGGGAACCATCTCGCTGCTGCTGGCGCGCAGGGCGAAGCGGGTGATCGGCGTCGAGGTGGTGCCGCAGGCCATCGAGGATGCCAAGCACAACGCGCGGGTCAATGGCATCACAAACGCCGAATTCCTGTGCGGCGAGGCCGAGCGCCTGCTGCCCGAATTGGTGAACAAAGGTCTCGCGCCCGATGTGGTGGTGGTCGATCCGCCGCGCAAAGGTTGCGATGCCGCGCTGCTGGAGGCAGTGCTGCGCGCCGCGCCGCGCCGGGTGGTGTACGTCTCCTGCAATCCCGCGACGCTGGCGCGCGACGCCGCGCTCCTGATCGCCGGGGGATATCGCGCCACGGCGGTGCAGGCCGTCGATATGTTCTGCTGGGCGAGCGGCGTGGAGAGCGTGCTGCTCTTAGAACGTGCTTAATGCCAATGCTTTCTGAATATGAAAAAGATCCCCCAACCGGAGGATCTTTTTCGTGCGGGCGCTTACGCGCGCTCCTTGCCCATAAAAACCGTTGCCAGCACGCCGGGGCCGGCGTGCGTGGCGATTACCGGCCCGACCAGCTGAATGCGCACCGAGCCGGGATTGCAGCGCTCGCGCACCATCTTTTCCACCAACTGCGCGTCGGCCAAACAGTCGCCGTGCAGAATGCACAGCTCTTGGTTCTCGATGTCCTCCGCGCGCTCCAGATAGGTGTTGACCAGCGCGGAGATGGCCTTGCGGCGGCTCTGCACCTTGCCGTCCTGCACCAGCCGCCCTTCGCGATCCATGCGCAGCATTGGCTTGATGTCCAGCACCGTACCCACCAGCGCCATCGCGCCGGTTACGCGCCCGCCGCGCTTGAGGTGGAACAGGTTGTCCACGGTCACGCAGGCGTTTGCGCGCAGCTTATTGGTTTCCACCCAATCGCGCACTTCCTCCAGCGACTTGCCCTCGGCGCGCATCCGTGCAGCGGCGCCCACCAACTGCCCCTCCACCATCGAGATCGAGAGCGTGTCGACCAGCACCAGCTTGCGATCGGGATACTCGGCGCGCAGTTCCTCGGCCACCAAGGTGGCGCATTGGAAGTTGCCGCTGAGCGCCGAGGAGAAGGAGAGATACAGCACGTCGCGGCCTTCCTTGAGGAAGGGCTCAAAGAACGCGCGAATTTCCTCGGTGTTGCGCATCATGGTGGTGGGCATTTTGCCCTCGCGCAGCAGCTTGTAAAACGCTTGAATGTCGATCTTCTCGCCTAGGTCATAATCGTATTCCTGCCCATCCAGCGCATAGGGCATGCGCAAAAAGGGCAGATCATATGCTTTCGCCCATTCCAATGGGATTTCCGAATTGGAGTCCGTCGCGAGGATAAAACTCATTTCTCGACCGCCTTTCCGTTGTGAATCGTTCAGATAAGTGCAAAAAATCCTTAGAGAAAAATTGGAACGTCAAAGTTATTATACCGGTTCCCTCGGGTTATTACAACCCACACAGGATGAAAAAACGGCATCGCAACATCGCGATGCCGTTTGCATGTTACCGTATGTCGTACACCGAGCGCAGGAGCAGCTGCTTTGGATCACCCTCTTCGATGTACACCACCCGCTCCCCGGCGTCCATATCGAAGTAATTATCGCTGAGCACCAAATCGCTGTCCGGCGAGGAAATTTCGATGCTCTTGGCGTAGGCGGCGGCGCGAATCGTGAGCGCGTTGCCGCGCCGCTCGTAGGCCAGTTGCGGATCGAGGAAGCGGAAGTGTTTGGGCGCGGTGAATAGCGCAGAGCCGCGCGATACGGTCTCCCCGGCCAAGACGAAGGCGAAGCTGAAATAGCGCGTTAGGAAATCGATGCCCGGGAAATCCAGCTTGTCGAGCCAAGCGCTGGACAGCGCGGGTATCGTCAGCGGCGCTTCGCCGGTCTGGATGGCCGCGCCGGTATGGTCACGCAGCGCCCAAGCCACAGTACCGGATACGGATTGCAGGGTTTCGTTGGCGACGCAAAGGCGCGCGCTGGTCTCGATGGGCGAAGGCTGCAGCACCACCGATGCGCGGTCGGTGGTCTCGCCGGTTTCGTGGCAGGAGATCATCACCGGGGCAAAGAAGCGCTTGGCGTAGTAGTGCAGCGCCTTCCAGCGGCCGAAGTAATCGATCGAAGCCCAAGAGGCCACCGGCCAGATGTCGTTAAGCTGCCAGTAGATCGCACCCATGCACCGGCCGCGATTGCGCCGCCAGTGCTCCACGCCGAAGCGGATGGCCTCGGCTTGCAAAAGTTGCGAGGTGTACAGCAGCGTGTCGAAATTCGTGGGGTAGAGGAAGGTTTGCGAAAGGTAGTTCATGATCTTGCCGTTGGCGCCCTCGTTGCGCTGATGCATCTCCATCACGCGCGAGAAGATGTTGCGATCCTCCGGCAGGGTGAAGCTTTCCACCGTGCGCAGGCAGGGGAAAGCCTGAAAACCGAATTCCGAGGCGTAGCGGAAGAAGAACTTGCGGTATTCGGCGAAGGGCATGTTGCCGTGCCATACATCCCAATAATGCACGTCGCCGCGATCAGGATCGTTGGGTTCGTCGAAGCCGCCGCCGGAGGAGGGGGAGGCTGGCCAATAGAAGGTGTCCGGGTCGGCGGTGCGCAGCACTTCGGGAAGCATGTGCTCGAACATGCGGATATAGTCGGAGCGGTTCTTGGGCGTTCCCTCGTAGTGGGCGATGGCTTGGAACATTTCCATTTCGTTGTTGCCGCACCATAGGCCGAGACAGGCATGGTGGCGGATGCGGCGCACGTTGTCATAAAACTCGGCGCGGATGTTATGCTCAAAGACTTCGGTCAGGTGATAGTTGGCGCAGGCGAACATGAAGTCCTGCCATACCACCAGCCCCAGTTCGTCGCAGATATCGTAGAAGAAATCGTCGGGATAGTAACCGCCGCCCCATACGCGGATGCTGTTGAAGTGCGCGGCCACGCACTGCTCGAGCAGCTTGCGCGTGCGTCCGGGGTTGACGCGGGAGAGCAGGTTGTCTTCTGGGATATAATCCGCGCCCATCGCGAAGATGCGCACGCCGTTAACGCATTGCTCGAAGCTTTCGCCCCATTCGTCCTTCTCGCGGATCACCGTCATGGTGCGCAGGCCGATGCGCCGGGTCGCCGAGTCTACCAACTGCCCGCCGCTGCGCAGCTCGATGCGCGCGGTATAGAGCGGTTGCGCGCCGTAGCCGTTGGGCCACCAGCGCTGCGGGTTCGCGATGGGGATGCACTCGCCCGCCGTGCCGGTGAAGGTGGCGCCGTCGGGCGCGAGGATCGAGACGGCGATCCGCTCATCGCCCGAGCCGCTCTCAAAAGCCACTTGCACGTTCACCGATACCGCGCCGTCCTGATGTTGCTGGCGGATGTGGACGTCAGTGATGCGCGGCGTATCCACGTGGATCAGCGAGATATCGCGCCAGATACCCGCGTCAGGCAGGCGCGGGCCCCAATCCCAGCCGAACATGCAGTGCGCCTTGCGCAGGTGCGGAAAGCCGCGCATCGCGTGGTAGCTGCCTATGATGTGATCGTCGCGATAGGCCTGAGCGATCCACTTCGTCGGCGAATCGCAGCGCACAGAGAGCTCGTTCTCCCCCGCGCGCAGCGCGGCGGTGGCGTCGAATTCCCATTCGCGGTGCATGTTGTCGGCGCGTCCGATCTCGGCGCCGTTGACGCAAACGGTGCACAGCGTATCCAGCCCCTCGCAGCGCAGCAATACGCGCCCGCCGGTCAGCCAATCCTCGCCCAGCGTGAAGCTCCGCGAGAAGGTGTAGTCGTTTTCCATCAGCGGCAGCGCCTTGAGCTCGTTGTCGCGATAATAGGGATCCGGCATCGCGCCAGCGTCCAACAGAAAGGAATATACCGAGCCGGGGATCTTCCCCTCGTAGGATGCTTCGGGGGTGGTTAAAGACCAAGTTCCGTTAAGCAACATCTTCTTCATGCGGCACTGTTCCCTTCTGTTTGATTTGCAGTCATTATAGCAACCGCGCCGGGCGCGGGCAAGGGCTTAAACCGTGCGACGCATGCGCGGCGCGGTCATGAAAAACAGAGCCATCCATGCACAGATGCTGAAATAGCCGCTATGCCAAATGAAGAAGCCGATACCGCCCCATGCGTGATAGTTCCGGGTGGGGATATAGTTGAAGATCGCCATCCGGAGCGCGTCGGGAGGGATGGTTCTGCCGATATCCTGCGCCAAATTGGCGTAGTGGACGAATGGCAGCGTGAAGAAGCACTGGAAGGACAGGTATCCGGCGCACCAGATCGTCATGATGATTAGGAAAACACGGTAGCTCTTTTCCGCGGGCTTTTGCTTTAAATGGAAGAAGATCAGCGGCACGAGGCAAAGAAAGGCGACGACCCACAGCGTTTCTTCGATGGCGAACAGGGTGAGGGATTGCGTAATCAGCCCGCCGAAGGCAAAGAACTGCGCGAGGAATATGCACGCCACCGCGAGGAGCGGCGCGATGCGCAGGAAGGCCGGATGCTTTGCGCCGCGAAGGGACAGCTCGCCGCGCATGCGCCCAAAGATGACAGCGATCATGCCGATGAAGCTCATCTCGGCGCAGCAGGCGAGGCAGCGGACGATAAACGGACTGTTGAAAAGTGTATCCAGCCACACGAGCCTGTTGGCATAGCTGGACACGAAGACGCAGCGGTAGAAAGCCACCGCAACGAAGATCAAGCCTAGGACGCGCAGGGCGGAGAAGTATTTGGCGTTGTGCGGTTCCTTGGCTTTCCACCGAAAGGACTTCATAAAGAGAAACAGTGCGGCGCACAGATCGATTGCGCCGATGACGATCATGATGATCCACCAAGTTGATAAAAGCTTCAAACCGTATTCCTCCTATGCGGGGTCGGGCAGGTGCCGTACAGAAAAATCATAACACCATATCCCGAAAAACACAAATAGGAATGGGTTCAAAGCAAAAGATCCGGGTTATTCCACATACTCGAAGCTGGTTCGGCGGCTTTCCTCGTTAAGCAGCAGACGCCCCTTTTGATCGTAAAAGCGAAAATGCGCGGCGCAGGCGGGGATTTCGTGAATGGTGCGCGACATGCGGCCGCGCGCCGGGGCCAGCAGCGTGTGGCCGTCATCCGGCGATTGCAGATCGACCTCCAGCCGCCTTTGCCCGCGTCGCAGCGCGATGCGGTGGCGTGTCAGCTCGATGACCTTGGCGCCGTTGTAGGTGGCCAGGCGATGCTCGATGCCGCGATACCATACTACGCCCAGCGTGCCGCGAAAGGCGAAGCCCGGCATGGGGATATCGGCGATGGCCAGCATCACGCAGCACGGCTCGGCAAAATCGTTGCTCTGTACCCAAGTGTAGCGCGGAGGGAAGCCGCGCCCGCGATCCCCCTCGATATAGCCGGTGCCGCCGGAAAAGTCCACGTGCCGTCCGTCGATCTCCAAACCGCCGGAGAGCTCATGGTGCAGGCTGCGTATCTCGTGACGGCATTGAAGAGGCAGGTGGCGGAAGGGACCCATGATATCTGAGCGCAGCGGCGTGAGGTGGTGGTAGCCGATCGCGCCGAACACCGGCACACCCGCCCCGCGCAGGTCGACGCGGATCCCGTGGATCGAGAACCCGCTGCCGCCGATCGATAGGCTATCGGCGTCGCGCCGGTACTGATCGGCGGGAAAGGAGGCGTACCACGAGGAGGAATCGCATAGCACCTGCACGAAGGCCCCCTCGCCGCTGCGCCCCGCGATCAGGGCCACGGTGTCCTCGGCGTTCTGGTGCTTGAAATACCAGCCTTCGAACCACTCACCGTTTTGGCGCATGGGGCAACCTCCTGTTCGCGGGAGAGTCGAGCACCGCGCCGTCGGCATTGAAGCGCGAACCGTGGCAGGGGCAGTCCCAGCTGCGCTCCTCCTTGTTCCAACGGAGCGCGCAGCCTAGGTGCGGGCAGCGCGGCGCGGTGGGCGTAAGAAAGTGCAGGAGCGAGGAAGCGCCGTTGCAAAGGAGCTGCGTACAGCGCGGGGAACGGCTGGGGGAAAACACATCGGCGCAAGGGTTTTGCTCGCCGATCAGCGCGTCGCGCAGCAGCAGCGCCGCCACCATCGCGTTGCTCATGCCCCACTTGTTGAAACCGGTGGCGACATACCAACGCGGGGTGGTTTTTGCGTAGGCGCCGATGTAGGGGATGCCGTCCAGCGACATGCAATCCTGCGCCGACCAAGCATACCGTTCCCGGGCATCGGGGTACAGGCGGGCGGCGATGGCGCGCAGCGCCGCAAAGCCGCCGCCCGCGCAGCCGGTGCGGTGATCGCCGCCGCCCAGCAACAGATACTCCCCCTGCGTGCGGAAGGAGAGACCGTTCGCTTGCGCGTCGACAAACATGCCCTCCGGCAGTGGCGCGCCGGACAGCGCCAGCGTGTAGGAGCGGTGCTGGTACATCTTGGCGAAGTAGCCGCCGCGCCGGTCGGCGAAGGGAAAGTGGCAGGCGAAGATCACGCGCTTTGCATGAACGCGGCCGTGGGGCGTGAGCGCGGTCTCGCCCTGTACATCGAGCACCGGCGTATGCTCGTGAATGCGCAAGGGTGCGGAGATCGCCGCCAGAAACTTTAACGGATGAAACTGCGCCTGATCGGGGCAGCGTACCGCACCCGCGATCCGGATCGGCAGTGGCACCTGCGCCACCCACTCTGCCGCGCAGCCCAACGAGCGCAGCGCTTCGGCCTCGCGGCGCGGCGCGTCGGAGTCGGCAAGATCGTACGCATAGGCGGGTTGCGGCGTATAGTCGCAATCGACGCCTTGGCATAGCGCCAGGTATTCCGCCAAGGCTTGCTGCTGCGCGCGCAGGTATTGCGACGCGAGCTCGGCCGAGCCGCGTCGAATTTGGTCATAGAGCAACCCGTGAAGCAACGTGAGCTTTGCGGTGGTGTTCTGCGTCACGCCGCCGCCAATGCGCGTGGCTTCCAGCAGCAGGTAGGAGACACCGGCCTGCTGCAAAAAATGCGCGCACAGCACGCCGGTGATGCCGCCGCCGATGATGAGCACGTCGGTATGATGATCGCCGCGCAATGGGGGATGCGGCGCGAATTCGGCGGTAGCCGACCAAAGCGAGCGGCTTTCGGACGCAAAAACATCTTGCATAAAGAACCTCTTCGCGTTTGTCGGTGAGATACGGCCTAGTTTGCCGCATTCTCGCCGCTTCATCCGCAAAAGAAAATCCCCCGCGTCACAAAAGGACGCGGGGGGAGAAGAAACCACTGTTACGGTAGGCGCGGCGCCGGCAGCGGGAGCGCGATGGGCGGAACGATGACATTGCCTTCCGCGTCGAGCGCCAGTTCCTCAGGCAGCGCTGTGGGCTCCGGCGTGGGTTCCGGTGTGGGCTCTGGCGTTGCCGAAGGTTCGTGGGTGTGCGATGGTGCTCCTTGCTCTTGCGGCGCGGGAGTGGGTTTCGGCGGCTCCGCTGTGGGTTCCTGCGGCGTCGCTTCGGGCTCCTGCGGCGCGGGCGTGGGCTCCTGTGGCTCCGCTTCGGGCTCTTGCGGCGCGGTCGTGGGTTCCTGTGGCTCCGCTTCGGGTTCCTGCGGCGCGGGCGTGGGCTCCTGCGGTTCCGCTGCGGGTTCCGTGGGCGGCAGCGGATCCGATATGGGTTCAGGCGCGGCGGTAGGCTCGAGCGGGGCGGGCAAGACCGGCGGGGCAATGAGCGGAATCAGCGGATCGTTCAGCGCCAACAGCTCCGGCGATCCTTCCGCCACGAAGGGCGCGATCGGAGGAACGGGGGGCAGCGGATCTGCGCAATTGCTGTGATCGCCGCCGTGGCATAGCCAGTGGCCTGCGGGGCATTTCGTGTGCTCGCCCGCTTCGCAGGTGAAGTGTCCGCATGCCATGCGCGGGTGACCGCCGCCATTGGGGTCGATATCCACGCGGTTGCACATTGTATGCTCGCCATAGCAGACGGGCTCATCACAAATGAGGCAGAGCGCGTGCTGCGCAGGATCAGTGATCGCTTGCTTGCACCAGAGGCATACTTCGGGAGCCATCGGCGTCGGGCCCGGGGTTGGCTCGTCCGGCACGGGGGTCGGCGTTGCTTCCTCGGGCACGGGCGTCGGCGTCGGGGTCGGCTCATCGGGGATAGGCGTCGGGGTCGGCTCGTTCGGCACGGGCGTTGCGGTGGGGGCGCTGCTCGGGGTGGGCGCGGGCGTATCGGTCGGAGGCGGTGGCGTCGGAATCACCGGCGCCGAGGAAGGGAGCTCAATCGGCGGCGCGGTAGGCGCTGCCGGAGGATTGTAGGGCTTAGGCTTGGCGGTGGGGCGCGGCGCGGGCGGGACGACGGAGGCGATCAATTCCGGCTCCTCCGGCAGCTCGATCGCGAACAGCGAGGCCATATCGTCGCTTGCGGAGGCCATAGGGAGCAGGTTGGGCATCAGCTTTTGCAAATTGCCCGCGTCCTCGGGCGCGAGGAAGGCCTCGACCCCCTCTGCCCCGGCTGCCTGCATGGTGTGATCCTTAATCGTGATGCCGTAGATGTGCCAAGTCTTGGCCACGCCGCCCTCGGCCTTGGGCATTACGATGCCGCGCATTGCCATCGAAGAGACTTCGTTGGTGTACGGGAAGGTAGCCGTGCGGGCGCTCTCCTCAGGATCGCGCTGCGTTAGCACCAGCGTAAATTGGCGATTGGGATCTAGCCCGCGCAGGGTAAACTGCTCGGGCGCGCTATCTCCGTGCTGCACGGAGGAGAATACCAGAATCGGGAAGGTATCGCCCTCGCGCAGCATGTACATTTCCAAAAGGCCTTCGCTACCGGCGGGGTAAATCTCCAGATCGGCGGAGAAGGGGGCGTTTACGCCGGAAAAACCGATGGCGGGTTCCGCACCGTAGGTCGAGCCGTTCGAAGCGAACGCGGCAGGTGCGAAAAGAAGAATACAAAGGCAACAGACGGCGGCAAGCCACCGGCTCCACTTTCTCTTTTTCATAGACATCCTCCTCAGCTGATAGAAGGAACAAAATGTTAGGCTGCACTGGATTGCGACGGCGCAGCGAAAAGCATCTGTTTAACATAAAATGGAATCGAAGATAAAGCTATATGATTTCAGAGACATCATAGCAGAAAATGCTTTGAATGCAAAGGGGTTTTGACGCGAAATAGCTATGAAATCGCAGTTAAGGAAGCGAATAAAAAGATTATCTGGGACTTAATAATTAAGGTGTGTTTCAAAACTCCGGAAGCGCAATTTCCGGCGGCTTTTCCGCCATATCGGCGTCGTTCTCCACTGGCGTACCGCCAGTACGCCGCGTTCCGACTCCTTGATCTGGCGAAAAATCCTTGGAACTTGCGCTTCCTCCCCTTTTGAAACACGCCCTAGCGAAGAAGCAAACAAAAAAAGTTCCGTTTTGACGATGCAAACGGAACGGAGGGGGAACGAGAAATCGCGCCGCGCGCGCGTTTTAAAGCAACGCGCGGTCTATGTCGAATTTCTTCTTGCGCCTTTCGGCGAACAGCGCCAGCAGCGCCTCTACCGTCAGCGCGCGCTTGGCGGCTGCATCCAGATCGAGCACGATCTCGCCCTCGTCGAGCATGAGCAGGCGGTTGCCCATGCGCAACGCGGTGCCGATGTTGTGCGTGACCATAAGGGTGGTGATCGGGTGGCTGCCTTGCGCGCCGGTTACGATATGCTCGGTGATCGCCAGCACCTTTTCGGCGGTTTGCGGATCCAGCGCAGCGGTGTGCTCGTCGAGCAGCAGCAGTTCGGGACGGGCGATGGTGCTCATCACCAGCGATATCGCCTGCCGCTCGCCGCCGGAGAGCAGGCCGACCCGTGAGCGCATGCGCTGCTCCAACCCGAGGCCGAGGCTGGCCAGCATTTCCTGCACCTGATCGCGCTGGCGGCGGCTCATGCCGAAGGACAGGCGGCGGCCTTCGTTGCGCAACATCGCCAAAGCGATGTTTTCCTCAATGGTCATGCTGGGCGCGGTGCCCGCCATAGGATCCTGCATCAGCCGCCCGATGCGGTGCGCGCGCTTATGCTCCGGCCAGAAGGTAATATCCTGCCCGGCGAGGCGCACGCGGCCCGCGTCGGGGTAGAACACGCCGGAGATTAGGTTGAACAGCGTGGACTTGCCAGCGCCGTTGCCGCCGATGATGGTGATGAAGTCTCCGTCCCGCACGCGCAGGTTGAGATGATCCAGCGCGCGGCGTTCGTGTACCGTGCCGGGGAAGAAGGTCTTGCAGGCGTTATCGATGATTAGCATATTGAGGGGCATCTATTCCGCCTCCCTTCTGCAAGCCGCTGCCTGCGCACGCCGCTGCCTGACGAGCGCAAGCCTGCGCCTGAGCGCGGGAAAGCTGAGCGCGGTAGCCACCAACAGCGCCGTGAGCAGCTTGACGCTATAGGCGGGCAAGTAGGTTTTGAGCACCAGCGCCACGATGGCGCGGTACAGAAGCGAACCCAGCACCGCCGCCAGCGTGCCGCGCAGGATGCCGCCGCCGCGCACCACTGCCTCGCCGATGATGAGCGAGGCCAGCGCAATCACCACCATCCCGGCTCCCATGCCGACATCGGCAAAGGGCTGCACCTGCGCCACCACCGCGCCGGACAAGCCGACAAACCCGTTGGCCAACGCAAGCGCGATGGCCTTGGTACGGTCGGTGCTGATGGAGGAGGCGCGCACCATGCGCTCGTTATCGCCGGTGGCGCGGATCGAAAGCCCTAAGCTGGTTTTGAAAAACACGTTGAGCGCCAGTACCAATAGCGTCACCATCAAGGCGAGCAGCGCTACCCGGTGCCATCCGCCGCCGATCAGCGCCTCCAGCGGCGTGAACACCGTGGGCGTGCGCATCAGCGGCAGATTGCTTTTGCCGCCCATGATCCATAGATTGACCGAGTAGAGCCCGGTCATCACCAAGATGCCCGAGAGGATGGGCTGCACGCCGCACTTGGTAGAGAGCAGCGCAGTGCAAAGCCCGGCCGCGGCACCGGCAGCCATTCCGGCGAGCAGCCCCAGCGCCGGATGCCCGGCCAGCGTGCACAGTGTACCCACCACTGCGCCCAGCGTAAAGGAGCCTTCCACCGTTAGATCCGGCGCGTTGAGCACGCGGAATGAAATCATTACGCCCAGCGCGAGGATGCCATAGGCGAACCCCAGTTCTAACAGGGTGATGATCTCGCGGATTGACATGGCGGATCCTCCTCTTTCGTATCCGAGTTATAGCGCTTCGCCGGTGCGCAGGCCGCGGACGTCCTCGGGCACCGCAATGCCCAGCGCTTCGGCGGTATCGAGGTTGACCATGCCCTGCACTTGGTCGAGCACCACGACCGGCATCTCGGCGATGGTGTTTCCATTCAAGTAATCGCGGATCATCGCGGCGGTGCGCTTGCCAAGTTCCTCATAGTTGATGCCCACGGTTGCCAGCCCGCCATCGGCAACCATCGTATCGGCGCCGACGTAGACCGGCATCTTGCTCTCGATGCCGATGGCGGCATAGCTCGGCATCGCGGCGGCGACGGTATTGTCGTTGGAAGTGAAGCAGATATCGGCCTTGCCGACCAAGCTTTGCGCCGCTTGCGCTACCTCGGAGGTGGTGCTGACGATGGCTTCGACGGTGTTCAGCCCGTGCGCTTCACAATAGGCTTTGGCGGCCTTAACGCCTGCCACCGAGTTGGCCTCCCCTGCGTTATAAAGCAGCCCGACGGTTTTGAAGCCCGGCGTCAGCCGTTCAGCCAGCGCCATTACCTTATCGACCGGCACGGCGTCGGATACCCCGGTGATCCGCTGATCGGTGACCGCTAGGTCGGTCACCAGCCCAGCTTCGATGGGATCGGTGACGGCGGTGAAGATGATATCAACCTCCTGCCCCTGTGCCGCGGCCACCGCGGCTTGGGCGCTGGGCGTCGTAATGGGTACCAGCAGTGTGCAGCCTTCGCCGACGAACTGATTGGCCAGCGTGGTCAGGTTGGCAAAATCGAACTGCGCGTTCTGGTACTTGAGTTCTATACGGTCGGCGATGCCGTATTCCTCCAACCCGGCGCGGATCGCCTTTTCGATGATGCTCAGCGAAGGATGGTCGCCGAGTTGCAGCATGCCCACCTTCACCTTGGCGGGCGCATCGGCGGCAAGCGCGGAGAAGGTTAGGGCAGCGCACAGGCACAGCGCCAACGCGGCGGACAAGAGGCGAATCAAGCGGCTCTGATTTTTTTTCATAGGGGTATCCTCCTTGCGTTGATTTTGTGGACGCTCTCCCCGCAGCTGTTTAGGAATACAAAAAACAGCCGGACAGACTGCCCGGCTGTGCATCAATACAAAACACACATCCTCGGCTCGTCTCATCTACGCTCTGCTGCCGCGCAAGCCCGGCAAAAGCCGAATTGCGCGCTGGGGAACTCATCTCATCTTGCGGGTAGGATAGCACACATCGGCACGCGTGTCAAGGCAAAAAATTCGTGACGCAAACGTTCTTGATCGCGATCCTCAATTGCGCGGCTTCGCTGGGGCGGCGCTTTTCGGAATCGCCGAAACGTTGACAATCCAGCGTTTGCGTGCGATAATTGCAAATGCGCATGCGCCGATAGCGCAGCAGGATGGAGCCTCCGCCTTCGAAGCGCGCCATATGTTCCCGTAGCTCAGTCGGATAGAGCGACCGCCTCCTAAGCGGTAGGCCGTGAGTTCGAATCTCGCCGGGAACGCCATCCGGGACTTTGAAAGCCTTGATTTATCAGGCTTGCGGAGTCTCGTTTTTTCATCTCCCGTTCAGCTTGCTAAACATTTTGGTATCGCATAGACAAACAAAATCCGAACCCGTCACGACAGTTCAACGCTGTCGGTGACGGGTTCGGATTCTTGCTGTGATACAGAGGTGCGAACGATTCGCTACCAGCGCTTCGCTACGATTTTACACGGCGCTTGTTAGCGATAAGGATCAGAAGGCCAATCGCGACCAGCATGATTCCGCCGCCAATGGGGAGGATCAGCCGATCAGCGGTTTGCCCCGTTGCGCCGAGCACCCTGTTCATGGGGGAAGTGGTGGCTTTCACGCCGTCCGATCCACTCGGCTTGGGTGTTTTGGTAGGCTGTTGTGCTGCCGGTGCGGCGGGCGCAAGCGTTGGCTCCGCCGTGGGTGCGACGGTCGGCTCTGATGTGGGTGCGGCGGTAGGTTCAGCCGTGGGTACAGCAGTTGGCTCTGCCGTGGGTTCAGCGGTAGGTTCAGCCGTGGGTACAGCGGTCGGCGCTGCCGTAGGTTCAGCGGTAGGCTCTGACGTGGGTTCAGCGGTAGGCTCTGCCGTAGGCTCGGCAGTGGGTTCGGCGGTCGGCTCTGCCGTGGGTTCGGCGGTCGGCTCTGCCGTGGGTTCAGCGGTCGGCGCTGCCGTGGGTTCAGCGGTAGGAGCTACCGTGGGTTCGGCGGTAGGCGCTGCCGTAGGCTCCGCTGTAGGTTCTGCCGTGGGTTCGGTGGTCGGCTCTGCCGTGGGTTCAGCGGTCGGTGCTGCCGTAGGTTCGGCGGGCGGCTCTGCCGTGGGTTCAGCGGTCGGCTCTGCCGTGGGTTCAGCGGTCGGTGCTGCCGTAGGTACGGCGGTCGGCTCTGCCGTGGGTTCAGCGGTAGGCTCTGCCGTGGGTTCAGCGGTAGGTTCAGCCGTGGGTACAGAAGTTGGCTCTGCCGTGGGTTCAGCGGTCGGCGCTGCCGTAGGTTCAGCGGTAGGCTCTGCCGTGGGTTCAGCGGTAGGTTCTGCCGTGGGTACGGCGGTGGGTTCTGCCGAGGGATCCGCCGAATCCTGCAGCGTAAACTTTTGCTTGGCGGGGGTGAACGCGGTAGCTATAGAGGCCCCGGCGCTGCCGGTCGGCGCGTCATAAAAGGTAGCGTTGGCGGTAAAAATGTTGTAGGCAACCTGATTTACCCACGTGCTATCAGCGGTAGACGGCGCTTTTAGCGAGCCGGAGAGCACGAGGGTATAACCCGGCGCTAGACGCTTGCCGTTCAGCTGCAGCAGGAAGGAGTTGGCGGTGGCCAAAGCGCCGTCCTGCGCAAACGCGCCATCCGCGCCGGTGCGCTCGATCCCGCTGCCGTTGTAGCTGGGATCGCCCTTTAAACTATATTGCAAGGAGTAGGCGGAGTCGTATCCCTCCGCAGCGGTTATGTCCTCACCGGTATCATTGAGCACTGAGACTTGCAGATCGCTTAGCTTGGCGTTCCATTCGCTGCCGACAAGATCGCCGACATGCGGCAAAATGTCGAGGAAGCAGATGTCGCCCAAGTAGGTGTTCCCGATGTTTTCTAGGCGGAGCTGAAACTTGCCGATTCCGCCGAGCGGCACGGTGGCCTCCGCGCCAGGGGTGTTGACGTTTTGCCAGCTGCCGTCTTCGCCGACGGAATTGTTGAACAGCAGCGAGCTTACCTGCATTTCGCGGCTGGCTGCAACGGTGAAGTTGGTGGTGGCGCCGGGGAAGCGCAAATTCGTGGTGACCGCATTGCCGTCAAAGTCGTCGCTGTCGAGGTACAACGGGGACGGCAGGGTCGTGTAAATCAGGTTGTTGGGGATTCTGGACGTGCCAAAGATCAGCCCGGCGCTGCCCGGATATCCCTTGCCGTCGGTTCTCGCCATCGAGTACGTGCCGGCGGGGGTGGTCGACTTGAGCTGGAACTTGAGCGGCATCAGGTACACGTCCGCTGCGTAGCCATGCGAGCGCCCGACGCTCATTTTGGGCACCGTAATCGCGTACACGGTTTTGCCGCCGATGGTACGTTCCTCGATGGTTGCCTGTCCCAGCGAGACGCCGCCCTTGGACACGATAGGCGTTTGGGTTGGGTCGAACGTCAGAAAGCTCGGCGGAACGATCAGTATCACCGGATCCACCCAGTTGTCGCACGAGTAGTTGTTGCTGTTATAAAACTTAACATCCGCCGTCAGTTCGGCACCGGGCGCCAAGGTGCCGCTTTGGTTGGCGGGCCAAACGAAGCTAGTGACCGGCGTGGGCGAGTTTTCACCATAGAATACCGTTTGGCAGGAGCCGCCCGACTTGGTGATTGTAAAGGTGCTGCCCTGCACCGCCGCGTTTTTGTGGGTATCCGGCTGGGACTCGTTGTCCCACGAAAGCGTCGCGGTGGTGTGCGATCGATCGTTGTGCAGGATATTTGTCGTGCCATCCGGGAAGTATCCGCCATCCCACGAGCGGTAGAAGAATTGATATTCGGTCTCTGCGCCGAAGGGCAGCGCCCGCACCGGCGTCGCGGCGCCGGATTTCAGGTCGGCCAGCGTATCGTCTGGATTGTCCAGCGGATAGATGCGCAGCGTGTCAATATACTCGCCGGGCTGTAATGCAAGATCGCTGATCGGGTAGGAGGTGCTGCCGCCCGCAGGCGCGGTAACGCTGGTGTACTTTGTCACCTCGCCGCGATCCGTGCCGCCGTTCGCGCTTTTGATGGTGAATACCAGCTGATGCTTGAAGGGCACGCCCTTGCTGACCAGTGTTATGGAGGAGATGAGGGCCTTTTTTTCGGAAGCGTCGTTGTACCAAGTGAAGCAGGTATTGGGAATCGCGTCGCCGCCATTGTTGGCAAAGCCATAGCTTTGCTGGTAGGGAGTCGGCTTGCTCGTGGGGATGCTCACGCAGGGATCCCATCCCCCTGCCGACAGGCTGGTGGGCTTCATGTGTACGGTGTTTTCCGTGATTTTGAAGACCTGGGGCGTCGCCAATTTGATCGTTGGCTGGCTTTGCCCTGCCAACGTGTACTCGGCGTAGACATTCAGCGTGACCTGATCGCCGACGGAAAAGGCGGAGGACGGGAAGGTCATTTTCATGCTCTTCACTTTGAAGTTGCGTGTGCTGTATATTAAATCATTGGTTGACCAACCGGTACGAACCGCGCCGTCCTCTTCGGCTTGACCGAGGGTATAGATGATTTTTCCATTGCCGTCATCGACGCCTGCTGCAGCGGTGGTTCCTTCGGCGGCTATGTTGCTCACTATGGCGCCTACGGGATACTCAAAGATGATTTTTAGCGTGGAGCCGGGCAGGTTGCGCCAAAACGGCGAAACCAGATCGGAGTTTTTCTCGTCGGTAAAGCTAAATGTCAGCGTGACCTCCTTGCCTAAGGGAACATCGGTCGCAGGAATCTTTGACAGGGCGATTGTGCGCTGATCCGTCGTGGAGGAGAGGACTGAAAGCTGCTTAGGCGGAGATTGCATTTGTTCTGCGGTTGCTTCTACCGTGGCGAGCGCCGTGCAGTCGGCTACCCAGCCGTCAAAAGTCGTGTGGTCAAAGGGGAAGTTCACGGTAAAGCTTCCGGCGCTGCCATAGTTGCCCGATACGGTAAAGGAAACCGTAATTTGGTCGCCGAGCGTTTCTACCTGCAGATCCGTCGCGGCGGGCGGCAGCAGGATATGCCCCGCTTCTGCCTGCGCGCTGGGTTGGGTGAAGTAGTGCAAGCCGTTTGCGTTTTTTAGCGTCACGGCGATCTTGGTGGCGGCTGTGTCGGCTTTGATGGTATAGGTGCCTGCGACTTGCAGCAGCGCCGCGTTGTTGCGCGTGGTTTCGTACTTGGCGGCGTTGCCGGAGGTTAGCGCGGTGATTTGGACGGTTTCGGTGACGGGCGGGGCTTTGAGGCTTGTGCGCGCCTTATCCGGCTGTGAATCCGCCGTGCCCGAGTTTTGAATGGTCAACTCGCTGGACAGCGCTTGATCGCCCGCCTCCACCGTGGCGCTGATCTCGGCCAGCGTCTCTCCGGCATCCGGAGAGCTGTCCTGACGGAAGGGAAGGAACAGCTGGATGTCGGCCATAGCGTCCTGCGCGGTGCCCTCTACATGAAAGCGATAGGTAAATTGTTGCAGCGGATCGACGGTGTCGTCCGGATCAACAACCAATTCCGGCGTGCTACAGCGCAGTCCGGCGGGCAGGCGTACCAGTCCGGCAGCGGCTTCCGTTGGAAAATAAAAGCGGTTGCGCCCATGATTGTCCACGCGTATACTGATCCACATGTCTGCGCTTTGCCCCTCTAAAGCGCAGGACAGAACGAGGCTCAGGCGGTCATCGGTGGCAGCGGAGAACCCCTCCTTCTCCTTCGCGTAGGAGAGGTCGACGCCGAGCAGTGACGCGCCTGCCGAGGAAGGTTCTTCGGCGTGCCGCGTGGGATCCGGCTCCGCAATGATCGCCTCCTCCGTTGGGGCGGGCGTCAAGGGGAGCTCGGTGGCGGGTACTTCGCCGCTATCCTGCGGCGGAAGTGTGGCCACCGGTTGTGAGGCGGCATCGGTAGGATCCGGCGATGCGAAGATGGTTGGTTCCGGCAAAGGCTGTTCGAGCGCTAGGGCGGGTAACTGGTGCGCGAGGCTGGTTGCGAAAAAGCCGACGCATAGCAGCAGCGCCGCAATTCTGCGTGCCTTTTGCTTAAGGTTTGTGGAGATAGGTTTGGGCATGGGATATCCTCCTAATCGTAAACAATTCGTGGGCAACTATACATCCGGGGTAGAAAAAAAGACGTTACGTACGTTACGTCGCAATATTAACTCATATTTAAGCTGTCGTTTTCCCATAGTTTTCGCGAAGAGGAATTGGACGCATGTACGAAAAGTATCATTCGGTTTTACGAAAAAGCGGCTTGTTTCGGGGGATACCCTTGGCGCTTGTAGAGAGAGCCATGCAGGAGATGGAGTTATTCATTACGGCGTATCGAAAGCGAGACATCATCGTCACGGAAGGGAATCCGCTCGCGCAATGCGGGTTCATGCTCTCAGGAGAGGCAGCCTATGTGAAATATACCGCGAGCGGCGACCGGACGCTGGTGGAACACATTGGGGCGGGCAGGCTCTTTGGGGAGGTGCTGCTTTTCTCGACGGCGCCCAAGCTTTGGCCGGCCACCCTAGTGGCGCGCACGGACTGCGCGGTTTTGTTTATTCCGGCGGAATGGATGCTGGGGCAGAAGACTTTGCCCTACCTGCCGTATCATCAGATGATGGCCAACACGCTGGAGGCGATTTGCGACCGTACCGTGAGCCTGTTCGATTTTTTGGGTTGCTTCAAAACCAGAACGATTCGCGGAAAAATCAGCAGCTATCTGTATCAACAATACCTTGCCGGCAAAAGCACGGTCATCGAATTGCCGTTCGACCGTGACGAATGGGCGGATCTGTTGTTCGTTCCCCGCCCCTCCCTCTCCAGGGAGCTTTCCAACATGAAAAAAGACGGGCTGATCGACTACTACAAATCCTCCATACACATTTTGAATATCAGAGGATTGCAGCTTCAGGGCTAGGGCCACAAAAGGCATACGGAGGATAAACCGGTGAAAAACAGACGTGATTCCAAGAAATTCCCATGGTTGACCTGCGTTGCGGTGCTGACCATCGTCATCGGTCTGACGGCGGTCGCCTATCCCTTTTTCGTGGATCTGCGGGACGATCAGCGGCAAAGGATGCTGCTCAGCGAAATCGACCGCATCGCGTTGGGCGGCGCGCCAGCGGAACGGACAGACGAAGCGGCGCCGCCGACCGAACCGTCGGATCCCCGTGAGCGGCTGCTGCGGGGCGACTATCGAACCGCCAACGGTTCGCCGGTCATCGCCATCAAGGAGAGCGCCGACCCGTTGGAGAGCCTGTTCTCGCAGGGGGAAGAAGATGATATCAGCCTGCCGGATATGCCTGAATATGATCCGGCTCCGGAAGTGCAGCTGCCGGAAAATGTGCTCAAATTGGAACTGGTAGGCCGTATTCGCCTCGACCGCTTGGGGATCAACTTGCCCATCGTCGAAGGCTGCGGCAAGAAAATGCTAAAGTACGCCGTCGGTCACATGCAGGGAACCGCCATGCCGGGGCAAACCGGAAACGTGTTTCTGGCGGGACACCGCGCCAGCGCCTACGGACGGATGTTTAACCGCTTGGGCGAAGTCGAATACGGCGACCGGATCGTGCTTGCCGACGTCAACGGCGTCGAATCCGTATACATCGTGGATCAGATGTTTCTGGTGGATCCGAATCAGCGCAAGCAAATCATCGATGTAGAACCCGGGGAGTTCCGGGTGACGCTGCAAACCTGTCATCCGCTCTATCATCGCACCTATCGCCTGATCGTTCGCGCGACGATGCTGCAGGCGGGAAGCGGGGCGAGCGGCGACGCCGCGCTCCCCACCATGCCTTTGCCGCGCGCGAACCCTCCTTACGCGCTGGACGAACCGATCGAGCACGGTACGCCCACGCGCGAGCCGAAGGGACGCAGATAGCCGATGCCAACAACGGCGGCGCCAATGCTTTTGGATTGATCCGGCGCGCCTCGGGGAAGCTTTGTACCGGAAGCGGTGCAGGGCTTTTTCTTTTACATGATTTTTACCTAGAACTGCGTTTACCGTATACATTCCTCGTGTATCATCGGTTTGTAAAAAAGAATTTGAAAAGATGAACGGAGAGGGAAAGTATGAAGAAAATTATTGGCACTTCGCTCCTGGCCTCGTTGCTTGCGCTCACGCTTTGCGGCTGCACGGGCAGCGCTTCGTCCGGCTTCGATGGGAGCAAAGAGATCGGCGTCGTATCCCGCGAGGACGGTTCCGGTACGCGCGGCGCGTTTATCGAGTTGTTCGGCATCGAGCAGAAAAACGACGATGGAACAAAAAAGGATCGCACCACAAAGGAAGCCATCATCGCCAAGCAGACCGACGTGATGATGACCAATATCGCGGGCAATCGGCATGCGATCGGCTATATATCGCTCGGCTCGCTGAACGAAACCGTAAAAGCGGTGCGGATCGATGGCGTGGCAGCCTCGGCGGAAAACGTGAAAAACGGCGCGTATCCCATCGCCCGCCCATTCAATATCGTTACCAAGGGCGAACCGTCAGGCCTTACGAAGGACTTTATCGGCTTTATCCTATCGGCGGATGGACAGGCGGTCGTGGCGAAAGGATATATTCAGATCGCGGACGGCGCCCCGGCCTATGCGGGCGATAAGCCCTCCGGAAAAATCGTGGTGGCGGGTTCGTCGTCGGTGACGCCGGTGATGGAAAAGTTGAAGGAGGCGTATTTGGCGGTCAACCCGAGCGCCGCCATCGAGATCCAGCAGACCGATTCTTCGGCGGGCATGAAGTCGGCTATCGACGGCTCCTGCGACATCGGCATGGCCAGCCGCGAACTGAAAGAAAGCGAGCTCGCGGCGCTTACGCCCCTGCGGATCGCGCTCGACGGCATCGCTGTGATCGTCAACAAAGAAAATCCCGTGACCGAGCTATCGAAGGAGCAGGTGCGGGGCATCTTTACCGGCGAGAGCACCAAATGGAGTGATGTGAGCCAATGAGAAAACTGGGAGAAAAGGTCATGAGCGCCGTGTTTTTTACATCGGCGCTCGCCTCCGTATTGGCGGTTTCGCTGATCTGCCTGTTTTTGCTGGTGAACGGTATTCCCGCCATCGGGAAGATCGGCGCATTCAATTTTTTGCTGGGCAGGGAATGGTCGCCCGTGGATGTACCGCCCCTGTTCGGCATTTTTCCGATGATTCTTGGCAGCCTGTATGTCACGGCAGGGGCCATCGTGTTGGGCGTGCCGGTCGGCGTCCTTACCGCCGTGTTTATGGCCTGGGCTTGCCCGAAACGGCTGCACACAATTATCAAGCCCGGCGTGGACCTGCTGGCGGGTATCCCGTCGGTGGTGTACGGGTTCTTTGGTATGGCGGCCATCGTACCGCTCTTTGGCAATTCCATTCTGTCGGCATGCGTCTTGCTCGGCGTGATGATCTTGCCGACCATCATCGGCATCGCGGAGAGCGCCCTGCGCGTCGTCCCCGAGCAGTATTATGAGGGCGCGCTGGCGCTCGGCGCGGGGCATTACCGCAGCGTGTTCCGCGTGGTGCTACCGGCGGCCAAGTCGGGAATTTTTGCCGCGGTGGTGCTGGGCATAGGCCGCGCCGTTGGCGAAACGATGGCGGTGATTATGGTGGCGGGCAATCAGGCGCGCATGCCGGTATCGCTGTTGAAGGGCGTGCGCACGTTGACCGCCAACATCGTCATCGAAATGAGCTACGCCGCCGATCTGCACTATGAGGCGCTGATCGCGACCGGCGTGGTGCTGTTTGTATTCATCCTAATCATCAACCTTAGCTTTTCCGCGTTGAAGAGGAGGGCGATCGGATGAGCGCGCGCCGAAAGCTTTCGGAAAAAATCATGGCGGCGGTGGTATGGGGCGCCGCGGCGCTTACCGTCGCCTCGCTTGCTTACATCGTAATCTTTATCCTGCTCAAGGGGATTCCGCATATCAAACCGTCCTTATTCTCCCTTGCCTATAACAGCGAAAACGTATCGCTGATGCCCGCGCTGATCTCCACGTTGATCCTCGCGCTGCTATCGCTGCTCATCGCCGTGCCGCTGGGCGTATTCGCGGCGATCTACCTCGTGGAATACGCGGGTCGCGGCAACAGAGCGGTCGCCCTGATACGCATGACCACCGAAACGCTTTCCGGCATCCCTTCCATCGTGTATGGATTGTTCGGCAGTCTGTTCTTCTGCGTGTTTCTGCATTGGGGGTTTTCGGTGCTGTCCGGCGCGTTTACGTTGTCGATCATGATTCTTCCGCTCATCATGCGCTCGAGCGAGGAGGCGCTGAAAGCCGTACCGGATCAGTATCGCGAGGGGTCGTTCGGATTGGGTGCGGGCAGGCTGCGCACCGTATTCAAAATCATACTGCCCACCGCCATGCCGGGGATTTTGGCTGGGGTCGTTCTCGCGGTGGGGCGCATTGTCGGCGAGACCGCCGCGCTTATCTATACGGCTGGCACCGTCGCGCAGGTGCCGACGAATCTTATGCAGAGCGCGCGTACGCTCTCGGTACATATGTACGCGCTCTCCAGCGAAGGGCTGCACGTGAACGAAGGATACGCCACGGCGGTCGTGCTGCTCGTGCTGGTGACGCTCATCAATGCCGCGTCGGCGAAAATAGCCAAAAGGATCGGAGGAAACGCATGAATTGCTTTGATATAAAGGCGCTGAACTTATTTTACGGTGATTTTCAGGCGCTGAGGAAAATCGACATGCGAATCGAGCAGAAGGTCATCACTTCCTTTATCGGGCCGTCCGGCTGCGGGAAATCGACGCTGCTGAAAACGCTGAATCGGATGAACGATCTGGTGGAGGGCTGTCGGATAACCGGGGAGGTAAAATTATTTGGCGAGGACATCTACGCGGGCATCGATGTCAATCTGCTGCGCAAGCGCGTGGGCATGGTGTTCCAAAAGCCGAATCCGTTTCCGATGAGCGTATATGACAACATTGCGTTCGGCCCGAGAACGCACGGCATCAAGTCAAAGTACGAGTTGGATGCTATCGTCGAGGAATCGCTAAAAGGCGCGGCGATTTGGGAGGAGGCGAAGGATAGGCTGAAAAAATCCGCGCTCGGCTTCTCCGGCGGCCAGCAGCAACGGCTGTGCATCGCGCGGGCGCTGGCCATCTCGCCGGAGGTGCTGCTGCTGGATGAGCCAACCAGCGCGCTTGATCCGATCTCCACCGGCAAGATCGAGGAACTGCTGCTGACTTTGCGCGAGCGATACAGTATAATCATCGTGACGCACAACATGCAGCAGGCGACCCGAATCAGCGATCAAACGGCGTTTTTCCTCATGGGCGAGGTCGTCGAATTTTGCGAGACCGGGAAGATGTTTTCGATGCCCTCCGATAAACGGACCGAGGATTACATTACGGGGAGGTTTGGATGATGCGTAGCCGCTTTGATGAACAGCTGACGGTGCTGAACAATAACCTGATCGAAATGGGCGCGCTCATCGAGCGCGCCATTGCCAAGGCGACCAAGGCGCTCTTGGAGCACGACGCCGAGGCGGCGCGCGCCATCATCGCCGATGATTCGGTTATCGACGACAAGGAGAAGGAGATCGAGGTTCTCAGCCTAAAGCTGCTGCTCAATCAGCAGCCGGTTGCGCGGGATTTGCGGCAGATTTCCACGGCATTGAAGATGATTACCGACATGGAGCGCATTGGCGATCACGCGGCGGATATTTCCGAGCTGTGCGTATACCTGTCTGACCAAGCGTACATCAAAAAGCTGGAGCATATCCCGCAGATGGCGGAGGCCACCGCAAAGATGTTGACCGACGCCATCGATGCCTACGTGAAAAAGGATCTGGAACTGGCGGAGGCCGTTATCGCCTATGACGATATCGTCGACGACCTGTACCTGATGGTCAAGAGGGACTTGATCGAGTTGGTGCATTCGGATGTGGAAAACGGTGAACAGGCCTTTGACCTGCTGCAAATCGCCAAGTATTACGAACGCATTGGCGATCATGCCGAGAACATCGCCGAATGGGTGATCTTCTCCATTACCGGCAATCACAAGGATAAACAGATTTTGTAGCAAGCGGCGATCATAGCGAGCGTTGGAATCAATCAGCGATGACAATAGGAGGCGTGGGCTTGCGGAAGATTTATCTTGTCGAGGACGATGACAATATCCGTGATATGGTGGTGTATGCGCTGAATTCGGCGGGTTTCGCGGCGATAGGCGTTGCGAACGGCGGCGCATTTTGGGCATTGGCACAAAAGGAACTTCCCTCCCTTGCGCTGCTGGACATCATGTTGCCCGGTGACGACGGCCTCGCGATCCTGAAGGCGCTAAAGCAATCGGAGAAGTATAGACAAGTGCCGGTTATCATGCTGACGGCCAAGGGGACAGAATTTGATCGCGTCGTGGGCTTGGATTTGGGCGCGGATGATTACCTCACCAAACCCTTCTCCGTGATGGAGCTGATCGCTCGGATACGTGCGGTGCTGCGGCGCTGCGAGGAGCCGGGCGGCGCGAAGGCCATCCTCACCTTCGGGGAGATCACGCTCGATCGAGATAGGCGGAGCGTTTCGGCGGACGGCGTGGGCGTCAGCCTCACCTTTAAGGAATTTGAGCTCCTCTGCTGCTTGATGCGCAACGAGGGCATCGTGATGTCGCGCGATAAGCTACTGGAGCAGGTTTGGGGCGATGATTACGTAGGGGAAAGCCGCACGATTGATATGCACATCAAGGCGTTGCGGCAGAAACTGGGCGCGGCGGGCGAGGCCATCGCCACGGTACGCAATGTCGGATACAAAATCGGGGGATCAAGATGAAAAGGCGCATACTGATGAACATGCTGCTCCTCATCATGGTCAGCCTGCTTATTACATCGGCGGCGATTTGCGTGGTGTTTTACAACCGACTTTCGCAGACCGTACAAAACGAGGTGCGCGAGCGCGCCGAGATGCTCAAAAAAACCGTGGCGAGCGGGGACTATTCCGCGCTGTCGATTGCCGATATGCGCTTGACGGTGATCGGCAAGGACGGCGCTGTGCTGTATGATGACGATGAGCAGGCTTCCGCCTTGCCCAACCATGCCGATCGCGAGGAAGTGGCCGAAGCGCGGAAAACCGGCCAAGGGGAAAGCAAGCGGTTTTCCGACACGCTGGGGCAGGAGACCTACTATTACGCGCTGCGGCTTGCGGATGGGTCGGTTTTGCGCGTCGCGAAGACGACGAGCAGCATTTGGGGCATGTTCGGCGGTACGCTGCCCGTAGTCGGCGCCGTGGTGCTCGCGATCAGCATCTTCTCTTATCTGCTGGCTGGGCGGCTGACGAAGCGGATCGTTGAGCCGATCAACCGCGTGGATCTCGATCAAGCATTGTCCGCGCCCTATGACGAGTTGGCGCCGCTTGTGAAAACCATTATGCAGCAGCGCGGTGAAATTCGCCGCCAAATGGCATCCCTGCAGGAGCGCGCAGACACCATCGAATCGCTGATGAACGGCATGGGCGAGGGAATCGTGATGGTCAACCGCCAAGGCGCCATTCTCTCCTTTAACCAGAGCGCCGCCGTCTTCTTTGCGTTTCCGGCGCAAGCGGAGGGGAGGAGCTTTCAGGAGATTTTTCGCGATATCGAGCTGCTGGAGAATCTGCGCAAAGCGCTATCGGGCAGCCGGAGCGAAACGACATTCGAAAGCGGCGGCAAGCTGTATCGCGTCTACTTTAGCCCCGTTTCCGGCGTCGGCGCCATCATCCTGTTTATGGACATGACCGAAAAGGCAAGGGCGGAAACGCTGCGCCGCGAGTTTTCGGCCAATGTTTCGCACGAGCTGAAAACGCCGCTGACCACCATCTGCGGCAACGCTGAGATGCTGTGCGGCGGCATGGTGAAGGAGCAAGATCGGCAGGCCTTTTATGAAAAGATCAAGGATGAAGCTGGGCGGATGATCGCGCTGATCGAGGACATCCTGCTGCTCTCCAAGCTCGACGAGAATGCGGCGCATGCTTTGCTTGAGCCGGTGGAGTTGCGGGCGGTCGCCACGGAGGCAGCGGGGGCGCTAGCCGCCAAGGCCGCGGAGAACCATATCGAGATCCGGGTTTCCGGGGCGGATGCCCGCATGGAGGCCAACCGTTCGCAGATCTATGAACTTTTCTATAACTTGATTGACAACGCGATCAAGTACAATCGGTCGAATGGCGAGGTCCGGGTGGAGATTGCGCGCGCGGACGGCCAGATAAAACTGACGGTTTCCGATACCGGCATCGGCATCCCCAAAGAAGCGCATGATCGCGTATTTGAGCGCTTCTACCGCGTAGATAAATCCCGCTCCAAGCAAACGGGCGGCACGGGGCTAGGGCTGGCGATTGTCAAGCATATCGTGATGGCGCACGGGGGAACGATGGAAATGAAAAGCACGGAGGGGGAAGGAACCTCGATTTCGGCGCGCTTTGCGCAGGGCATGCGCGCGCAATAGCGTGGAAACGTTTCCGAATGGAAAAGGGTGAACGGTATCGCGGTTCTTCATAAATAATAGGTAGAAGTGGGGAGGAATTGTCGCTTTTTGCTGGGAATTGAATGTAAAATGGGGGGCGGCGCGGAAAGCCCGTCGCTTCTTGCTTGACAAGCGAGGAAATCTTGGTAAAATAATGATGTTCCAAGATCTATTTTCCATATATAGGCAATATTCGGAGTGCTCCTCCGTTTCGATAGATTGTCCATAGGCTGGCGGCAAGGCTCGGGATTGAGCGGAGCGCACCCTCTGTGCGCCGCCGGCGCAAGGAGCTGCCGCGAGGAGGCATGATGATGGGTGAATTGCAAGTAACATATTTGTATCATAGTGGTTTCAGCGTGGCGCTGGACGGGACGTTGCTGGTGTTCGATTACGCGCCGGGCGAGGCGCAGCTCCCCGGGGCGCCGGGCTCGCTAAGCCGGGTGGACTTGGCGGCGTATAAGCAGGTGGTGGTGCTGGTCAGCCACGGGCACGCGGATCATTTTGACCCCGTGATCTTCGACTGGGCGGAAGCGGGGCGCGTACACTACATCCTGGGGCACGATATCGCGACCCAATGGCCGGGGCAGCGCATGAAGCCCGGCGAAACGCTTTCCGTCGGCGATGTGTCGGTGGAGGCGTATGATTCGACCGATTTGGGCGTGTCCTTCTTGGTGCGGCTGGGCGGATACACCATCTTTCACGCCGGGGATCTCAATCTGTGGCATTGGCGGGATGTCTCCACCCTGCGCGAGATCGAGCAGGCGGAGCGCGATTTTCACGCCGCCGTGCGTCCGCTGGAGGGCAAGGAGATCGATTTGGCGTTCTTCCCGGTGGACCCGCGCCAGGGCAGCCTGTACGATGCGGGCGCGAACTATTTTGTGATGGCGGTCAAGCCCCGCGTGCTCATCCCCATGCATTGGCAGGAGCGCATCGACGTCGCGCAGGAATATGTCCGCAAAAACCGTACCCGGCGCGTCGAGATGGTGGCGTTGGTGCATCGCGGGGATTCCGTTGCGGTGGGCAAGCGGTTCGATCAAGCGCAGGATGCGCCGATGTGGTATTATCAGGTGCTAACGGCCAGCATTCTCGAAGCGCGCGAGGCACAGAAGCAAACCGCCGAAGAGAAAAAAGAGGAAGAGCAATAGCGTAAAGGGATGGAGGTACAGAACATGCAGGCGAAAATGATCCATGTCAACATCAACGTTACGGACATCGAGACCAGCTTGGCGTTCTATCACGAGGCTTTGGGGTTGAACCTGCTCCGGCGCAAGGAGGCCTCGGACGGGCGTTTTGTCATTTGCTTTTTGAGCGACGGGCAGTCCGGCTTTGAGCTGGAACTGACCTGGCTGCGCGACAAGGAAGGGCGCTACAATTTGGGCGATAACGAGACCCACATCTGCTTTGAGGTGGAGGACTATGCCGCCGCCCATGCCCACCACGAGAAGATGGGGTGCATCTGCTTCGAGAACAACGAGATGGGGCTGTACTTCATCGAGGATCCTGACGGATACTGGCTGGAGGTCGTGCGCAGCAAACGGTAATCGCCGATAAAAAAGGAGCCTGCTTCCAGCAAGCGCTGGCGGCAGACTCCTTTTTTGTATGGAGAGCAGAGTGCGGCGGTGGGGTGTGATTATCAGGTTATGCGCCGAAGCTGATGCCGGTGCTGCGCGCCACCGTCACCATCTGGTGATCGATCGGCACAAACTTGGTCTTTCCGGCAACCTCGCTGAGCGGGTTATGCCCCACCTCGCTGCCCAGCATCGCGACCGACATCCCGTAGACATTATCGCGGATCAGCTCGGCGGCATGCACGCCAAAACGCGTGGCAAGCACGCGGTCGTAGGCCGAGGGGGAGCCGCCGCGCTGGATGTGGCCGGGGATGACCACGCGCGCCTCCACGTCCAGCCGCTCGTGCAGATCGTTGGCGATGCGCTGGGAAATGGTGGTGAAGTGCTGGCCTTCGCGGTAGAGCGCGCGCTCCTTCTTCTTCAGCTTCGATTCGGTAGCCGACATGGCGCCTTCGGCGACGGCGATGATGGAGAAATTCTTTTTGGCCTTGTTGCGGCTTTCTACCTTCTTGACGATCTCGTCAATCTCGTATGGGATCTCCGGCAAAAGGATCACGTCTGCGCCACCGGCGAGCCCGGCATAGAGCGTCAGCCATCCGGCCTTGTTGCCCATTATCTCGATCACCATGCAGCGCCCATGGCTGGCCGCCGTGGTGTGGATGCGATCGATGACGTCTGTAGCGATGTCGACGGCGGTGTGGAAGCCGAAGGTGACGTCGGTGCCATAGATGTCGTTGTCGATGGTCTTGGGCAGGCCGATGACGTTGAGGCCTTCCTGCGCGAGCAGGTTGGCGGTTTTGTGCGTGCCGTTGCCGCCCAAGGTGACCAAGCAATCTAGGTTCATCTTTTCGTAGTTTTCCTTCATTGCGGCCACCTTGTCCACCTGGTCCTCGCCGATGACCTGCATGGCGGAGAAGGGCTGGCGCGAGGTGCCCAGTATCGTGCCGCCGAGCGTGAGGATGCCGGAGAACTCATGCTTCTCAAAGGTGCGGTAGTAGCCCTTGATGAGGCCGAGGTAGCCGTCGGAAATGCCGACGATTTCAGCATTGAACATTTCGTACGCAGCGCGTGCAACGCCGCGGATTGCGGCGTTCAAGCCGGGGCAATCGCCGCCGGAAGTCAGTATGCCGATGCGTTTTTTCATTCGGATCGTCCCTTCTATTGCGTTATTCCAGCGTGGATTACTCCGCCTTGGGTTCCCAGTCGATGTTCATGCCGGGATAGCGGTAAAGCTGGCGGTTGTCCATACCCCATACCTTTTCGGAAAATCCGCCGTCGTTGGCACGTTGCAACGCATCCATCATTTCGAACATGCGGGCATCCAGCGTGTCCAGCGTATGCAGCACCTCGGCCTCGGGAAACTTGGGCGCGATGGGGCTGCCGTATTCGGGGATGCCGTGGTGCGAAAGGATCATGTGCTGGAGCAGCAGCACGGTTTGCGCCGGGGTGCCGCAGGCCTGCCCGGCCTGCTCGATGGCCACCACGCCGCGTACCAGATGCCCGAGCAGCTTGCCGTCGACGGTGTAGTCCCGCGCCACGCCGAGCGAATCGGCGTCTATTTCGCGCAGCTTGCCCAGGTCATGCACGATAACGCCGGCCAATAGAAGATCGGCGTTCATGTAGGGATAAACGGTGAGCAGCGCCTTGGCGGCGCGCAGCATGGTGATGACGTGATACAAAAGGCCGCTGCGCTGGGCGTGGTGCATCTGTTTTGCGGCGGGGAAGGTCAATAGCGCCTCGCCCGCGCGATCCAGCAGGGTATCCACCAGTTTGGCCAGATCGCGATCCTGCATCGCGGCGATGGTGGCATGGATCTCGGCCAGCATCGTTTCCGGCGAATAGGGCGCGCTGGGTACCAAGGCGGTGTGGTCGACCTCGTCCTCGGCGGCGGTGACGCGCATTTTTTCTATCTTGAGCTGCATGCGTCCCAAGAATTCGTTGCCTACGCCGCGCACCTGTACGATAGCGCCCTGCGGCGGCGGCGGCACGGTGCCATCCCACATTTTGGCGTTGATGTTGCCGGTGCGGTCGCCCAGTGTCATGTCCAGATATGCCTTGCCGCCGGAAGAGGTGCGCTGGTCGGCGGTGCGCACCAGCAACCAGCCCTCGAATTTTTCGTCCTTGCGGATACCGGCGACGGTGTCTTGCTGCATGATTGAAATTCCTTTCTATTTCGAGCCCTGCTAATCGAACCTGCTTTGTATCGGGATCGATTTATGCCCGTAGGCGGAGGCTGTTTTCGATGATTGCTTGTATGCGGCGCAGTTCTGGCTCCTGCTCCTCCAGCTCGCGCACCAATTGAAACTGCGTGCGCGCACGATCTAGGTTATGGCCGGGCCGGTGGGTCTTGAAGTAGGTATCGCCGAGCAGATGGTCGGTGAGAAAACGAATGCCGCATTCGTAGGAGAGGATGCGCCCGGCAAGGGGCAAGTATTCCCGCTCCGTCGGCGTCATTGAGACGCCGGTGGTTTCCAAGAACCCGCGCGCAAACGCTTCGTAGTAATCCAGATCGGCATGCACCTTGGACAAATCCGGTTCATCCTCATCGCCGGTATTGACGCCGGAGCGGATGGCATCGCCGAAGTCGAACAGCAGTGAGCCGGGCATCACGGTGTCCAGATCGATCACGCAGACCGCCTCGCCGGTCTGGGCGTCGAGCATGACGTTGTTGATCTTGGTATCGTTGTGGGTGACGCGCAGCGGCAGCGTGCCATCTTCCAGCAGCGATTGCAGTACGCTCGCCTCCGCGCGGCGGGAAAGCGCAAAATCGATCTCAGCCCGTACCTGCGCGGCGCGTCCCAGCGGATCCTCCGCCACGGCGGCTTCCAGCGCCTGAAAGCGCGTTGGTGTGTTGTGGAAATCAGGAATGACCGGGTGCAGGCTCTCTGCGGGGAAATCCGCTAACAGGTTCTGAAACCGCCCAAAGGCACGTCCGGCCTGATAAAGCTGGCCGGGCTGGGTGATGCGCTGCACGGTGGTCGCGCCCTCGATGAAGGGAAACGCGCGCCACAGGCCGCCTTGTTCGTCGGTATGCAACGCCTCGCCGCTTGGCGTGCTTAGCAGCGTGAGCACATCGCGCGCCGGATTGCCGCCCTCGGCCTTCACGCGCTTGCGCAAAAAGCGGGTGACGCGCTGCATGTTGTCCATCAGCTCGATCGGGCGCTGGAACACATGCACATTGATGCGCTGGAGCACGATGCGATGGAAACCCGGCGCATCCACCTCCACGATGAAGGTATCGTTGATGTGGCCGTCCTCGTTGTGCCGGATGTTTAGCGAGAGTGCGCGGACATCGTGCCACACGCCGGTCAGCGCCGCATCCGACGCAAAGGCCTGCGCGCATGCGTACACCAGTTCCGGGGGGATGGGGGCATTGGGCATGGCGCGGTCACTCCTTGCTTTTGTAAGTTTTGCGGGCTCTGTCCGCAGGCTTTGCCGGTCTAGCGATCCTGCGCGGGCAGCGTGCGCACGAAGGCGGCGCCGCTGGAGACGATCTCCCCCACCACGGCGGGCAGGGAACATTCGGCGGTTGCCAAGGTCTGCGCCGGTTGTTGCAAAAAGGCGCGCAGCACGCGCTCAATGTGGTCGAAGACGCTGGGGTGGAAGCCCCATGCATCCAGCGGGGTTTGCGCGCCCTCGGCCAGCGCGCCGGGTACGCGGCAGTAGGGATGCGGCGCGCCCGCGTCGATATGCGAAAGCAAAAACTCGCGCACCGCCACAAAGGTGGAGGCATCGTAGGGAACCCCGGCTTGGACGAGCAGAAAGGGCTCGCTCACGGTGCTTCGGCAGCTCCAAAGCGCGTGCGCCGTACCCAGCGGCTTTGTGCGGCCTTCCGGCGGGAAGCATCCGGCCGGTACATCGCCCGGCATTTGTAAAACCAACTCGCACGGAATTTTGCTGGCAAAGCGCGACAGCACCCGCGCGCGAAACGCTTCCTCCCTCCCGGGTTGAATGACGAACACGGCGCGCGTAAACCCGGCGTGCAGCGCGGCAGGAACCGAAAACTCGGCCGCGGAGTCGCTGCACGTGCCGACGGCCATTACGATCAAGGTGGTATCCATCGGTTCACACCTTTCGCTTTTACTCCGCCACAGTGATTCAGAACATAAAAGAGGGGAATGCACGAAGCAAGGGGCCAAAGCCCCTTGAACTTCCTGTGTATCAATTGTGTGGGGGGATGCTATAGGGCTTCGTGCAGCGCGTTCATCACCTTGGCGTAGCTCTCCTCCGCCGCGGCGAATACCGGGGCGGGGTCGCCCTGCTCGGTGCCGAGGTAGAGGTATTGCAGCTTGGCGCAGAGGTCACATAGCTCGGTCATGCCCAAGTTGGCGGTGATGCCCTTGAGCGCGTGCGCACATTCGCCCGCACCGTGGGTATCGCCAGCCTCGACCAGCGAGCGCAGCTTGTCAAAGTTGGTATCCTGCTGGAATTTTGCCAGCAACTTTAGGAAAAAGGCTGGGTTGTTCATCAGCCTGCCGATCGCGCCTTCGGTATCGATGCCGGCTGCCTGCAAGATGTGCATGGAATCGGCTCCCATTTGTTTCAGCCTCCAATGATTCGATTCTTCACTTGGCTCTCTTGGTTTGATCCTTCCAATTTATGAGCCGCAGATATTGTATCACAGTGCGCGGGAAATGAGAATGTGATTTCACGGAAAATTCTAGTTTTTTTCGCTGAAAGCGGAAATTTTGTCACGGACTTGCTATAATGGAAGGACAAGGAGGTGGGCTCCGTGCGGAGAGGGTTTTTTGTGTTGCTGGCGTTGCTTGCCTGTCTGTTGGCGGGCGCGGGGATTGCCGCAGCGGGAGCGCTGCCGCCGCCCATCCAAGCCGACGCGCTGCTCGTAAGCTCGCGCGGCAGCGTGTACATACAGCGCGGCGGCAAGTGGGGTCTGGCTACGCCGGAGGGCGCGGTGCTGGCGGAACCGGCTTGGGATGCCGTGGTCGTCGGCGCCGATGCCGACTTTGCCGTGATCGGCGGGGAGATGTTCTTGCTCAGCGGCCTGGGTGAAGTACAGGGCGAGGCGCTGGACGTCCTTGCCGAGGAGGAAGCGGGCGTCGCCGCGGGAGAGAGCAACGCGCCGCTTCGCGCGCGCCGCGCTGGGCAATGGGGCCTCTTGGATCGCGCTGGGCGCTGGGTTAGCCCGCCCGCGTGGGACGAGATCGGCGGCTTTCGCGAGGGGCTTTGCGCGGTGCGCAAGGGGGAGCGCTGGGGCTTTTTAAACGAGCGGGGCATGGTAGGCGTCGCCGTGGCGTGGGACGCCGTCGGCGATTTTCACGCCGGGCTGTGCCCGGTGCGCAAGGGCGATCTATGGGGGTATATCGACGCGCAAGGCAACCTTGCGCTGGAACCGGCATGGCAGGAGGCATACCCCTTTATCGGCGAGGGCGATGCGGCCTGGGCGCGGGTGCGCGGCGAGGCGGGCTTCGGCTTTATCGATACCACGGGCAAGGCGGTCGTCCGGCCGGAATGGGCGTACGCTTGGTCGCCGAATGGGCGGCATGTGCTGGTGAAGAGCGGGAAGGAGCTATGGGGCATTTTGGATCGGCAGGGGGAGTGGGTCTACCCGCTGCGCTTCACCGATATCGTGGTTTGGAACGACGCCACGGACAAGATTGCGGCTTACGTGGTGCGGCAAAGCGGCAAGATCGGGTTCCTGACGGATCAGTTTCAATGGGCGCAAAAACCGAAGTACACCTTTCGCCAAGGGTACGAGGGGGAACTGCTGCCGTCCTTTGATGGGGCGTTTGAATGCTTGCTGGACGGCAAAATTGAGGTGCTGGTCGACCCCAAGGGCGAGGACGTGGTGCGCCTGCGCAGATTTGATAAGGCGACCGCCTTTGGCGAAGGGGTCGCGGGCGCCGACGGAAGGATTTATGTGGTGCTCGTCGGCCCCTATGGCGAAGCGTTGGGCGACGCGGAGGGGAATTATCTAACCGAGCCGGAGGAATACGAGCGCGTCGCGCTGCTCATTCCGACGTTGTTCGAGGCGCGGCGGCAGGACGGCTCCGGCGCGCTGATCGGTGAGGAAGGGCGGATTGTGCAGGAGTTGGGCGGGGGTGCCGGGGTGGTCGTCCAGCCGCCGCTGGTATTTGCGCAGCAGCAGGCGGGCGACGTCTGGGCGGTGTACGATGCGCGGGGCAATCAGCTCGTGGCGCTGGTTTGTCAGACGCGCCCGGAGCTGGTTCGGTTTGCGGACGATGCGGAAAGCGCCCTGCTGGCCGCCAAGGCGGAGGACGCGTGGCGCGTGTGGGAGATCGATCTGGGCGCGATGCAATAGCGCTATTGCTTCTTTTCCGGCGCGGTTGGCGGCGTCAGCCCGCCCAAGGCTTCCAAGGCCTCGGCTTGCTCCTCGCCCTCCACTGCCGAGGCGGCCAGCCCGGTGCATTCGGTGGCGCATACCGCGCTGCTGAGGCGATCAAAGGCTTCCTGTGTGGGGTTTCCGGTTTCCGGCTTCGGTTGCATGACGATTCCTCCATTTTTCATTGATAGGTCTTGATTGATAGATTTGACGGATTTGTTTTCTACGCAAAAAATGCCCGCGAACGGGCATTTTTATGTGCGGGGCGTTTTCAAATTCCCGTTGTTTTTTCAAGTGCGAAGTCTTTCCGCGCGAGGCGGTGAAATACCAGCATCACCAATGCTGCCGCCACCGGCCATCCGGCCGCCTCGGCCAGGTATGCGCCGGGCACGCCCAGCAGCGGCGGCAATAGCAGCACCGCCAGCAGGCGCATGCCCAGTTCCACAAAGCCGGACGCCATCGGCGCCCAAGCGTTGCCGATGCCCTGCAGTGCGGCGCGGTACATCAGCAGGAGGTACAGCCCGGGCAGCAGCGCCAGCATGGCGTAGAGCTGACCCGTGGCGGCGTCGAGCACAGCGGCGGCATGCGGATCCGCCGGATCGATGAATAGGCTGAGCACCGACCGGCCAAGGGGAATCAGCAGTGCGATCGCGATGCAGGCGCCTAACAACAGCAGATCGCGCGCCTGCCGCACGCCCTCGCGGATGCGCGCAGCCTTTTGCGCGCCGTAGTTCTGCGCCGTGAAGGTGGCAATGGCGCCCTCAAAGCCTCCGCCGAAAATTTCGATCAGCCCGTAAAGCCGCTTGGCGGCGGCGACACCGGCGATTACCACCGTGCCATAGCCGTTGACGGCGAACTGAATCGCCAGCCCTCCCAGCGAGATGACGCAGTTTCGCGCACCCATCGGAGCGCCTAGCCGCAGCAGTGCCCGCGTTGCGGCGCGGTCCAGCCGGATGTCGGCGCGCCCCAACCGCAGCGCTTCGATGCGGCGCAGCTTGACGGCGCACCATCCGCAGGCGACGCATTGCGCGAGCACCGTGGACAGCGCCACTGCCGTCACGCCGAGCGCCGTCGCGCGCACCAGCAACACGTCCAGCGCGATGTTGAGCGTGCAGGCGAGGATCAGCGCTGCCAGCGGCGTGCGGCTATCGCCGACGGCGCGGAAGGCGGCGCCGAGCAGATTGTAGGCGAATGTGACCGACAGCCCGCCGAGCATCACGCGCAGGTAGGCGGCGGTATCGGGCAGGATCTCGGCGGGAGTGCGCAAAAGACGGAGAAGCGGCGCCGTTAGCGCCATGCTCACCAGCGAGAACAACGCGCCCAGCCCCAGCGAAAGCAGCAGCGCCGAGGCAAACGCCCGGCGAAGCCCTTCGCCATCGCGCGCGCCGAAGCGTTGCGCCATAATGGTACCGAAACCGTGGGTGAGTCCAAGCATCGTGCTGAAAAGCATCCAATAGAAAAAACCGGCGGCGCCGACCGCCGCGAAGGCCGATACGCCGATCAGGCGGCCGACCACCGCCGCGTCGGCAAGGTTGTAAAGCAACTGTAAAGCGCTGCTGGCTGATAGCGGCAGCGCAAAGCCGATCAGCAGGCCGAGCGGCCTGCCCTCGGTCATATCCGTTTGTTTTGGCATAGACATTTCCCCTTATTGCTGTAATGCATCGCCTCCTTTCGGGATATTTGCACCGGCTACCTGCGCGGGATGCGTGTAAAGAGTGTTCATACAGCTCCCCCTTCGGCCTTATTCTTGCCTACATCATAGCCGCAAATTACGGGGAACGCAAGCTATAGCACGAGGCTGCTGACGCAAAGCGCCGCCATATAGGCCGCATAGAGGCACAGCATGAGTACGCCCTGCGCACGGCTGAACTTTTCGCGCAGCACGGTGGGTAGCATCGAGAGCGCGATGAGCAGCAACAGCACCGGGATATCCAGCGTCAGCGCTTGCCGCGGCACCGGCAGCGCGCCGCCGGAGGCCAGCGCGCAGGCGGGCAGGATCAGCGTCAGGTCGATGATGTTCGCGCCCAAAATGTTGCCGATGGACAACGCGGCCTGCTTCTTGCGGATCGCGGTCAGCGTGGTGACCAGCTCGGGCAGCGCGGTACCCACCGCCACCAGCGTCACGCCGATGATATCCTCGGGCACACCGGCCAGCCGCGCGATAGCGCTTCCGTAATCCACCAACAATTGCGCGCCGAAGAAGATGCCTGCCGCGCCCAGCACGAACTTCATGATCGTAACGATGGCGGCGCGGCGCTCAACCTTAGGGCGTTCGGAGGAGGCGCTGTTCATGCTGGCCTTGGCCTCGTGTACGTTTTGCAGCAAGAAGAAGATGAACACTGTCAGGATCAGCATGGCGCCGCCCAGCTGCAATTGCCCGCTGCGGCAGAGAAACCACAGCAGAAAGCCGGAAAGCGCCATTAGCAGCGCCTTCAGACCGATCTGCTTGCGGCTCATAGCGGCGGGCAGGCAGACGATCGACACGCCCATGATGAGGCCGATGTTGGCGGTAACCGACCCCACGGCGTTGCCCACTGCCAGCCCGACCCGCCCGCCCAGCGCGGCGATCAGGGATACGGTCAGCTCCGGCAGCGTGGTGGCAAGGCTGACGATGGTGGCGCCGATCAGAAATTTGGGGATGCCGGATACTTCGGCGATCCATGTGGCGGCGTCTACGAAGAGATCGCCGCCCTTGATGATGAGCAACAGTCCCAGCGCGAAGAGCCCGAAAATTCCCCAAGTTGGCATGGAGCAAACCCTCCCTTTTTACAAACAAAAGACCCACGGAGCCACCTAGGCGGACGATGCACGATCGTATGCCGAAGGTGACCCTATGAGTCTCGTTCAAAAGCCCGATAAGCCGGGTATCCGGCAAGCCAGGCCGCGCCCGAAGGCTTCGGCCAGTATGTTGACTTGCCGCACGCTGTCGCGCGAACTACTCCCTCAAGGGAATATTGTTTGAAGTTTCGTTCGAGTATATCCAAGCGCAGAGGAGAAGTCAAGCGTTTCAAAAATGTTATCTAAGGCTAATTATTTTTTTGCTCTATTTTCCTTTCGCTTTCTCCGTGGGCAGCCAGCGAAGCAAGCAGGCGTACAGCGCCGCCGGATCGATCGGCTTGCTTAAATAATCGCTGAAGCCCTGATTCAGCAGCGCTTCCCGCACGCCGGAGACCGCGTTGGCGGTCAGCGCCACGATGGGTACCGACGCGTTGTGCCCGCCCATGGCGCGGATGCGCAGCGTAGCCTCCACGCCGTCCATTTCCGGCATCATTTGATCCATAAGGATCAGATCGAAGGGCTGTTCCGCCGCCAATGCGATGGCTTCCACGCCGTTGGCGGCGCGCGTTGGTTCGATGCCGCAGGGCTCCAGCAGCGCCTCGACGATCAATAGGTTAATCTCGATATCATCGACGAGCAGTACCTTGGCGCCGGGCGCTATGAAGGAGGGCTCGTTGGCATCGGGCGCGGAGGCGGTGATTTCCGCTGTTATCAGCGGCAGGTGTACCGTGAAGGTGGAGCCTGCGCCGTAATGGCTCTGTACGCCAATCTCGGCGTCCATCAGGTCGCAAAGGCGCTTGGTGATCGCCAGCCCCAGGCCGGTGCCGACGATGTTTTTGTTTTTAACAAGGTCAAGTTGCTCGAAGGGCTGGAACATGCGGCGCAGATTCTCGGTCTGGATGCCGATGCCTTGATCGATCACATCAAATCGCAAACGCTCGCCGTTCACCGAGACGCGCAGGCGAACCTCGCCGGTACGCGAGTACTTCACGGCGTTGCTGAGCAAGTTGCCCAATACTTGGCGCAGGCGGCTTTCATCGCCGACGATGGCTTCGGGTACCTCCGGCGCGACCTCCAGCGCGAAGGAGAGCCCCTTAGCGCTTGCGGATTCGCCGGTGGTCAGCGCCAGATTATCCAGCATCGGCCGTATGGCAAAGGGGGCGGGCAGGATTTCCAGCTTGTTGGCCTCGATCTTGGAAAAGTCCAGAATGTCATTGATGACCGAAAGCAGCGAGGCCGCCGAACGGCTGATGTTGGCGACGTAAAGGTTCTGCTTTTCGTCGAGCTGCTCTTTTTTCAGCAGGTCGGAGAGACCGATGATGGCGTTCATCGGCGTACGGATTTCGTGGCTCATGTTGGCGAGGAACATTGACTTGGTGTGGTTGGCTTGCTCGGCGGCTTCGATGGCGCGGGTCAGCTCGGTTGTATCGTGCAGCATGCACATCACGCCCATAGACTGCTCCTTTTCCCCGCGGAAGGAGAGCAGCGATACCTCGTAATGCCGCGGCTCGCCGATGCCGGAAAAGCAAATCTTTTCCGCGTAGGAATCGGCGCCGCCCTCGGCGTGGACGCGTAGGAGCCTTCGCTCGGTGGCGTCGATCCAAGCCTCTGGCGCCACGCCATGAAAGATGGCGCGGAAGGTGTGGCCATACACGCGGTTGATGTTGATGCCCGCCTCGCGCATCACGCTGTCTGTGCCGAGCACAAAGCACATTTCGCCATCAAACACCAGAACCAAGTCCCGCCAGTTGTCCAAAAGCAAGCGGGTGTACAGGCGCTGCGTGGCTTGCTGCGCCTGCATTTGCTCGTTGAGGAAGGACTGGGCGGTTGAGTTGGTTTGCACGGTTTTGAGCAGGTTTTCGGTCACTTTAAGCTGCCGTGATAGGATGGATTTTTCGCGCGCGAACAACGCAAGCTGATCCAGCAGCTTGCGATAGTCCTCCTCCGTTAATTCTCGAAACGGTTTGGCGGTGTCCATGCATGCTCCTTTTGATGCGCTGCGGATGCAAGGCTATAGAACGCAGGCAACGAAAGTGTAATTGTGGAAACGGTTTGTCGCCACGCCGTCCGCGCAGGAGGTGGGGCAGATCTCTCCGCTGGAATAGGAGAGCATGAAGGGGGTATCGGCGGCCATCTCGCGAGCCGCGATGCTGACCTCCAGCAGCGGATCGGCGCCCAGCGCCAACCGACGCCCCAGACAAGAATGCATCAGCACCGTGCGCCCCGGGTGAGCGGTGCCGACGAGGCGGATGATCTCGCGCGTGGTGCGCAGCACGTCTTCCTTATCGCACACGCCGACGGTGATGCCGGCCTTTTCTGGCATGCGTCCGCCGCACAGCGCGTAGTTTTCCGGCGTTATCATGAACATGGCACGCGCCACCGGGACGCCGTCGTCTTTGCCGCCTGCATCGTCAAAGCTAATCAAAAATGGAATGGAGTTGATGCCGCTGCGAATGCGTCCGCCCTCGGCGAGGCCGATGGTCTCCAAATAGTCGACGATGCGCAGGCCGTTGACGCCCATCAACACCGGCCCGTTGGAGGCGGTGATTTCGCCGCGGTAGGGCAGGCGAGATTCGTTGGAAATCGAGGCGATATAGAACCGCGGGTCCACCGCGCCGGAGATCAATAGAAAGCTCATGCGGTCGCTATATGCCTGACCGGCATAGAGGGTTTGCGCTCCGGCGTAGGAATCGGCCTGATCGTCGGCGCAGATCGAGCCAAATACCGGCACGCGCCCGGCGAGTTCGGAGAGCGCGCCGACATAATCGTCGCCAGCGCGGGCATTGAGCAATGGCGGAAAGGCGACGATCAGCTTCACCGGCTCGCCCAACCGCGCCGCGGCTTCGCGATAGCTGGATTCGATCCCGGCGTTTAAATCGCCATCGCTGGATATCGGCGCCGTGACGCCGCCCGCGAAGCGGCAATCCTCAGCGTAGAGCACCATCAGGGTGAGCATCAGCTGGCCGGATTCTCCGGGCACGGCTTGGGAAATGGTGGTTTCACCAATCAGCTCAAAGGGCAACGCTTCGGCCAGCGCCTGAACCACGCCGGATTCGACGAAATCACAGGCGCAGGCCACGATGCCCGCCATGCCGGGCGCAAGCGCCAACGGCGCAAGTTGCGCGAGCAGCTCTTCGACGGCTATGCGGGTATCGTCGATCTCGAACGTGTAGGCGGTTTTCGAGCAAATCATTGGCCTCACCTCAAAGTATTCTTATAGGGACACATACATTTTCGATTTCAATAATACACCATTATTTTGGAAAAGAAAAGGCTGCGCCATATTAACTTTGTAAAAAATTTCACAAGTTGATCCGCCGCCCTGATTGTGGTACACTTTACATTCATTAGGGGGGTGAAGAGGCTGATTCACTTTAATGTGCCGCCGTTTTCCGGCAAAGAAATGGATTATATGCTTCGGGCGGTCCAGAACGGCAAAATCAGCGGCGACGGGGAGTTTACGCGCCTTTGCCGCGCGTGGCTGGAACGGCGCGCGCTGGGCGACGCGGGCAGCGCGCTGCTTACCACTTCCTGTACCCACGCGCTAGAGATGTGCGCGCTGCTGTTGGACATTCAGCCGGGGGATGAGGTTATCATGCCCTCGTTCACCTTCGTATCCACCGCCGACGCCTTCGTGCTGCGCGGCGCGCGCATCGTATTTGTCGATATCCGGCCCGATACGATGAATATAGACGAGACGCTGATCGAGCCCGCGATAACCGCGCGCACCCGCGCCATCGTGCCGGTACACTATGCCGGGGTGGGGTGCGAGATGGATGTGATCTGCGAAATCGCTTCGCGCCACGGTCTGGCCGTGGTGGAAGACGCCGCGCAGGGCGTGATGTCCGCCTATCGGGGCAAGCCGCTGGGCTCCTTCGGCGTTTTTGGCTGCCTGAGCTTTCACGAAACAAAGAACTATTCGATGGGCGAGGGCGGCGCGTTGCTTATCAACAACCCGGAATATCTTGCCCGCGCAGAGATCGTCCGCGAGAAGGGCACCAACCGCAGCCGCTTTTTCCGGGGAGAGGTCGATAAATATACGTGGGTGGAGGCCGGTTCTTCCTATTTGCCCAGCGATCTGAACGCCGCCTACCTGTGGGCGCAACTGGAGGTCGCGGAGGAGATGCTGGAGCGGCGGCTGGGGCACTGGCGGCGCTACGCGCAGGCGTTGGCTCCGCTGGCCGAGGCTGGACGCATTGCGCTGCCGCAAGTGCCTGCCCATTGCACTCACAACGCGCACATGTTTTACATCAAGCTGGACGACGCGCTGCAGCGCCAGGCGTTGATCGAGCACCTGAAGGCGCGCGGCGCGCAGGCGGTGTTTCATTATGTGCCGCTGCACTCGGCGCCTGCCGGGTTGCGCCATGGCTGCTTTCACGGAGAGGATCGCCACACCACCCGGGAGAGCGAGCGCCTGCTGCGCCTACCGATGTACGATTCTTTGCGCGACGAGGATATCGATACCGTCGTTGATGGAATCCGTGCCTTTTTTGCTTGATTTCTCCCCACACATGAACGAGGAGCGATGCATCGATGAAGCCCACGCTGCTTTCTTTTGTGATCCCATGCTATCATTCGGCGGCGACCATCGGTGCGGTGGTGGGGGAGATTGCGCGCACCGTGGACGCTGCGCCCGGGTATGCGTACGAGATCGTGCTGGTCAACGACGATCCAAGCGATGGAACTTTCGATGTGCTGCGCGAGATCTGCGCGCGGAACCCGAGGGTGCGCGCCGTCAGCCTCGCGCGGAACTTTGGCCAGCATGCCGCGCTGATGGCCGGGTTCCGGCAGGTGCGCGGTGAAATCGTCATTTGCCTGGACGACGACGGTCAAACCCCTGCCGACGAGGTCATGAAGCTGGTGTGTGCGTTGGGCGAAAAGGTGGATGTGGTCATCGCTTCGTATGAAGAGAAGCGGCATTCGCGCCTGCGCAATCTGGGCACGGCGCTCAACGAGCGGATGGCGCGCTATCTGCTAGGCAAGCCCAAAGGGCTCTACCTCTCCAGCTATTTTGCGATGCGCCGCTTTATCGCCGACGAGGTTTCGCGGTACGACGGCGCGTATCCCTATATAGAAGGATTGATTCTGCGCGCCACCTCGGCCATCGTCAACGTACCGGTTACGCATCGCGAGCGCGCCGATGGCAGCTCCGGCTACACTTTCAGGAAATTGCTGACGCTGTGGATCAACGGCTTTACGGCGTTTTCGGTCAAGCCCTTGCGGGTGGCCACCTTCGCGGGGATGCTGTTTGCGGCGCTGGGCTTTTGCGCAGGGCTGTATCTGATGATCCGCCAACTGATCTCGCCTTCGGAAATCATGGGCTGGAGTTCCACGATGGTGGCGCTGCTGGTGATTGGCGGGCTGATCTTGGCCTCGCTCGGGCTGGTCGGTGAATACATCGGGCGGCTGTACATCAACATCAATAGGGCGCCGCAGTTTGTGGTGCGCGAAATCGTGGAGCATGCGGAGGAGAAGGGAGATCGGCGCGATGCCTGAACAAAGCATGCGGACGGGCGTTCGCGCAAAGGATCTGCTTGGGCTGCATGCGCTACTCTTTTTGTACGCGTGCGCCAGCGCGCTTTCTAAATTTGCTTCCGGGCAGGCGTTTTTGTCGCCTGCTTTTTTGATGGGCTACGGCGGCGCGCTGGCGCTGCTGGCGGTCTATGCGCTGCTGTGGCAGCAGGTGCTCAAGAGGATGCCGCTGTCGGTGGCCTTCGCGAACAAGGGCGTGGTGCTCGCGTGGGGAATGCTGCTGGGGAACCTCTTCTGGGGGGAATCGATTACCCTGCCCAAGCTCGGCGCGCTGGCGCTGGTGTTTGCGGGGATTTGGCTGGTGGTGAGCGAGGATGCGTAGAGAGACGGCAATTACAGTATTCCTGCTGTCGGTGCTGCTGGCGGCGGTTTCGCAGGTGCTGCTCAAGCGCGGCGCCGATCGCGGATTCACCGGCCTGCACCAATACCTCAATCCGCTGACGATGTGTGCCTATGGTTTATTCTTCGGCTGTACGCTGCTGACGGTATGGGCATACCGCAGCGTGCCGCTTTCTCTGGGCGCGGTGCTGGAAAGCACCGGCTACCTTTTCGTGACCCTGCTGAGCGCGCTGACGCTGGGCGAGCCGATCACCCGAAAAAAGGCCGTTGGCAATCTGCTGATCGTCGCCGGTGCGGTGTGGTTCGCGCTGGTATAGCAGCGCGCACGTTGCCAAGCCCTCGCACATACGCTCCCATTGAAGGGGGCGTTTTTTTTGACGTACGGCTTGGCATTAGAGGGCGGGGGAGCGCGCGGCGCGGCGCATGTTGGCGTGCTGCGTGCGTTCAAGGAGCGTAACTTGTTGCCGGATTGCATCGCGGGAACAAGCGCCGGGGCGATCGTGGCGGCGGCATACGCGTGGCGCGGGCGAGTGGAGGATGCGCTGGAGGCGCACATCCAGTGCGGAAAGATGCAAGACAGGCTGATGGATCTGAACCTGCTGGGCATGGTGAGTGGGGCGTTGCAGCTTGCGACGTTGCGCAACTTCCGCTTGGATGGCGTGTTCAAGGGCGGGCGTCTCTACCGGTGGATCGATCGCCTTACCGAGGGGGCGATGATGACGGAGGTAGCGGTGCCGCTGGCCATCCCAGCGGTGGATTTGGTTACCGGGCGGATTGTGGCATTTGCTTCGCGCGCGCCGGTTCGGGGCGTGCTGCGGCATGCTGAACCGGCGCATGCCGCCAAATCCTGTGTGCTTGGGCAGGGAGAGACGATGTGGGAGATCAATGCGCGGCTCTCCGAGGCGGTGCGCGCCTCTACGGCGGTTCCGGTGGCTTTCCGTCCGCTGCTGTTCGACGGCATGCAATTGGTGGACGGCGGGTTGCTGGAGAACCTGCCGGTAAGCGTGCTGAGCGATTTTGGTGCGGAGCGCGTCCTGGGCGTGGTGCTGGAGACGCCGGGCGAGTGTGAGCCGCCGGACGATGTGCTGGGCATCGGTTTGCGCAGCATCGATGTGATGCAGGCGCGCTTGGGGCAAAATCAGGAGGAGCGCGCCCATATGTTGCTGCGCGTGCGCTTGCCCGGCGCGGGCGGTTTGTTTGACTTCTCGCGGATCGAGGAATATGAGCGGCTGGGGTATGAGGCGGCAATACGGGCAACGCCGCGCATAAAGGCGCTTTTCAGGGAACGGCGCTTCCTTTAGGCGCGGAAAAATTGGCAAAAAAATTACCTAATATTAGTGCAAACCATCCTGCATGAAGGGAGGGCGATTTATTTATTATATAGAAATAAATTATTGAAAAAACCTGTTTCTAAAATCGTACTTAATAAACGTCATTAAATATACCTTAAGGCCTTTAAATCCCTTGACTTCGTTCCAATATAAATGCTAACATTGCACCGAAAACGGGGTGATGTTCAACCCCGCTTGTGCATCTCTATAGGGGATGCATATCGCATACTAGATACCAAATCCACGCAAAAGGAAAGAAATAAAACACAAAGGAAGCGTGACAAAAATGGAACAAAAGCAGAGCAAGTTTTACCAGACCAAGGCCTTCCGTCGCTGGATGGCCGTATTGTTAGCAGTCGTACTGCTGGCCAATAATCTGGTTGAAAACCGCATTTCGCTCTTTGCCGGTGAGGAACAATCGCCGGTCGAGGTGACTGCGCCCGTGGAGACCACGGAGCAGACCAAGAGCGAACCGGCTCCCGCGCCGGCCGATAACGCGGAGAATGCATCGGAAGCCGAAGGCTCCGGGCAGGAAGGAGCCGAGACCGAAGCTCCCGCTGCGGGCGAGGGCACTGCTGAGGCCACCGCCGAGGCCGCTCCTGAGGCCACCGCGGAGCCTACCGCGGAAGCCACCGCGGAAGCTACTGAAGAAGCTACCGTCGAGCCCACCGCGGAAGCCACCGAAGAGCCGGTCGCTACCGCCCAGCCCGAGGGAAATCCCGTTGCGCTCGCGCTTGCGCAATACGGTAAGGTTTACGTCCGCATTGGCGGATCGGAAATCTATCCTTCCAATAAAATGAACGAGAAGAAGGTTCTCGGCGAGTTGGGCGGCGGCCTTGCGATCGCCATCGGCTACCAGGCCGAGGACGAAGCCAATGAGCTGCCTGAGTCCATCCAGATCGCGTATGCGACGGAAGAGGGCGAAGTGAAGACCGCCTTCCGTCACGCTGGCGATGCCGAGCCGGTTCTATATGAGGACGCGATCCTCGAGCTGACCGGCGACCTGCCCGAAGGCGAGACCCTGCCGGACAGCTTTGAGTCCGCCGAGTGGCCGCTGCCGCGCATGTCCTTCATCCCGCATGAGGATGAGGAGCCCGAAGCCACCGAAGAACCCGCCCCCACCGAGGCGCCCGTCCAAGAGCTGCCGGTGATCGTGGCCTTTGTTGGCTATGAGAACGCCGCTGAGCCGCTGGAAGAGATTGCGCTCGAGAGCGAAGAGACCGTGCTGGCCGAAGTCGAGCTGCCGCACGCCCTGAGTGTTGTGCTCAGCGACGACAGCATCGTTGAGCTGCCGGTTGCTTGGGCGACCGCAGAGGTCGCTGGCGAAGCCATGGCTGCTTTTGAAGCGAACCACGCCGCTGCCGAGGCCGTTGAGGCTTCTATTGAGGCCGCTGGCGAGGCTTCCGAAGAGAACGCCGAAGGCGAAGCGCCGCAAATGCAGATGTTTGCCGCCGCCGCCGAGACCGAGGATCCGGAAGCGATCCTTGCTTCCGCCGCGGAAGAGACCGTCATCGCCGCCGAGGAAGTTCTCGACGTCGTGCCCGCTTGGGATACCGGCTCGTTTGCGCTGGCCGAGGGCGTGGAGACCCCGTTCATCCGTCTGCTGGGCGCGCCTCTTGGCGCGGACACCGGTTCGTTGAACATCAAGTGCGACGAAATCCCCAGCACGCAGGCCACCTATAACCTCCAGGACGATACCAAGGAGACCTTCCAGGTTCGGTATAACACGCCGACCTCCGGCACCAAGAACACCATCCTGGTGGTCAGCGCGTTTGTCTACGGCGCCAAGTTCACCAGCGTGCCGGTTGGTAACAACGCCGTGCAGAGCGCGTACATCAACACGGCAAACCCGTACATCATGTACGTCCGCCTGCAGGACAATATTCGTGAAAAAGAAGTCATCATCGACTTCAAGATGGAAACCACTGCGCTGACCAACGCGCAGGCCATCAAGTGGATAGACGAGGGTACGTTGCCGGCCACCGGCTTTACCGCCCGCGCCATCATCGGCACGATGAACTCCGGTTCCGTCGCTCCGACAGAAACCGAGGAACTTACAACTGCCAGCTACGGCAGCATGAAGCCTGAGCAGTTTAATTCCGCAACCATCAACAAGTCGTCCGTGTACAAGATTCACGTTCCGACGGTTGGTGAGCTAACCAACTCCGCTCTCTCGCTTGGTAGTTCTACGTCTTCCTCCAACTACTACACTTGGTTCGTAAGCGGCGATACCCCCTATTACATTACCAACAACTATGCGCCGCACTACCAGTCTACGCCGCTGATCGAGTATACCGGCATGAAGATCTACGTGCCGCACGAAAAGCTGAAGCTTGCTTCGCTGAATTCGTATACCTCCGGCTTATATTATGCGCCCACTACCATCAACTATAATATGTATGCTTGGACCATTAGTGCGCGCCAGAGCGACGCGAAGGGATCGTATTACATCATTCGCCCGCCTGTGGGAACCCGTGTGTTCAATAATGGCACGGATTCTTCGCTGACCTACGCGTACTATGTTGGCGTGCGCCCGAATTGGCAGTTGATCGATGTGAACGACGAGCTGCCTTATGCCGCCGACAAATATACCGACCTGCAGTCCACCGGCAAGACCGAGCTGCTCTACAAGATTCCTACCGGCTCGCCGAACCCGGCGGAAAAGGCCTTTGAATTGGATGCCGCGCTGGTGCAGACCCTTGCGCGCGTCGATCAGGATCGCTTCGCTTCCAACTTGGCTTATGAGCGCAAGAAGAGCTTTGCTTCCACTAATTCTAGCTACAACATGGCGGTTGGCAGTACTGCAACCGAGACTTGGGCAACCGCGCTTCGTAACACGTATTCGACCGACACGGTCAGCGGCGTTAAGCGCGAGTTGGTGCCGAGTTACTCCGGCGGCCCCATCACCGAGACCTATGATTTCCCCTATGAACTGCGCCCGACTGGCATGATCTTCAATGGCAGCCAGCCTTCGTACAGCGGGGTTGCGCTGAAGCGTTCCACCGCGCTCCAGAGCATTACCTATACGCTCAAGGACGGCACGCAGCACACTGTTACGGCCGCTCAAATCACTAGCGTAAACAGCGCTTTGCAAAACGGCACCTCGCAAAGCTCAGTCACTTTCTCCAACAGCAGCGCAACCAACTATGTAACCAAGGCGGTTGTGGTTTGGGATAAGGTGCTGACCGAGTATAACGGCTATACCTATTCCGTTGGCGAGCTTCAGCCGCGGCCGACCGATAACTATGGTTTTTACTACGGGAGCTACGGCTATTTGCGGCACGAAGTTGCGACCCGGCTCATCATGTCCACTACCTCCACGCATCAGGATGGCACAGCCATCGTGAGTGGCGACAATGTACAGGTGAAGTATAACCTGGCAGTTACGGGCAATACCGGCAAGAACTTCAATAGCGATGATTATCTGTGGTATTTCCTATATATTGCTCCGCCGCCCGTCCGTTCTTGCCCCACTTTGTACACGCAAAACAACACCTACGCCTACGATATTGCTTTCCATACCGACGGAAAAAGCAATGTAGGCGGCGGCGACCTCTATATGCCGATCGGTTCCAGCAGCACCGTCACCCAGGAGGCCTATGTCAACCCGATCATCAAGGTGTTTGGCGAGCGTTCGGGCTCTACATTGGGCAGTAGCTATGCGCTGACCAATATGACTGATGCGCAGGCTATCGGTTTCCTCGCTAACGAATTTAAGGTCGACTACAAGCTTGGTGGCTGGATCATTGAGTACACCACCAAGAAGGGCGGCAGCAAGAGCATTACCATCCCCACCGGTCTCACTGCCGATTACAATGTCGATCTGGGGGTCGACCACGACGGGGGAGATTACCTGACTTCCCTGCAGTTCAGCTACGAAGGCACGTGGACAGGTAGTTACAGTAATTACTACTACTTCATGAAGGGCTTCGCAATTCATGCTTGGGCGAAGAGTTTTGTGGACGGTTCCACCTTCACTTGCTCCGGCGGCGACTTTGGTAATTTCTTTGTCGATATGTATGGTACCGCCGAGTGGGATAACTGTATCTGCGCCGACAAACGGCATGATCACAATACGGGCAAGGCACAAACCAGTGCCACTAGCGGTAATCATCGCCCGGGCGCGCGTTTCTACCAGTTCCGCCAAGCTGGGCTGTCCTGGGGGCAAGCGTCGATCCCCAGCGGCTATCAGACCATCTACCAAGGCGGTAAGACCAACGCGGACACCTACGCGAGCTTCAATTATGGTGTCTATTCCTACTACACTGATGCGAAGCCGCACTACAGCTCGTTCTGGGACGCGAAGAGCAATTCCTATCGCGTGCCGTATGGCATTCCCGAGCAGGTAATTGTGGAATTGAAGGATCCGGAATTTATTCTGGATTTGGACAACACGACCGTATTTGGGCAAAAAGTTGGCCAAAACCTGTCGATGGAAGTGTTCTACATCGGAGCGCGCAAGTTCGCTCGATTCACTTTAACCGCAGGCTTCAAGCGTAACACCTCCTATTTTTTTGACGACGGTACGGTTCAGGCCTTTTATTACTACGGAACCTACAGCGCCCTTGTCAGCAATGTCAAATTTGCCTTTACCGCGGTTCCGGGCTGCGTAATCGGTGATCACTATCCGTTGGGAGAGATCTACTTCGATTTCAGCCAGCTGCTTGTGGACTATGCGGCTCCGCCGGTGGCTGCCTCCAAGGACGGACGCACCAAGTGGGTGCTCAATGGTGCTATCCCTGATAGCCTCGGCGTATCCAACACCACCGCTACCGGCAACAAGCTGTACAAGCAGGATCTGTCCGGCTATAAGGTTAAAGTCATCATGGCGGCCGTTGCCTCGGCCAGCCTCGTGCCCGGCCTGAATACCGTGTATGACTTTGCCAATCGCAACATCAAGTATAATGCCGCCAACAAGCAGCAGCTCGAAGCGCTGATGCTGTTTGCGGGCAGCCCGGAGGTCGACCTCTACGAGTTCACCTCCTACATCCAGATCCCCAAGAAGGATAAGAGTGTCACCTACCGGAACGCACTGGGTGAAGAAGCCACCGTGACCAGCGATTACAGCCTGTCGCTGCGCGGCGAGCCGACGCTACAGTCCGATTCCAGCGGAAAGGCCAACAACGTGGTGATCACCTACACCACCGCGGCCAATCCTTCGCCGACCTCCAGCTACACCGCGCCCAAGCCGACCACGCAGGCCGGATGGGATGCCATCACCGGCGTGAAGATCGTCGTCAAGGAAATGCCCAAAAAGTCCTCGGCATACGTCATTCTGCCGTTGACCGCCGCGGACAAGACCGTTATTGGCGCGAAGACTTCCTACATCGGCGGTGCGTACACCTTTAAGACATCCACCGCGCAGTCCAACCCTTACGAGGATGGTTTGCTGGATCTGGGCACCTACACCTACGAAGACTTCAACGCCATCAACAATGGTCTTGTGTTCTTCGATGTTTTGGATGAGAATGGCCTTTGGTACAGCAGCACCAGCTATGAGCGTTTTGCCGGCTTGAATGAAGTGACAGTTCAACTGCTGGATACCGATGGCAACACCGTCATCGATACCACCAAGACCGATGCCAGCGGCCGCTTCACGCTCAAGAGCTACAAGGGTGTCGCCAACCAGATCGTGGAAATCATCATGCCTACCACCAGCAGCGGCACCTACAAGCTGACGAAACAAAATGTGTACGCCTATACAGGTGCGACTTTCTTTACCAGCTATGGCAGTGACTCCGACTTCCCGCGCGATACGCGTAAGTTGGTGCTGCCGGCGATCCCCTCGACCGGATTCGCCAACGTCAGCGCCGGTATCGTGCGCCTGCCGGAGATCAGCGCGCCTGACGCCAACGTTCTCTTGGGTCAGACCATCAACCACCCGCTGAAGATCTACGACTACCTTGGCAACAACATGCAATCCACTTCTCCGGCGTACTCTTACGCGATCACCGCGCCCGCGGATGGCACCATCGCGCAGATGAGCGCGCAGAGCGGCAACATGAGCGGTCAGCCGGCGGAGACCGTCGGCACCACCTACAGCCCTGCCATCAAGGGTCTGAAGATCGGTGAAACCACCGCCACAATTTCCGTCAAAAACTCCTTGGGCGATGAAGTGAAGGCCACCTTTAAGATCAAGGTCGCCACCGCCCAGAAGGACATCACCGTTACCAAGGTTTGGAGCGACAGCAACGATTCCCTGAAAGTGCGCCCCGACAAGGTTACCTTCCAGCTCTACCGCAAGGTAGGCACCGGCACCGCGGTTGCCGCCGGCTCCGCGCAGGATGCCACCGCCGCCACCAGCTGGAAAACGACTTTTGAGGACATGGACGAGTATGATGGCAGCGGCAACGCTTACATCTACAGTGTTCAGGAAGTGAACGTTCCCAAGAACTACACTGCCACCGATTCTTCCTCCGGCGGCAACCTGAGCATCACCAACACCATCAAGACCATCAAGGTCGACGGCAAAAAGGTGTGGAACATCATCGGTTCCGGCTACACCATCCCTGCCAGCGTTATCGTCGACCTGTACCGCAGCGACAATGCGTCTACTGCGTACGCGAACCAAACGTTGAACAAGTCTACCTTTGGCAGTGCCACCGAGTGGGCGTTCTCCTTCACCGGCCTGCCGGAATATGACAAGACCGGCGCTGCTTACACCTATACCGTCAAGGAGCGCGTGGTACCCAGCGGTATCGTTGAGACCTACAGCGGCACCACCATCACCAACACCTACCCCGCCGATAAGGATGTCAAGATCAAGATCGAGTGGGATAACACCGGTGCGCCCGCGGCGCAGCGTCCGACCAGCACCACCGTGGATCTCAAGCACGGAAACGGCACCACCTATAAGACGGGCATCGCTATCGCGGCGACCGACAGCTGGGCCAAGACCGTGGCGATCCCGCCGCTGGATTATAACGGACCCTACAGCATCACTGCGGCGGCGATTACTGATTACACCGTCGCCTACCGCACCGAGACCGACGGCACCCTCGTGGCCAAGTATACCTTCAAGATGCCCGAGATCTCGGTTACCGGCACCAAGACTTGGAGCGCGCCTACCGGCGTGACCAAGCCGAACATCACCGTCAACCTCAAGCGTAACGGCACCACCGTCGACAGCAAAACGCTGACCAGTACCGATACCGGTTTTACCTTCAGCAAGCTGGCGAAGTATGATTCCACCGGTGTTGCCTACACCTACACCGTCGAAGAAACGGCCGTACCTGGCTTCACCACCACGTACAGCGGCTACAACATCACCAACACCTATAGCGCGGACGCCAAGGAAGTGGACGCGGTCTTCTCCAAGGAAGTCACCGGCAACGGCGCTCCCGATGAGACCTTCACCTTCACTATGACCGGCTCCACTGGTGCGCCCATGCCTTCCGGCTCTTCCGGTCTGACCAAGACCATCACCGGCAAGAAGGGCTCGCTGACCTTCGGCAAGATTTCCTACGATAAGCCGGGCAACCACACCTATACCATCAAGGAAACCGCCGGTTCTACCACCGCCTTCGCGTACGACGGCAACACCTTCACTTTGAAGGTGGATGTTGCCGACCAGAACGGCGTGCTCCGCACCACGGTCTCCTACCTCAAGGGTAGCACGTCGGAGAGCGGCATCACCTTCACCAACGTGTACACCATCCCCACCAGCACGCTGACCGGTACCCTGACCTGGGACGATAACGCCAACAACTTGGGCGGCCGTCCCACCACCGCGAGGGTTCAGCTCTACCGTATCGTATCCGGCGGCACCGAGGAAAAGGTGAGCGGCGCGGTCGCTACCCCGACCGGCAGCAGCACCGGCACCAGCTGGAGCTACAGCTTCGCCAGCATGCCTGCCCACGATAACAGCGGCAAGACCTATACCTACTATGTCAAGCAGGAGAATGTGGATCCGAACTACACCGCCACAGCCTCCGGCATGAACCTGACCGACAAGTTGAACACCATCACGTTCACCGGTAAAAAGGTTTGGGACATCAAGGGTACCAACTTCACCCGTCCCGCCAACATCGAGGTCGAACTCCTGCGCGAGAACGTGCTGTACAAGACCCAGACCGTCACCGGCGGCGCGACCGGCGACTGGGATATCACCATCAGCCCGCTGCTTGAGTACAAGGCCGATGGCACCAAGTACACCTACACCCTGCGTGAGAAGACCAAGATCACTGCCGTGACCAGCACGGTCAGCGGCACCACCATCACCAACACCTACGGCGACGACGCGAAGGTTAACGTCCGCGTGGATTGGGTGCTCACCGGCGCCCCCGCGGCGGATCGCCAGACCAGCGTGAGCGTGGACCTGATCCGCGACGGCGGCGCCACCGCCTACAAGACCGCGACGGTTACTTCCACCAACAGCTGGAAGCACACCTTCACGGTGCCGCAGAACGAGTATCAGGGTTCCAACTTCACCGCCCGTGGCGCAAGCCTGTCCAAGTTCACCAAGGTCGAAACCAGGGAAACCGATGGCACCTTGGTAGTGACTTACACCTACATCCGTCCGAAGGTCAAGGTGGAGGGCACCAAGACCTGGGCAAACATGCCCACCTCCGGCGTGACCAAGCCCGCCATCAAGGTCAACCTGCTCCGCAACGGCACCGCGCTGACCAGCGCCACCGTTGCCTCCGGCGATGCCGGCTTCTCCTTCACCAACTTGGAGCAGTATGACGACAGCGGCGCCGCCTACACCTACACCGTGACCGAGGATGCGGTGCCTGGCTTCACCACCACTTACAGCGGCTACAACATCACCAACACCTACAGTGCGACGCCGTCCTCTGTGAGCGTGGTGGGTACCAAAGAAGTGTCTGGCGCCGGCGCCCCCGACGAAACCTTCACCTTTGTGCTGACCGGCGCTGCGGGCGCTCCGATGCCCACCAGCTCCACCGGCCAGACCAAGACCCTGACCGCCAAGAGGGGTTCGTTCAACTTCGGCACCATCAACTACAGCGTGCCGGGCACCTTCAGCTACACGATCAAGGAGACCGCTGGCTCTACCGAGGGCTTCACCCTGAACAGCGGCTATGATGCCTCCACGTATGATTTGGTCGTGACGGTTGCCTTCTCCGATGGTGCGCTGAGCGCTACCCCTGTGATTAAAAAGGGCGCAGCCGTAGTTGAAAACATCACCTTCACCAACAAGTACACCATCCCCACCATCAGCAGCCTGAGCGGAACGCTGACTTGGGATGATACCAACAACACGCTGGGCGGCCGTCCCGCCAACGTGCAGGTGCAACTGTACCGCATAGTGTCCGGCGGCACGGAAGAGGCTGTCGCGGGCGAGCTGAAGACCGTCACCGGCGGCGCCACCGCCGCGACTTGGTCCTATAGCTTCACCAACCAGCCCAAGCATGACAACGACGGCAAGACCTACACCTACTCCGTGAAGCAGGTCAACGTCGACAAGAACTACACCGCCACTGCCAGCGGCATGAACCTGACCGATAAGGTCAAGACGATTTCGATCAACGGCAAGAAGATTTGGGACATCAAGGGTTCCAGCTTCAACAAGCCTTCCACCGGCGTCGATATCGAACTGCTGCGCAACGGTGTTCTGTACCGCACGCAGAACGTGCCGTTCGTCTCCGGCAACGAGTGGGCGTATACGATCTCCAACCTGCTCGAGTTCGATGCTAACGGCAATAGCTACACCTATACCGTGCGCGAAAAGACCAAGATGACGGCGGTTACCTCCTCCGTCAGCGGTTACAACATCACAAACTCCTATGGCACCGACGCCAAGATCAACGTCAAGGTGGTTTGGGACACCAAGGGAGCGCCTGTGGCGGATCGTCCGTCCTCCGTGCTCGTGGATCTGATCCGCGACGGCGGCGCCACGGCTTACAAGACCGCGACCGTCAAGTCGGCGGACGAGTGGCTGTACACCTTCGATGTGACCCAGGCGGACTACCAGGGCTCTGACTTCACCGCAAGGGGACAGACCCTGAGCAAGTACACCAAGACCGAGACCAAGGACACCGATGGTACCCTCGTGGTCACCTACAAGTTCATCATGCCGACCGTCAAGGTTGAGGGCACCAAGACTTGGAAGGACGTGCCCACGGGTCTGACCAAGCCCAGCGTTGAGTTCGTGCTCACGCGCAACGGCGAGGAGTTTGAAAAGAAGACCATCTCCGGCACCGCTGCGGGCTACAGCTTCACCGGCCTGGATATGTACGACGACGACGGCCTCCTCTATGGCTACTTCGTGTCCGAGACCCCGGTTCCGGGCTACGACTCCGCCAAGGCGGGCAACAACTTCACCAACACTTATAACCCGACCAAGGCTGAAATCGGCGTGTTGGCTGAGAAGGTTGTCTCCGGCGTAGGCGCTCCGGACGTGAGCTTCACCTTCACGCTCACCGGCGCCGCTGGCGTGCCGATGCCCACCAGCTCGGTTGGCCAGGTCAAGACCGTCAGCCACAAGAGCTCTGCCAACTTTGGCAACATTACCTACTCGACCCCCGGTGACTATACCTACACCGTGAAGGAAACCGCCGGCGCCGTCGAAGGCTTCACCTACGACTCCAGCACCTACACCATCACCGTGAAGGTGGAGGACAACAACGGCGTGCTGACCGCTACTCCTTCCTATAAGGTAGGCGGCACCGATACCGACAAGATCGTATTCACCAACGTCTACACGATCCCGAACCATGCTTCCATCAACGGCACCCTGACCTGGGATGACAGCGCCAACGCACTGGGCGGACGTCCCGCCAACGTGCAGGTGCAGCTGTACCGCACCCCGGCCGGCGGCGTCGAGGAGGCTGTCGCGGGCGAGCTGAAGACCGTTACCGGCGGTGCCACCGCCGCGACTTGGACCTACAGCTTTACCGACCAGCCCAAGCATGACAACGACGGCAAGGTTTACACCTACTCCGTCAAGCAGATCAACGTAGATAAGAACTACACCGCTACTGCCAGCGGCATGAACCTGACCGATAAGGTCAAGACGATTTCGATCAGCGGCAAGAAGATCTGGGATATCAAGGGTTCCAACTTCACCAAGCCGTCCACCGGCGTCGATATCGAGCTGCTGCGCAACGATACCCTCTACCGCACGCAAAACTTGCCGTTTGCCTCCGGCAACGAATGGAGCTACACGATCTCCAACCTGCTCGAGTTCGATGCCAACGGCAACAGCTATACCTACGCCGTGCGTGAAAAGACCCAGATGACGGCGGTTACCTCCTCCGTCAGCGGCTACAACATCACCAACTACTACGGTGACGATGCCGTGCTAACGATCCGCGTGGATTGGGATCACACCGGCGCTCCTGCCTCGGTGAGGCCCCCCACCGTCACCATCAACCTGTTTAAGGATGGCGGATCTACCGCGTACAAGACGGTGATCGTCCGCGCCTCCGAGAGCTGGACCACCAACATCAAGATCCCGCAGGCCGACTTCCAAGGCGCAAAATTCTCCATCACGCAGAACTCGCTGCTGCCCAACTACAGAACCGATTACAGCGAGGATAACAAGGTACTGGTCGCTGAGAACACCTTCGTTATGCCCAAGGTTGAAGTGACGGGCGAGAAGACTTGGGTCGGCACGCCCACCGGCGTTGCCAAGCCCTCGGTGCAGATCAACCTGCTGCGCGGCGGCAAAAAGATTGATTCCACCGTCATCCCCAACACCAAGACCACCTACGCGTTCACCGGCCTTGACAAGTTTGACAGCGATGGCAATCCCTACTCCTACACCGTGAGTGAAGAAGCCGTGAATGGCTACGATTCCAAGCAGAGCGGCAACAACTTCACCAACACCTATAACCCGACCAAGGCTGGCGTTACCGTGCTGGCTGAGAAGGTTGTAAACGGCGCTGGCAAGCCCAACGACGATTTCACCTTCAAGCTCACCGCCACGGACACCACGTTCCCGATGCCCACCGGTTCTACCGCTGGGGTCAAGACCATCTTGGCCAAGGAAGGCGCTGTGAACTTCGGCAGCATCACCTACGCCAACCCCGGCACCTACACCTACACCGTGCAGGAAGTCGCGGGCAGCAAGTCCGCCTTCAGCTATGACGGCACCGTCTTCACCATGACGGTGGAGGTAGAGGACAGCGACGGCGTGCTCAGCGCTGACGCTACCTATAGCAAGGGCACGGATGTATCCGTTGACAACATGGTGTTCCTCAACGAGTACACCATCCCGACCAAGAAGGTCTCCGGTACCGTCACTTGGGATGACAACAGCGATGCGCTGAAGGGCCGTCCCTCCGATGTTACGGTGCAGCTCTACCGCATCGTCTCCGGCGGCACCAAGGAAACCGTGACCGGCGCCTCCAAGCAGGTCTCCGGCACCGGCAACGTGTGGAACTTTGACTTCGAGAACATGCCTGAGCATGACAACGACGGCAAGACCTACACCTACTCCGTGGGTCAGGCCAGCGAAGACATGAACTACACCGCCACCGCCACCGGCATGAACATCACCGATAAGTTGAGCACCATCTCGCTGACTGGCAAGAAGGTGTGGGACGTCAAGAGCACCAACTTCTCTAAGCCTACCAAGGTCGAAGTGGAAGTCTACCGCAACGGCGGTAGCGAGGCCTACCTGACCAAGGAAGTGAGCGGCACCACTGCCGCGACCGAGTGGAGTTTTACCATCACCCCGCTGCTCAAGTACGATCCCAATGGGTTGGAGTACACCTACACCCTCGTGGAAAAGACCAAGATGACCGCCGTGACCAGCAATGTGGTGGGCACCACCATCACCAACAGCTATGGCGCGGATGCGCAGGTCAAGGTTGAGGTGAAGTGGTTCAACGACAACGCTCCGGCGGCCGATAAGCCCTCGAGCACTAAGATCAACTTGATCCGCGATGGTGGCGCTGCCCCGTATGCCACCCGTACGATCACTGCTACCAACGCCTGGGAATGGAACTTCCCGGTAACCCAGGCGGACTTCCAGGGTTCTGAGTTCACCGCGAGCCAGGAACTGCCGAGCGGGTATGACACCAAGTACACCACCGAGTACAGCAAGAGCGGTAATGTACTGATTGTCACCAACACTTATATCATGCCCAAGACGGTTGTGGAGGGCACCAAGAAGTGGAATAAGCCCACTAATGTAACCGAGCCGAGCATTGAGATCAAGCTGTTCCGTAACGGTGTGGACACCGGCGACAGCACCGTGATCGCTACCGGCGAAACCTCCTACAAGTTCGAAGATCTCGACAAGTACGACGCGACCGGCAAGCCTTACGCCTACACCGTGAAGGAAGTCGCCGTTCCCGGCTACGACAGCGTGATCAAGAACACCTACAACTTCGAGAACACCTATAACCCGCAGGGCGCTACCATCAGCGTGCTCGCCAAGAAGGATTTCAACGGCGTGGGCGCCCCGCTCACCGAGAAGTTCAGCTTCACCCTCACCGGCGCTACCGGCGTGCCGATGCCCACCGGCTCGGTTGGCTTGGTCAAGACCGTGCAGGCCACGAAGGGCGGAGTCGACTTCGGTACCATCAGCTACAGGCTGCCCGGCACCTACAGCTACACCATCGCTGAAGTGACCGGCAGCAAGGCTGGCATCGCCTACGATAAGTCTACCTACCAGCTGACCGTCACCGTCACCGACGAGGGCGATGGCAAGCTCATCACCAGCACCGCGATGACCCGCACGCTGGAGGGCACCACCACGAACGTCGTCAGCGCTGACTTCGTGAATGAGTACACCATCCCCACCAAGGAGCAAGAGATCACCATCAAGTGGGACGACAACAGCGACGCGCTGGAAGGCCGTCCGGATGACGTGACGATCCAGCTCTACCGCAAGACCCCGGTCGGCACGCTGGAAGCCGTGCCTGGCGCCGAGCAGGTTGTGACCGGCACCGGCGATACCTGGACCTTCAAGTACGAGGATCTGCCGATCCACGACGAGAATGGCCAGCTCTACACCTACAGCGTGCAGGAGCCGGGTCTGGACAAGAACTACACCGGCACCGTCAGCGGCTTCACCATCACCAACAAGCTGAAGACCATCAAGGTCGACGGCAAGAAGGTGTGGGACATCAAGGGCTCGGGCTACGTTAAGCCCGCGAACCTGAAAGTCCAGCTGTACCGCAACGGCGTCAAGTATGGCGCTGAAAAGACCATCACCGGCACCGCTAGCGCCAGCCAGTGGACCTTCAACTTCGACAACATGCTCGAATACGATAAGGGCGGCAACAAGTACACCTACACCGCCGAAGAAGTCGAAGTGCCGGAAGGCTGCAAAGTGTCCTACGCGGGCATGACCATCACCAATACCTATGGCGCGGACCAAGCTCTGAAGGTCAAGGTGACTTGGGATTACACCGGCGCTCCTGCCGGCGATAAGCCCCCCACCACCACCATCAACCTGATCCGCGATGACGTGGAGACGAAGGGCACCAAGATCCTCAACGCCAGCATGGTGTGGGAGTGGACCTTCAACGTACCGCAGCTCGACTACAACGGCCACAGCTTCAAGGTGGAGCAGGCTCCGCTGACGATGTACGACACCGAGTACAGCAATGAGGATGGCTGGTTCATCGTCCACAACACCTACAAGATGCCCAAGATTGAAGTCAAGGGCGCCAAGACTTGGGTCAACAAGCCTGATGAACTGGATTACCCGACCGTGGAAATCAAACTCTTCCGTAGCGACAACGCCTCCACCCCGATCCAGACCACGACCATCGAGGACGGCGCTACGAGCTACAAGTTCGAGAACCTGCCCAAGTACAACGATAGCGGTGTCGCCTACGTGTACACCGTGTCGGAGACCAAGGTGCCGGGCTATGACACCAAGCAGACCGGCAACAACTTCACCAACACCTATAACCCCGAGGGCGCCAAGACCGCCATCGTCGGTTCGAAGACCAAGATTGGCACTGCGGCTCCGGATGACACGTTTACCTTCGTGATGACCCCGAAGAACGCTGCCAACCCGATGCCCACCGGTTCCATCTCCGGCAAGAAGACCATCCAGACCAAGGCTGGCGCGATCAACTTCGGTGAGATCAGCTACAGCAAGCCTGGCACCTACGAGTACACCATCACTGAGACTGCCGGAAACACCAATGGTTACGACTATGACGACACCCAGATCACCGCGACCGTCGTCGTCGAAGATCCAGGCAACGGCAGCCTGACCCAGACGACTTCCTACAGCGGCGGCGGCAGCTCGTTCGAGTTCATCAACGAGTACACCATCCCCACTGAGGATAAGACCATCACCATCAAGTGGGTCGACGATTCCGACGCTTTGAAGCTGCGTCCGTCGAGCGCCACCGTGCAGCTCTACCGCACCATCTCTGGCAACACGCCTGAGAAGGTACCGACCGGCTACTACATTGTCCCGTCGGCCGCCGGTAACAGCTGGACCTACACCTTCGAGGATATGCCGGTGCATGATGACAACGGCAAGCCCTACACCTACTCCGTGAAGGAAGAGGATGTCGACTCCAACTACTCGGATGAGGCGTCCGGCCTTGTGATTACCAACACGCTGCGCAAGGCTGGCGTGACCATCACCAAGACCGCCAGCCCGGCTCCCGAGACCGCCGATAGCGTACCCGTCGTGAAGGCTGGCGACGTCATTACCTACACCCTTAAGGTCACCAACACTGGCGCCCGCTCCGTGTACGACGTCCGCGTGATGGATATCGTGCCCGCCGGTTTGACCGTGGTCAATGACGGTTCCGCCCAGATCACCAAGGCGAACGCCAACGGCACCACCACCCTCATGTGGCGGATCGCCGAGATCGCCAAGGGCGCCACCGAGACCATCGTCATCGACGTCGAAGTGGACGCGCTGCCCAGCGGACAGAACGCGCGCAGCTTCTCGAACATGGCTTACGCACGTATGCCCGAGAGTGAGGACGAGCCCTTCGAGCCCACCGACCCGACCGACCCGACCAAGCCCTTCGTTCCGACCGATAAGCCCGTGCCGCATCAGCAGCTCTCCCTTGTGAAGACTGCGAATCTCCCGGGCGGCACCGATCAGGACGACACCGCCCTGGTTGAGGGTCAGGTCATCACCTACACCCTGCGCATGGACAACCCGTCCAAGGCCGCGGGCATCACCGTTAAGGACGTGCTCCCGCAAGGCATGAGCTTCGTGCAGGGCAGCATCACCGGAGGAAATGGCGGCTACTATGACGTCGGTTCCCGTAGCGTCATCTGGGCTAACCAGACCTTCGCAGCGGGCGGTGTGACGCTCTCCTTCAAGGCGATGGTCGACAAGTTTACCGCCGCCGATGGCACCAGCAAGACGTTCGAGAACACTGCTGTGGTGACCTACAAGCACACCGGCGAGAGCACTACCGTCTCCGATGACAGTAACCCGGTGATCCACACGGCTACCCGCCGCGAGATCATCGCTACCAAGAACGCGCAGCTCGTCAACAACACCAATCCGAGCGGCGTGGATGAGAACGGTTCGATCAACGCCCCGGTCGAGGCCAAGCTTGGCCAAGAGATCCAGTATGCGATCACCGTGGCCAGCACTGGTTACATGAACACCGCGCGCGGCACGGTACTCGTCGAGGATGTGCTCCATAAGGATGTCGCCTACGTTGGCGCCGTTCAGGTGGTACCCTCCGGCGCGCTGGGCAAAGTTTCGCTCAAGCAGGCGCCGACCGCTGCCAATGGCAACAAGGTTGTCTGGGAAATCACGGGTCTGTCTAAGGACGAGACCATCACGATCAAGTTCCGCGCCAAGGCGCCTACCAGCGCCGACGATACCACCACGCCCAATGTGTTCGAGAATATCAAGAACTTCTCCAACACCGCGAAGGTGATCGACAAGGCGCTGGAGAGCCTGACCGTTGGCACCAGCACCGTGAAGGTTTACACCGAAACGGAGTACACGGTTCCTTCAAACCCGACCTACCATGCGGTGTACCAGGCTCAGTTGGTTGCGCACAAGACCAGCACCCCGCTCAGCCCGCTCGCCAATGGCGACATCGCGGTTGTTCAGCAGAACGACATCATCGAGTACACCATCCGCGTCGAGAACCCCGGTATGGATGACGCCATCAACGTCCGCGTTATGGATATCCTTCCGGAAGGCGTACAGTACGTACCCGCAAGCTCGAATCTGCCTTATACGCTTCTCACGAACGCGGGCAAGACCACGCTGATGTGGCAGATCGCCAAGCTGGATCACGCCGACCGCGATACCAAGGCGCTCACCAGCGGCAGTGTGGCCGAGATCCGCTTCCAAGTGAAGGTTCTGGGGCCGATCACCAAGGCCGCCCTGATCGAGAACAAGGCCTACTACCGCCTGCCGGAAAGCGCTACCGAAGCTTTCCCGAAGGTTGCCGGACAGCCTGACCCGATCACCGACTACATGGTTACCAAGGAGAAGGTGGCGCATCAGGTGTACACCATCACCTCCACCGCCGATCCGGTCGCCGGCCTGAGCCCGACCGCGGCCAAGGAAGTGAAGCCTGGCGACATCATCACCTACACCACCACGGTGGATGCCGCGGCTGTGATCCATGGTGTGACGATCACCGATACCCTGCCGGACGGCATGGTCCCGGTTACCGGAAGCATTCAGATCATCAAGCCCGACGGACAGGTAGTCAAACTCCCGGATACGTGCTATAATGGCACGACGGGTACCATTATTTGGCCCGCCACCGACGTAACCATCGGAAAGACCAAGTTCGTGTTCGAAGCGGTCGTTGAACCCCTGACTGGCTCGACCATGAACAAGGATTACGCCAATGATGTTGATGCCCAGATCAGCGACGGCATGGGTGGCACGATCGCCACGCAGCTCCCGACGCAGTACTTCAAGACCAGCGTGGGCTACAACACCGTTACCAAGACCGCGCGGCTGATCGTCGGCGGAGCCCCGATCGCTGTTGACAACGGCACTGCCGCCGCCCCGGTTATGGCCGAGCGCGGACAGCAGATCCAGTACACCCTTACCGTGGCGCGCGAAGCTGGCACGGACAATAAGAGCGGCGATGTCATCATCACCGACGCTCTGCCCGAGGGCATGTCCGTCGTCGCCGGTTCCTTCCAGGCTACCGCCAGCAGCGGCGTAGTCGTCGGCACCCCCGCAGCCAAGCTTGTGCGGAGTGCAAACGGCGCGATGAAGCCCGGCGTAGAGCTGATCGTCAAGGAAATGAAGGATGGCGACACGGCGACCTTGGTATTCCGCGCAACGATGCCCAGCAGCGCGGACGATCCGACCACCCCGGCGATTGAGACTGAGCGCACCGTTATCAACACCGCGACGGCTACCGATAACGAGATGAGCAACATGACTTACCGCAAGGCGGTTGCCGGACACTCTGCTGGCGCGCAGATGTACCCCTTGGCCGACTTCATCCGTGAGTCGGACAAGACCTACCACAAGATGCTTGGCGCCGCGCTGGTCAGCATCAAGACCGCGGATCGCGAGAACGGCTCCCGTGTGTATGGCGGAGATATCATTACCTACACCATCCAGATCACCAACTCTGGCGCCATTCCCGCCAAGGACGTTCTGGTTCGCGATACGGTTCCGATGTACACCACCTATTTGGCTGGCTCGGCCACCAGCAACGCTCCGGGTACCGTCATTGGTCAGATTGGTAATGTTGTGACTTGGATCATCCCGACGATCGGGGTGAACCAGACCGTCACGCTGACCTTGAAGTGCCAGGTTGCGCAGATGACCGAAATCGGCACCCGCAATATCACGAACATCGCGATGGTGCGCGAAACCACCCCGGGCGGAAAACCCGAGGACGAGATTAAGGAAGAGGGAGACAATCCGACTCCCTCCACCCCGGCTGAGAACTTCCAGATGATCGGTGGAACGATCACAGTCCGCAAGACCGATGCTGCCGGCGAAGCCCTCGAGGGCGCGACCATTACGCTCAAGCAGCTCACGTCCGCTAGCCCGTTGACCGTGTTTGACTCCGTTGAGGCGGTTACCAACGCGGACGGCGAAGTGGAATTCGGCAATGTGCCGGTCGGCGAGTACGTGGTGTACGAGAGCGAAGCTCCGGAAGGATACGCCCTGAACACCATCCGCCGCAGCGTAAACATTGCGCCGGGTTATGTGGATCACTTGGTCATCATCGTCGACCAGTTCCTGCTGGACAACGCAACCCCGAACGTGGGCGCTGGCTCCAGGTGTGTCGGCGACAGCCCGATCTAATCGCGGCTGAATCTACGGCAAGATACCCCGCTATGTGCGAGGCGGAGCGCATGCTCCGCCTCGCCATTGGCGGCAAATCGAAAACAGGAAGAGGTGCTACGATTGCGTAAGACCACTGTCGGATCGCGAAAAGTGATCGCTTGGATGCTCTGTGCGCTGCTGCTGCTGGGGATCGCCCCCGCCGCGACGGCGTCGGCGCAGCCTGCTGCGGCGCCCGCGACCAATGCCGCTGCTGCGGCGACTTCGGACCCCACCGAAGGAAGCACGGAAATCACCATTACCAAGACCCAACTGGAAGACCCCATCGGCTTGCAGCTAGGCAGCCGACTGGTGGTCGGCAACACTACCCCCATGAGCGGTCATTTCTTTACCGACATGTGGGGCACCAACACCGCGGATATGGACGTGCGCGCGCTGCTGCACGCCTATGAAACGGTATCCTGGACGCGCCTGTGGAGCCTAGAGTTCAACGGCGCGGCGGTGGAGAATTTCTCTTACACCATCACCGGGGCAAACGACCATGTGTATACCCTGACCCTTGCCGATGATATGTTCTATTCCGATGGCACGCCCATCACCGCGCGGGACTACGCGTTCTCGCTGCTGTTGGCGGGTGCGCCGGAGGTCGCGTCCTGCGGCGCTACGCCTGCGGGTTTGAGCCATATCGAAGGCTATGATGCGTACCAGGCTGGCGAGACCAACGTGCTTTCCGGCGTGAAGGTGCTAGACGACTACACCCTGCAAATCCGTGTGCGCGGCACCTTTATGCCGTACTTCTACGGCTTGGCGATGGTGGATGCGCGTCCGTACCCGATCACGGCGATCGCTCCGGGCTGCGAAGTCCGCGACGATGGCCAAGGCGTATACATAGCTGCCTCCGATGCGGCCGCCTCTATGGATGCCGTCGGCCTGCCGTACACGCCCGGCCAGTTCTCTGTAGAGATGATGCGTGAGACGCTGCTTAACCCCGAGACCGGCTATCTGTACAACCCCAAGGTCACCAGCGGTCCCTATATGCTCCGCTCGTATGACCCGGTGCTGCACCGGGCTGAATTTGAAATCAACCCGTACTTCAAGGGCGACCACATCGGCCGCAAGCCGCACATCGAGGAGCTTGCTTTCTGGTATGTCAAGCCTGAGGAGGCGCTCGATCAGCTGGCCTCCGGCGAGATCGACCTGATTAACAAGTCCACCGAGGATGACGTTGTCAACCGCGGCATGGAGATGGCGGCGCAGGATCAGATTCGCATGACGGCATATCCGCGCAGCGGCTTGGCCTTCTTGGCCTTCGCGTGCGAGAATGGGCCCACTGCTTCTGTGGCGGTTCGCCAGGCGATCGCCAAGGCGCTGGATAAGGAAGCGCTGATGTCCGGCACGCTGGGTACCACCGCCACCCGCGTCGATGGCTATTATGGCGTCGGCCAGTGGATGGTCTCCTATGAGGATAACGGCGAACCCATTACCGGTCTGAACAAGATCAACGTGCCGCTGATGCTCGAAGAGCGTCGCATGGTGCGCGATGTCGATGGCGCGAAGCGCCTGCTGAGCAATGACGGCTGGAAGTACAATGCCAACGGCGAACCCTTCACCGAGGGCGTGGATACCATGCGTCATCGCAAGGCCGATGATGGCACCTTGGAACCCCTGCTCATCAAGTGGGTCATCACCGAGGACAATGCCACCGCCGCCGATATCCGTGAGAACCTGATGCAGGTGCTGCCTGAGCTGGGCATCAAGCTTGAGGTGACCGAGATGCCGTTTGACCAGTTGCTCACGCACTACTATCGGCAGACCGAGCGCGTATACAACATGTTCTTCATGGCGACCAACTTCAACTTCAACTTTGATCCTTATTACTACTTCCACGCCGACGATGTGTATCAGGGCATGCTCAACACCAGCGGTATCAAGGATGAGCAGCTGATGCGCTTGGCGCTGGATATGCGTGAGACCGGCTTTATGGATGTGCGCACCTACGTGCAGAAGTGGATTCGTTTCCAGGATCGCTTCCAAGAAGTGCTGCCCATGGTGCCGCTCTATTCCAACACCTACTACGATTTCTACCGGAACGACCTGAACGGCTACAACCCGCTGCTCAACCCGAGCTGGGCGTATGCTGTGCTCTCGTCTTACCTGGGCGTTGAGGTGGATATCAACGATCCGCTGGGCACGCCGACCAATGTCGAAGGCGTGTTGGTGGATGGCCAAGCGGCTGATGGCACCACCGCAGTGCCCACCGCCGCCCCCAAGAAGTAAACCACATGCGTAAGGTTACCGCGCTGGCAATAAGTTGGCGCGGTAACTTTTTATATGGCTTATTTTGGCGAAACCGATTATAATGAAGAGGAACCAAAGCAATTCAAAGGACAATGAGTTTAAGGAGTGAGTCAGCATGAGGGGAAAACGGTTTTTTTCGCTGTGTCTTGCCGTTGCGCTGCTGGCGCTAAACGCAGCGGCATTGGCTGACGGCGCCAGCGAAACGCTGCGCGGCTGGGACGAAGACGAAGGCTATCAGTATGTGCTCTTTGGCCGGTACGAGCAGCAGTCGGGGGAAGCGGAGCCGATTCTCTGGCGCGTGTTGACGGTCAAGAATGAGAAGGCGCTGCTGCTCAGCGAGTACATTCTGGATACCCGCCCGCTGAGCGAGGAGAGCAAGAAGGAGCGCGAGGAGCGCGAAGCCCACGAGCGCAAGCAGCGCGAGGAGCGCGGCGAGCCGGAACCCACCCCCGCGCCGGATGGCTACGTAGAGTGGGAAGATACCGACATGAGGCACTGGCTGAACAGCCACTTTCAGCATACCGCGTTTAACGCTGCGGAGCGCAGGGCGTTGCCCGAGGCGGGGAAGCTGGGGTATGTGTTCCTGCCCTCGCGCGGCGAGTTGACCGAAGCGGCCTACGGCTTTAACCCGATCGGGAAAACCGAGGATCCGGCGCGGGCGACCACCGGCACGCGTTATGCGGACGATCAAGGGCTGAACATCCAGCCCAGCGAGAACAGTCCCTACTTCACCCGCACCAAGGACAGCAATACCACCTATACCCAGATCCGTTCCACCGGCGAGTTCGGCTCCGCGCGGTACGATCGGGACAACGTGGGCATGCGTCCGGCGATTTGGCTGGATCTGACCGAGTTGGAGCTCACTGGGGGAGAAGGCACCATGGAGGAACCCTTCACGACCGATCTGTAAACCACAACGCAAAAAACCGGCGGCCTTCTTTATGAGGGATCGCCGGTTTCTTATACGAATTCTCTTATATCCGATTATTCGGTTATCCGCTTGATGGTCTCGCCCTGAAGCAGCGTGCCGGGCACCACATCCGGCGCGCCAACCGGCAAATCGGGCCGCTCGATGCGCGCGATCAGCTTTTGGGCGGCGCGTCGACCGATCTCGTCGGAATTTTGCTGCACGGTGGTCAGCCGAGGGCGGATCTTTTGAATCATAGGCGTGCCGTCGTAGCCCGCCACCGAGATGTCCTCCGGCACGCGCAGCCCCCATTCGCCCAGCGCCGCGAGGCCGCCCAGCGCCGAGTAATCGTCGCTCATCAGGATGCAGGTGGGGCGCTCGGAAAGCGACAGCAGATTGCCCACCGCCGTTAGAACATGCTGCGTGCTCAGGTAGCGATTGGATATCATCCACGGTTCCGGCGGCTCCAGCCCATGCTCTTGCATCACCGCCAGAAAAGCAGACTTTCTGGCGACGGTTACCTCGCTCGGCTCGCCATAGATATAGGCGATGCGGCGGTGTCCCATCCCCAGCGCGTATTCAAGCAAGGCGCGCATGCCGCCCCGGTTGTCGCTCAGCACGCAATCGCGCTCTGCATAGGGATGGTCGATGGATACCAGCGGCAACTCGCTTTGCGAGAGTTCGATTACCTCCGGATGATAAAAGTTCACGCAGACCAAACAGATGCCGTCCACGTTGCGTTGGCGGCAATGGTTCAAATAGGAAAGAGGCTGCGTGCCGACACCATGACCTAGCAGCGTGATATCGTAGCCCGCGCGCTCCGCCTCGCGGCGGAAGCTATTGAGGATGATGGCGAAGTAGGGATGCAGAATGTTGACGCCCAACGCGTCGTCAAGCAGCACGCCGAGGTTGTAGGTGCGGTTGGTTTTCAAGCCGCGTGCCAATGCGTTCGGGAAGTAGCCCATCTCGTTGGCGACCTTCAGCACCCGCGCCCGCGTTGCCTCGCTCACATCGGGGTAATTATTGAGCGCCTTGGATATCGCTGACACCGAAAGCCCGCATCGCTTGGACAAATCCCGAATGGTGACACCCATCGCCACGCTACCTCCCGCATATGCTTTATCCGCATCATAGCACAACGGCGGATGATTTTCTACGGCTTACTTGATCGAGCCTTCGACCATGCCCTTGATGATATAGCGCTGGGCGAACAGGAACAGCACGATGATCGGCAGCATCGCCAGCAGCGCCGAGGCGAGGATTCGCTCCCACTGCTTCACGTATGCGCCCGCGAAGGAGGCCACCGCCAGCGGCAGCGTCTGCACCTTGCCGCTAGGGCCGAGCACCAGCAGCGGCAGCAGGTAATCGTTCCAGATCCAGATGCCGTTGAGGATCAGCACGGTGACGGCGGTAGGCTGCAGGAGCGGCAGCACGATGCGGAAGAATATCCCGGGGCGGGAGCAACCGTCGATATCGGCGGCTTCCTCCAGTTCCACCGGAACGCTCTTGATGAAACCGTGGAAGATGAACACGCTCAGCGAGGTGCCGAAGCCCAGATAACAGAAGATGATGCCGACATATTCGCCGCTGAGCTGAATGTGCAAAAAGCCGCCCAAGATGCGCAGCCACTGTACCAACGGCAGCATCAGCACCTGAAACGGAATCACCATCGCCGCCACAAAGGCCATAAAGATCGCCGCGGACCAACGGGTTTTGTTGCGCACCAGCACCCACGCGCCCATCGCCGCGCATAGCACGATGACCAACAGCGACAGCACCGTGATGATAAGCGAATCCAAAAAGGCGCTGATGTAGGAGAAGTTGGGGTTGTGTACCACATCGTTGATATTGACGAAGATCTGCCCCCAATCGGTGGGCAGGGTGACCGGGCTGAGCGAGATCTCCGCGCGGGTCTTTGCGGCGTTGAGCACCACCAGCAGGAAGGGCAGCATGAACAGCAGGAACAGCGAGAAACCGACGATCGCCAGCACGGCCTTGCGGGCGGCGGTGCTTTCGCGCATGGGCTTGACTTGGCGGGACGTTGCCGGATGCACCATTACATCTCCACCTCCTTGCGCTTGTTGATCCAAACCTGAATCAGCGACACCACGACCAGCACGAGGAAGAAGATTACAGCCCGCGCCTGGCCATCGCCCCAGCGGTTGGAGCCCAGCGCGGTGGAGTAGATGTTCATCGCCAAGAGCTGGCTGGCCTTGGAGGACTTGCCCATAAATAGCGCGGCGGGGCCGCCGTTGGTCAGTGAGAAGTTAAGATCGTACTGCTTGAAGGAGTTGGTCAGCGTCAAAAACAGCGTGATGGTAAACGAAGAGGCCATCATCGGCATCAGGATCTTGAACACGCGCTGCGGAAAGTTCGCACCGTCGACGCTGGCGGCCTCCATCAGATTGGCGGGGATGCCCTGAATGGCGGCCACGTAGATCATCATGATATACCCTGCGTATTGCCACGTGTTGACGAAGGACATCGCCCAGATGACGGTTCCCTTGTTGGCGATCAGCGATCTGGAGAGCCAAGCGATGCCTAGATTGCGCCCCACATCCAGCAGCACATTGTTGAAAACAAACTGCCAGATATAGCCCAGCACCAGTCCGCCGATCAGGTTGGGTACGAAGAAACCCGAGCGCAGGAAGTTGCGTCCCGGCACCTCGCTGGTCACCAGCAGAGAGAGCAAAAACGCCACCACGTTGACCAGGAATATATTGATGACGGTGTATTCCAGCGTCAGCAGGAAGGAGTGCAGAAAGATCGGGTCGGCGAACATAGCGCGATAGTTGTCCAGCCACACAAAGGTTAGATTGGTTCGCACCCCATTAAAATCGGTGAACGAATAATAGATGCCCAATATAAACGGGATGATGATAACCAGCGTGAAAGCCAGCACGACCGGCGCTAGGAATAGAATACTGACCCAAGGATGCCTTTTGGACAAGCGAAACCGCCTCCTTCCTGAGCGATAAACAAATATTCGAAAAACGTTGGAGGCGCGGGGCCTCCAACGTTTTTTGCGCCTGAATAGACCTTAGGAAGCCTTGTTCAGCTCCGGAATGGTGGCGATCTGCGCGGCGATCATTTCCACGAAGCCGTTCAGATCCAGCTCACCACGGGCAAAGAGCTCAAATGTCGGAGCCAGCGTGTTCATCAGGAAACCATCGGGCATGTAGCCGAAGCCCCAGCCGTAGATGTCGTTCTTTGCGGCGGCGTTCTTGATGGCCACGGAGAATTGACCGGCGGGTTCGACGGTGACGTTCTTGAACGCGGGCACCATGCCGGCTTCCTTGACCATGTAATTCTGACCGGCCTCGGTGAACACCAGATCGTTGAGGAACTTAAGCGCCTGATCGACGTTGGGGCTGTTCTTGTTGACCACATACCAGCTCGGCGCGGCGACCATCAGGCCGGTGGTCGGTTCGTCGGTCCACACTTCGGCGAGGTAGCCCATCTTGAAGGTGACGCCCAGATCCTTGAAGTTCGGATCGGTCCAGTTGCCTTGCTGGATGAACACAGCCTTCTGCGTGCCGAAGAGGTTGATCTGCGCGTCATAGTTGCCGTTGAGCAGCACGTCCTGATCAGCGTAATCGAACATCACCTTCAGGAACTCGGCGTACTTGGTCAGGCGTTCCTTGTCGACTTCGCCCTTGAGCGCCATGTCGACATAGGTCATATCGCCGTAGGGCAGGTTGCCCGCCCAGTAGGTATTGAAGTTATGGTTGGAGGCGACCCACCACATGCTGCCGCTGGTGCTGCACGCCATGGCGATCGGCGCGGTGATGCCCAGTTCATCCTTCATGCCGTTGAGCTTCTCGCAGGCTTCTTTGAAAGCGGTCAGGGTGGTCAGCGTGGCGGGATCGATACCGGCCTTCGCGAGCAGGTCGGCGTTGTAGCCGATGCCGAAGCCCTCGATGGCGAGCGGGAAGCCGTACACCTTGCCGTCCACGGTGTAGCCCAAGGTGGTTTCCTTCGTGAAGGGTTGATCGCTCAGGTCAAGGATGTAATCCTTCCAAGTGTCATAACCGCCCTTGCCCTCGATCATGAAGATGTCGGGCATGTTGCCAGCCTGCAGCGCCGCCTTGACGAAACCGCCGTAGTCCGCGCCGCCGCCGAAGGTGTCAATCTTCACGTTGAAACCGGCGGTTTTTGCATACGCCTCGGCATAGGCCTTGAGCGGCGCGTCGATTTCGACCTTGAGGCCGGAAAGTGTGATGTCGGCCAGCGCGGTAGAGCTCAGCGCGAGCATCAGCGCCACCGCCAACGCGATAGAAAGTAGTTTTTTCATGGTTTACCCTCCTTGCCTTTGTGCGGGTGCGCTAGCTGGCACCTCGCTTTACATTTATTGTAGGGAAATGCAAACGTTTTGTCAAGAAAAATTTGGCTGAATCGAACAAGAAACGTGTGAATTTTATGACGAAAACGATCAAATGACACGAAAACAAGGGCATGCCTAAACCGGCAGCCCGCTTGCGGTTTGAATCGGTTGCGGCTTATAGGGGAGGGGGGATTAACCCACCGATCCCCGCTCGATCAATTGAAAAGGAATGAGTTGGCGCGCCGCGCCGCCCTTGGGATGCTCCATCGCGCCCAGCAGCAAGCGAAAGGCGCTGCGACCCAGCCCCTCCGCGTCGATCTCCACCGTGGTGAGCGGCGGCGCGCTGTATCGACCGGCCTGCAGGTTGTTAAAGCCGACCACCGCCACATCCTCCGGCACGCGCAGCCCCAGCGCAGCGAGATCGCGCATCATCTCCAGCGCGATCAGGTCGTTGGTGCAGACCGCGGCGTCGGGCCGATCTTTGCCGGAGAACAGCGCGCGCAGTCGCTCCGGGCTTACCCGCGTGCTGGCGTAGGGCATTTCCAGCACGTGCGCCCGTGCCGGTGAAAGACCGGCGCGCTCGTGCGCCAGATGATACCCGGCGCAGCGATCCGCCGTGACGCGGTAGTGCGCATCAAGGCCGATAAAAGCCACGCGACGGCGGCCTCGCGCCAATACATGCTCGGTGACGGCGCATCCGGCGGCGATATTGTCGTTGTCCACCCAATGGATTTGCGTATCCTGATCCGGATGGCCTAACACCACAAAGGGAAAACGATCCTCCAGCAGCGCTTGGACGGTAGCGTCCTGCACCTTGCTGGTCAGCAGAATCGCGCCGCCTACGATGCCGCTGTGCATCAGTTCTTCCAGCTTGGCGCCTTCGGCCTTTGGCGCCGCGCCGGTGGAGAGCAGCACATGATACTCCTCCTGCGACGCGCCCACGGAAATGCCGCGCAACACGTCGTAGAAGAAGGGGTCGGAAAGAGAGGTTTCCGCCGTGGAAGGCAGCACCACTGCGATGATGGTGCGCTTGCGGCTGACCAAGGAGCGCGCCAGTTGATTGGGCTGGTAACGCATCTCGCGCATGATGGCGCGCACGCGCTGGGCGGTTTCGGCGCTGATGCGCGGATGGTTGGAAAGCACGCGGCTGACGGTGGAGGGGGACACGCCTGCGGCCTGCGCGATATCTTTGATGGTGGCCTTCAAGACGGTCACTCCTCGCTGTGTGGTGCTGTTCAATCGTTTGCACTTGTATTGTTTCACAAAATATTGCTTTTGTCAATGTGCGGTTTCGCTATGAACGCGGCACGTTCGCAAGCTCCTCCCACAGCGCGGCTTCGTAGTTCTGCACGAATCGACGCTTGCCGCGCGGCACGACCTGGTGCCCCTCGGCTTCCAGCTGATGCTGATGCGCATCCAGCCCGCCGGGGTATTTTTCGTTGAGCTCGCCGCCGGTGCGCAGGGTTCGCCAATAGGGCGTGGGATCTGTGCCGCCGCGCTCCACGCTGGCATGCGCCGCGATGTTGATGAAGATGCCTGCGGTCAGCGGGCAGGTGATATCAGCGCCCGCCTCCCGCGCCAACCGCGCGCGGATGGCCCCGGAGGTGGCCAACGCGCCTTCGGGTACCGCCTTCATGAGCGCATCGTAGGCGGACGGCGGGGCGACCAGCATGCGTCCCGGACCATAGCGGGCGATTTGGCGCGGGTCAGTTATAACCTCTGTCTTGGGCAGGTCGCCGCTGAAGCGCAGCTTCTCATTGTAGCTCTTTTTCGCCAAGCCGATCCCCCCTCTGAATGAAGTGCTTCTGGCGTGCAGTATAGCACACGTGTGTCGCAGAAACCAGTTGGTTCCGGAAAAACCAGGGTGTTTGATTAGAAATTTAGAACATCAAAATGAATTGCTTGAATTTCAAGCTACCATCGGGTACAATATCCAATGTTATACATGTAGTTGGGCAAAATCGGAGGTGGAGAGCTTGCGGGCGAGAAAAACCGTGCTGGTGGTCGGCGCGTCTTCCGGGTTGGGGTTGGCGGTAGCCACCGAGCTGGCGCATGCTGGCCATCGCGTGTTTGCCGGAGCGCGCGGGTTTGCGGGGCGGGAGAGCGAGGGGGACGGGGGGTTCACGCGCCTAGCGCTGGACGTAACCGACCCGCGCAGCATCGCCGACGCCGTGCAAGCGGTGCGCGATCAGGCGGGCGCCATCGACGCGCTGGTGCTTTGCGCGGCGCGCATCGTCTACGGCAGCTGTGAGGATACCACCGCCGAGGAACTGATCCAACTGCTGGATACCAACCTACTGGGCATGGTGCGTGTAACGCAGGCCGTGCTGCCCGGTATGCGGGCGCGAGGGGAAGGGCTGATCGTGCCGTTCAGTTCCATCAACGGGCTGCTGGCTACGCCGTTTACCGGCGCATACGTCGCCAGCAAGCACGCCGTCGAGGGCTGGGCGGAGGCGTTGCGTATGGAGGTGGCGCCCTTCGGCCTCCGTGTGTGCGTGGTGCGCCCCGGCGATCACAAAAGCGGCGGCGCCGCCTACCGCCAACGCGCCGCTGCCAGCACGCCGCAGTCGCCTTACGCGGCGGCTTGCGCGCGGGGTGTTGCCACCATCGCGCGCGACGAGGCGGGCGGCAGCGACCCCGCCCGGTTGGCGCGGAGCGTGGCGCGCATCGTGGGCAGCAAACATCCCCCGGCGGTGCGCACCGTGGCGCGCGCCGACCAGCGCCTAGCGGTATGGCTGCACGACCTGCTGCCCGCTTGGGCATTCTCACGGTTGTTGGGATGGTACTATTTGGGGAAGGAACAAAGAGGAAGGGAGGCACCTCATGACGGAAACGGGATTCATCGCGCGGCGCATCGCGCAAATGGAGCGGGACAAGACTCTTAAGAATTTATATGAAATCATTCAGCAGTCCGGCTCCGAACGCATCGCCGCGCAATTCTTTCAGGATGGGGAAACCGTCACTTGGACCTACGCAGACTATGACCGCATGGCGCGCGCTTACGCCGCGCACATCCGGCGCGCCCTTTGGCAAGGCGCGCAAAATGCGGTGGTGGCCATTCAGGTCGATACCTGCCCGCAGTGGCCGGCGATTTTCTGGGGTGTGGTGATGGCGGGGTTTTGCCCGCTGCTGCTCGACTTTACCTTGAGCGACGAGATGACCGCGCACATGCTCGGCCAAGCCGGGGCGGCGGGCATCGTAACCCGCGTCGAGCGCAGCCTGCCGGATCGGTATCGGCAACTGCTCGCCGCCGATCTGCTGGCCGCGCCGGAAGCGCCGGGCAACTTCGCGCCGCGCTTCGCCGACGCGCTGGCGTTGCATACTTCGGGCACCACCTCCACGGCGCGCATCTTCGTCTATAACGGCGAGGCGGTGGCCAATCAGGTGCTCAACAGCGGTATTTTGTACAAGGCCTCTCGCTATATCATTGGCGACGAGCCGCGCCGCGTGCTGGTGTTTTTGCCGCTGCATCATGTGTTTGGCTTTATGATTAACGTGCTGTGGATTCAATTCATCGGCTACAACAGCATCTTTCTCAAGGACCGCGCGCCGCAGACCATCGTGGAAACCTGCAACAAGCTGCGCGTGGAAATGGTGGTGGCGGTACCGCTGCTGGTCAACAGCCTTTCGGTGGCGCTGGGCAAAAAGGTGGCCAAGGAACCGGCGGCCAAGCGCGCGCTCTTCGCGGCGATGCAGAGGCTTTCCATCGCGGTGCAAACCGTCGCGCCGCATGCCGGATTGCGCTTTGCGCGCAACGTGCTGTTCAAGCGCGTGGTCTCGCAGCTGTTGGGGCCGGATATCCGCTGCATCGTGCTGGGCGGCGGCCATACCCCTGCCGAGCACATGCGCACAATGAGCGCGCTGGGGTACTACACCCTCTGCGGCTTCGGCATGACCGAAACGGCGCTGACCTCGGCCGAAACCGGCATGAACGTGCATCGGCGCATCAGCGGCAGCGTGGGCAAGCCGCTGCCCTCCGCCGAGTATCAGGTGCGGCCCCAAGACGGCAAGGATGCCGGGCGCGGGGAGATGTTCATCCGTGGCGGCACGCTGCATACCGGGCGGCTCGTCGACGGCGCGCTGCTGCCGCCCGATGTGGATGAGAACGGTTGGTATCCCACCGGCGACATCGTGCGGCTGACCCCTAAGGCGATGTGGGTGGAAGGGCGCAGCAAGGACGTCATCATCAATGAATCCGGGGAGAACGTGTATCCTGACGAATTGGAGGACGTGTTTGCCGGGCTGGAGGGGGTGGAGCAGTTTTGCGTGCTGGGTATCGCCCGCGCAAAGGGCGATCCCTATCAGGATATCACGCTGGTCTGCAGCGTCGGCATACTGTTCAACGACGTGCGGTATCTCGAGGCGCTGATCCACAAGATCAATCAAGCCAACGGCCGCCTGCCGCTGCTAAAGAAGGTGAGGCGCGTGCTGGCCACGCCGGAGAAGCTGCCGCTGGTCAACGGCATCAAGGTCAAGCGCGTTGCCCTGCGCGAGCAAATTGAAGGGCGCAGGATCCCCTTCCGCGATTTGGATCCGCGTGCGGCCGCCGTGGCGGCGCGCAGCGAGCCGCAACCCGAGCCGGTGGCGTGCGCCGCCTCGCCGGAGCCGCGATACGAGGAGATCCGCGCCAAGGTGCGTCACGCGTTTGCCGAGGTGCTGGAGCTCGAGGACGCCGCCGTCGGCGACGACGCGCACTTCATCGAGGATCTGGGCGGCGATAGCCTGCAAAGCTTGGGCGTGGCGCTCAAGGTGGAGGAGCTATTCGGCATCATGCTGCCAACGGAGCAATATGTGCGGTGCGCCAGCGTATCGGATCTTACGGCGCTGGTTTCCGCGCACCTTCGCGGCGATGCAGACTTGGAACGGTCGGCCGCGGGCGATGCGCGCGGGCCGGTGACCCCGGTCGTCCGCTTCGAGGACGCGCCGGAATATCAGGCGTTTGAGGCGCGCAAGGCCGAACTGCTGGCCTGCGGCAATCCGTACTTTGTGTGCCACGAATCGCCGCTGAGCGATGTGTCGCTGATGGACGGCAAGCAGGCGCTCAACTTCGGCTCCTACAATTATGTGGGCATGTCGGGGCGGCGCGAGGTGATGGACGCAGCCAAGGCCGCCATCGAGAAGTATGGCACCTCGGCCAGCGGCAGCCGCCTGCTGGCTGGAGAAAAGAGCCTGTATCAGGAGATGGAGGCGGCCATCGCAGAATGGAAGCATGCCGAGGCGGCGCTGGTGCTGGTCGGCGGCCATTCGACCAACGTCTCCTTCGTGGGCAACTTCTGCGGCGAGCGGGACCTCATTGTGTACGACGCGCTGGCGCATAATTCGGTGGAGCAAGGCTGCCGCCTCAGCGCCGCCGCCGCCAAGCCCTTCCCGCATAACGATTTTGCCGCGCTGGAGAGCATCCTGCGCTTGCAGCGCGATAAGTTTGAAAAGGTGCTCATCATCGTCGAGGGAGCCTACAGCATGGACGGCGACATCGCGCCCATCCCAGAGTTTGTGCGCTTGAAGAAAAAATACGGCTGTTTCTTGCTCGTTGACGAAGCGCACTCGGCCTGCGTCATCGGCAAAACCGGCGGCGGGGTCGACGAATACTTCGGCCTCGCGCCCGGCGATGTGGACGTCAAGATGGGTACGCTTTCGAAGGGGTTGGGCGCTTGCGGCGGCTATTTGGCCGGTTCCGCCGCGCTCATCGAATACCTGCGGTATAATCTGCCGGGCTTCGTGTTCTCGGTGGGCATCTCGCCGCCGCTGGCTGCCGCTACGTTGGCCTCCATCCGGCTGCTGCGCGAGGATCCTTCGATTATGGAGCGCATGCGCCGCAATATCCGCGCCTTTATGGACGAGGCGGATGCGCGCGGGCTCGATACCTGCTTGGCCGGGGAAACCGCCATCGTACCCGTTCTCGTCGGGCGAGACGAGGATGCCTTCTTGCTCTCCGGCCTGTTGCGCGAGCAGGGCGTGTTCGTGCCCCCGGCGGTGTACCCCGCCGTGCCCAAGAACAAGGCGCGTTTGCGCTTCTGCGTGATTAGCGAACATCGGCCGGAACAGATCGCCCGCGCGCTGGATGCGCTGGAGCGCGTCGCCGCCGAAGCGGGCATCGAATTGCCGCGAAAAAGGCGCAAGGCTGCCACCTCCGCCTAGGCGATACAACCGTTTTTTTACAGGGAGGAATTGTATGTTCCTCCCTTTGCTGCGCCCGGGGAGACATAAAACCGTCCGCTTTTGTCCAACCTGCTCCAAGAAGCCGCGCAGCTTCTTGTAAAAGCGTTGGTTTTCCTGCCGAAATGTACACAAAGCGAGCAATGAATGCTATAATGAAACCGTAACTCTATACGGTGGGCGGAGCTTTGGAGGTTAGCATGTATCAAGTGCTTCTTGTCACCGATCAGGCCGACGTGCAGGGCGCCTTCGATTCCTTTGAGGATTGGACGACGCTGGGCTTCGCGATACCGCGCGTCGTGACCACCGCCAAGGAAGCCGTGCTGCTCATCGAGAGCAGTCAGGTGGACGCGGTGGCCTATGTGTTGCCCAAGGACGAAGGGCAGGCGTTCTTTGCCTTTCTTGCAAAACATCCCGAGGTGCGCTGCATGGAGGCTGCCACCGACGCGCTGCGCCTGCGCCGCGCGCTGAGCACCCTGCGCCGCACGCTGCGCGAGCAGGAGGGCGCCGATGTGCTCACCGACGTGCTGCCGATTTTGCAAAACGAATTTTATCATAGCCTGTTAGAAGGCGCGCCGCTCAAGCCGGACGAGCTGGCCGCGCGCACCACGGCGCTGCGCATGCAGATCGCGCTGGATGCGCCGGTGTGCGTGGCGCAGCTGCAGCTGCCTCGCGGCGAGGTGTATCTGGAGGAAGTATGGCGCTATGGTCGCGATCGTCTGGAGGTGGCGCTGCGCAACTTCTTTGAGCGCGATCTGCCGGATCTCCGCTATGTGCTGGGCGTGAAAAGCCCGCAGGAGATCAAGCTGCTGGCCTGCCCAAAGGCTGACATCGATGCCGAGCGGATGCGCGAGAAGGTTGCCGAGCGGATATCCAGCGCACGCGCCGAGCTTCGGGAATATCTGGAACTGGAAGTCAAGGTGAGCGGCCTTACGCTGTATCCAAGCCTGCCCGCGCTATGCGCGCGGGAGCGGGGCATGGCCGTGGTGGGGGTATAATGCGCCGCCGAAGTTTTCGAGCCGCCCCGATGAGCCTGCTGGCACTGGGCGGCTTTTTTTATGGCATACAGACGTTGCTCGATCCGCCGCTGTGGGTATACGCCGCCGGGCTGGGCGCGTTGCTGGTGGGCGGTATGTTGCTGTGGCTCGGGAGCAGGCCGCGCCGTGCCACGCTGCAGGCCGTCGACCGGATGGACGGCGTGGCGTTCGAGCGCTGTGTCGCGCGGCTGCTGCGCCGCGAGGGTTTCTCGGCCATTGCGCTGACCGCCGCCAGCGGCGATTACGGCGCCGACATCGTCGCGCGGCGGGACGGAGAGCGCTACATTTTTCAGTGCAAGCGCTATGGGCGCAACATCGGCATTACGCCGGTGCAGGAGATCCATGCCGCCGCCAGCCACTACGCGTCCGACGTGGAGGTGGTGGTCACCAACCAATACTTCACGCCCAATGCGCGTGTGCTGGCGGAGGAGACCGGCGTCCTGCTCTGGGATCGCGACGATTTGGCGGCCATGCTGCGCGGCGCGCTGCCGCGGGAGAGCGCGGAAGAGACCGAGCTGTAGCTCAATCGCAGATCATCGCAAGATCCTCAAAATAGCGCCGGAGTTGTGTCGCCCTTGCGGCGGCCTCGCCCTCCTTCGCAGCCAGCGTATGCCATGCCGCCATCAGGCGCAGGCTTTCCTCGCCATCATACACGGTGCGCCAGCCAAGCCGCAGGCGCGCCTTTTCGCTGTCCAGCCGAGGCGCCTCTGTTTGCACCGGGAACGCGTGCCGCGCTTGCGGGCGGGCGCTCTCGCCGGGGAAAGCCTTGCCGTAGGCCTCGGCCAGCGTCCGGCAGGCGAGGCGGTGCGAGCGCCAGTTTTGCGGCGGCGCGCCGAAGTTCCACGTATCGCCGGGATGGGTGGCGTGGGTGATCGTGCGCCCCAGCGCCAGCAGCGCCCCGGCCAGCGGCTCTAGGGCGTGCTGGAAGGGCGCGGAGGCGTCGGGGAACGCTGGCGCGGGCATCTCGCCGCGCTCCAGCGCATCCAGCCAAAGGCCGACCGGAGCCTCTGTGGGCAGATCCGGCGCGTCGGCGGGCATACCGCCGTAGAGTAGCGCGCCGTGATGCGCCACCACCACCGGCAGCGGATCGGTAAAGAAGCCGTGGCGATACCCCTCGGCGAGCAGGCGCAGGCAAGCCTCGGCGCATCCGATGGCGTCGCGGCCGCCCAAGGGGTCGCCCTCGCGGCAAGCCCAAGGCGCGTCGGCATTGCGGTACGCGCCGTCGCCCAGAAGCAGCAGTGCGCCGCCCACGCCCCACGACATCGCCGTCGTCAGGCTGGCCGATAGCAGTTGCAGGGCGCTTTGCAGTGCCTGCGGGCTTTCCGACGCAGGCGGCTCCAGGCAGATCCATGCCCGAACTTGCCCGCGCACCAGCGCTTCGCGCAGCGCCTCGACGCGCCATGCACCCCCGCTCTCCTCCGCTAAGCACTCCACCTGCGCGCCCAGCGCTTCCAACAGTGCGCGCATCCATTCGCGCAGCGCCGCCGATCCGCCGCACAGCACGGCGCGCTGCCCTTCCCACATCTCCCGTAGATGGAGCATCATAGGCCGTCCCTCCTTCGCTGGTTCTGCGCCAGTCTATGCGGCGGAGGAGGTGGACTTGCCTTTTTCTTTTTGGCGAGGACGGCAAACTATGGTATAATACGCAAAGAATCGAGCGATAAACGGAGGGAATGGGCGTGCGCAAGGGATGGAAGATCCGGATGGCGGCGGTGCTGGCCGTGCTATGTTGCGCGGGCGGCGCGCGGGGAGCGGCCGCCGAACCGATGACGCTGGCGGGCTTTGACGGCGTGACCGGTCGCGACTGGGCGCGCAGCGAATTCTTCACGCGCATGCAGGCGCGCACCGGCGTGGCCTTCGCGCCCACGCAATATTCGGACAGCGAAGCCTTCCAGCACGCAAAGGAGGAGATCCTTCGCTGCGAGGGGGTGTTGCCCGACGTGCTGTTTAAGGCTGAGCTGACCCCGCAAGAGGAGCTGCGAGGCGCTGCCAACGATGCGCTGATCGACCTCGCGCCGCTGCTGCCCGAGCACACGCCCAACCTATGGGCGCTGCTGGATGCGCACCCCGATTGGCGGGCCGCCATCACCTTGCCCGACGGCAAGATCGTCGCGTTGCCCGCGCTCAACGAGGAGCCGGAGCAGGTGATCCTGTGGATCAACCGCGCTTGGCTCGAAGCGCTGCAGCTGCCGATGCCTGGTTCGCCGGAGGCGCTGCGCGAGACGCTGACCGCTTTCCGCGACGGCGATCCAAACCGGAACGGCAGGAAGGACGAGCTGCCGCTGCTGCTCACCGGCCCGTGGGAAGCGCGCTGGCTGATGCCGTACTTCGGGCTGGTGGCCAACGATTACAATCTATTCCTAGGCGAGGATGGCGCGGTGCGGTTTGCCCCCTTTGAGCCGGAGTTTGCGGAATTTTTGCGTTATCTGCGCGGCCTTAACGCCGAGGGCTTGCTGGGGGAGGAAGCCTTCCGCACCACGCATGTGATGCTCGAACAGGCAAAGGACGCCAACAAGCAACGCATCGGCGCGCTGATCGCGCCCGCGCCGTACATCCCGCTGGATGTAGAATCGGCCGAGGCGTTTGCCGCGCTGTCGCCGATGGCTTATCGAGGGAAAACCGCGTACCGCGACCTGCTGGGGCCGGTGTGGCGCGGCGCGTTTGCCATCACCCGCGCCTGCCCCGATCCGGCGGCGGCGCTCCGCTGGGTGGATCAGCTTTACGCCGAGGAGGGCGCGATCCTAGCCGCCGCAGGGGAGAAGGACGTCGACTACGCCGTCGATCCCGATGGGCGATGGACGTTTTTGATCGAGGGCGGACGCTCGGCGGAGTTCATTCAAACCCAAGCGCTGATGCTCGACGGCGGCACCATGCCCGGCATCCGCCCGATGGCCTTTATGGCGCGCTCGGATCACGCGCTGCAAAACCGCATCCTCACCGAGATCGCGGAGGTATCCCGATTCGCGCGCATGCCGATGCCGCTCGTGTACCTCACCGACGCCGAGCAGGCGGAGATCGACGCGCTGCAAGCCGCCGTCGGCCGCGCGGTGGAGGAGGGCGTCGCGCGCTTCACCACCGGCGAGACGCCGCTGGACGAGGAACACCTTGCCGCTTTTGAGCGCTCGCTGCGCGAGGCTGGCGCCGAGGCGCTGGTCGCCGCGTGGCAGGCGGTGCTGGATCGCAAGTAATGCCGACTGGCATAAGAGGAGGTGGCCGTGTGTCCACGCTGCGCGAAATGGAGCGCGAGATTCGGGACGACGCCGAACTTACCCGGCGGTTTTATGAGCAGGAAGATCAGCGCGCCACGCTCCGGCTCGCCTATCCCGATGCCGATGCGCTGTTTGATACCCCGGTCGTCGGCGCGGAGATCCCGCTGGCAGGCGGCGCGTTCTTTGAGACCATCGACAACTGGCTGGCGGCGCTGCCGCGGGGCTGCGAACCCACGCTTCGCGTGGAAATCACGCGGGAGTGCGATGCGGAGGGGCGGTGCGCCGAGTATGTGCGCCAGAACCTGCGCCTGCATGTGCGGCGCCTGTTGATGCGTCAGCGGCGGCGCGATCGCGTCAGCGCGTTCCTGCTGCTGGGCGGATGCATATTGTTTGTGGTCAGCTATGGGCTGAACAGATGGTTTCCCGGCGTCGATCTGCCCTTCGACGTGGTCAATACGCTGGGCTCGCTGCTCATTTGGAGCGGCGGCGAGCAGTTTTATCTCGACCGCAACCGGGATCGGTGGTTCCGGCGGAAATACATGGCGTTGCTGCGCCGATGGGAGGAAGAACATGCCTGATATCCAAATCATGCGCTGCGACTGGGCGGAGATTGCCGAGCCGGTGGCGCTGTATTATCGGGAGCGGGATATCTATGTCGAATCCTATTGGGAGGATCATGTGCTGGCCAGCAACCATTACAAGCTGGTGCAGAGCGGGCAGCTGGTCGGCTTTTTCGCCGTCCACGGCGGCGATACGCTGTGGATGTTCGCCGTGCTGCCCGAGGCTGCCGCGCAGGGGCAGGCGCTGTTTGCCCGCGCGCGCCAGTACGAGCAGGTAACCGGCGCCATCGTGCCCACCGGCGATGAATGCTTTCTCTGCCACGCGCTGGACAACTACGCGCGCGTGGAGAAGCAAGCCTACTTCAGCAATTACCGCGACACATCCGCCCCGGCTGACGCGCCGCCCATCACCCTGCGCCGCGTCGATCCCGATCGGGAGGAGGATTTCGCCACGCTGGCGCTCAGCGGCGACTTCCTCGCCGAGGAGGTGGAGAAACTAAAAGCGCGCATGCCGGAGCTGCTGGTGGACATCGTGGAGCTTGATGGCGAGGTTGCCGGGTTTGCCGTGACGCAGCGCGGCAAGATCCTCAAGGAGCATAGCAGCATCGGCCTTTACGTGATGGAAAGGCATCGCTTGGGCGGCGTGGGCGCGGCAATTTTGCGCACGCTGCGCGACAAGGAGCGCGCCGCCGGGTTCCGCCCGCGCTCCGGCTGCTGGTATTACAATCACAATTCAAAAAAGGTGCAGGAGCGCGCCGGAGCGTACATGGTCTCCCGCCTGCTGCATTTCTACTTCTGATGGCGGGTCACAGCGCGACGCCGCTGATCGACATGCTGCGCGCCGCCGACGGCAGGGAGCGCCAGCACATGCCCGGCCACAAGGGGCGGCAGCCGGAGGGCTTCCCGTTGGCGGCGGCGGAGCTGTTCGCGCTGGATCAAACCGAGCTGCCTTGCACAGACGACCTGTTCGCGCCGGAGCGGGGCATCGCCGCCGCCGAGGCGCTGGCGGCAAAGTCCGCCAGGGCGGGCGCGACGGTTCTGCTGACCGGCGGCGCGACCAGCGGCCTCTTGGCGATGGTGCTTGCCTCTGTGCCGCCCGGCGGAACGCTGATCGTGCCGCGCGACTGCCATCACAGCGTTCTTTCGGCCTGCGTGTGGGGCGATATACAGCCGGTGTTTGTGCAGCCGCGCGCCTACGGCGTGCTGACCTGCGCCGATGCCGGGGACATCGAAGCGGCGCTGCGCGCGCATCCGGAGGCTTCGGCGGTGCTAATCACGCGTCCCGATTATTGCGGCGCTTGCGTGGATCTGGCGCGGGTTGCCGAGGCGGCCAGGGCGGCGGGCGTGCCGTTGTTGGTCGATGAAGCCCACGGCGCGCACTGGAACTGGCCTGTGCCGGGGCAGCCGCGAAGCGCCGGTATGCTGGGCGCCGACGCTTGGGTGCAGAGCGCCCACAAGACGCTACCCGCGCTGACCGGCGCGGCATGGCTGCATTTGCGCCGCGAGGAGGACGCGCCGCGCGCGCGCGCGATGCTGCGCATGCTGCACAGTTCCAGCCCGTCGTTCGCCATTATGGCCTCGCTGGACGCCGCCCGCGCGTGGATGGATGCGCACGGAGCCGGGGCGCTCCGGTCGCTGCATGCCCGCGTACAGGCGTTTTGGCACATGCTGCCGCCCACGCTGCGCGACGCGCAGGAGGTGCTGCGCGATGCGGGCGTGGCTTTCGACCCGGCGCGCATCGTGCTGGATCCGGCGGCGCACGGCTACACCGGGCTGGAGGTGGCGGCGCGCTTGGCTGAAAGTGGTATCGACGTAGAGATGGCCGATGCGCGGCGCGCCGTGCTGATCCCCACGGTATGCGACGCGCCCGATTCGCTGGCGCGCGTCGCCGCGGTGTTGTCGGGACTGCCGCGCCGGGAACCGTTGCCGTGCGGAGTGCTGCCAGCATTCGCGCCGCCGGAGGCGTGCATGCGCGTGCGCGAGGCGGCGCTCTCGCCCGCCGAATGGGTGCCGTTCTCCCGTGCCGCCGGGCGCGTCGCGTCGCGCAGCGCCGGGCGCTATCCCCCCGGCGTGCCGCTGATCGTGCCGGGCGAGCGGGCTTCGGCGGAGATCATAGGCGCGTTGGTAGAAGCGGGCGATCAGGCCTTCGGCGTGGCGCGCGGCGCGCTGTGCTGCGTGATGGAATCAAGAACAAAGGCAAGGGGAGCAGGGCATTGAAGTACGATTGCGTCTTGTTTGATTTGGATGGTACGCTGATTCAGTCCGATCCGGGCATCACGCGCTCGGCGCGCATCGCCGTGGAGGAGATGGGCTACACCGGGTTCGATTCCGAGGTGTTTCGCAAGTTTATCGGGCCGCCGTTGTACGCGTCCTTTCGAGAGCACTTTGGCATGGACGAGGCGCAAACCGAAGAAGCGATCCGCCGCTACCGCGCGCGCTACAGCGAGCGCGGGCTGCTGGAGGGATCGCTGTACCTTGGTATTCCCAGCCTGCTCCGGCGGCTTCGCGACGGCGGCGCGCGCATCTTTTTGGCCACGGCCAAGCCCGCCGTGTATCTGGATCGCATCCTGAATCACTTCGGTATCGCGCATTTTTTTGAGGGCGTGGTGGGGCCGGAATTGCTCATCCGCGACGAGGATAAGAGCGATATCATCCGCGCCGCGCTGCCCAAGGACGCAAAGCGCGCCGTCATGATCGGCGACCGCCGCTTCGACATCGAGGGCGGGCGCAACTGCGGGCTGGATACCATCGGCGTGCTCTACGGCTACGGCTCCCGCGCGGAGTTGGAGCAGGCCGGGGCGACGCGCATCGTAGATACCGTCGAGGAGCTTTCCGAATTGTTGGCCGGGGAGGTGCCGGTGCCGCGCGGCTTCTTCATCTCGGTGGAAGGGTTGGACGGCTGCGGTAAGACAACGCAGATCGAGCGCCTCACCGAGCATCTGCGCGAGAGGGGTTACCCGGTGGTGTTCACGCGCGAGCCTGGCGGCAGTCCCATCGCCGAAAAAATCCGTGAGGTGGTGCTCACGCCGGATAATCTGGGCATGCATCCGTGGACCGAGGCGCTGCTCTACGCCGCCGCGCGCGCCGAGCATGTGCAGAGCGTCGTCAAGCCCGCGCTGGCCGCGGGGCAGGTGGTGCTGTGCGATCGGTTTGTGGATTCCAGCATCGCCTATCAGGGAGGCGGGCGGCAGCTCGGTGTGGAGCGCGTGACGCAGGCCAACGCCCCGGCCACCGACGGCCTGATGCCCGACTTTACGCTGTACCTGCGCGTGGATGCCGATACCGCCATGGCGCGTCGCGCCGGGGCGACCGCGCTGGACCGCATCGAGATGGAGCAGGCCGACTTCCACCGCCGCGTGTTTGAAGCCTACGAGCAGTTGGCGCATGCGCATCCCGAGCGTTTCTATCCGGTGGACGCCGCGCGCTCGGTGGAGGAAATCTCCGCCGCCGCTTGCGCAGGGCTGGACGCGGCGCTGGCGAAGCTGTAGATCCATTCAAATCAAAAAGCCCATTTCCAGCGCTTGTGGCGGAAATGGACTCTTGCTTTGCTATGCTTACGCATCCGGGAAAAACGCTTCCCCGCTTTCCTTATATCGCAGCGTGCCGAACTGGTCGAACACAAGCCACTGCGGCCGGGCATCCACGTACTTGAAGATTTCGTCCAGCCGCACGCGCTCCACAAATCCCGCGAAGGAAAAGCTGACGCCGGCCTTTTTCGCGCGCCCGGTGCGCCCGATGCGGTGGAGATAATATTCGTTTTTATCGGGGATGTCGTAATTCATCACGGCCTCGACATCGTCCACGTCGATGCCGCGCGCCGCCACATCGGTGGCGATCAGCAGCTCAAAGCGCCCCTTGCGGAAGTCGGCCATCACCTTGTCGCGCTGGGATTGCTTGATGTCTCCGTGCAGGCAGTCGGCGCTGTAACCTGCCTTTTGCAAGCGGGCGCAGAGGCGGCCGGTCATGTCCTTGGTGTTGCAGAAGATCATAGCGCGCTTATACTGATCGCTGTCCAGCAGGTAGAGCAGGTGATCGTACTTCTGGTTGCGGTCGGATTCGATCACGTACTGGGTGATGTCGGGGCGGGTCTCTTCGGTGGCGGCGATGACGATCTCCGCCGGGTTATTCTGGTATTTCCACGCGATGGTCATCACGTCCGGATTGGTGGTGGCGCTGAACATCACCAGCTGCCTCCCCGGCGGGGTGGCTTCGATGATCCTGCACACGTCCTTGACGAAGCCCATCTTGAGCATCTCGTCGGCCTCGTCGAGCACCATGGTGTGTACGTGCGCCAGCGATACGTTGCCGCGCTGCATATGGTCGAGCAGCCGCCCCGGCGTCGCCACCACGATCTGCGGATTGCGGCGCAGCTGAGCGATTTGCTTGTTCATGTTCTGCCCGCCGTACAGCACCGAAATCTTGATTTCCGGGATGAACTTGGCCAGCTCAGTCAGCTCGTCGGCGATCTGCTGCGCCAGCTCGCGCGTGGGGCAGAGCACCAGCTCCTGCACCCGTGTTTCCGATAGGCTGATGTATTCGAGCATCGGGATGCCGAAGGCCACGGTTTTGCCGGTGCCGGTGGGCGCGATGCCGATGATGTCCTCGCCGCTCATCATGCGCGGGATGCAGGCCTGCTGCACCGGGGTGGCTTGGGAAAAGCCCATACGGATCAGCGCGCGCATCACATCGCGGCTGACGTCCAGCTCGGCAAACGCTGGCAGGGACTCGACGGTATCTGTGGGCTTGGATGGTTTGGATGACAAGGGATGTTCTCCTTTTCGCTTTGCTTCTTCTTAATGATCACTTTTTTCTCCTGTATTGTACCATGTTTGCGGGCTTGTCCGCAAGCGTGGGAGCGGATTGGTTTTCGGATGGGATATGTAAAAATATACCGCGTGAAACTTCTCCCACTTCTGGCGCTAGAAACCCAAGTGTGGTACAATAAGGGACAAAGGGATACAACCTGCGGTGCAACCGCGTGGAGGGAACGAAGCGGATGAACAGACGGAGCGGTTTTTGCGCCTTTTTGCGGCGCGTTGCGGTGTTGCTTGTGTGTGCCGGGCTTCTGCCGGCTGGCGCGCTGGCCTTCGAGGGGAGCGGCGAGCAGTTCGTGTTCCCGTACGAGGGTTTTCGGTTTGACGCGCCTGCGCAGGCGAGGGTGCTAACGCAACACAACTTGGCCGACCACGCGGAGTTTCTCGCCTCGCTGGGTACCGATGTGACCGCGATGCAGGCGGGCTTGCGCAGCGGCAGCATCGTGCTGACGGTGTATCCGGAGCAGGGAGGACAGCTGGAGCTGTCGATGGCATCGGCTGCCAGCATCGCCGGTGCCGAGGGCGCACGCCCCGGCGCGATGGACGCGGCGGTGCATGACGCGCTGCGAGCCGCCTACGCGGGGATGCCCCGCTATCAGGAGCTGGATTTTTCACCGGAGCAGCCGGACTGGTTGCGCATGGTGTTCTCGGCGCAGCATGCCGATCAGGCGGTGTTCACGCTGCGCTATGTTACCTTGGCGCATGGTCAGCAGTACATGGTCAGCAGTGTGTTGATCGGCCGCGCGCCCGAGGCGGAGGATGACGCGCTGGTGCTGGACTTCATCCGTCGGCTGGAGTTCCTCGCCGCCCGCACCACGCCGGAGCCTACCGCTACGCCGGAGCCGACGCCAGCGCCCAGCCCCACCCCCAAGCCTACGCCCGGCGTGGCGGAGGAGGCGGAGCGGCTGGAGGGCGAGGGCGTGCAGCTCACCGTCAATGCGCCGCCCGCGTGGACGGATCAGTCCGCGCTCAATATCACCGGCACCGCCGATCCGGACGCCACGGTGCGCCTGCTGCTCGGCGAGCGCGTGCTGGATAAAGTGGTCGTCGCGGAGGATGGAATCTTTTCGCTCGATGGGCAGCTGCCCGAGGGCGGTGACCTGACCCTGACCGTCGAGTCGGCAGCCAAGGGAGGCGGCGTGTCCAAGATCTCGTACGCGGTGCGTTACGATATGCCCAAGCTGCCGCTTACGATAACCTCGCCGCTGGAGCCCATCCGCAGGAAGGAAGAGACGGTGCGCGGCATCACCCAGCCCGGCGCCAAGATCGATATCCGCGGCGGCGGTCTGGTGGTCAACGTGCGCGCCAACGCAAAGGGTGAATTCAGCTTCCGCATCAAGGCCGAGGAAGAGGGCGACACGACCTATACCCTCACCGCCTCGCTCAAGGATTATGAGACGGTGAAGGTGGAGCACACCGTTACCCGCATCATGAACGAGCAGGAGGCGCTCAATGCCTTCCGGCGCTCGCTCATCAATATGGACTATAAGCGGCTGCTCTCCGATCCCCAGAAATACGAGGGCAAGAACGTTGGTTATCGCGGGCGCATTCGGCAGATCGGGGATATGGACGGCGCGCCCTGCCTGCTGCTAGAGAGCAAGAACACCGGCGGCGCATGGGGCGAGCCGGTATGGGTGGTGTGCGACGAGCTGCCGCCCTATCCGGTGGATACCATCATTACCGCTTACGTGGAGTGTACCGGGCAATTGGCGGCCTACACCGACGCGCGAGGGCGCGAAAAGGAGTTGCCGGTAATGCGCCTGCACTTCTATGCGAAATAGCGCACGGCGCGCGCGATAGAGGGGGAGGCACCTAGGATGAAGAAACGGCTGGCGCTTTTCCTGCTGCTATGCGGCGGCGCTTTGTGTGCCTCCGCGCACGCGCAAGAGATCGCTCTGGAATCGGTACACGCCCGCCTGCAATTTCCCGATGCGTGGCAAGTGTTCACCCCGGCAACGCTGCCGGTGTATGCCGCCATTTTGCAGGGAGCGGGCATGGATCCGGAGGCGATGCGCGTGCGCTTCGAGTCCGACGGCGTGGTGGCCGAGGGGTGGTCGGAGGACTATTCGGACAGCTACCGCTTGCTGGTGGGCGAGGACGATCGCAGCAGAACCCTCTTTGATATCAGCCGCGCCACCGGGGCGCAGCGCAGGCAAATCGCCGCCTCCTTTACCGACGCCAAGGCGTGGAAGCTCACCAACATTCGCTTCCCCGAGGCGGAGTGGCAAAAGCATGTCGCATTAGGCGATGTGCTGCTGCTGCGCTATAACGAGCTGGAGGGCGAGGAGATCGCCGCTCGCGGGCTGCGGTACTTCACCATCCGCAACGGCCGCAACTATATCCTCGACTGGTCTGTCGGCGCGCGCCGGGTGACCAACAAGGATCTGGCGCGCTTCGAGGAGATTTTGAACGGGTTTTCCTTTACCGAGCTGGAGAACGCGCCGCCGATCCCGATCCAGCTGGCGCTGGATGCCGCCCTGCCGCAGGAATCCGGCGACGGCGTTCTGCGCATCACCGGGGTGACGGAGCCCGATGCCGGACTGGTGCTGGCCAACCTGCGCGCCGGGCAGGAGCCCGAGGTGCTCAGCGTCGGCGGGGCAAACAGCGACGGCAAGTTTACCATCGACGCCACGCTGGCGGCCGAGGGGACATACAACCTATCGCTGACCGCCAGCAAGGCGGGGTATGCCGATGCCAGCGTCACCGGCGCGCTGGTCTTTCAGCTGGGATTGTTGCCCATCAATCTGGATAACCTGCCCGCCGAGCCCATCGCCGAGGATACGTTCACCCTCAAGGGGCGCGCGCCCGCAGGCACCGTTCTGCAGTTTCTGGAGGATACCAAGGCGATCAAGCGCACCGTCGGCCACGATGGGCGGTTCAGCGTAAAATTTGATACCAGCGAGCCGCGCGCCTACAAAATCACGCTGTCGGCGATCCGAAAAGGCCTGCAGGAGCGGCGGATCGCCATCGAATTTACCCGAGAGCGCACCGAAGAGGATGCGCTGCGCGAGCTGACCGATCAGGCCAAGCGGATTACCTACGCGCAGTTGATCCGTAATCCGGAGGCTTACGTGGGCGAGTTGCTGGTGTTCACCGGCGAGGTGATGAGCGTGGAGGCCGGAGACGGCGTATGGTTCATCCGGCTGGACGTGTCGCGCAGCGCCAAGCAAAGCTGGCAGATGGTCGTCGCTTGTCAGGCCGATCCCGAGGTGGCGCAGGCAGATCGCATCACCTGTTACGCGCGGGGCAATGCCGCCTATACCGAGCAGGACGCGGCGGGCAAGGATGTGCTCATCCCCTCGCTGACGCTGGTATCGTTGGAGAAATAAGGCTGTGATAGCGGAAGCTATTTTTTCCGGAAGAAAGCATACTAAGGAAAAGGAAATGAGGAGTGCATATGAGCGCGGCGCATTATGCGATTTTTGTGGATTTGGAGAACTGCGGGGCGAAGATTGCCACGCTCAATACCATCATCGAAAAGGTGAAGATTCGCGGCGATATCCTGCTGGGCAAGGTGTACGGCTACACCGACCAGTACGCCGATCTCAAGGAGGTGCTGCTCAGCAACACCTTCAACGTCGTGCCCTCGCTGCGCTATGGGCGCAACCAGAAGAACAATTTGGATATTCAGCTGGTTATCGACGCGCTGGATGTGGCCTACAAAAACGAGCTGATCGACAGCTTCTGCATCGTATCCGGCGATAGCGACTACACGCCGCTGGTCGGCAAGCTCAAGTCTATGGGCAAGTTTGTGCTGGGCATCTCGCGTTCGGAGGCGGCCAGCACCATATTTATCAACGCCTGCAACGAATTTCAGTTTCTCGAGTCGGTCACCCAAACCAAGGCTGCCGCGCCCAAGCAGAATGGGGAGGGCGATTCGCTGACCGATGCCGAGGTGAACAAGCTGATTCAAACCATCTTGGAGGAGCGGGTCGACGAGAGCGAAATTCTTGCCTCCGAGCTCAAGAACGTGCTGCTGCGCCTGCGTCCGGAATTCAACGAAAAGGCGCTGGGGTATAGTACCTTCGGCAAGCTGCTCGCCGGGCTGGAGCAACAGTTCTCCACCTTTTATGTGGTGAGCGACAGCTACAACCTGATCGTGCGTCAGCGGCACGAGGATGCCGACGCGCGGATGATTACCAAGGAAAATTTTGTGGAGGCCTTCGCCGCGCAGCTCAGCGCGTACAAGGAGGGCGGCTTTGATCGCGTCAATCCTTCGATCCTCAAGGCGGCGATTCAGAACCAGTTTCCCAACTACACCGAGCGCGGGCTGGGCTTTAAGCGATTCTCGGAGCTGCTGCGCCGCTTGGAGAAGGAAGGCCTGCTGGAGATCGAGCTGGACGAGCAAAAGAGCATGTTGATTAAGATCCTCTGATCGGCACAAAACAAAAACCCCGCCCATCGGCATTCACATTGGCCGATAGGGGCGGGGTTTGTTCTTGCGGAAAATTACGGGAGCGGAGCGGGCGGGGCTTCCGGCGGGGGAAGCAGCTCCTGCGCGGGCTCAATGCCAACAGGCGGAGCTTCCGCTACGGGAGGCTCCGCTTGCTGTTCGGGGGATGCATCTTGACCGGAGGGCGCTTCTTGTTCCGCAGGCTGCGCGACCGGCAGCGCCGCCTGGAAGGCGCTAAAGAATTCGGCGCAGCTCCAAGCGCCGCAGCAGGAAAGGGTATCGCCGGAGACCAATAGCTGTAGGGTCAGCCCATTGTTCAGGCGGATGTTCAAGGCCTGTTTGCCGCTGGCCGAACCGTCGCCCTGGAATACCGCGTTGTCCAGCAGCAGGGACATCAGCGCGTTGGCGGCGGCGGAATCCTCCACCACGCCTACGCCGGAGAGATCCAACGACTTGACCTTGCCCCGCACGCTCAGCACATCCTCGAGCGAGCCACCGCCGGAGCCGTAGTCGGCGTAGCTGGCGCGCTGGAACAGGCGCATCTCGCCGTCCACCTGCGCGGCCACCGCCGTGCCGCTGGAAAGACCGGCCACGGCGTATACTTCGGAACCTTCCTCCGCGGCGTTAGAGAGCAAACCATACCAAGCGTCGGCGTCGGTGAGCGAGGGCTCGTCGGTGTAGAGCGCGACGGTACCCAGCGAATCGCCCAGCGCCTTTTTGCTCAGCGAGCCGGGCGCCGTCAGCATGCGATAGGCACTGCCGTTGTAGCCGATCAGCGGGAAATTGCCGTTGTCGCCGCGCGCCAACAGCGATTGGAAGGCGGAAACCTTGGCCTGATTGCCGATCTGCACGCTGTCGCCCGGCACATCCAGCGAGGCCAGCAGATCGCCGGACGCGCTGCCGCCGGCCGATTGAATTTCGATGGTCACGGTACCCGGCTTGGCGGGGTGCTCCGTGGTGCGCAGCCATGCGGTGACGCCGCCGACCAGCACCAGCGCGGCGACGCCGATCGGCGCGAGGCGCCGCAGCGTCCAAGGATGGAGAGCAGATTGCGCGGAAAGGATGCGTTGGCGCAGCGCGGCGTCGGCATGCAGGCCGGCCAGCATTTCGGGCGCCACGCGGGAGAGTTCCTGCACAGGCTTCATTGCGCTTCACTTCCTTTCAACAGTGCTTCTAGTTTTTTTCTCGCGCGGGAGAGGCGGCTGGAGATGGTGCCTTCGGGGAGCTCCAGCATTTGCGAAATTTCCACGATGCCATAGCCATGATAGTAATGCAACAGAACGACCTCTTTAAACGCCGGGGAGAGCATATGCACCGTTTCCATCAGCTCGCTTTTGTCGGCGAATTCGGCAATGCTATCCGTTCCGGGAATGGATTCGAAAGGGGAGCCGAGTACTACGCGCTTGACCCACGCCGCCCGCCACAGATCCCTGCAACGGTTGAGCGCTACCTTGAGCAACCAAGCCTTTTCATGCCCCGCCTGAATCTCGGGTCCCTTGGTCAGCAGGCGCACGAAAACGTCTTGGCAGACATCCTCGGCCTGATGGCGGTCGCCCAAGTAGAAGTAGGATACCCGGAGCACGTCGTCGGCATATTGCTCGTAGAGGCGTTCGAATTGTGCGCGCCGGTCAAAGCCAGCGGGTGTGCTGGTCACCCGGCTACACCACCTTTTCTGCTCAATTAACGAAACCGCTTTCAGCTTTCTTCCCGAGAAAAGCTAAAATTGGTATGAAAAGTGAGTTGATAAATGTATTGTGATTCAATGCATGATGATAAAAAAGATAAACCTGCATCTATTATATGATACAGGTTCATCAAACGCAACCCGCGAAAAGACATTTATTGCGTGAGAATGACTGGCAGGACATGCAAATCCGCGCAAAAAAGCTCAGGTTGTCGCCGCCTCGCAGAAGGCCAGCCAGTAATCGATGGCGTCAACCAGCGCTAGCCAGCTGGCCTCGATGATGTTGGTGGACACGCCGACGGTACCCCATACCCGCTGGCCGTCGGTGGAGGTCATCTGCACGCGGGTGGTGGAGCCGGTACCCTGCGCGTCGAGCACGCGCACCTTGAAGTCGGTCAGCCGCATGTGCGCAATGCGCGGATAAAAAACGCCCAGCGCTTTGCGCAGCGCCTGATCCAGCGCGTTAACCGGGCCGTCGCCTTCGGCGGCGGTCAATTCTTCGCGCCCGTCCACCGCCACCTTGATGGTGGCCTGCGCCGAAAAATCGTTTGTGGGACGGTCGGCGATCACGCGGAAATCGCGCACTTCGAAGAAACGGCGGCGGCGGCCGAAGGTATCCAGCGCCAGCAGATCGAAGGAGCCTTCGGCGTCCTCGTAACGATAGCCCTCGGCTTCACGCCGCTTGAGCGCGTCGACCAGCGCCGCCACTTCCGGCGCGTCGGCGGTCAGCCCCGGCAGCAGCGGCTCGAGGCGCGCCATCAGCGCGGCGCGCCCGCTCATCTCCGAGAGCAGCACGCGGCGGCGGTTGCCCACCAGCGCCGGGTCGAGGTGCTCGAAGGAGGCGCTGGCCTTGCGCACGCCGTCCACGTGCATGCCGCCCTTGTGCGCGAAGGCGCTGTTGCCCACGTAGGGCGCGCGCTCGTCCATCGCCACGTTGGCCACCTCGCTGATGTAGCGCGCCGTGTCGCTGAGCTGGGAGAAGGCGTCAGGGCGCAGACAATCCAGCCCCAGCTTGAAGCGCAGGCCGGGCAGCACGGTACACAGATTGGCGTTGCCGCACCGCTCGCCGAGGCCACCCATGGTGCCCTGCACGTGGCTGGCGCCAGCCTCCACCGCCAGCAACGAGTTGGCGACCGCCAGCCCGCCGTCGTTGTGGGCGTGGATGCCCACGCAAAGCGTGCCCACCGCCGCCAGCGCGGCCTGTGTAGCGGCGGTGATATGCCCGGGCAGGCTGCCGCCGTTGGTATCGCACAGCGCCACGCCCGCCGCACCGGCGGCAGCGGCAGTCCGCAACGTCTCCAGCGCGTAGGCCGGATCGGCGGCATAGCCGTCAAAGAAATGCTCGGCGTCGAAGTACACGGTGAGCCCGCCCGCAGTCAAGTAGGCGATCGATTCGCCGATCATCGCGAGGTTCTCCTCCGGCGTGGTGCGCAGCACTTGCTCCACGTGAAAGAGCGAGCTCTTGCCGAACAGCGTGACGACGCGGGAGCCGCACGCAAGCAGCGCGGCCAGCCCCGGATCCCCCTCGCAGCGCGTGCCGATGCGGCGGGTGGCGCCGAAGGCGGTGATGCGCGCATGGCGCAGCGCCGGGGGATGTTCCTTCAGCCGCGCGAACAGCGCCGCGTCCTTGGGGTTGGCGGCGGGGTTTCCGGCCTCGATCAAGTCCACGCCCAGCGCGTCGAGCGCGGCGATGATTTTGAGCTTATCCTCCAGCGAGAAGCTGATGCCCTCGGCCTGTGCGCCGTCGCGCAGCGTGGTGTCCAATACTTCAATCCTGCGCATGCCGGAATCCCTCCCATTGCGTCGGTTCGTGAGATGGCTTATCGCAGCGCGCCGCGCTTGATCTTGCCGCTGGTGGTCTTGGGCAGCTCGTCCATAAAGGCGATGACGCGCGGGCACTTGTAGGGCGCGGTGATCTGCCGCACGTGATCCTTGAGCGCGCGCACCAGCGCGTCGTCAGGCGCATAGCCGGGGTTCAGCGCCACGGTGGCCTTGACGATCTGGTGGCGCAGCGGATCGGGAACGCCGGTAACCGCCGCCTCGCGCACCGCGGGATGCGAGAGCAGCGCCGATTCCACCTCGAACGGCCCGATGCGATAGCCGCTGGAACGGATCACGTCGTCGGCGCGCCCCACGTACCAATAATAGCCCCACTCATCGCGCCAAGCGACGTCGCCGGTGCGATAGGCATTGTCCTGCCAGGGTTCCAGTTGGCCGTCCTCGCCGAGGTAACCGCGGAACATGCCCGCCGGTACGCCGTGATGCGTGCGCACCACGATCTCGCCGCTGACCCCGGCAGGGCAGGGCTTGCCGTACTCATCGACGATGTCCACGTCGCATAGCGGCGAGGGGCGACCCATGCTGCCGGGCTGCACCTTCATCCACGGCGCGAAGTTAGCGGCCAGCACCGAGGTTTCGGTCAGGCCGTAGGCCTCGTGCAGCGCCAACCCGGTGCGCTCCTGCCATTGATAGTAGATCTCCGGGTGCAGCGGCTCGCCGGTCAGCGTGCAGTGGGTGAGCGCGCTCAGGTCGAAGTCGGCCAACTCCTGCCCCAGCAGCGCGCGATACACCTGCGGCGGCGCGCACAGCGTCGTAACGCGATGCGCCGCCATGGCGGACAGCAGCGCGGCGGCGTCGGAAAGCTCCTCGCTGTCCCACACGAACACGCCGCTGCCGCCCAGCCACTGGCCGTAGATCTGCCCCCAGGCGGATTTGGACCAGCCGGTATCGCACGCCGTCAGGTGCAGGCCGCCATCGACCACGCGCTGCCAGTGTACCGCCGTCACGATATGCCCGAGCGGATAGAACCAGTCCAGCGGCACCATCTTGGGCATACCCTCGGTGCCGGAGGTAAAGTAAAGCAGCATGGGCGCGGCGGGATCCGGCGCGTCAGCGCCGGTGGGGCGGGGGAAATTGTCGGAGGCATTCTCCAGCAGCGTTTCGTAGCTTTCCCAACCGTCGCGCGCTCCCCGCACCGTCATGCGCCGGGGGTGCGCGCCGCACAGCGCCTCGGCTTGCTCGATGCGCTCGGGCAGTCCGTTCTCGGCGGCGGCGATGATTAGCGAAACCCGCGCCTTGTCCAGCCGGTAAGCGATGTCCTGCGCCGTCAGCAGGCGGGAGGCCGGGGCGGCCACCGCGCCCAGCTTATGCAGCGCCAGCAACAGCGGCCAATACTCGGCGTGGTTGCCCACCATCAGCATCGCCACATCGCCCTTGCCGATGCCCAACCCGCGCAGGGCGTTGGCCGCGCGATCGGAAGCGCGCTTCATTTCAGCAAAGCTCATGCTGCCCGACGTACCGTCCGGCGCGACCCATACCAGCGCGGGCGCGTCTGGCGTGGCCTCGGCCAGCGTGTCGGCGATATCGAAGGCGAAGTGAAAGCCATCCGGCCTTTTCAAGCGGAAGTTTTTGCAGAAGTCCTCATAGTTCAAAAAAGCGCCGTGCGCCTCCACGTAGTTCTGATACATTGCCATTGCCTTTTCCTCCTACTATAGCACGCTACTTCAGCACCACCGCGATGAATTTGCAATCGCCTTCCACGGCGTACATCGCGTGGGGCAGGCTGGAATCGTAGTAGAGCGAATCGCCGGGCGCCAGCACCAGCGCCTGTCCGCCCAACTCGACGCGCAGGATGCCCTCGAGCACGTAGTCGAACTCCTGCCCCTCGTGCGCGTGCGCCTGCTTGACGGTACCCGGTGCGTCCTGCAGCACGGTGACGATGAAGGGCTCGCTCTTCTTGTCGCGGAAGTTGTAGGCTAGGTGCTGATAGTGATACTGCTCGCGGCGGTCGAAGGCAAGCCCCTTTCCGGCGCGGGTGAGCACATAGCCGCGCAGGCGCGGGCTTTCGCCGGTCAGCAAATCCGAGATGTCCACGCCCAGCGCCCCGGCGATGTTGAAGAGGTGGCTGAACGAGAAGTCGCGCTCCCCGGCCTCGTAGGCCACGTAGTCGGCCAGCGGTACGCCGGATTTTTCCGCCACTTCCTCGGGCGATAGGCTCAGGATTTCGCGCAGATCCCGCATGCGCATGGCGATCATTGCAATCTGTTCCATTGAAAGGCCTCCTTTGATTTTGCTGGGGAACATAAAGCTCCCGTCTCATCATGAGACGGGAGCTGTTTGCTCTCGCGGTACCACTCATGTGCCGCCGCCGCGCTCGCGGGCGGGACACTCACAGGCTCTAACAAGCCTTGGCCGATCACGGAGCCGCCGGGGACCGCCTATCCGCCCGCGAAACGGGTGGCTTTGGAGCCCTGCTCGGGAGGGATCGACATCGCGCGCGCTTCCGACTTGCACCAACCGTCGGCTCTCTGTATGCGCGTTTTCGCAAGTGTCACTGTCTCCGTCATCGCATTTGTTGTGGATATGAACTTGTTCCGTATGATAGCAGAGGCGGGGCGGGGTGTCAAGCAATTGTTTTCCCTGCATGCGCCTTTTGCTCCGATCCTTTTGTTCCGATTAGCAGCAGCCATCTTTGCTCAAAGTATATTTCTTCGTCCTTCCGGTATGGACCGAAGCCGGTCGGGTTGCCCCCGCGCAGTTCCTCTTCCATCGCGGCGAGGATCTCTTTTTCCGCGTCCACGGGCGTTTGGGTCAATGCGAGCCACGCTTTCAGCGAAACTGGGATGGCGGTGGATTCCTGCCTAGCGAGCGTATATCCGTGTTTTTCGAATAGGCTTGTTAGTTCCTGCTTGCTGCGGTTCTTGACATGCGAGGGATCGCGCAAGGTTTCGATTCGATCCTCGGTTTCCCGGAGCGCTTCGGGGGCGGCTTCCATATCGATAATGACCAGCTTGCCGCCCGGTTTAAGGACGCGGTTCATTTCTGCAAAAGGCTGCTCGATCTCGGCAAAATGATGAAACGCAAGCCGGGTCATGACGATGTCAAATTGTTCGGCAGGGAATGGAATTTCCTCCACGAAGCCGCTCACAAACTGCATGTTTGTGATTCCGCTTTTCTCCGCTTCCTCCTTGCCGACGGCGAGCATGGCTGGGGTTGCGTCCAGGCAAACAACGGAGCACACAAAGGGGGCTACGGAGCGACCACAGGCACACGTACCCGCTGCGGCTTCCAATACGCGGTCGGCGGGCTGTGGTTCCATGCTGCGGACGGTATAGTCCAGATATTCCTGCTTGGAGAAATTCATTGCAGCATTCTCAAAGCTCCTTGCCTGAACGGCAAAGGAAGCTTGGATATCTTTCGCATTGATCGGCTTCATCTGTATCTCCTTGTTTGCGCGCCATGCGGAGAGGATTAGTGGTTCAGAATCTCCATAAACTGCGCGCCGGTGATGGTCTCCTTCTCGATCAGGAAATCGGCGAGCGAATCCAGCTTCTCGCGGCGGGTACGCAATAGCTCCAGCGCCGCAGTGTGGCAGTGCTCGATGATCTTGAGCACCTCCTCGTCCACCGCCGCGCCGGTGCGCTCCGAGCAGGTGGCGACGTTGCGGCCGTCGAGGTACTGGTTTTGCGTGCTCTCCAGCCCCATCATGCCGAACTTTTCGCTCATGCCGTATTGCGTGACCATGGCGCGCGCCAGCTTGGTAGCGCGCTCGATGTCATTGGAGGCGCCGGTGCTGGCTTCGCCGAACACCACCTCCTCGGCGGCGCGCCCGGCCAGCAGCGTGGTGATTTCGGTGAGCAGCTCGGTTTGGGTGAGCAGGTAGCGCTCCTCCTCGGGCAGGTTCATCGTGTAGCCCAAGGAACCCATGGTGCGCGGCACGATGGTGATCTTCTGCACCGGCGCGCCGCCCTTTTGCAGCGCGGTGGCCAGCGCGTGGCCGATCTCGTGGTAGGCCACCATGCGCTTCTCCTTGGCGCTGAGGATGCGATCCTTCTTTTCCTTGCCGGCGATCACCAGCTCCACCGCCTCCTGCAAATCCTCCTGCAGCACGGTGTCGCGACCCATGCGCACGGCGCGCAGCGCGGCCTCGTTGACCATGTTTGCGAGGTCGGCGCCGGTGGCGCCGCTGGTAGCAAGCGCGATTTCCTTGAGGTAGATATCGCCGCCGAGCTGAACCTTTTTCGCGTAGATCTCCAGAATGGCTTCGCGGCCGGGCAGATCGGGCTTCTCCACCACGATGCGGCGGTCGAATCGGCCGGGCCGCAACAGCGCCTTGTCCAGCACCTCGGGGCGGTTGGTGGCGGCGAGGATCACGATGCCCTTGGAGGAATCAAAGCCGTCCATCTCGGCCAGCAATTGATTGAGCGTCTGCTCGCGCTCGTCGTTGCCGCCGAGTTGGTTGTCGCGGCTCTTGCCGATGGCGTCGATTTCGTCGATGAACACGATGCAGGGGGCGCTCTTTCCGGCCTGCGTGAACAGATCGCGCACGCGGCTGGCGCCCACGCCGACGAACATCTCCACAAATTCTGAACCCGACAGCGAGAAGAACGGCACCTTGGCCTCGCCCGCCACTGCCTTGGCCAGCATGGTTTTGCCGGTACCCGGCGGGCCGACCAGCAGCGCGCCCTTGGGCTGCTTGGCGCCGATATGTCGATACTTGTCCGGGTTGTGCAGAAAGTCGACGATTTCATCCAAGCTTTCCTTGGCCTCGTTTTGCCCGGCGACATCGGAAAAGAGCACGCCGGTGGATTGCTCTACCGAGTAGAGCTTGGCATGGCTTTTGCCGACGCCCATCATGCCGCCTAGGCCGCCCGCGCCGCCCATGCGCTTGGCCATGCTGCGCATCAGCAGCGAATAGAGCACGTACATAACGAGGATCGGCATCACCCAACTGCCGATAAAGTCCAGAATCGGGTTGGTGCGCACGATGGGGCGATAGAAATCCACCTTGGCGTCGATGAGCCGCTGCGTGAGCCCCGCATCGTCGACCAGCCCGGTGTAAAACACATGATCCTTTTGGTTCTTCGGCGTTGTCGCGGGCGACTCTTGCTCTGCGTGCGGATCCGGCGGGTTGAGCAGGGCGTCCACCTGCGCCCAATCGGAATCCTCCCGCAGCATCAGCAGGATTTGATCCTCTTCCACCTGTACGCGGTCTACAAAGCCGCCGTCCACCAATTGGATGAACTTGCTGTATTCGATCTGGGTTTGCTTGCCCGCCGGGAACTGCGCAAACAGCAGGTTGAGCACGAAGGTGATTAAGAACATTGGCAGCAGGAGGCGCGAGAGCGAGAACTTGCTTTTATGCGGTCCGGTACCGTCGGGCTTGGGCTGTGAATGCATGTACAACCCTCCTTTATGAATTCATCATACCACAAACGCGGCGGGGCAATCCATCCATTTTCCTGACAAAAATGTGGCGGGAGCAAGGCGGCGGGGCAGAGGGTTCCGCGCTGTGCGCGTCGAAGCATAATGCAGCGAAAAATCGATGGGAAAGAGCGTGATCGTATGCCGTTGATCGATCTGCCGCTGGAGCAATTGCACACCTATGCCGGGCGCAACCCGCGCCCCGCAGATTTCGACGCGTATTGGAGCGACTCTCTAACCGAGATGCGCGCCGTGGACGCGCGGGTGGAGCTGATCCCGGCGGAGTTCGCCGCGCCCGGCGTGGAGTGCTTCCATCTATATTTCACCGGCGTGCGCGGCGCGCGGGTGTATGCCAAGTACCTGCGCCCGGCCGGTCGGCACGGATGCTCCGCCGTGCTGCTGTTCCACGGCTATACCAGCGACAGCGGCGCGTGGGTGGACAAGCTGCCCTACGCGATGAGCGGCTTCTGCGTGGCGGCGCTGGACTGCCGGGGGCAGGGCGGACGCTCCGAGGACGTGGGCGGTGTGCAGGGCAGCACCATGCGCGGGCAGATCGTGCGCGGGCTGGAGGATCCCGATCCCAAGCGGCTGCTGATGCGCGATATTTTTCTGGATACCGCCCAGCTGGCCGGGATCGTGATGGCGATGCCCGAGGTGGACGAAGGCCGCGTCGGCGCCATGGGCGGCTCGCAGGGCGGCGGGCTGACGCTAGCTTGCGCCGCGCTGGAGCCGCGCATTCGCCGCGCCGCGCCTTATTATCCGTTCCTGTGCGATTATCAGCGCGTGTGGGAGATGGATTTGGCAAAGGACGCCTACTACGAGCTGCGCGATCATTTCCGCCGCTTCGATCCGACCCATGCGCGGGAGACGGAAATCTTCACCCGGCTGGGCTATGTGGACAATCAGTTTTTAGCGCCCCGCATCCGCGCGCGGGTGATGATGGCCTGCGGGCTGATGGATACGATCTGTCCGCCTTCCAGCCAGTTTGCCGCATATAATAAAATCACCGCCCCGAAGGAGCTGGTGATTTATCCGGATTTCGCGCATGAGACGCTGCCCGGCCTTGCCGATCGGCAATTCGCCTTTATGCAGGGGCTCTAAAATAACAGATCCGTCTCCGGCGCGTACTGCACGTCCTCTGCCTGCGAACGATAGCGCGCAACCTGCTGCAAAAACAGATCGCCGTACAGCGAAAACTTGTGCTCGCCAACGCCGGAAACCTGCAGCATTTCCGTGCGGTTGGCGGGCTTTTTTACGCTCATATCGGCCAGCGTGGCGTTGGAAAACACGATGTAGGCCGGTACCTTTTGCAGCTTTGCCACCTGCGCGCGCAGCCGCGTCAGTTGCTCGTATAGCTCGGCGTCGGCCTGCGCCGGGGTTGCCTTGCGCTTGGAGGCGGCCTTTGGGATATGCACCGGCGCGATGCGCTCCGGCACGCAGGCCGAGCAATTGCCGCAGCGTTCAGGCGCGTCCTCGCCGAAGTAACGCAGGATGCGCCCGCGCAGGCAATCCTTGCCGGTACAAAAAAAGGTCATCTGCGAAAGCCGGTGCTTGGCTTCGGCCAGCGTAGCGGCGCGCTGCTCCTCGTCCAATTCCTCGCCGGAAACCTCGTGCGAGCGCTCGATGAGGAAGGTGTTGAGCATCACATCGCGCTTGCTGTAGAGCAACACGCAGCGCGCCGGGGAGCCGTCGCGCCCGGCTCGCCCCGCTTCCTGATAGTAACCTTCGATGTCCTTGGGCATGTTGTAGTGGATCACGAAGCCGACGTTGGATTTGTCGATGCCCATGCCGAAGGCGTTGGTGGCCACCATGATGGGCTTTTCGTCGAACAAGAAGGCATCCTGATTGGTCTTGCGCACCGTGTCGATCAGCCCGGCGTGGTACTGGGTGGCGGCGTAGCCGTGGGCGTTGAGCGACGCACAAACCTCGCCTACCAGCTTGCGCGTTCCGCAATAGATGATGCCGCTGCTGCCGCGCATCTCCTCCATCAGCGCCAGCAGGTGCGCCGGTTTTTCTTTGTCGGTGGTGCGGCGCACCGCGAAGTGCAAGTTTTTGCGGTCGAAGCCGGTGATTAGCCGGTATGGTGCGCGCAGGCCGAGTTGCACCTCGATATCTTGCCCGACGCGCTCGGTGGCGGTGGCGGTGAAGGCCGCTACCACCGGCCGTTTGGGCAGCGCGGCGATAAACGCGCCGATGCCCAAATAGCTGGGGCGAAAATCGTGTCCCCACTGCGATACGCAATGCGCCTCGTCCACCGCCAGCAGCGGAATGTCCGCTGCCCGCGCGAAGGTCAAAAACTCCGCCGTCGCCAACCGCTCCGGCGCGACGTAGATGATGCGGTACATCCCCGCGCGCGCGTTTTCCAGCGCCTTGCGGTATTGCCCCGCCGTTAGCGAGCTATTCAGATACGCGGCGGCGATGCCAGCCTGCTTGAGCGTGCTGACTTGATCCTTCATCAGCGAGATCAGCGGCGACACCACCAGCGTGATTCCGCCCAGCATCAGCGCCGGGATTTGGAAGCATAGCGATTTACCAGCGCCGGTAGGCATGATGCCCAGCGCGTCGCGCCCCGAGGCGATGGCGTCGATCAGCGCCTCCTGCCCCTCGCGGAAGGAATCGTAGCCGAAGTATTGTTGTAGCAATGCATTCTTCATAAAATATAGTATACAGGCTTTGCCGGACGATGTCAGCCGGGGATTTGGATTTCTGGTATGCTTTTTTAGTCGCCTTTCAAATTTTTAAATTGCCTGTTGGAAATGCGCGCTTAGTATTGACAGCGGAACGCTTCCCCTTTATACTAAGAAACGTCGCTATGCGGTCGTGGCGGAATTGGCATACGCGCACGTTTGAGGGGCGTGTCCGCAAGGGTACGGGTTCAAGTCCCGTCGACCGCACCAAACCCATATAATCCGAACCAATCCAGACAGTTTGTCGCTGTCGGTGATGGGTTCGGATTATTGCTTTTTTTCGATAATGATTTCTTTCCTAACGGTGTGAAGCAAAGAGCTGAATCCAAGCCCAGAGGCCCACGGAAGAAGCTCAAAGTAGAATTGACAGTAATCATCATCCCCACGGCTTTGCCAAGGGATGATGTTTGTATTTGGACGTAATGATCCGGGCTCAAATAACCTGTCGGCTACATGAACCTCGGAAGCATTTCCTCCGGCATGAGTTTTGTGAGCGTGCGCGTTCATGCCATAATTCCAGTGCGTTTTCTAGCTTGTAGGAAAGTGGCGAGGAACCTTTGGGATAGATGCCCCTGTCGAAATATTGGCCGGTTGTCTGCTCCAGACTCGGATCGGTCATCATGTCCGCCAGCGCCCTAGCCGATATTTCTAGTGAACCCAGCCTATCGGAAACCTGCTGCATGAACTCCGGTGTAAAACGCGACCTATCCGGGGCGAAATTGGTGTCGGTCATCAGGCCAGGATTTAGCGCGTTCGAAGTAATGCCTGAACCAATGCGCGCCAGCCTTCGTGATAGCTCATAGGTGAAATACAGGGTACATAGCTTGGAATAGGAGTAATGTGCCACGCTTTCTCGCAGCGCTGCGTCAGGCTTTTCCAGCGCCATGGCTCCCAGCCAGACAAGCGCTGGCTCTGGCGGGCAGGGCATGTCGCTGCTCACTACGGCGATGCGGCTGAAATCGCGATAAAAACCGTTTGCTAGGAACTAAAGCGTTCACCGGTCAGCGGGGGATATCGCTGCTACGTTTGCGCAAAGTATTGCGGGTACTGGCGCATGATCGCTTCCTTATCAATTTGGTAGCGCGTTAAGTGCTTATGCATCCGCTGCTTGGCGGCGGCCGCGTCACCCCGCAAAACCGCGTCGAAAATTGCCCGATGATCCTCAACCAGCTTGAGCTCCCTCGCCGTAAACAGCGCCAGCGCCCGCACCCTGTCGAAATGGACGGTTATGCTATTCATCAATTTATGAACTTCCAGCAGGTTGGTCGCCGCGAAGAGACCGCGGTGAAATGCATCGTCCAACTCTAAAAAACGGCGGGGATTGCCCTGCTGATTGAGCGCCTGCAGATGCAGGTTTTCTTCCAGCGCCATCCGCTCCTCCGCTTGAATACCCTGTTGGCAGCAGCGCTCCACCATGGCGCTCTCCAGGGTTTCGCGCATAAACTGCGCTTCCTCTACCAAGTCGTAGTCAAGCAATGTGACCATGCTTCCGCGCTGGGGCAGTACCTGAAGGAGCTTTAGCTCTGCCAGCTTGATAAACGCTTCGCGGACAGGGGTCCGCGAAAGCCCCATCTGTGCGGCCAACTCGTTTTCGCTGATGAGGCTGCCCGGCGCCAACTCCAAGGAAATGATTTTATCCCTTAACGTGCGCAGGGCATACGCCCGTGCCGTCTCCTGCGTATCGCTCGCGGCTAAGGATATGCCGCGCCTTCGCTGTCTCATCATTTCTACCCCTTGCTACGCAACATAGCCCGGGCCGTTGGCAGCGGCCCGGGCTGATTGTTGCGTTATTCGCGTTCTTTGTGGCTTTTGACAATGGCCTCCCATAGGCCATTTAAGTAGGTTGCGCCCAGCGCCCGGTCATAGAGGCCATATCCGGGCCGCGCTTGCTCATTCCAGATCATGCGGCCGTGATCCGGACGCACATAGCTGTCGGGGCAGGTGTCGTACATTGCTTTGACCACTTCGTACAGATCCAGATCTCCGTCCGAAGACAGATGGCTGGATTCCCGGAACTTGCGCTCACCGAGGTGCTTAACATTGCGGATGTGCAGGCAGGCGATGCGCCCCATTGACCCATATCGGCGAATCATTGCCACCACGTCATTCTCCCGGTTGGAAGCAAGGGATCCGGTGCAAAGGCACAAAGCATGGGCCGGAGAGGGATGCAGCGCCAGAATCTTGTCAAAGCCCGCTTGGCTGTGGGCAATACGCGGCAGGCCAAAGATCGGCCAGGCGGGATCGTCCGGATGGCAGGCCATGCGGACGCCGCATTCCTCGCAGGTAGGGATGATCGCTTCCAAGAAGTATTGGTAGTGCTTGAGCAGATCCTCCGCAGTCATGCCTTGGTATTGCCGCAGGGTTTCTTCCAATTCGCTCAGGCGCTCCGGCTCCCATCCGGGCAGGGAAAAGCCGTGGCTTTCCTGCACCGTTCGGCGCACGATTTCCAGTGGCCCCATCGTTCCAAGATCCTGCTCATCAAAGTACAGGCTGTTGGAACCATCCTCCGGGATCACCCGTGCCAAATCCGTGCGCAGCCAGTCGAACACCGGCATAAAATTGTAAACGATGACCTTCACGCCGTACTTGGCCAAGTTGCGGATGGTGATTTTATAGTTTTCGATGTGCTGATCCCGCGAGGGCAGGCCTAGCTTAATGTCTTCGTGGACGTTAACGCTCTCGATTACCTCGCACGCCAATCCGGCGGCGTGTACCTCGTCAATATAGGCTTTGATCTCTTCTTCCGTCCATACCTGCCCGGCGGCTTTATAATCGAGAAAGCCCATGATGCCGCTCATGCCCGGGATTTGCTTGATCTGGCTCAATTGTACGGTGTCACTTTTGGCTCCAAACCAGCGAAACGTTAATTTCATTGCCAACACCTCGTCGTTTATACCTTATTTGCCGAGCAACTGCGGAAGGAGCATGCTGATGCCTGGGATAAAGGTTACCATCAGCAACGTGATAATCATGCACAGATAAAACGGCAGCGTTGCCTTGACGATGCGCTCCATCGGCACCTTGGATACCGCCGAACCGATAAACAGAACCGCGCCTACTGGCGGCGTCAACAGGCCGATGCCGCAGTTGAGCACGATCATTATCCCGAACTGAATGGGGTTGATGCCGATCGACGAGGCCAACGGCAGCAAGATCGGCGTGGCGATCAAGATGATCGGCGCCATGTCCATAATACAGCCCAGCACCAGCAGGATCATATTAATCAGCAGTGCCAGCACGATGGGGTTTTGCGAAACGCTCTTGATCGCGCTGGCTGCCAACGCAGGTACGTGCAGCAGCGTCAGGCAATAGCCGAACACGCTGGAGGTGGCGATCAGAATCAGCACGATACCCAGCGTGCCGATACACTCGCTCATCACGCGCCAAACGCCCTTCCAATTCAGCCCCTTATAGATAAATACGCTGACGATTAAACTATAGATGACCGCGATGGCGGCGGATTCTGTGGCGGTAAAAATGCCGCCCACCACGCCAACCACCACGATCAGCACCGCGGCGATCGCCCAGAAGGAGTTGCCCATTTGCCGCAACACATTCTTGACGCTGAAGGGTGACCCCTTTGGATAATTGCGCTTGATGGAAATAATCAGCGAGCCGATCATCAGCGATAGCGCCAACAGCGCGCCCGGCAGGTATCCGGCGAGAAACAGGCTGCCTACCGAAACGCTGCCTGCCGTAGTCGCATAAATGACCATGTTATGGCTCGGGGGAACCAGCAGCCCTTCGCAGGAAGAGGTGATGGTCACCGCGGTGGAAAAATCGTCGTCGTAGCCCTGCTCCACCATCATCGGAATCAGAATCGAGCCCAAGGAAGCGGTATCGGCAGCAGCCGAACCGGAAATGCCGCCAAAGAAATAGGACGCGACGATGTTTACCATCGCCATGCCGCCGCGCATCCATCCCACAAAGGCGTCCGCCAGCGAGATTAGCCTTTCGCTGATGCCGCCGGATCCCATCAGGCAGCCCATGGTAATAAAAAACGGCACCGCCATAAGGCTAAAGGAATTGATGCCCTTTACCATGTGCTGCGCCACCACGAACAGCGACTTGCCCATAAAGAGCAAGCATAGCGTCGAAGAGATCCCCACCGCATAGGCAATCGGAAAGCGCAGCAGAATCATCACAAAAAAACCGCCCAGGAGGATGATAATGGCCATAGATTCGGCGTTCATGCAGCGTTCTCCTCCTTAACAAAGAATGCCTTGACGTGGTTATATACGCATTCGATTTCAAACACGATCATTGAGATGCCAGCCAGCGGAATGGGGAAATACATCCAGAATTTCGATAGCTTGGGCATCGATGTGTAAAAGCCCTTGCTGCCTAAGCCGGAGGCATATTGCCAGCCTTGCGTCAGCATCACAAACGCAAAGAACAACACCGCCACATCGGCCAATAAATCTAGCGCCTTAATCAGCTTTTTCGGCAAGTAGCGATCCAAGGCGGTCATGCGGATGTGGCTGCCGCTGCGAATGGCGATGGCCGCGCTTAATACCGCCATGTAGGCCATACAGGTCAGCACGACTTCCTCGCTCCAAGCCGGATCGGGAATAAAGGAAATATACCGGCCCATCACGGCCATGGCCGTGATGCACACGTCTACAATCAAGAGCAGCTTGCAGACCAGCATCGTTGCCTTATCCACAATGTCGAAGAAAGGTTTTATCTTATCCAAACGGGTAAAAATTGCGGGCACAAAATTTCCTCCTTTCGTCCCGGGCGTGCAGTCGCCTTCAGGACGATAATAAAAGGCGCAGGGCAGTACTAAGTGCTGCCCTGCGCCTTCGCTTAGCAGGGTGTCAAGCGGAGCAGGCTTACTTCGCCAAATCGCAGATGGCCTGATAATCGGTCTCCAGGCCGGTGATGCACTGCGCGATTACTTTCTGGCAGGCGTCTTTCCAGTCCTGCAGGTTGGCGACTTCCACAAAGGTCACGCCGTTTGCCTTCATCTCGTCCAAGCACTTCTGCTCGTTTTCCGCGGAAGCACCGGCGTTGAATTCGCTGGCGACCTTGCCGGCTTCGATAACCGCGGCCTTCTGGTCGTCGGTCAGCTTGGCCAGCGCATCGGTGGTAATAATTACTTCCGCGGCGCCCATGGTGTGGCCGTCAAGGATCATGTAGGGAGCCACTTCGTAGAACTTATTGCTCTGATAGTTGGCAATAGGCTGTTCCGCGCCGTCCACCACGCCGGAGGACAGGGAGGTGTACAGCTCGCCAAAGGCAACCACCGTGGGGGAAGCGCCCAAACCTTCCACCATGCCGGTCATGGTCGGGTCGGTGGAAACGCGGATCTTCTTGCCCGCCAGATCAGCCATACCGGCGATCTCCTTGGCGAAGAAGAAGTGACGGAAGCCTTCTTCCGCGTAGAACAGGCCGGTTACGCCCAAGCCGATGTCGGCCGGCTCGCTCAGGTAGGAAGCAGCCATGTCGCTGGCAGCAAACTTCCAGAAATGCTCGCGGCTTTCAAAGGTGTAGGGCACCGCCAAGAGGGCGCTTTTCTTGGTGCCGTAGGCGGTCAGGCTGAAAGCCGAAATGCGCGCAATGTCAATGGTGCCCGCGCCGCCGATCATGGTGTCCAGCACGTCGCCTTCCGCGCCCAGCACGCCAGCGGCCTGCAGGTCGATGGTGACGGAACCGCCGGTCAACTCTTCAACCTTTTGCTTGAAAACCAGCGCGGTTTTGCCCATCAGGGAGTCTTCCGGATTCACTTCCGCGTACACGAGCGTTACTTTGGGGTCGGTTGCGACGTCCGCCAAGGCGACGCTGCCTAGGCCAAGCACCAGGGTGAGGACCAACAGAGCCGAGAGAAACTTTTTCATAGCGAGATACTCCTCCTCAGTTTTCGTTGGGGGATGCGTTCGATGAGCACAGTATACCAGACGTTTTCTTGTTTGTCTACTAGTATACAAGTTGTTTTTGTGCTTTCATTACAAAAAATATCATTGTACTTGCTCAATTGTCCCGACACGCCGCCCTGCGTACCCGCGAGGCGCTGACATGAAGGTGCTTTGCATGCTATAATGCCAAAGTGAACAAAATATAGGAGCTGGCGCATATGGCAAATGAAAGCATTCTTGTCCCCGTGCAAATGGACGCCAATATTTTTCGCCGTTTTTCCTGGTTCAATGTCTTTAGGCGGCAGCGACGCTGGCGGCCCGTGGTTATTTTTGCCGCTATCCTGACCGCCTTTGCCATCGTTTGCTTTGCGATGCGCCCCATCGCCGGGCAATCAGCCCTGCTCGGCGGTGTGCTGCTGGCCATTGGCGTGGGGTTGCCCATCGTCTATATTGGCTCGTTTTGGAGCTCCCTTCAATCGCAGATCCGCCGCTTTGGTCTGGATAAAAACAGCCTGTCCGCCTATACGCTGGAATTTTCTCAGGCAGCCGACTGCGTGCAAATTCAAACCAGCACAGAGCGCGTCTCCTATCCTTGGGGCGAAGTGTATGCCGCTTATCGCGTTTCCCATGCAATTTATCTGTACGTAACCATCCAAAAGGCATTTCTTTTGCCAGCCGGGCAAATACCGGGAGGAGCGGACGCCCTTTGGGCACTATTGCGGACGCGCATTTCCGCCGAGAAGTTGCATGATGCGCGTGTGGCGGCCCGTCGGGCTTGAGCGGAAGGAATGCTTGCAACAAGCAGGGGGGACATGCTATGCGCATATTAACGCTGGAATCCAGCACATCCTCAGCGAAGGCGATGTTGTATTGCCTAGAGACCGGAAAAATCGAAAGCATTACCGAGGCGTATTTGCCGGAATGCGCCGGTGAGGAAGGCCTGCGCCCCGACGTCGTGTTTGTGCAGACGGCGGCGGTGGGGAAGCGCCTGTGCGCGGGTCGGCCCGTCGATCTGATCGTTTTGTCCGGCGTTTGGCACAGCGTTTTTTTAACCGATAGGGCGATGAAGCCAATCACAAACGTCTATAGCTGGACGACCACCATGGCGGCCGACGTTTGCGCCGCGAAGCGGCAGGACGCGGCCTACGCGCGCTGGTACTATCAAAAGACCGGGTGCATGGTCAATGCCACGTATCCTTCCTTTAAGCTGATGCAGTTAAAAAACTTAGGCTATCGGCTCAGCGATTGCATGATTTTCGGCCAAGGGAGTTACAACACCTACCGCCTTTGCGGCGAGCGGGTGGTTACCGACTGTATGGCTTCCGGCACGGGTCTACTCAATATCCATACCAAGCGGTACGATGAGGAGATCCTCGCCGATATTGGGATCACCCAAGAACAGCTCTGCGCCGTCGTCCCCTATCATCAAACCAGCCCGCTTACGCGGGCTGGCGCGGAGGCGTTGGGGCTGACGGCGGGGATTCCTGTGGTTGCGGCTTGTTCGGACGGCGGCTTGAATCAGGTGGGCATCGGCGCGCTGGGGGAGGGCATTCTTTCCTTTTCGGTGGGTACCAGCGCCGCCATTCGGCTTACAACCAACCGACCCGTGCTGCCGGAGAACCCCAGTACATGGTGCTACCTCTCCCCGCTGAGTTGGATGAGCGGCGCGGCCACGGCAGGCGCGTGCAGCTGCACCTCTTGGTTCAAGGAGAACGTGGCCGACGCCAGCTATGAAGAGCTGGAGGCGATCTGCGCGCGATCCGGCACGACGCCGATCTTCCTGCCTTTTTTATTTGGGGAGCGTTGCCCGGGCTGGGATGAGAACCGACAGGGCGCGTTTGTGCAGCTAAAGCCGGAACATACCAAGTACGACATGTACCGCGCGGTAATGGAAGGCACGCTGTTTAACATCTACCATTGTTACAAAATATTAAGGAAGCTCAACGGCGATATCCATCCAAAGATTGTTCTCTCCGGCGGCATCGCGCGTTCCCGCCTATGGATGCAGATTTGCGCCGATGTCTTTGGCAGCCCAATGGAGATTCCGGAAAACGAGCAGTCGTCGTTGCTTGGCGGGGTGATTCTGGGTCTGCTGTTATTGGGTAAAACAGAGATGATTCCCGGCTTTTTTGCCGGAAACCGTATCGTGCGGCCCGATATGCAGCGGCACGCGCTTTACCAAGAGAAGTTTGCGCAGTACCTGTACTGGTATGATAAGATGAAATGATCGCCCGCATCAGGCGGGTGAGCGGAGGAGTGATTTCTGTGAAGAACACCTTGGGGCTGGTTGGCCTTGGCGTCATGGGCAAAAGTTTGGCGCTGAATTTTTTGAGCAAAGGGCATCGCTTGAGCGTTTACAACCTTGAGCCGGAGGTCACCCGCGATTTTTTGCAGGCGCATGGGCAGGGATGCCTGACGGCTGCTTATTCGCTCAAGGAGCTTGTCGGCGGCCTAGACAAACCCCGCAAGGTGCTGCTGATGATTGTGGCGGGGAAACCGGTGGACGATGTGCTGGCGCAGCTGCTGGAGCATTTGGAACCCGGCGATATCGTGATAGACGGCGGAAATTCTAACTATCAGGATACCGACCGGAGGGTGGAAAAGGCGCAAGAGCGGGGGATCCGCCATGTGGGGATGGGTGTCTCCGGCGGGGAAGAAGGGGCGCTTAAGGGCCCCTGCTTGATGCCCGGCGGCAACCCGGCCGCGTGGCCGCACATCCAGCCCATCGTAGAATCCATCGCTGCCAAAATCGAAAATGATGTGCCTTGCTGCCGCTGGATCGGCGGCGGCGGCTCGGGTCACTACGTCAAAATGGTACACAACGGAATCGAATACGGGGATTTGCAACTGATCTGCGAGGTCTATCACTTTATGCGCGATGGCATGCGGCTCTCGCATCGTGAAATGGCGGACATCTTTGGATCGTGGAATGCTGGCGCGCTGGGCAGTTATTTAATTGAAATAACCGCCGATATCTTGGCGCGCGCGGAGCAGGGCGAGCCATTGGTAGCAAAGATTTTGGATGCGGCGGGGCAAAAAGGCACCGGCAAGTGGACGGTGATCGAAGCGCTGGAGCGGGGGACGCCGCTAACGCTGATTGCCGAATCGGTAATGGCGCGCAGCCTTGCCGCCGCAAAGGAGGAGCGCGTGGCGGCATCTGCGCTGCTGGGCGGGCCGGATTCTGCGATGCGCGGATACGATAAGCAAGCGACGCTCAAGATGCTGCACGGCGCGCTCTACGCCAGCAAGATTATTTCGTATGCGCAGGGCTATGCGCTGCTGGCGGAGGCCTCGCGGGCATTTGGCTGGGCGCTGGATCTTGGAACCATCGCGCTGCTGTGGCGCGGCGGTTGCATTATCCGCAGCGTGTTCCTAGAGAAGATCAGCGAAGCGTATGGTAACAAACCGGGATTGCCCAACCTGATGCTCGATCCCTATTTTCACGCGGCGATCGAGGAGGCGCAACCGGGTTGGCGGCAGATATGCTGCCAGGCGATGCTGCACGGCATGCCAATGCCCGCATTGTACGCCGCGCTGTCTTATTACGACGGCTATCGCTGCGCGAATCTACCGGCCAATTTGTTACAGGCACAGCGCGATTACTTTGGCGCGCACCGGTACGAACGCATCGATGCCCCGCGCGGGCAATTCTTCCACACGGAATGGCTGCGGGAGGAATAGCTGTTTGTTTGTCGTCAAAGACGCTTGCCGGGCAGGCGCAGGTACGGGAGCGCTTATTTGACACCCATGTGTGGCCGTGCTAGAATGTGGTCGTGCAAATAACCGGGTTGCCGGGGGAAAGGGGTGCGCCGCATGCAAAAAAACCGATCGCTGAGACGGTCGTTTGTCTTAACGCTCTGCGTTTTGTTTGTGGCGTCGACGCTCCTGATATCGGTGCTCGCGGCTGCTCATATCGGGCATCACCATCTTCCGGATCGCCAATGCACGGCTTGTTTACAGATCTCTTGCGCCCAGTCGCTCCTAAAGCAGCTAGGGTTCCTCTTGGCGTTGGCGGGCGTTACGCTTGCGATATATGGCGTTCTGTGTGTCTTTCGCTTGGCGGCTGAAGGCGCGCAGGTCGGCAGCTTGGTTTCCCGTAAAGTGCGAATGAACAATTGAGATAGGCCCCTCGTTTGTGGGAAGCGCCATGCGCAGTAGCGCATAGCGTCTTCCTCGTGTTTTTGTACACAAAAAAACGATGGAGGTCTATTTTTGTGCGTAAAAAAATTGTGTTAGGGCTTGTTTTGATCCTCATTTGCACGATGCATATGTCAGGCTCGGTGCTAGCGGGTACGGCGGAGCGTGGCATTCAGGTGGTTTCTACCGTGTTTCCCGGCTATGATTTTGCGCGCCGGATCGCCGGCGACCGGGCGCGGGTGAGCATGCTGTTGCCGCCCGGCTCGGAAAGCCATTCGTACGAGCCAACGCCCCAAGATATCATCAAGATCCAAAGCTGTGACGTGTTCATTTACGTGGGCGGCGAGGGTGACGAGTGGGCGAAGCGGGTGCTGTCGTCTATGGATACCAGCCAAATGCGCATCGTTGCGATGCTCGAGTGCGTGGATGCGGTCGAGGAAGAGCACGTGGAGGGTATGGAGAGCGACGAGCACGCTGATGAAGAGGAGCACGAGCATGCGTATGACGAGCATGTTTGGACCGCGCCCAAGAACGTCAAGCAAATCGTAGCGCGGTTGGCGGCGGTGCTGGCGGAAGCGGACCCGGACAACGCGGCCGCGTATCAGCAAAACGCAACCGACTATCAAGGCGAATTGGATGCGCTGGACGCTGCGCTTCAAGCGGTGGCGGACAAGGCGGTGCGTAAAACACTGGTGTTCGGCGATCGGTTTCCCTTCCGCTACCTCGCCGACGCATATGGGCTCGACTATTTCGCGGCATTTCCGGGCTGTTCCACAGAGAGTGAGCCGAGCGCGAAAACCGTCGCCTTTTTGATCGACAAGGTACGGGATGAGGAGATTCCCGTCGTGTTCCACATTGAAATGTCCAACATGAAAATGGCCGACGCGATTTGTGAGGCAACCGGGGCGAAGAAGCTTCTGCTGCACGCGTGCCACAACATTTCAAAGCGTGATTTTGAGGAGGGCATGACCTACTTGACGCTGATGCATCGCAACGTGGAAGCGTTGAAGGAGGCGTTGTGGTAATGCCGCTGATTCAGTGCTTTGACGCCGCGTTTGCGTACGAAGGCCACCCTGCGATAAGCAAGCTAAACTTTACCGTGAACAAGGGCGATTACCTGTGCGTGGTGGGTGAAAACGGATCGGGTAAAAGCACGCTGATGAAAGGTCTGCTGCGCCTGAAAGCACCGGTTGCGGGCCGGGTGGAGTTGGGAGAAAACCTCAGACCCAACGAGATCGGCTATCTGCCGCAACAAACCGCGGCGCAAAAGGACTTTCCCGCCAGTGTATACGAGGTGGTGCTCTCGGGTCGGTTGGCGCGGCGGGGTATGCTGCCGTTTTATGCACGGGCAGACGAATCGGCGGCGTCGGAAAACCTAGAGCGCTTGGGCATCGCCGCGCTGCGCAACTGCTGCTACCGGGAGCTATCCGGCGGCCAGCAGCAGCGGGTATTGCTGGCAAGGGCGCTCTGCGCCACGCAGAAGGTGCTACTCTTGGATGAACCGGTGGCCGGGCTGGATCCATTGGTTACGCAGGAGCTTTATCGGCTCATCAACGAGATCAACAAAGCGCTGGGCATCACCGTCATCATGGTGTCCCACGACATCGAAAGCGCGGTGCGGTACGCCGACCACATCCTGCATCTTCAGGGCGAGCAGGTATTCTTTGGCACCACCGCCGAGTATCTGCGGAGCGCGGCCGGCCAGTCCTTCACAGGAGGTGCGCGGGAATGATCCGGACATTGATGGAGATGTTTTCCTATGCGTTTCTGGTTCGGGCGGTAATCGTGGGTCTCTTGGTTTCGCTTTGCGCGGCGCTACTGGGCGTTAGCCTCGTGCTCAAGCGCTATGCGATGATCGGCGATGGACTTTCCCACGTGGGATTTGGTACGCTGGCCATCGCCACCGCTATGCAGGCCGCGCCGCTGCTGGTGTCCATTCCGGTGGTGGTGCTGGCGGCGTTTCTGCTGCTGCGCATTAGCGAAAATAGCATGATCAAAGGGGATGCCGCCATCGCGCTCATTTCCAAGGCATCATTGGCCATCGGCGTGGTGGTGATTTCGCTGACGACCGGCATGAATACCGATGTGTGCAACTACATGTTCGGCAGTATTCTGGCGATGAACAAAGACGATGTCGCGCTGAGCATCGCGTTGTGCGCCGTGGTTCTGGCGCTCTTCGTGCTGTGCTACCACAAGATTTTTGCCGTCACTTTTGACGAAACCTTTGCCCAGGCAACGGGTACCCGTACCGGCCTTTACAACATGCTGATTGCCTTTTTGACCGCGATCACCATCGTGCTGGGCATGCGGATGATGGGGGCGCTGCTGATCTCCAGCCTGGTGATCTTTCCGGCGCTGACATCCATGCGGGTTTGCAAACGGTTTCAGAGCGTGACCATTTGTTCGGCGGCGGTGTCGTTGGCGTGCTTTTTCTTGGGCGTGGTCGGGTCGTATCTGTACGCCATTCCTACCGGTGCAAGCGTGGTGCTGGTGAATGTTCTGGCATTCGGGCTATTCTGGTTGATTCACTTGTTGCGTGGAAGGGAGAGAATGATTTGAAACGTTTTTTGTTTATTGTGCTCACTGTGCTGATGGTAGGTGGTGGCGTCGCGCTAGCGGTTGGCGCTGCCGCGCCAGACCCCCAATCCGCTGACGATCTATCCGCCTATGAGGGCAAGGAAATAGTGGAAATCCGTGAAAAGATGTTTTTGGGGCAAATCAACGACATTTTCATGAACACCGACGATTATATCGGCAAGGTTATCAAGCTGCAGGGCATGTTTGACGAAATGAAGAACGAAGAAAACGGTGTAACTTACTATTTTGTGTACCGCAATAGCCCCGGCTGTTGCGGCGCGGACGGCAGAGCCGCCTTTGAGTTTGTTTGGGATCAGCCGCAGCCAACGGTGAACGATTGGATTGAGGTGACGGGCGTGCTGGAATACTACGATGAAAACGGCGTGCAGTATATGCATCTGACAAACGTTTCATTGCAGGTGTTAGCGGAACGCGGGCAGGAGTTCGTGACGCAATAGCGGGAGAGCTTTGTAACATACGGGCGAGCACGAAAAATGCGATCACACACGAAAAAAGCCATGAAACGTTAGCATTTCATGGCTTTTTTCGTGTAATGCATTTATCCTCTAGCCGCCAGCATGTCCTTCACCTTCATGAGCCGCGTGCGGGAACCGCGCTCATTTTCCTCGAGCTTCATCGCAATGCTGCGGATGTTCTGCTCCAAGTCCGGGATCATGACGTATTCCAGCGCGTTTACCCGGCGGCGCGCCTTCTCGATCTCGATGGCCAGCAAATTGCAGGTTTTTTCGATCTGCGCCAATTGGATCATCAGGGGAAGGGTCTTTGCCATGGTGGCGATCGCGCCGTCCAACTGCGCCGAGGTGGACGCTAGGCCGTAAGGCAGAACCGTCTCGCCCATGCTTTGCTCGTCGATGGCGATGCGGGGAACCTTGACGGACATGATGTTGTCATAGCCCAAGAGCAGCTTGGCTTGACGCGCGGGATAAAGCACCGCTTCCTCCAAGGCCTCAGGCTCCATAACGGCGCGCGCCAAGGCGAATTCGCGCAACGCGAAGGTCAATTCCTCTTCCATCTGCATGCGTAAATCGCGGTTCTCGCGAACCAGCGCGATGAAACGGCGCACCATCTCATCCCGCTTGTCCTTGAGCAGCTTATGCCCGCGCTTGGCCGTCACCAGCCGCTTTTTCAGCCGGGTTAGCTCCATGCGCGTTGGGTTCACCTGTGCAAGCGGCATTATGCATCCCCCTCACTGGGCAGGTAATGGTCAAGCATTTCGTCGCGTATGCGCTTGAGCTCGTTGCGCGGCAGGATGGACAGGAGCCTCCATCCGAGCGCCAAGGTCTCTTCGATATTTCGATTCTTCTCATAGCCCTGGGCCACGTATTCCCGCTCAAACGCATCGGCGAACGCAGCGTATTTTTTGTCCACGTCGGTCAGCGCCGCGTCGCCCAAGATGACGGCCAGTTCCTTGGCATCCTTGCCGCGAGAGTAGGCCGCGAACAGCTGGTTCATGGTCGGTGCGTGATCCTCGCGCGTTTTTCCCTTGCCGATGCCCTTGTCCTTCAGGCGGGAAAGGGAGGGCAAAACGTCGATGGGCGGCTGGACGCCCTTGCGGTACAAATCGCGGCTTAGGATAATCTGGCCCTCGGTGATGTAACCCGTCAAATCGGGGATCGGGTGCGTCTTATCGTCCTCCGGCATGGAGAGGATGGGGATCTGCGTAATGGAACCGGGCTTGCCGATCACGCGCCCCGCACGCTCGTACATCGAGGCCAAGTCGGTATACAGATAGCCCGGGTAGCCGCGGCGGCCCGGCACTTCCTTGCGCGCGGCGGAAACTTCGCGGAGCGCGTCCGCGTAGTTGGTGATATCGGTCATGATGACCAGCACGTGCATGCCCTTTTCGTAGGCCAAGTACTCCGCAGCGGTCAGCGCCATGCGCGGGGTGGCAATGCGCTCGATGGCGGGATCGTTGGCAAGGTTCATGAACAGCACCGCGCGCTCAATGGCGCCCGTGCGGCGGAAGTCGCTGATAAAGTAATCGGCTTCTTCAAAGGTGATGCCCACGGCGGCAAATACCACGGCGAAGGGCGTGTCGGTGCCTAGCACTCGCGCCTGCCGGGCGATCTGCGTCGCGAGCTGCGCGTGGGGCAAACCGGATCCCGAAAAGACCGGCAGCTTTTGTCCGCGCACGAGCGTGTTGAGGCCGTCAATGGCCGAAATACCGGTCTGGATAAACTCGGAGGGATAGTCGCGGGCGGCGGGATTCAGCGGCTCGCCGTTGATGTCCAAGCGCTTTTCCGCGATCAGCTCCGGCCCGCCATCCTTCGGACGCCCGAGACCGTCGAACACGCGCCCCAAGATGTCCTCCGACACGGCGAGCTCGATGCTCCGGCCCAGAAAGCGCGCCTTCGCATCGTCGATCTTTAATCCGTTGGAGCTTTCGAAAAGCTGGACAAGCGCTTTGTCGCCGTTGACTTCCAGCACCTTGCCGCTGCGCACTTCGCCGCTGGCCTGCTCAATTTCCACCAGTTCATTGTAGGCGACGCCTTCTACGCCTTCCACCAGCATCAGCGGTCCCACAACTTCTTTAATCGTTCGATATTCTTTGAACATCCTTATCGTCCCCCCTCGTCCGAAAGCGCCGCCATCCGGGTGAGCAATTCGTTTTCGATTTCGTCAAAGCGGTGCATCTCGCTCTCGGGAATGTATTTCGTGCGCCCGATTTGATCGCGAACGGAAAGACCGATCACCTTGGAAAGCTCGGCTCCCGCGTCGAGCGCCTTTTGGCCTTGGGCAAGGAAGGCTAGAATCAGGCGCAGCATGCGGTACTGCTTGTTCATCGACGTATAGGTATCCACTTCGTCGAACGCGTTTTGATGCAGATAATCCTCGCGGATGGAGCGCGCCGCTTCCAGCGTCAGGCGATCCTTCCAAGAAAGCGCATCGATGCCCACCAGCCGGACGATTTCTTCAAGCTCGGCTTCTTCTTGCAGCACGCCCATGGCGGCGGCACGCAGCTCCAGCCAATCGGGCGAAACATTATCGGAGAACCAAGTGCCGAGCCGATCGATGTACAGCGAATAGGACATGAGCCAATCGATGGCCGGGAAGTGGCGCTTGTAGGCAAGCTGCGCGGAGAGACCCCAGAACACCTTCACGATGCGCAGCGTGGCCTGCGAAACCGGCTCGGAAATATCGCCGCCCGGCGGGGAAACGGCGCCGATGGCGGTTATGCTGCCGCTTCGGTCCTTTTGCCCCAAGCATTTTACCAACCCGGCGCGCTCATAGAACTCCGCGATGCGCGATCCCAAGTAGGCGGGATAGCCTTCCTCGCCGGGCATCTCTTCCAAGCGGCCGGACATCTCGCGCAGCGCTTCGGCCCAGCGGGAGGTGGAGTCGGCCATGATGGCGACCTTGTAACCCATGTCGCGGAAATATTCCGCGATGGTAATGCCTGTATAGATGGAGGCTTCGCGCGCCGCCACCGGCATATCGGAGGTATTGGCGATGAGCACGGTGCGTTTCATTAGCGATTCTCCGGTGCGCGGGTCGTGGAGCTCCGGGAACTCCATCAGCACGTCGGTCATCTCATTGCCGCGCTCGCCGCAGCCCACGTACACGATGATTTCCGCGTCCGCCCACTTGGCTAGCTGGTGCTGCACCACGGTTTTGCCCGAGCCGAAGGGGCCGGGTACCGCGGCCACGCCGCCGCTTGCCACCGGGAAAAACGTATCGATAACCCGCTGACCCGTCACCATAGGGCCGGTGGGCGCCAGCTTTTCCAGATAGGGACGCCCCTTGCGCACAGGCCAGCGCTGCATCATCGTCAAAGCGATCTGCTGGCCGTCCGCTTGGCGAAGCACACAAACGGTGTCGGTCACCTTGGCCGCGCCGCTGTGGATGGAAACCACTTCGCCTTGGACGCCATAGGGCACCATCACGCGATGCTCCACAACGGCGGTCTCCTGCACGATGCCAATCACATCGCCGGCGGATACCTTTTCGCCCACCAGCACGCGGGGCTCAAAGGGCCATACGCGCTCGCGATCCAGCGCGGGAACGTCCACGCCGCGAGAAATGCGCTCGCCGACTTGGGCGCGAATCTTGTCCAGCGGCCGCTGAATGCCGTCAAAGATCGATTCGATCAGGCCAGGCCCCAATTCAACCGACAACGGCGTGCCGATCGACTCCACGGGCTCGCCCGGGCGCAGCCCCGAGGTCTCCTCGTACACCTGAATGGAGGCCAGATCTCCTCTGAGCTCGATGATCTCGCCCACCAAACGCTTATTGGAAACGCGCACAACATCGTACATGCGCGCATCGGCCATATTCTTCGCTACGATCAAAGGGCCGGCAACCTTGACGATCGTTCCCGCTGGCATAATGCTTATCCCTCTTTCTGAAATAAAATGTCAGCGCCCAGCGCCTTTTCCACGTTTTCCTTCAAGCGCTGCATGCCTACGCCAGCCGCGCCCTGGCTTCCCGGAATTGGAATGATCGCCGGGAATGTCTCCGCTTGATAACGGGAGAGGGTCTCTTCGATCAAGCCGATGGTTTGCTCGGTGACAAAGATCACCGCGCAACCTTGTTTCACCAGCTTTTTGAGCGCCGCCGCCGCTTCCTCAGCCGTTGTGGCCGGTATGACCTCCATGCCCATCGCCTTGAACGCCAACACCGCGTCGCGCTCGCCCACTACGCCCATCTTTGCTACATCAGGCATACAACTCACGCAACCTTTCACTTACGGCATCCGGGGCAAACCCGTTGGCCTTGGATGCCAAGATCAGGCGGATGGCGGCGGCCTCCCGCTCGCGCAGCAGCACGTAGGCGATGAGCGGCTCGATGGCCAGCGGATCCTTCCGTTTTGCGTCAAACAAATGCAGCAAGGCGTCGTCCGCCGCCTTTTCGAAGGCGGGCAACGCGTCCGCATCCACCGCTGCGTGAATCGCCTGAGCGATCTTTTCGCCATAGGGTTTTAGCAAGCCCGGCAGCTTGTTCGGATGCTCGTACGCCTCGAGCCACTGGGCATCGCGAACCGTGCCGCCGGGGAGAAGAAATTGTTCGAAAAAGGAGCTGTTCTTGCCCATTTTCAAACAGCGCACCAACATGACCGCGCACTGCAAATCAACCTTGGCAACAAAATAGGCAAACACGGTGAAGGAACGCTCCGCCGCTAGGCTTTCGAAAATCCAAGCGAACATGGCTTTGTCCAAACTGACGTCGATATCGAGCGGATCCTCCCGAACGGCCAAGCGCTTTTCCAGCGCCTCCATCGCCTCGCGGAGGGGCGCCGGCAAAAGCGGGTATTTTCTTTCCTCTACCGCATGGCGCAACTGCTCCACCGGGAACATGCCGCATTCGGACAGGTTTTCCGCCGCTTGCGATAGGCAGCGCGCCTTGAGCAACGTTTTGAGATTGTGGACATCGAACCGGACGAGAAAGCAGTCCGTGACGCGCGGATTCGGCGTCACCTCTTGCAGAAAGGCATACGCCTTTTGCACATGCTCGGACGCGATGCGCTCATAGTCCTCGTGCTGCTGATCGAATAAGCCCGTATCCTGCAAAACGCGCAGCGCTTCGGGCAACGTGCTCGCGGAAAGGAGCCGCTCCATCGTTGTCGCGTCCAACTTTTCGCGCAGCAAGACGCTGATGCGGCCTACTGCATAAGCATTGCTTTGTTGCGGCAAATAAAACCCTCCTTCACACATTCACCTTAGGCGGGAAACAGGATGGACGCCGTTTCGCCTTCCATCTCGTCCCTAGCTGCGCGAAGAAGCGAATCATAGCTGCAATTCACTTCCATGCCGTTTAGCGAAAGCACAAATCCCCCCTGAAGCGGGCGGCGCTCGGCGGACAGGCCGAGCGAACCGGGCTTCCCGGCTTTCTTCAGCGCTAGATTTACCTGCGCCATGAAGGCATCATCAAAAAGCCTCGCGTCCCCCTCGGAAACAATCAGGGTTTCGTTTCCTTGGGCATTCGAAAGCAAGATTCGCTCGTGGAAAGCCCGCGCCGCGTCTTTGGGCATGGCAAGCATCTTTTGAAGCGCCGCCGCAAACGCTTGGTCGATTTCCGCGCGCTTCATTTCGAGTTGCTTTTTGCGCTCTTCAAGGCTCGCCATGCGGAGCATACGATCCCGCAGCGCTTCCGCCTCGTTTTGCGCTTCGCTCATAGCGGCTTTGCGCTTTTGCTCCGCGGCTTCGTCAAACGCTTTTTGCAGCGTTTCCGTCTTTTCGCGCGCCGCGTCGAGCAAACGCTCCGCATCGCTGCGCGCGTCGACCGCGATTTTCTCTAGGATGGCGTCGATATTCATCGTTCTATCCCCTATTTGGCGAACTGAACCAGCAAGAAGGAAGCCAGCAGCGCAAGTACCGCGTAGGTCTCCACCGTAACGGTCATCGTGATGCCCTTACCCGATTGCTCCGGGCGGCGAGCCACCATGTTGATCGCGGCCGCGCCAACTTGGCCTTGGTAAACCGCAGAGCCGAAGCCTACGATGGCGATGGGCAGGCAGCCGATCAAAATGTGCATGCCGGTATCAACCGATACGGGCATCATGCCCGTCGCGCTGATAAAGCCGACCTTAAAGAGCACGATGAGGCCGATCAGAAAGCCGTACAGTCCCTGCGTACCCGGCAGCAGCTGAATGACCAGCACCTTGCCGAACAGATCGGGATCTTCGGAGCACACACCCGCAGCCGCTTGGCCCGCGATGCGAATGCCCAAGGCAGAGCCCAGACCGCTCAAAAATACCGCCAACACTACTCCCACCAACGCCAATACCTGTCCCAGTTCCATAACGCAGTCCTCCTAAATGTATTCTTTTGATTATTTATATGTCGCTTTTCGACAGGTTCACATACCGGGTTTCTCCGTGAAGCGGCTTGAACGGAACACCGCCGTCTTCGTAGAATTTATTGAAAAACTCGATGTACTGCAACCGGCAGGCATGAACGTAAGCGCCCAGCACGTTGATGGCCATATTGAAGCCGTGGCCGACGAGCAGCACCAATATGCCGAAGAAGATGCCGATCGGCCCAGCGCCCATCACCATGCCCGCCAGCATGTTGATGACCATGCCGATGACGCCGGTGGCTAGCCCCATTCCGAACAGACGGGAATAGCTGAGGATATCGCCCAGCCAGCCGGAGATGCCGTAGAGGCTCCCGAGGCCGCTAAGGATGCGTGAGAAGAAATTGGTCTTGGCCCGACCGGCGAAGAGCAGGATGCCCAAGAAGCCCGCGATGGCCAACACCTTGCCGAACAGCGCCAAGCTTGGCAGCGCCATAAGCCCCAGTCCGCACAGCAGCGCGACCCAGCAGAACTGATCCACAACCGCCGCCAGCACGTCGCCCCGCTTTAGGTTGATGTACGCCGCGATGCCCATCGCGGTGAACAGATGCACCACGCCAAGGCCGAGGCAAAGCCCCATCATTTCCAGCGGTTGTTCCATCGGGTTAAGGAAGACCGGCAACGGGCTTGTTCCGAACCAGGTATTAAACAGGAACCCCCAAAGCACCGTAAAGATGCCGCCGATGGCCAGCACCCACATGAGCTTCTTCGCGCCGCCCTTGGGCTTGACGAGGAAGATGATGAGGGGGATCAATAATGCGAGGATAAGGCCATAGCCCGCGTCCGAAACCATCATGCCAAAGAAGCAAGCGAAGAACGGGGTCATGATAAAGGTAGGATCCAGCCCCTTGGGATCGGGCAGAGAAAAACCGGCCACGATGCTCTCGAATGGCGTGACGATGGAGGCGTTACGCAAGAGCGTCGGCGGCTTTTCATCCGGCGCAGGGCTAGAGATGTCCAGCGTGCAGGTAGGCGAGGTTTCTTTCAGCTTCGCTTCTACCAAGGCCGCTTGAGGCTGGGGAACCCATCCCTCCAAATAAAAAACCTTCTCGGTCTGCAAAAGCTTGCTGACCGCTTTGTCGCGCATCGACTGCGACTGCTCGATATCGTGCAGGATCTTCAAGTCGTCAAGATTTGCGGCGAGTTCTTTTAATCTTGCCGCGATTCGCGCGCGATCCGCTTCGATCTCTTCCAACTGCGCTTCCAAGCGCCGCAGGTTTTCCTTGACGGTTCCTTGCGCGGCGGGGAGCGAGGCCATCGACGCATCGGCGGCTTTCATCGCCGCTTCGAGCTGCGGGGCGATGTGCGCGTGGTGAATCAGCAGGCAGTAGGCCGTGCTCCGATCCGTTGAAAGGATGTGTACCGACGCCATCTGGCCGAGCTTGTCGGTTTCCTCCTGAAAGGCCTGCTGCGCTTTGAGCGGCAAAGCGATCAAGCGAACGCTTGTGTAAGCGGTATTGCCGAGGCGCTCCAGCGGGATGTCCAGCGCCTCCCAAGGCAAGAGCTGCTCTCTGGCCGCGCGCACGCGCGCTTCCTGCGTGTGGGCCGCTCCTCTTTGGCGCTCACAATCCTCGACCTCGGAAACGATGCGCAGGAGATCTTCCTTGGCCTGAAGGATTCGGCGCATCTGCTCGGGCTCGACGGTGCTTTTACCCGCAAAGCTCGCCAGCATGCCCTTCGCGGGCGCGGCGAATTTGCCCAGTTGGCCGATCGCCCATTGGACGCGGCTGAGCTGCTGATCGATCTGCGCCATCTGCTGATCGGGTACCGCGCGGAAAGGTTCCGCTTCGTCCCAAGGAATCTCGCGAACCTCGCTGCATCCAAGCCGCTGCAGTGCGCGCAGGATGGGTTCGCGGTCATCCCGGATGGCCAGCAGCGCCATTTTCTGCATTTCAACAATGGCCATCGTTCACGATCCTTTCAAAGATCCTTTGTGCGGCCTGTTCCCGCAGCGATTGCGCCTTTGCGCTCAGGGCGAGGTTCTGCGCATCGTTTTGCGCTTGAAGGCGCTCGATCTCCACGTTTGCCTTGGCGCGGGCTTCGTCCATCACGCCCTGCACAAGCTCGCGCAGCTCGACCGCCATTTGCCTTTGTTGAGCAATATTCGCCTCCTCGACGGCGCTGACGATTTCACGCGCCTGCCGCGTGGCGTTTTGCCGCGCTTCCTCGGCGCGCTGTTCGGCCTGCTGAATTTGCTCTAGCAACTCAAGTGTCACGATAGCACCCACTTTCACCGATTCATAATAGAAACATCCCAAATGTAAGCATCCGAACCCCCGAAGGGTTTTCCACGCATGTACCATAAAAGGGCAATACAACAAAATGGAGGACTCCACAATAATGGAGCGCCTCACCCGAAAGCTAAGACCCAAAATCAGCCGCGAAGAACTGCCGATTGGCGACCCAGCTATTCATCTGGTACTAAGTATATCGATATGCCGCAAAAAGTCAAGAAGCGTGGCGCAGTTAAACAGGGCAAAAGTATTTACATTTTCATTCATAGGAAATGAATGAAGTTACGCCTCGAAGGTTTTAAAAGGGCGAGCGGAAAGCCCTTTTGTCGCCCGTGAGGGCGAAATCTCAGCTCAAATCGAGGAGTATTTCGCTCCCTTCGGGGAGCGACCAGGGCTTTGCGATCGCCCGGGACCTTCGCAGTGCCGCTCGCAAAGGGAAATGCTTTTGCTCTGCGCAGTTAAACACGGCGGATCCCTTTATACCTCCGCCACCACCCGGCAGGGCAGCCCCGTCATGCCCGCGTAATTCACCGGAAAGGTGTTGGCGATAAAGCCGCTTCCGTGCGCCAGCACGCTGCCTAAATTGCAAAGGTTCTCGATCACGAACACATCCCGGTCGGCGCAGCGCTGATCCATCGGGGTGTGTTCTTTCCCCCTGCGCACGCCGGCGAAGTCGATGCCGATGATGGCGATGCCCCTGTCCAGCAGCGCATCGAGGAGGGGGAGGGAAAGCTGCGGATGCTCCTTGAAATAAACCGGGCCGCCGTAGCCCACCCGCTCGATGAAACCCGAATAGAAGGCGACAAACATGCCCGGCGCGACGCTGCCCAGATCGATATCGGCGACTTCGATGTCCCTGCCGGAGACGGCGCGCACATCGAAAACCACCGCCTGCCGCCGCGTATAGTCCAGCGGAAATTCCTTGTCCATCACATCGAAGTGCGTGCCCAGATGCCCGACGAGCGTCTTCTTTTCGTTGCCCTGCGCGTCCGAAACCATCGCGGGCGTGATTTTCAGCGTGATGTCGATCAGCATTGCGTTTTCCTCCTCGTACCGCGGATTGCGGCGGATGCTTTTCAACATCATGCGCCGGGTTTGTTGTCTTGTCAACAAAAATGCTTTATACTATGTCCAATCAATTGCGTAAAGCGAGGCAAGACATGAGAACGCCAGAACTGTTTCGAAAAAAGCAGGTGCTGTCCTTCGAGGTGTTCCCGCCCAAGCGGGAAGCGCCAATGGACACCATCTACCACACTATAGACGGCCTGAAGAACCTTCGGCCGGATTTTATCAGCGTGACCTACGGCGCGGGCGGCAGCGAGAACCGCCACGCCACCGTGCAGATCGCCACCGATATCAAGCGGCAATACGGCATCGAGAGCGTCGCGCATCTGCCGGGCATCCACCTCTCCAAGGAGGAGGTGCGGGAGTTGCTTGGCGAGTTGCGCGAAAGCGGCGTCGAGAACATTCTTGCGCTGCGCGGCGATACCACGCCCGACAACCCCGGCCGCGGCGACTTTGCCCACGCCAGTGACCTGATCGCCTTCATCAAGGCGCAGGGGGATTTTAACGTCATCGGCGCGTGCTATCCTGAGGGGCATGCCGAATCCGGCGGCGTGGTGCCTGATCTGCGCAATCTGAAAACCAAGGTCGAGGCGGGCGCAGATCATCTGATTTCGCAGCTGTTTTTCGACAACCGCTATTTTTATCAATTTCGCGAGCGGGCGGCGCTGGCGGGCATCGCGGTACCCATCGAGGCGGGTATCATGCCGGTGACCAACAAGCGGCAGATCGAGCGCATGGTTTCGCTCTGCGGCGCGACGCTGCCCGAAAAATTCATCAAGATGATGGCGAGGTACGAGCACAACCCCATCGCCATGCGCGATGCGGGCATCGCTTACGCCGTCAACCAGATCGTCGACCTCGTCGCGCAGGATGTGGACGGCATCCACCTGTATACGATGAACAATCCCTACATCGCGCAGCGCATCCACGAGGCCATCGCCTCGTTGCTGACGGCATGATGAACGCGCGTGAACTGAGCGAGGACTTGGATCGCGCCGAGGTATACCGTTACCTGGGCTGCGTGCTGGGGCGCGTGCCGGAGGAAACTGTTGCGGCGGTGGAGCGCCTGCTGCCCGAACTGACGGCGCAGGCCACGCCGCGCTATGCGTGCGCTGAATTTGCGCTGGAGCGCGAGCCGGAGGGCATTCGCTTGGCGGGCAGCGCACTGGTGCTGCCGGGGGAGGATATTGCCGCGCTGCTGACGGGTTGCGATGCCTGCCTGCTGATGGCCGCGACGCTGGGCGCGGCGGCGGATCGCGCCATCGACGCGGCGCAGCGCCGTTCCATCACCGATGGGTTGGTGCTCGACGCCATCGCCAATACGCTGATCGAGGCCTGTTGCGACAAGCTTCAGGAGGGGAGACCCACCACCATGCGCTACAGCCCGGGCTATGGCGATCTGCCGCTGGCGCTGCAGCCGAAATTGTTGGCGGTGCTGGACGCGCCGCGCCGCATCGGGCTGCACTGCACAGGCAGCCATCTGCTCACCCCGCGCAAGAGCGTGACGGCAGTGATGGGGCTGATCGGTGCGACCGGTGCGATCGGCGCGGCCGGTGCGACCGGCGCGGCCGATGTGACCGGTGCGATCGATGCTTGCGCGCGCTGCGCGTCGGCGGGAAACTGTAGCTTGCGAAAGGCGGGAAAGCGCTGTGGACGTTAGAGCATTTGCCAAGGAACGGATTCTGGTGCTGGATGGTGCGATGGGTACGCTGTTGCAGGCGGCGGGGCTCGCGCTGGGCGAGAACCCGGAACTGTGGAACCTCTCGCATCCGGAGGCGGTGCAAGCGGTCCATCGCGCCTACCTAGACGCCGGGTCTCATATGATATTGACCAACACCTTTGGCGCGAACCGGCACAAGCTGCCGCCGGAGGTTTCGGTACACGAGGCAATCGCGGCGGCGGTGCGCATCGCCCGCGCGGCGGTAGCGTCCTGCGCGGCGGGCGGATTCGTGGCGCTGGACGTCGGCCCCATCGGCGAGTTGCTGGCGCCCGGCGGTACGCTGGGCTTCGAGGAAGCCTACGCGCTGTTCGCCGAGCAGGTGCGGGCGGGCGCCGCCGCCGGGGTGGACGCCATCTACATCGAAACCATGACCGACCTGCAGGAGGCGCGTTGCGCGGTGCTGGCCGCCAAGGAGCACAGCGACCTGCCGGTTTTTTGCACGATGTCCTTCGAGGAGAACCAGCGTACCTTCATGGGCGTCGGGCTGCCCTCGATGGCGTTGACGCTGGCCGGGCTGGGCGTCGACTTTCTCGGCCTCAACTGTTCGGTGGGTCCGGCGGAGATGCTGCCCATGCTGCGGGAAATCGCGCGCTGGGTGGATACGCCGCTGATCCTCAAGCCCAACGCCGGGCTACCGGAGATTATCGGCGGCAAGACGGTTTTTCCCACCGACACCGCCGCCTTTTGCGCCGCTATGGAGGAGGCGCTGGCGCTGGGCGTCCGTGCCGTGGGTGGCTGCTGCGGTACCTCGCCGGAGTTCATCAGCGAGCTGGCGGCGCTGAGCGCCGGGCGCGCGCCGCTGCCCCGGTCGCGGCAGCCGGTGACGGCTGTATGCTCGGCCAGCGACGCCGTGGTTATCGACCGGGTGCGCATCATCGGCGAACGCATTAACCCTACCGGCAAGAAGCGCTTCCAGGCCGCTCTGCGCGAGGGGGATTTAGATTATATCGTAGGCCAAGCCATTGAGCAGATCGAGGCTGGCGCTGATATTCTCGACGTGAACGTTGGCCTGCCCGGCATCGACGAGGCGGCTACGATGGCGCTTGTGGTCGGTGCGGTGCAGGCGGTGACGCGCGCGCCGCTGCAGATCGATTCCAGCGACGTGCGCGCGGCGGAGGCCGGGCTGCGCGCCTGCTGCGGCAAGGCCATCGTCAACTCGGTTAACGGCGAGGACGATGTGCTCGAATCTGTGCTCCCGCTGGTGAAAAAGTATGGCGCGATGGTGGTCGGCTTAACGCTGGATCGCACCGGCATCCCGCGCACCGCGGAGGAGCGCCTGTGCATCGCGCGCAAGATTCTATCCGCCGCCGAACGGCACGGCATCCCGCGCGAGGATGTCATCATCGACTGCCTTACGCTGACCTCCGGCGCGGAGCAGGAGATCGCCTATGAAACGCTGACGGCGCTGGCGATGGTCAAGCGCGAGCTGGGGGTGAAAACCGCGCTGGGCGTTTCCAATATTTCCTTCGGTTTGCCGGAGCGGGGCAAGCTGAATCAAGTTTTTTTGACGCTGGCGCTGGCGCACGGGCTGGATCTGCCGATCATCAACCCCAACGCGCGGGAGATGGTGGACGCGGTGTTCTGCTATCACCAACTCAAGCACATCGACGCGGGCAGCGCGGCGTACATCGCGCGCTTCAGCGAACGAGCGGCGGAGGCTGCGCCTGCGCCCGCCGCCGAGGAGAACGCCACCGCCGAGGCGCTGGCCGCCTGTATCGTCGCCGGGCGCAAGGAGCGCAGCGGCCCGCTCACCCGCCGGCTGCTCGCGCGTACCGAGCCGCTGGCGCTGGTCGACGCCTGCATCATTCCGGCGCTGGATCAGGTGGGGCGCGGGTACGAAACCGGGGAGCTGTTCCTGCCGCAGCTGCTGCAATCCGCCGAGGCCGCGAAAGCAGCGTTTGAGGTGCTGCGCGCCGCGCTGCCGCCTGCCGAGCAGACCACGCAAAAAACCATCGTGCTGGCGACGGTGCAGGGCGACATCCACGATATCGGCAAGAACATCGTGAAGGTTGTGCTGGAGAACTATGGCTACGCGATCGTGGATCTGGGGCGCGATGTGCCGCCGGAGCGGGTGCTGGAGGAGGCGCAAAGGCGCGGCGCGAAGCTGGTCGGCCTCAGCGCGCTGATGACCACCACCGTCGCCAGCATGGAGCGCACCATCGGCTTGCTCAAGGCGCGCGACGCGAAGATCCGCGTGATGGTGGGCGGCGCGGTGCTGACCGAGGCTTACGCTGCGCGCATCGGCGCGGATTTCTACGCAAAAGACGCGATGGCAGCGGTAGCCATCGCGCAAAGCGTGTTGGGGTAATCAATTTTTCAAATCCAGATCACCGGACCGTCACAATGCAGGATCTCGCCAATCCATTGCCTGTTCTCGCAATAATGACCACGGTTCCCGGAGCCTTGGCGGTCACCAACCCAGTGGAGGATACCGTCGCCACATTGGCATCGATGCTGATCCAAGTCACGGGGCTGCCAGCGCTGCTTGGCGGTACGGAGGCGATGAGTTGCCTCGTGCTTCCCACGGTAAGCGTAGCCATGTCCGCATCGAGCTTCATGCTGGCGGCAGGCTGGTAGACTTCGACCACGCAATTCGCGGTCTTGCCGCTATCGGTTCTCGCGGTGATGATAACGCTTCCGCTTGCCTTGCCTGTGACCAGGCCGGTGCTTGAGACCGTTGCGATTGCGGTGTTGTGAGAAGCCCAGACCACGGAATCATTGCTGCTGTTCGGTATGAGCGAGGCGGAGAGCTGTACGGTCTTGCCGGCGCTTACGCGCGCAGTACCCGGGCTGATGTTCACGGAGGTTGCGGGTGAGAGAACCGTCACCTCGCAGGTTTTTGCAAGGCCGTTGATTGTCTCAACGCGAATTGTGGCGCTGCCCGGGCTTCTTGCCCTGATAAGGCCGGAGCTGGATACCGTGGCGACGGCGGTGTCGCTGCTCGAGAAAGTCAGCGATGTGCGTGCGCTGCGCGGGGTTACCGTACAGGTGAGCCGACGGGCGGCGTTTATGTTGAGTTTTACGGCGGTTGGCGTGACCGTCATCGCCGAGGCAGGCAGATAAACCGTTACTTTGCAGGTGGCCTTCTTGCCGCTTGTTGTTTTCACCGTGATCGTCGCCTTGCCAGCCGCCTTGCCGGTGACCAGACCGGTGCTGGAAACCGTTGCGACTGCGGTATTGCTGCTCGTGAAGGTCAAGGTATCGGTGGTGTTGCTCGGTACGGTTTCGACCTCCAATTGCAGCTTTTTGGACTTTTCGATATTTGCGGTGTTTTGAATCGTGACCTGCGTGGCAGGTGCGAATCGAGTCGGCGCCGAGGTAGCCGTTGTGGGTGCTGGGGTCGTCGTTGCAGGCACCGCGGTCGGCACCGCGGTCGGCACAGCGGTCGGCACAGCAGTCGGCACGGCGGTCGGCACTGCGGTCGGCACAGCGGTCGGCACAGCGGTCGGCACCGCAGTCGGCACCGCAGTCGGCACCGCAGTCGGCACAGCGGTCGGCACAGCGGTCGGCACTGCGGTCGGCACTGCGGTCGGCACAGCGGTCGGCACCGCGGTCGGCACCGCGGTCGGCACAGCGGTCGGCACCGCAGTCGGCACCGCAGTCGGCACCGCAGTCGGCACAGCGGTCGGCACCGCAGTCGGCACAGCGGTCGGCACAGCGGTCGGCACAGCGGTCGGCACCGCAGTCGGCGTCCCAGGCGAAACGATATTTACCGTGCATACGGATCGAACCGCTACGTTATTTTTAAGGCAAGCTACCACGGTAGCGGAGGTGCCGACCGCCCCTTGTGCAGTCAGGCGACCGCTCTGATCCACGGTGACGACGCTTTCATCGAGGCTCTTGTACACAATTATTCCAGCTGTGCCGAGGGGCGTGCGGTTGAGCGTAGTCTGCGCGGAGGAGTCGGAAGTCAGATTGAAAACCGGACTGCCGAAGGCGAGACCAGTGGAGGCGGGCAAAACCGACACATGGGTAGTCGCCGTCAGGCCGCCTTCCGTCGTCGCGGTCACATTGGCTTCGCCCAATGCCAACTCATCGAAGTAAACCGCGCGGTTGTTTGATACATAGCGTCCCAGCGCCAACACCGCCGGATTATCGCAGGCCCAAGAAATTTTCTCGGTGCTGTGAGCAGGGGCGGTTTCCGCCGCAAGCAGCCCTTCGTATAGGTCAATTGGGGTGGTTATATAGGTAGCCGGGAGCGAGATCGACGTAATCGGTAACTGATTATCAGCTACCACGTTTACTGTCATCGTATCTGTCTTCTTGGCGGTGTTCGTGTTCCACACGGTAATGGTCGTTGATCCAACGCCCGCCCCTGTGATCTCGTAATAGGAGGTATGCGCTACGGCGGAGTTCGCCGTTGTCACTTCATAGCTGTAGTCATCGATGCCCTGCAAAAGTTCGGCCATCGGTACTTTTTGCCCAGTGCGTATGGTGATGGTGTCCTGCAAAAAGGACAGCGGAGGGCGTGCAGGAATCACGGTGAGATACGCCACATCGGTGAGGCCGCCCTCGGATTGGACGTTTATTTTTGTTGTGCCGGGTGTCTTGCCGATGACCCAGCAATTCCGAATGTCGAATTGTTGATCCACATCGGCCACATTGGTATCGCTGATGGTCCAAGTGATGTTATCGGTATGATCGTATGGCTCATCGTACAAATAAAAGTGTTTGGCCTCGCCCACGGCGATCGTCGCGCGGATGCAGTCGATCATGATGCCTGTGGCAGGCGTTGGATTGGTGTCCACAACATGCACTAGGCATGTGCGTGTGACGCTAGGATCGCTGACCAACTGATACGTAATGGTGGCGGAACCTACACGCTTACCATTCAATTGACTATAATAAATCTCTACCACGGCTGGGTCGCTGGAGGTCATCACGACGTTGTCAGAGAAAAGGCTTTCGCCCTGCATAGAGCGGGCCACATTCGACGTTGAATGGCCCAAACGAAGGGTAATTTCGCTCCTATCAAGCACAAAATCTGTGATTTCGGGAGTGTCCAAAACGGTGACTTCGACCGAATCGGAAGCGCCGTTTGCCGCTCGCACGGTGATGGTCGCTGTACCTACACCCATACCCGTGATATTCACACACTCCAACGGGCCGTCGTGATAGCTTGCCGTCACCACGGATTCATCGCTGCTCGTTACGGTCGGGGTTTCGTTGGTGTTGATAGGCAGCATGGCCAAGCGAATAGTAGGAGTAGCGCCTTTTTTTATCGTTAGCGTGTGTGACCAAAGCGATAGGTTGGTGATCGGCAGTGCGTTTGGATCGATCACCGTTACGTCGTAGTGTTGAATGGTATCCGGGAGAGCTTCCAGATACAAGCTGATCGTGGCTGTACCTACTTTTCTTGGCCTTAAATAATAACCATCTGCGACAACCACGCTGGGATCGCTGGATTCAATGATCATCTCTCCATAGTAAGGGCCGTTGAATGGTAAATACATGACTGACAAAAATTCGGATTCGCCCACCGTAAGAATGCTGGGCGGGTCGCGCAGAATAAAATCCACAGCGGCCGGGTAACTTCCCAAACCCAGCGCCAAGACCAGCTCATCCGCCGGTTCTGGCGTGGCGGTTGGTTCGCTCGACGACTCGGGCGTCGGCTCGCTCGATGGCTCAGATGTCGGCTCAGATGTCGGCTCAGATGTCGGTTCGGGTGACGGCTCGGTGGTCGGTTCGCTCGACGGCGCGGGCGACGGCTCGGCTGTTGGTTCGGCGGTCGGTTCGTTTGATGGCTCGGCAGTTGGCTCGCTCGACGGTTCGGGCGACGGCTCAGCGGTCAGCTCGAAATGAGCTTCACTCGTGGGCGCAGGTTGTGTCGGCGCGTCACCGGCGCGCATATTGCCGCTGAACGTCGGCGCTATAACAAGCAGCGCACATAAAAACAAAGCACAAAGCCGCTTACGCATAAAGGCCTCACCTTCTAGGTGCGCGTCAAAAGCAAACACGCCCTGATGCATCTTTCGTTACACGGAAAGTATCCTGTGCAAAAACCATAGCACACAAAGCCGCGTAAGTAAACGATCTGAGTATTAATTCTGATTTCAGGTTGGGCAAAGAAAATCGCCAGCCCGTAAGGGACTGACGATGTAGCTGAGAACTGTTTTTGCGGTTAGCCCTTTACCGCGCCCGCCGTCATGCCCTTGATGAACTGTTTGCTCATCAGCAAGTACAGCGTGATGACCGGCACCGCTGAGAGCGTCAGCACCGCCAAGACTTTCGACCAGTCGGTCTGGTACTGACCAAACAACCGCGTGACGCCCAGCAGCAGCGTCTTCGCCTCCTCGCGCGTGATGAAGATCAGCGGGAACCACAGATCGTTCCAGAAGGGGATTAGGTTGTAGATCGCCACCGTGGCCAGCGCCGGGCGCAATAGCGGCAGCACGATGCGCCCGAAGATGTAGAAGCGCCCTGCGCCATCGATAAAACCGGCTTCGGTCAATTCCCCGGGAACCTGCCGCACGAATTCGGTGAGCACGAACACCGCGATAGGCAGCCCCATGGCGACATAGATCGGGATCAGCGCCCAGATGGTGTTGATGATGTTCAGCGCCTTGACGAGGCCGAGCAGGCGGATCGAGGCGATCTTGATGGGCAGCATCATGCCGGCGATCATCAGGAAGTAGAGCGCCCGGGAGATGCGGGAGCGCCAACTGGCCAGCGCGTAGGCGGCCAGCGCGCCGAGGATCAGCACCAGCGCCAGCGAGAGCACCACGACGACGAGGCTGTTCTGGAAATAGCGCATGAAATCGCCGCTCTTGAGCACCGCGGAATAGTTGGAAAAGTTCCACTTTTCTGGAATCCAGAAGGGGTTGTCGTAGATCGTATAGCGCGTCTTAAACGAGTTGACGATCAGCACCCACAGCGGGAACAGCGCGATGAACGACCACACCGTCAAGATCAGGTGCGAGGGAAGGTGCAGGTTTTGCACGCGCAGGGAGCGCGCTTTTTTTTCTGTTTTCTGCATCTCAATCATACGCTACTCCTTTGTCTGCGTCAGCCGCAGGGTGGGAATGACGCCGCAGGCCAGCATCAGGAAAGTGACCGTGGCGATGGCGGAGCCCAAGCCGGGATCGGCGATGCCGATGGGGTGCTCTCCGGCGATGCCGGTGCGGTAAAACAGCGTGCCGATCAGGTCGGTGGCATAGCCGGGAGGGCCGTCGGCGCCCTCCATAGAGAAAACGACGTCGAAGGCGTTAAAGTTATTGACAAAGGTCAGGATGGCGATCATGCCCACCACCGGCAGGATCAGCGGCAGCTTGATGTGCCGGAACTGATGCCAGCTATTGGCGCCCTCGATGGAGGCCGACTCCAGCAGATCCTCGGGCACGTTGCGCAACGCCGCCACGAACATCATCGTCGGGATGCCGATCCACTGCCAGCAGGAAACCAGCGATAGCACCGTCAGCGCCGTGGAGGAATCGCCCAGCCAAGGGCGCACCAGCGCGCCCAGCCCGGCGGCGTTCAGGATGTCGCGCGTCCATAGCGGGTTGAGGATCAGCTTCCATAGATAGCCGGTGACCAGCACCGCCAGCGTCGTCGGCAGGAAGATGATGGTTTGGTAGATCTGCCGCCCGCGCATGGTGGCGCTGGTCAGCATCGTGGCAAACAGGATGCCCAGCAAATTTTGCACCAGCATGTGGACCAGGAAGAAATACCACGTGTGGCCAAACGCGTTCCAATACCGCGTGGTGATGACGCTGCCGGAGAACAGGCGGGCATAGTTTTCAAAGCCCGCGAAATACCGGTGACCGGATTCGGTGGCATAAAGGCTCATGCGGATCGAATCCAGCAGCGGCCAAGCCATAAACAGCACATAAATCAGCAGCCCCGGCACGATATAACGCAGCCAATAGGAAGCGCCCGGCGATAGCGAGTTGCCACCGCGCAGCCGTTGGGAGGTACTTACCATGCCTATTTCCCCCATCTGCTTAAACTTGAAAGAAAGAGCGGAGGCGAAATGCCCCCGCCCTAGTTGGTAGACGCTTATTTCTTGATGTAGCCTTCGGCGAGGGTGTTGACCGCGTCGGCGGCAGCTTGCGGGGTGGTCTCGCCCTTGAGCAGCTTGTTGAGCTCCTCGAGCATCGGCTTGTACAGCTCCGAGAATACCGGCCATACGAAGCGGGCGTCGGTATCCTTGCCCTGATTGAGCGCGAGGATTTCGTTGGCATGGGGCTCCTCGATGGTGATGGTGGCGTTAATCATCGGGAAGAAGCCGGCGGGAAGCACCTTGGAGGCCTCGGCAGCGCCTTCCGGCGAGCACAGCCAAGCTAGGAACGCCTTGGCTTCTTCGGGGGACTTGGTGGCGTTGTTCATCGTGATGGCCATATCCGGGTGGAAGCAAAGGCGGGTTTCGGAACCGGCGCGCGCCGGAACCGCGAACACGCCCCACTCAAAGCCGACGTCGCCATAGGTGCCGCAGCTCCAAGAGCCGTCCATAAACATAGCGGCGCGGCCGGAGCCGAACATCACCTGGCTGTCGTTGTAGGTGAGGGCGGAGAAGCCCGGATCCAGATACTGCGCCAAAGAGGCGAAGTCGGTGTAAGCGGCGAGGAAGGCTTCGTCGTTGAGCTTCTTTTCGCCGCTCTCGTACTTGGCGCGCTCGGCGGCGCCGCCGACGTAGTTAGGCAGCATGCTCAGGAAGCACACCTCAAGGATGTCCCAGTTGTCGGCAATGCCGTTCGCCAGCGGGGTGACGCCAGCGGCCTTGAGGGTATCACAAACCTTGATGAAATCTTCCCAAGTGGTGGGGATTTCCAGCTTGTTGGCGGCGAAGAGATCTTTATTGTAATATACGACGTGGGAAACCGCGGCGAAGGGAACGGCGAACATTGTGCCGTCGGCATTCTGCCAAGGCTCCAAGCTCGAAGCCGAGAAGTTTTCCTTCAGACCGGGGATGTCGGTGCAGTTATAGAAGAAACCGGCGGCCGACAGATCGCGGCCAAAAGCATAGGCACGGGCGTACATCAGATCCGGGCCGATGCCGCCGTCCAGCTGCGTACGCAGCGCGGTGTTATAGTCCGCGGGATTGATGGGCTGGAACTCGATTTCCACGCCGGTCTTTTCTTTGTACAGCGCAAGCAGGTTGTTCATCTGCGCGGTATCGTCGGGACGCCAAGAACCCATGGTCAACTTCGCTTCAGCGGAAGCGATCAGCGGGAGGACTGCCAGCAGCACCACCAAGAGCAAGGAACAAAGTTTCTTCATAGGGTGAGAACCTCCTTCAGCGTGGTTTTTGGTTAATCTTACTGTAATATAGCGAAACTAATTTGTCAAGCGGACAATAAAACGAGAAATTAGCATTTTCTTCCGCAAATACTATAATTTTCTAAGCAGCGACAAATAGATTTTTTTGTATGGCGGGTAGCGCAGTGGAAGATCCAGCCACAGCGCTTTCTTGAGGATGCTTTTCTTGTGCGAGAAGGTTTCGAAGCCCGCGTGGCCGTGGTAGTTGCCCATGCCGCTTTCACCGACGCCGCCGAAGGGCAGGCGCGGCGTGGCGAGGTGAACGACGGTATCGTTGACGCAGCCGCCGCCAAAGGAGAGCTCGCGCAGCACTTGCGCTTCGCGCGCCCGGTCCTTGGTGAAAAGATAGCAGGCCAGCGGCTTGGGCCGCGCGGACACATGGGCGATGGCCTCATCCAGCGCATCGAAGGTCAGCACCGGCAGCAGCGGGCCGAAAATCTCCTCCTGCATGCAAGGGCTGCCCCAATCCACACCGTCCACCAGCGTGGGGGCGATATGCAGCGTGGCCTGCACGCTCTCGCCGCCGCACAGCTTGTTTGCGCCCGCCATCAGGCCAAGCACGCGCGTGAAATGCTTTTCGCTAACCATGCGCGGGTAATCGGCATGGGTACACGGCGTATCGCCGAAGGAGCGGCGGATTTCCTCGACCATGCACCGCGCGAGTTGGTCCTTGACGCTTTGATGCACCAGCAGATAGTCGGGCGCGACGCAGGTTTGCCCGGCGTTGAGGAACTTTCCCCAGACGATGCGCCGGGCGGCGAGCGCGATATCGGCGGTTTCGTCTACGATGCAAGGGCTCTTGCCGCCCAGCTCCAAGCAGACCGGCGTCAGATGCGGCGCGGCGGCGGCCATCACCGCCTTGCCCACCGCCACGCTGCCGGTGAAGCAGATGAAATCGAACCGCTGATGCAGCAGCGCCTCGTTTTCGGCGCGGCCGCCTTCTACCACGGCGACGTGCGCGGGGTCGAAAACCTCGCGCGCCAGCTTGGCGATGGCCGCCGAGGCGCAGGGGGAATAAGCCGAGGGCTTGACGATGGCGCAGTTGCCCGCCGCGATGGCGGCCACCAGCGGCGCAAGCGTTAGCATCAGCGGGTAGTTCCAGGGCGACATCACCAGCGCCACGCCGAAGGGCTCATGGCGGATGAAGCAGCGCGAGGGAAACTACTTGAGCGGCGGCAGCACGCGCCGGTCGCGGCTCCAGCGCTTGAGCCTGCCCAACGCAAAGCGGAGTTCGTCGAGCACGATGCCGACCTCGGTACCGTAGGCTTCAAAGGGAGCCTTATGCAAATCGGCGTGCAGCGCGTCCAGCAAATCGCCCTCGTGCGCCTTGATCCAATCGCGCATGCGGCGCAGCGCCGCCAGCCGGAAGGCGATGGGCTTGGTGGTTCCTTGCGCAAAGAAGGCGCGCTGCGTTTGCAGCAGTTGTGTGAAATAAGCCGGATCGTGGGTTTGCGCGCTCATGCCTGCACCTCCTGTTTTTCCGGGGCGGACAGCAGTTGTCGATAGACCGCCTCCATATCCTCGCGATCAAAGACGCGGGGGACGGGATAAAGTGGGTTGGCCTCTCGCAGCGCGCGGGCGGCCAGCAGCGGAATGTCCTTGGCGCGCAGATCGCGGAGATGATCCGGAATGCCGGTATCGCGGTTTAGCGCGCGAATGGCTTCGATAAATTCTCGCGCAAGCTCGGCATCCGTTTGATTGGATTTTCCGATGTGCGCCACCCGCGCCAAGTTTGCGAGCGACCGATGCGCGGCGGCGCCGTAGGCTTCCAGCACATAGGGCAGGATGACGGCGTTGGCCAGCCCGTGCGCGGTGCCGTACTGGCCGCCGAAGGTGTGCGCGATGGCGTGTACGTTGCCCACATAGGCGCGGGTGAAGGCGCGCCCGGCTAGGTAGGCGGCGCGCTGCATGGCGGCGCGCGCCTTGGCGTCGTCGCCGTGGGCGTAGGCGTGCCGCAGGTGGGCGAAGATCAGCTTTGTTGCCTCCAACGCATCCTTGCGCGTGCGCCGGGTATTGCTGCGGCCGATGTAGGCCTCTACCGCGTGGGTCAGCGCATCCACGCCGGTGGTGGCGGTGATGTGCGGCGGCAGGCCGAGCGTCATCGCGGGATCCAGCACCGCGAGGTGCGGAATGAGCGCCGGATCATTGATGGCGTATTTTTCGTGGGTATCCCCGTTGGTGATTACCGCCGCCAGCGTGGTCTCGCTGCCGGTGCCCGATGTGGTCGGGATAGCGGCCAACATGGGGATGCGCCTTATCACCTTGAGCTGCCCGCGCAGCTGCGGGATGCGCTTCCTTGGGCGGGCGAGGCGCGCGCCTACGCCCTTTGCGCAGTCGATGGGGGAGCCGCCGCCCAGCGCAATCAGCGCGCCGCATCCCGCCTTGTGATAGAGCGCCAGCGCCTCCTCGATGTTGGCGATGGTGGGATTGGGCACCGTCCGGTCGTAGATTTCGGCTTGAATGTCCTGCATGCGCAGCGCTTCGAGCAGCGGCTTTTCCAGCCCCAGCGCGCGAATGCCCGCGTCGGTGATGAGCAGCACCTTCCGCTTGCCGGAGGCCTTGAAGCGCTGCGCAAGGCGGGACAGACTGTCCGATCCGCTAATGATTTCCGGCTTGTGCCAAGGCAGCGCATAGGCGCCGATGCGGAATGCCGTTTGGTAAGCACGGCAATAGGCGATGTAGAGTGTATGCAAGCAAATTCTCCTTTGAAAATTTCGTATTTCAAAACATCTATCCAATTTTATTGTAAAAGGGCTGCCGACGCACGTCAAGAGAACGGCTGACGAACATATAGTGGGGTATGCGTCCGAAAGCGAAATATTGAAAATGAAAAATTGAGAATGAAAGGAGACGGCCATGGCTTACGATCGAGTCGCGGCGGTGGCCTATGCGCGGCAGTGGGCCTATCGCCGCAATACCGCTTACTTGGACTTTGAGCTGATCGGCGGCGATTGCACCAACTATGCCTCGCAGGTGCTGCATGCCGGGGGGATGCCGATGGACAATACGCCGGTCTACGGTTGGTATTACCTTGATGCGACAAGGCGTACCGCGTCGTGGACCGGCGTAGAGTATCTGTATCGTTTTTTGCTGGGGGTAGATACCGGCAGCCCGCGCGCGCGCATCGTGCCGCTGGAGGCGGTGCGCCCCGGGGACATCGTACAGTTGGCCTTCACCGGGGAACAGTTTCAGCATAGCCCGGTGGTTGTGGCGGCGGAGGGCGCGGTGCCTGAGCAGATCTTTGTGGCGGCGCACACCGCCGACGCCTATTATCGTCCGCTGTCCACCTACGCGTACAGCGCGCTTCGCGCGATGCAGGTGCTGTGACCGAAATGATTCAGCGTGCAGCCCGGCCTATTCTTTGGGCGGATCGCACTTCGGGCAGGCCTTTTTGCCGTCGGCCTTCGCGTCGGACAGCGCGATTTCCGAGGCGTTTTTCATGTTGCTGCAATCCTTGACCGCGTGATAATAGGTGCCCCCGGCGGTCGCCCATACGTAAGGCTCGTCCTTGCGCGTGGGCTCGGGCGTGGGCCTCGGGGCGTCCTGACGGAACATCTTATCCACCGTGTCCTTGCCCGCCATGCCGTCGGCGGTGAGAAAGCAGGCGTCTTGGAAAGCCTTTACGGCGCTGACGGTTTTGGAATCGAATTTGCCGTCGGCCTGATCCGCCTCCAGATAGCCGAGTTCCACCAGCCGCTTTTCCACCTGCAACACATAATCGCTCTGCATGTCCTTCTTGAGCAGCGGCACCTTGGTGGGTTGCGGCGTGGGGGTGACCGGCGGCGCGGTGAAGAAGGGCGTGGGGGTGATGAGCTCCTTGGTGCGGGCAAAGGCTTCGTTTACTTCATCAATGTAGGATTGCGGGATTTGCGTCGGCAGCGATTCCGGCACATCCATGATCGAACGCACCACCAGATCTTCATTGACGCCGCTGGCGGAGGGCGCCGCCCAATGCTGCGCGTCCTGGCGGCGCTGCTCAATGTTGAGCGCGACAAACATCAGCACCACCGTAAGCGTCACAAAGAAAAAGAGCGGCCACCGCCGGGGCGGATCGGGATTTGGGGAATCTCCCACGTAGCGATGCACCGGGGTAGAGCGGGTATCGCCGGAGGAGGCGTAGCCGCCGCGCGGGGCTTTGGCGGGTTTCGCCGATTTTGCCGATTTGGTCTTGACAGGGCGGGGTTGCGAATCGTCGGCATAGTACGCTTCGTCGTCGTATCGATACGTGCCGAAGATGCCATCGGTATCGTTTTGTATATCGTTTATGTCCTCAAGGGCTTCGGTGGCTTCGCGCTCCCAATCCATCGGCTCGTCGCCGTACAGCTTGGGCGCGTCGGGCTCCCCGGGCTTCGCCGTTCCGGAGGATCTGCGCCATTTTTTATCCATCGTTGGCACGCTCCTGGTTGGTAGATTACTGCTCTATCATATCACAAAGCGGCGTGGATGGAAAGGAAAGAGACGTTGTCATACCGAGCGGAAACATGTATAATGAAGGAAAAGTTTGCAAGCCGCTGGGAGTGAAGGAATGGAAACGCTGCTTTCGGTCGTGATGCCGGTTTATAACGAGGGAAAGATCATCCAGGAGAGCGCGCGACGTACCGCGAAGGTGCTGCGCGAGGCCGGGATCACATACGAATTGGTGCTGGTGGACGACGGTTCCGCTGACGATACGTGGGCGCGCCTCTCGGAGTTGGCGGCGCAGATGCCGGAAGTGCGCGCCGTGCGCCTCAGCCGCAACTTTGGCAAGGAGGGCGCGATGTCCGCCGGGCTGGAGCGCGCGCGCGGCGATTGTGTGGCGGTGATGGATTGCGACATGCAGCATCCGCCGGAGGCGTTGCCGGAGATGGTGCGCCTATGGCGCGAGGGTGCGCAGGTGGTGGAGGCGGTCAAAAACACGCGCGGCAAGGAATCCGCGCTGCATAAATGGGCGGCAAACGGGTTTTACGGTATTTTGCAATCATCTTCCGGCATCGATCTGCACAACGCATCGGATTTCCGGCTGCTGGATCGCGCGCCGCTGGAGGCGTGGAAGACCATGCCGGAGCGCCAAACCTTCTTCCGTGCGATGTCCACTTGGGTCGGCTTTTCCCGCGCACAGGTGTTCATTGATGTGGCAGAGCGCGCTGAGGGCGGTTCCCGCTTCTCCACGCGCAGGCTCATCGGCTTGGCGCTGAACGCCATCACCTCGTTTTCCGCCGCGCCGCTGCATCTTGTGACCATGGCGGGTATGCTGATGCTGGGGCTCTTTGTGCTGCTGGGCGCGCAAACGATGTTCATGAAGCTGACCGGGCGTGCGGTGGAGGGCTTTACCACCGTCATCCTGCTGCTGCTCATCATCGGTGGGGTGCTGATGGTGGCGCTGGGCATCATCGGCGTGTACATCGCCAAGATCTACGAGGAGGTCAAGGGCAGGCCGCGCTATCTCGTGCGGGAGGATACCGGTGCGGCCGGTACAACCAGTGCGGCTGGTGCGACCGGTGCGGCCAGTGCGGAGGAAGCGCGCTGATGTTGACGAAAGTGACCACGCTGCTGCTTTGGATGTGCGCGCTTTGTTGTTTTCTGGCTTTTCATGCCGGGGTGCTGCGCCGGGCGAAGGCGCTGCGGCCTGTGGCTTGGGCGGAGCGGCGCTTGGCCAATTCGATGCCCGCGCTGACCGCCATCGGCATCGCGCTGGCGGTGACCTTCGGGCTGTTCATGCGGCTGTACCTGTTTCCCGCGTTTCCCGGCGGCGTTAATCAAGACGGCGCGATGGCCGCCTCCGACGCCATGGCGCTGGCGCGGTATGGCACCGACCGGCTCGGCACGCCTTGGCCCGCGCATTTGGAGGGCTGGGGCAGGGGACAGATGAGCGCGCTGCTTAGCTACCTGCTGGCGGGCATGTTCAAGCTGTTTGGCGTATCCAAGCTGACCCTGCGTCTGCCGCAAATGCTGCTGAGCCTGCTTTCGATCGCCGTGGGCTGGGATTTTGCGCGGCGCACGCTGGGCAAAAGATACGGTTGGATCGCGCTGTGCCTGTTGTTAATCAATCCGTGGCACATCATGCAGAGCCGCTGGACCATCGACTGCGCGCTGTTCCCGCATTTTTTCCTGCTGGGCGCATATGGCTTGCTGCGCGGCTATGAGCACAAGGCTTGGTTTTACGGCGCGATGGTATGCTTCGCGCTGTGCATGTACAGCTATGGTATCGCGCTGTACACGGTGCCGCCCTTTCTTGTGGCGGCGGTGATCGTGCTTCTGTGCCAGCGGCGCATCCGCTGGTACGACGCGCTGGGCTGCGCGGCGCTATACTTGCTGCTTTCCGCGCCGTTCTTGGCGGTGATGCTGCTCAACTATACCGGCGGGGAAACCTACAAGCTCTTCGGCCTCACGATTCAGTTTTTTGAAAAATCGGAGCGTTCCGCGGAGATCGTGCTGATGCAGGAGCGCTGGTACCCCGGCTTTGTGCGCAATACGCAGCATATGTTAAATGTGCTGCTCTACCAGAGCGATGGGTTGAAAAGCGATCAATTTTTGTATCTATCGCTGCCGGAGCACGGCTCCAATTACCTGTTCGCGCTGCCGCTGATCCTGTGCGGGATCGCGGCGCTGATCGCCGACCGCATGCAGAAGCGCGTGCCGTGGCTGAAGCCAGAAACCGAGTCTGCGCAAAAGGCGCGCTGGGGCATGCTGCTGCTCATCCTTTGGCTGATCTTTGGGATGTGGTCGGCGCTCATTACCGACAGCGTACATCTGGGCAAGGCGGCGATTCTGATGTATCCGGTGATTTTCGCCATCGCCTACGCCGTGTATCGCGTGGGGAAAAAACAGCGCTTGCTGGCCGCCGTGATCGCCGTCGCCTTTGCCGTCGGTGGCGTGCGCTTTGGGATGGCATACTTCTCGCCAGACATGCGGCATAAGCTGGATCGAACCTACTACGCCGGGTTTGTGGAGGCGCTGGAGGCCAGCCGCGACCGCGCCTTCGATACCCTCTATGTGACGCAAACCCTGCCGGAGGAGAACCAGTACGGCATGCCGGAGGAGGTGCTGATCGAGTATGCGCACCGCTTGGACGCAGCGTACATGCAGGGGAAAAAGACGGTGACCGACGCCGACGGACGCGTGCGGCTTCCCTTTGCCGAGCGCTACCGGCTGGCGGATTTGTCGAAGCTGCCCATCGATCCGGAGCGGGAAGCGCTGTACCTAGTATTCGAAACCGACCTTGAGCGTTTTGATCCCGCCGAATTTCTCCGCGAACGGTTTGGCGATTATTACCTTGTGACGCCCAAGGCAAACGATGATTGAGGCTGTTTCTCCCTTCTCGGCAGGGGAAACAGCAAGAAAATTATCACCGGGAGGGATGCGCGAATGAACGCCCAGAAAAGCAGGACGCCCCCCAAACCCTATGAGATTATGGAAATCGATCCTTGGCTGGAGCGGTATCACGGCGATATCGAGCTGCGCATGGCGCGCTACAAGGCCACGCGCAAGGCGCTGCTGCCCAATGGCGGCACGCTGGAGGATTTTGCCAACGCGCACCTTTACTACGGCTTTCATCGCACCGAGGCGGGATGGGTGTATCGCGAATGGGCGCCCGGCGCGCAGGCGCTGCACCTGATCGGCGATTTCAACGGCTGGGATCGCGCCGCACACCCGATGACGCGATTGCCGGACGGCGATTTTGAGATCCACCTGCCGGGCGCTGACGCGCTGCGGCACGAGCAACGCGTCAAGGTCTGCGTGACCGGCGCCGACGGGGTACGCGGCGATCATATTCCGCTCTACATCCGCCGCGTGGTGCGCGACGAGGTTACGCTGGATTTCGCCGGGCAGATCTGGGATCCGCCCGCGCGCTTTGAATGGGAGGACGCCCGCTTTTCGCCCAAGCGCAACCTGCCGCCGCTGATCTACGAGGCGCATGTCGGCATGGCGCAGGAGCGGGAGGGCATCGGCACCTATCGCGAATTCGCCGATCACGTGCTGCACCGCATCAAGGCCGATGGTTATAACACGGTGCAGATTATGGCGGTGATGGAGCATCCCTACTACGCATCCTTCGGCTATCAGGTCAGCAACTTCTTCGCGGCGTCCTCTTGGTTTGGCACGCCGGACGATCTAAAGTATTTGGTCAATACCGCCCACAAGCTGGGGCTCACGGTGCTGCTGGATCTGGTGCACAGCCATGCGGTGAAAAACGTGGCCGAGGGCATCAACCGCTTCGACGGCACCGAGCATCAGTTCTTCCGCGGCGATCACCCGGCCTGGGATTCCAAGCTGTTCGATTATGGCCGCCGCGAGGTGCTGCACTTCCTGCTCAGCAACGTAAAATTCTGGCTGACGGAATATCATTTTGACGGATTCCGGTTCGATGGCGTGACCTCGATGATCTATCACGACCATGGGCTGGGCACTTCCTTTGACAGCTATGATCGCTACTTTAGCATGAACACCAACATAGAGGCAGTGACCTATCTGCAGTTGGCGTGCGAGCTGGCGCATAGCGTAAAGCGCAGCGCGGTGCTGGTCAGCGAGGATATGAGCGGCATGCCCGGGATGTGCCTGCCCATCGCCAGCGGCGGCATCGGTTTCGATTACCGGCTGGCAATGGGCGTGCCGGATTTTTGGATCCGGATGACGCAGGATACGCCGGACGAGCAGTGGGACATCGGCAAGATGTGGTACGAGCTGACCACAAGACGCCCGCAGGAGAAGAACGTAGGCTACGCCGAATCACACGATCAGGCGATGGTGGGCGATAAGACGCTGATCTTCCGCCTAGCCGATAAGGAAATGTACTGGCATATGGATCGGGACAGCGAGAGCCTGCTCATAGACCGTGCGCTGGCGCTGCACAAGATGATCCGGCTGGTCACGCTTTCGCTGGCTGGCGAGGGGTATCTAAACTTTATGGGCAACGAGTTTGGTCACCCGGAATGGATCGACTTCCCGCGCGAGGGCAACGGCTGGAGCTATCACCACGCGCGCCGCCAGTGGAGCCTAGCGGAGAGCCCGTTTTTGCGCTATGTGTTCCTTGGCGATTTCGACAAGGCGATGCTTTCGCTGGCCAGCCGCCATCGCCTGCTGGAAGCGCCGTTCGCGCGTAACCTGTGGCAAGAAGAGCCGCGCAAGCTGCTGGCCTATGAAAAGGCCGGGTTGACCTTCCTGTTCAACTTCCATCCCACGCAATCGCAGTCGACCTTCTTCCTGCCGGTGGCACAGGCCGGGCGTTATCGCGTGGTGCTGGATACCGACGCTTCACTGTTCGGCGGGCAGTGCCGCATCAGCCACGAGCCGGTTTATGAAGCGCGCGCCGGGGAAGGCGATTTGCTGGGGTTCCCGATTTATATTCCGGCGCGCACCGCGCTGGTGCTGGAGCGCACGGGGAAATAAGGGTTACAGGCTGCCTTGACCCTGCGGAAACGCAGGGTCTTTTGCGCGCCGCCAGTGGCGGAACTGTGCGGATCGCTTGGGCATATCCTATGATAGGCCGAAAGGCCTAGGGGACAGGATGGTCCCTCTATTCCTCGAAAGTGAAAAAGGAGATTAAGAGTTGAACAACTGTTATTCGGATATCACCGTAACGTTGGGCGGCCGGGTCATCGATATGTCCTCCGTGCCGCTTAGTGACGTCAGTATCCTGTATACGGTGGACTGCGTTCCCCGCACCGTCCGTACCGACGCGAGCGGCAATTATAGCATCACAGCGCCGGAGGGTTCCCGCGTGATAATCCGTCCGGAGTTGGATCCTGGCGTGCGAGCCACGCCAGAAAAGTATGCGCTGCTCGCCTGCTCGGGCCGGATGGATCTGGACTTCATCGTGCGTTCGGTCACCCCCGGGGTGTTTGCCATCAGCGGCACGCTTAGCGGCTTGCCGAACGCGGCGGGATTGGCGGTTGCCTATACCGTCAACGGTCAGAGCGGGATCGCTATGACCGATGCGCAGGGAAATTACAGCATTACCGCGCCTGCGGGAAGCAATGTGATGGTCACACCGCCGTCACAGGCCGGTTTTACCGTTTCTCCGAGCGAATATGTTTTCCCCAACCTGAGCAGCAATATGACAGGGCAGAACTTCGTCTATTCCGCCTCCGCCTTTGACGTCAGCGGCACGGTTAGCGGCCTGCCCAACGTGAGCGGCATCCTGATCGCTTACACCATCAACGGACAGCTCTTCACCACGCTCACCAACGCGAGCGGCGATTATTTCTTTATGGTCGCGCCGGGAGCCGATGTCCTCATTCAGCCCACCGCGCAGAGCGGCTATACCGTTTCTCCGCTGAGCTATCAAATCCCCAACATCAACAGCGAGAGCGTCAACAACAACTTTGTCTACACGCCGCTTTTGACCGTGGCGAGAAGATAAACGAAGGATAAAAGCGACCCGGCTGCGATTGCGGCCGGGTCGTTCTGATGCGCAGAATGGTCACGCCTTCTTTTGCCCTTCGGTTTTTGCCGCGAAGGCACGTTGCTTCTCCGCCGCGCAGAAGGCTACGATCTCGCGGATCAGCGGCAGCGGCAACGGCTGTGCATGCGGGAGACGTACCGTGCCCTTGGTAGCGTCGTAATCCGTTAAGCGCGCCGCGAAGGCATCCACCGCGTTGGCGCCGGGGAACAGGCCGATATGCTTCTTGGCCAGCGCAAAATGAATCAGATTGCCGTGGAGCACGAAGGTAGGCATGCCCCAGGAGATCTTCTCTTCCAGCGGTTCGGGAACCGCACCGTGAATGGCTTCGCGCAGCGTCTGCAAGCGCTCCCGCGTTTCCTCCGGGCATTGGGCGATGTATTCGTCGATGTTTTTGTATGGCAGTTCAGTCTTTTCCACGGTAGCACCTCTTTCTGTATCAAACAAAACCGGCCAACCGGAAAGCCCGGCGGCCGGTTAGCGCCTTACTTAGCGCGGCGATGATCGTCTTTGAGCGTGATGACGATGTGGCGATTGGGCTCCTCGCCCTCGCTGTGTGTAGTGACATGGGGGTGCCCCTGCAGCGAGGAGTGCAGGATGCGCCGCTCGTAGGGATTCATCGGCTCCAGCGAAACCTTGCGGCCAGTCTTGTAGGCGCGGGTGGCCATGCGGGAAGCGAGGCGGCGCAAGGAATCCTCGCGCTTGGCGCGGTAGTTTTCGGTATCGAGCGTAACGCGGATGTATTCCTCGCTGCCCTTATTGACCTGCAGACTGGTGAGGTACTGCAACGCATCCAGCGTTTCGCCACGCCGACCGATGAGGATGCCCAGCGTATCGCCGACGATCTGCGCGAACAGATGACCTTCCGGATCGGTCTGCACATCCACCTTCACCGGCACCTGCATCAGCCGCGTCAGTTCCAGCAGGAACTGCTGCGCGCAGCCCGCTCGCGTGGCGGGATCGTGCATCGGCGGCTCCTGCCCCTCGGGTACCGGCGTAGGCCGGAAGCCGGAATCGGCGCTCGGCGCATGCACCTTGGCGGGTGCGGGACGTTCCTGACGCTCGCTGTGCGCGGGACGCTCTTGGCGCGGCGGTCTTTCTGCGGCAGGCTGTTTTTCGCGCGCCTGCTGCGGCGCGGGTTGCGGCTTCGCCTGCTCTTGCGGCCTAGGCTTTTGCGCGGGCTTGGGCGCCTGCGCTTTCTCCTGCCGCTCGGGCTCACGCTCGCTGAAAGAATCCAGCGTCAGCGAACTTAGCGCGGAGAGCATCTCGTCGCCGTCGTCGTCCATTTCCAGCTGCACGCGCGCCTGCTTGCTGCCGAAGAGGCCGAACAGCCCCTTCGCGCCTTCCTCCAGCACATGCACCTTTACATCGGAGATGGTGCAGCCCAGCTGGCGCAACCCATCGCTGATGGCCTCCTCGGTAGTTCTCCCGGTGAATATATGCTTGCTCATTTGATGCCAACCTCCTCCGCGACTGCGGCTTTACGGTCCTGCCAATCGAAATAGCGAGCGAAGAAAAACTGTTGAATGCCAGCGATGATATTGCTCGTGACCCAGTACAGGGCAAAGGCCGCCGAGGAAGTGGTACAAAAGATTAGCGACATGATCGGCATCATCAGCATCATCGATTTGTTCATGCTGGCGGCTTGATCGGTGCCGCTGGAAGAGGGGGCGGAGGTAGGCATGAGCTTCTGGGTGATGTACTGCGTGCCAACGGCCAGCAGCGGCAGGATGAAGTACCCGTTGCGCTGGATGTACAGCGAGAACTTGAAGAACAGCATCGGAACGTTGCCCCAACCGGCGAGGGTCTGCAGGTAGGGCTGATACGCTTGGGTTGCGCTGATGACGGCGGGGATGTTGTCAAGATAGGCCTTGAACGCATCCGCGCCGACCTTGCCTTCGCCAAAGACGAGCGGCTGCATATTCGGAATGGTGAGGCTGACCTTCTCCCACACGCTTTGGCCGACGGCGCGCAGCGCGTTGAGATCCGGATACATCGGCGAGGTGAAGGTGTCGGGCATCCACAGGTTGCGGATCCACAGGAAAGGTTCGGGCGTGGGCGCAATGCCGTGGGTCAGCTGCAAATATTGCTCCACGAGCTTGGCGTTGGCTACCGAGCGCATCGCGCCGAACATTGCGAACAGGATCGGCAGCGTCAGCAGCATCGGCAGGCAGCCGGACAGCATGCTCACCCCCTCTGCTTTATAAAGCTCCTGCGTTTTCTGGTTGAGCTTTTCGCGGTCGTTGCCGTACTTCTTGCGCAACGCTTCCATCTTCGGGTTCAGCGCGGCCGTACGCTTCATGCTGCGGCGGCTCTTGAGATCCAGCGGCGTCAAGCACAGCTTGACGAATACCGTGAACAGGATGATGGCGACGCCGTAGTTGGGTACCAGCCGATAGAAGAAGTCGATGATGCCCAGCAAAAAATCGGTGATGTTCATTTCCAGAGCGTCCTCCTATGGTTCCGCAGAGTGCGATGGGATTAAGGCACCGGGTCATAACCGCCGGGGTGGAAGGGGTGGCACCGGAGCACCCTGCGCAGCGCCAGCCAGCCGCCGCGCGCCGCGCCATATTTTTCGATGGCCTCCGCCGCGTATTCTGAGCAGGAGGGGATGAAGCGGCAGGAAGGAGGCTTCAACGGACTGATCTGCTGCCGGTAGAAGCGCACCAAGGCCAGCAAAACCTTTTTCATGGCGCAGCCTCCGTCTTTTGCGCGGGCTTGTCCTGCGCGCCGCAAGGGGGCTCTTGCAGAAAAAGCCCCTGCTTTCGCAACAGGTAACGCAGCGAGCGTTCGAGCGCCGGATAGGGCGCCTGCGCCGCCGCTTCACGGGCGACCAGCACGTATTGCCCGGTGCGCAGCCCAGGGAGGAGCAGCCGGAAAGCCTCGCGCATGCGTCGCTTGGTGCGGTTGCGCACCACGGCGTTGCCGATCTTCTTGCTGACGGAGAAGCCCACCAACAAACGCGGCCCGCGCACGTAGAGCAATACCATCTCGCGGCAGGCCATGGACTTCCCTTTGCGGTAGACAAACTGAAACTGACGGTTCTTTTGTAGGCGATAGACTTTCTTCACCGGATGCACCCATTCCCGCGCGGGATTTGCCGGAACGCACCGGCATGCGCGCATACATGGCAAAAGCCCGCGCCCGGCACAGACGCGGAGCGCAGAGCCGGGCCGGGCCGGTGGTTCCGGAGGCGTGGCAAATTACACCGTGAGCGAAGCGCGGCCACGGCGGCGGCGGGCGGCCAGCACGCGGCGGCCATTCTTGGTGGCCATGCGCTGACGGAAGCCATGCACCTTGCTGCGCTGACGCTTTTTGGGCTGATACGTTCTGAACATAGTAGGACACTCCTTCTAAATTACCGGCAACGAGGCGACGGCATGAAATATTGGCTTATGCCGCGCAAGCGGCACTTGGCTCCACAATAACTCCCTTAGTATACAGGCCAAGGCATGCGCTGTCAAGACAAACCCCGCAGGGTTTTGGGGCGATTTTTTGCGATTTTTCGCTTATCGCATCTTCACGCAGGCCTGCCCCAGCCGTTCGCCCAGCGCGGCGAGCAGCGCCTGCGTCGGCGTGACCCACAGCGCGCGCGGCGCTTGCACCGCCTTTTGCCCATCGGCACACAGTACCACCGGCACGCCTCCAGGCGCGACGCGCAGCAGCGGCGTAAGCGCGTCAAAATCCGCCAGCGAGGGTAGCTTGAGGTATAGCTTGCGCGGATCGGCCTGTGCGGTGAAGGGCGGCGGCGCGGCATCAACCTGCGGCATACGTGGCTGTGGCGCGCCGGGCGCGGCATAGGGCGTCGCGCCCTCCAGCGGCACGGCGCTGTCGAGCAGCAGTTTGGGCGCTTCGTCCTCGCGCACCGAAAGCTTGCCGGAGAGCAGCAGCATCGCGTCGGCGGTCAGCAGCGAGAAGTGCCGCTCGTACACGCGCGGGAATACCAGCACCTCGACCTGCCCAGTCAAATCCTCCAGCGTGAGGAAGGCCATCAGCCCGCCGCTCTTGGTGGTCTTGGTGTGCATCTCGGTCACGATCCCGCCCATGCGCGCCGCCTGCCCATCGTAGCGCAGCATGGTCTCCGGCGTGTGCTGAAGCTCCTCCAGCCAAGCGGTGTTGATCTCCAACTGCTCCAGCAGTTCGCGGTGCGCGTCCAGCGGATGCCCGGAGATGTACACGCCGGTTACCTCGCGCTCCATGGTCAGCAGCGCGGGGGCGGGGAACTCCGGCAGATCGGGCAGCGGCGGCGGCGCGGCGTCCTCCATGCCGCCTTCGAACAGCGAGAGCTGCCCCTGAATGTTGCGCTTGTTGCGCTGGCTCGCGCCCTCCAGCGCTTGCTCGTAGACGGTGAGCAGCTGGCGGCGGTTTGCGCCGGGCAGGGGCATCGCCCCGGCCTTGATGAGGCTTTCGACGACGCGCTTGTTGACCTGATCGGTGTCGATTCGGTCGGCAAAATCATAGATCGAGGTGAAAGCGCCGCCGGACTGTCGCGCCGCTACGATGGCCGCGATGGCGTTGTGCCCGCAGTTTTTCACCGCGCCCAAGCCGAAGCGGATGCCTGGCTTGCCCTCGGCGTCGGCGCCGACGCTAAAGGCGCGCGCCGAGCGGTTGATATCGGGCGGCAGCACCGGAATATCGTGCTTGCGGCAGTATTGGATGTAGACGGCGATCTTGCCGCTGTTGCCGGTGACGCTGTTCATCAGCGCCGCCATAAACTCCACCGGATGATGGCGTTTGAGCCACGCGGTTTGCACGGCGACGACGCCGTAGGCCGCGGCGTGGGATTTGTTGAACGCGTAGGAGGCGAAGGTGCTCATCTCGTCGAAGATGCGCGAGGCGATTTCCTCGGGCACGCCTCTGCGCACCGCGCCGGGCACCACCACCTCGCCGTTTTCCACCAGTCCGTGTACGAAGTAGGCGCGCTCCTGCGCCATTACGTCGTGCTTCTTCTTGGCCATGGCGCGGCGCATCAGGTCGCTGCGGCCCAGCGAGTAGCCCGCCACGTCGCGCACGATCTGCATCACCTGCTCCTGATACACCATGCAGCCATAGGTTACCGACAGAATCGGCTCCAGCAGCGGGTGTAGGTAGCGCACCTTGGCGGGATCCTGCTTGCACTCGATGTAGCGCGGGATCGAATCCATCGGCCCGGGGCGGTAGAGCGAGATGGCGGCGATGATGTCCTCGAAGTTCTGCGGCTTCATGTTGGAGAGGAAGGTGCGCATGCCGCCGCCTTCCAATTGAAACACGCCGTCGGTTTCCCCGGCGCTTATCATCTCGTAAATCGCCGGATCGTCCAGCGGGATATCGCCGGGCTGCATGTCGATGCCCCGGGCGCGCAGCATGTCCAGCGTGTCGCGGATCACCGTCAGCGTGCGCAGGCCGAGGAAGTCCATCTTGAGCAGGCCGAGCTTCTCCAGCGTGCCCATGGGGAACTGGGTGGTGATGACCTCGTCATTCTTCTGCACCGGCACGTAGTCGGTAACCGGGTTCTTGGTGATGAGCACCCCGGCGGCATGGGTGGAGGCGTGGCGCGGCAATCCCTCCAGCGCCATAGCGGTGCGCAGCAAGCGCTCTACGCGCGGGTTTTCCTCCTGCGCGCGTCTCAGCTCCGGGTTGAGCTGCGGCGCCTTTTCCAGCGTCATATCCAGCGCGAAGGGGATCATCTTGGCGACGGCGTCGACCTCGGCGTAGGGATAGTTGAGCGCGCGGCCGACATCGCGCACCACCGCCCGCGCGGCCATGGTGCCAAAGGTGATGATTTGCGATACGTGATCCTCGCCGTAGCGCCGCGCTACGTAGTCGATGACCTCCTGCCGCCGCTCATAGCAGAAGTCGATATCCAAGTCCGGCATGGAGACGCGCTCGGGGTTCAAAAAGCGTTCAAACAGCAGGTTATAGGCCAGCGGATCCAGCGTGGTGATGTCCAGCGTGTAGGCCACGATGGAGCCCGCGCCGCTGCCGCGCCCGGGGCCAACCATGATGCCGTGATCCTTAGCGTATTTGATAAAGTCCCAAGTGATAAGGAAGTAATCCACATAGCCCATGGTGGCGATAACGCCCAGCTCGTAGGCCAGACGCGCCTTAGCCTCCGGCGTTATGGGCTGATAGCGCTTGGCGAGGCCTTCCTCGCATAGGCGGGTAAGCATCTCCAGCGGCGTTTCGCCGGTATCCACCGGGTAGGCGGGCAGGTGGATCGATTTAAAGTCGAAGTGTACCTCGCAGCGCTCGGCGATCTCCACGCTGCGTGTCACGGCGTCCGGCCATTTGTCAAACAGTGCCGCCATCTCCTGCGGCGACTTGACGTAGAGCTCGGTGGTCTCCATGCGCATGCGCTGCTCGTCGTCGAGGGTTTTGCCGGTTTGGATGGCCATGAGCACTTCCTGCGCCTCGGCGTCCTCGCGGCGCAGGTAATGGGCGTCGTTGGTGGCCACCAGCGGGATGCCGGTCTCCTGCGAGAGCTGCACGAGCAGCGGCAGCGCCTGCCGTTCGACCTCCAACCCGTGATCCATAATTTCAATGAAATAATTGCCTTGGCCGAACATCGCCTGCATGTTCAGCGCATAGGTGCGCGCATCCTCCATGCGGCCTTCGAGCAGCAGCTTAGGCAGTTCGCCCGACACGCAGGCCGAGAGGGCGATCAGCCCCTCGTGATGCTGCGCCAGCAACTTAAGGTCGATGCGCGGCTTATAATAAAAACCGCGGGTCCAGCCCAGCGACACCAACTTGGTCAGGTTGCGATAGCCGATATCGTTCTCGCATAGCAGGATCAAGTGGCTATATTCCCGGGCTGCGCTGCGCTTCTCGTCCATATCCTCGCAGGTATAGACCTCGCAGCCAATCACCGGGCGAATGCCCCGGCTTTGGCATTCGGTAAAAAAGCTGACCACGCCGTACATCGCGCCGTGATCGGTGATGGCGCAGTGCCGCATGCCCAGCGCTTGGACGCGATCCAGCAGCGGCGGGATGCGGTTGGCGCCGTCGAGCAGGCTATATTCGGTATGCAGATGTAAATGGGCAAAATCCGGCATGCAAACCTCCGCAAGTAAACTAACCAAATCCTATTATACCGCATTTTTCGTCATGGGCATAGCCCGGGAAAGGAATCGAAGTGCCGAAATGAAGTGCCGAATCAAAAGGCATCCGGAATAGCACGCGGCGCGGGCGGCGCATAGAATAGCGTGGACCCCACCAATCCGAAGGAGCTTTTTCCCAATGAATAATTTTTGCGATATCGATTATTTTCAGTTGTGTGGCGTGGTTAACGGCATCGGCGGGCCGGTCTCCGGTATTCGCATCGCGTATACCGTGGATGGCACCACCTCCACCACCACCACCGACGCAAGCGGAGCATATTGCATCCGCGTGCCGCGCTGCGCCAGCGTGGAGATCACCGCCAACCCGCTGCTCGGCGTAACCGCTACGCCGGCGCGCTATGTGTTTAGTCCGGTGTGTTCGGACATGCCCAGCCTGAACTTTACTTTGGCCCCGGTGGTGCCGCCCGCGACGCCCGCGACCATCACAGGCATCATTAGCAGCGCGCTGGGTCCGGTGGCCGGTATTGCCGTCAATTACACCGTCAACGGAATGACCGCCTCCACCGTTACCGGCGCCAACGGCGCGTATACGATCTCCGCGCCGCTCGGCAGCGATGTGGTCATCACGCCCTTCGCGCCCGCCGGTACCACCCTAACCCCGCCCAGCATCACCATCGCCAACGTCACCGGCAATACGATGGGGCAGAACTTTATGCTGTCTGTCGCCGCGGGGTTCTCTGTCGTCAGCGGTTCGGTATCCGGCTTGCCAGACAACGCTAGCCGCGCGGTTTCCTATACCGTGGCGGGAGGCGCTGCGGCCACTGCGATCACCAACGCGGCGGGTCAGTACAGCTTTGTCGTACCCACCGGCGCCACCAATGTGGTGATTACGCCGCCGCTCGTCGCTGGGTTCACGCCCGCTCCAGCAAACCTTACGCTGGCCATCGTGGCCGCCGATACCCCGGCGCAGAACTTCGTGTACGCATAATTGCACTTTTCGACAGGGCGGGAGGTTCCTCGCCCTGTTTTAGGTTTGTCAAACATGTTGGACAGGGAAGGTTTCCCTTTGGGCTAGCCTTTCGCCTTACACAAAAGCGTCCTTTTCCTACGCTTCTCGCGTTTGAAATGGACGCTTTGTTGATGAGTTGCTGATTCGAAATAGGCGTTGCCGTCAGCCACTCCCTTCTTCGGGCTCCGAATTGCTGCGGACGAGTTCTCACTGATTTGCTTGCGAAACTTAGTTTGATCGATAGAATTGCCTTGCGGGAATGCGTTTAATCCTTTGCGCCCCGAATGGCTTCCAAATCATTGTACAGCGTGAACTTGCTAATGCCCAACTCATCGCAGATACGATTGCTGCTTTTGCTAATTTGAAACGCGCCCTTTTCATCTAAAAAGGAAAGAAAGGACATGCGTTCTTGCTTGTTCATGTTCCTAGGTTCTTTCCCGACCAGTACTTGCGCCTGCTGGATCAAGTAATCCATCAAGCTGTTGACATCCTGGGCGAAAAACTCGTTTTGGGTTGTCTCGAAATGGTTGTACTGTTTGAGGAAGCCTTCAAACTGGATGGTGTCGGTGATATCGAGGTTTACGCAAAGGGAGCCGATCACCTTGCCGTTTTCGTCTTCAATATAAATAGAAGATGAACGCAGGATTTTGCCGTCGGACGTGGTGGTTACGTAATTATAGCGGTTGCCGTTGACGACATGGCCGCTGAGCACCTCCAACCCCAAATTGCTTCCGCAACCACCCACCAGCCGGTTGGTGATGTGCCCATTTCGGATATCGATGATGGTATGATTATAATCTTCGGTTAAATCATGAAGAACTACTTCGCATTTACTGCCAAATTGCGTCGAAATCAGCGTTAATAGCGCTTCGAACAGCTTGGTTTCATCCGCGATTTTTTTCATGAAGTCACTCCTTGAAGATGCCGCGCTTAGGGTATGCGCGAAATTTGTTAATAGTGTAACATGTTTTGCGGCAAAGGAAAACCCCTACAGACATTTTTTTATGAATTGCTAAACAATGCTAACAAATAATCAGACAAAAGAACATCGCGAGGAGAAAATCCAAAATCTGATAGATTTTTATGGTTTATATAAAAAATTCTGGCAATCAATAAAACAAGTTGACATGATATCGGCGAATATGATAACATTAGCTATGCCAAGTCTGGTAGGTTTGCCAGAAATGGATGCGCAGTGCAATTTAAATCTAAAAATTAGTCAGGTGTTTTATCTGAGGATTTATTTGCGCACGCAACGGAAGATCAAAAAATAATTCAGGAGGGTCAATCATGAAGAAGGTTATCTCGATCTTGATGGTTCTGGCGATGATGCTGAGCTTGCTGACCGGTATCGGCGCCGCTGTTGCCGATGGCGATCGCCAGAAGGTGGTCTTCTGGTACAACAATACCGGCGATGAAGCGCTGGTATACGAAGAGGCCATCAAGGCTTACAACGAATCTCAGACGCAGTACCAGGTCGAAGGTCTGTCCGTGACCGATGCCCAGAAGCTGATCGTCGCTATGAGCAGCAACGAAGCGCCGGACGTGATCAAGATCTCCAACCAGGACGTGGTGCAGTACCAGGCCAACGAGCTTTTGGAAAACCTGCAAACCTACATCGACCAGGAAGGCTTCGACGTCGCCGCTTATTCCGAGCAGGCTATGGCCGCCAACACCCTGGACAACAGCGCCTATGCGCTGCCGCTGTCGGCTTACACCATCCAGATGTTCTACAACAAGGATCTGCTTGCGGCCGCTGGCTACACCGAGCCGCCCAAGACGGTTGAAGAAATGTACGAAATGGCCGTGAAGGCCACCGTGCTGGACAAGGACGGCAACATCGAGACCTTGGGCTATCCCCTGTTCCCGTTTGCTTCCGCCCGTCAGGAACTGATTTATGCGTTCGGCGGCCGCTGGTGGGATGCGGATTCCAAGCTTACCCCTGAGAACCCCGCCAACGTTGCCAGCTTGGAAATGAACGTGAAGTACCGCACGCTTTACGGTATCGACAAGGTCAACGCCTTCGTCGCCACCGCCAACACCAACCGCTACACCGAGCAGGATATGTTCTTCGCCGGCAAGCAGCTGTTCCGTCTGGATGGCTCCTGGCTGCCCACGATGATGAAGAACTTCAACTCTGCCGTCAACTATGGCATCACCCTGATCCCCGGCACCGAGGCCAACCCCGAGCTGCAAGGCACCAGCCGCTTTGAAACCGACTCCATCGCGGTGCCCGTGATGGCCGCCAACAAGGAAGGCGCTTGGGACTTCACCAAATGGCTCTGCGGCTCCGAGGGCGCGAAAATCATCGATGTGGGCACCGGCAACCTGCCGGCTTTGAAGGCTCTGTACGACGACGCGGACATCCTTGCCAAGCCTGGCTTCGCCGAATTCATCGACGCGCTGAAGCTCGAAAAGGGCATCCAGTATCCCAAGATGAGCGATTTCGGCGAGTATGTTTCCCTGCTCAACGCCACGCTTGACGCCGTCTACTCCGGCACGCAGGCGCCCCAGCAGGCGCTGACGGATCTTGCGTCCCAGGTTTCCGGCCTCAACTAATTCCCCATTTTCAAATGATACTCTGGTCCTTCGCCAGCCGCCGAATATTTCGGTGGCTGGCGAAGGACAATTCATGACATACTATTCCGGCGCTATGAAACGAACTTGGAGAAAGGAGGATTGCATTGAAAGCGCGTCCACTCACACGCCTAGAGAAAAAGAACTTTCGCAATGGTTTGCTGTTCGCCATGCCTTGGATCATCGGCTTTTTGGTTTTCAGTGTATATCCGCTAATCGCTTCTTTTTACTACAGCTTTACCAAGTTTAACGCCGTATCCACCCCCAAATGGATCGGTTTAAGTAACTTTGTAGATATCTTTAAGGATCCTCTGGTGGGCAAGGCGATGGGCAACACCCTGTTCATGGCGTTTATCTCCACGCCGATCAATCTGTTTGTCGCCCTGCTGCTGGCGAGCATTGTGGTACGGAATTTCAGAGGACGTTCTTTGGTGAGAACCTTCTTCTTCCTCCCCTCGGTGATTCCGATGATCGCCGCGACCATGGTTTGGATTTGGATGTTTGATCCGACCTATGGCTTTTTGAACAACGCGCTGCGCATAATCGGCATCAACGGGCCGGCTTGGCTTATGGATGCGCGGTATACCAAGTGGTCGCTATTGCTCATGGGCACTTGGAACACCGGCACCAGCATGCTGGTTTGCATGGCGGCGCTGCAGGAAGTCCCCACCAGCTACTATGAATCCGCGGAAATCGATGGAGCAAACGGCGTGGTGCGGTTTTTCAAAATCACCATTCCGTGCATCGCCCATGTGCTTGTATACCAGGCGATCTTGAATTTCATCAATGCGTTCCAGTATTTCCAGCAGGTGTACGTCATCGTGACGGCCAACGCGGGCGTCAAGGGCGGCAGCGCGGCGGGCGGCCCGCAAAACTCCATTTTAATGTATCCGCTTTATGTTTTCCATAATGCGTTTACCTATTTGAAAATGGGCAAAGCGTCCGCGATGGCGTGGCTGCTCTTCATTGTGGTGGCGATATTGACCGTGGTGATGACCAGGGTGATGAAAAAAGTAACCGAGAACGCGGGGGTGGAGTGAATGAACAATGATAAAGTTGGCGCAAATCGCGTATCGCGGATGATTGGAAAGCTTTTGTTTGCGGCGCTGGTTGTGCTGATCTCCCTTATTTTTCTCTCGCCGTTTCTGGTTATGCTGACCACGTCCTTCAAAACCAACAGCGACGCATTCACCATTCCGGTGCAGATTTTGCCGCGGCAATGGGTGTTTAGCAATTACCCTGCCGCCATCGCGACCATCCCCTACTTTAAGTATATGGGCAATACGATTTTCATTACGGTGCTGTCCGTTTTGGGTCAGTTGCTGGTAACGCCGATGGTCGCCTATTCACTATCCAAAATCGACTGGAAGGGTAGCAAGGTGATTTCAGGCCTCTTGATGGCCACCATGATGATCCCCATCACCGTAACCATGATTCCTATGTACAAGATTTACGCGGGGCTCAAGCTGACAAACACCTATGTGCCGCTGATTTTGCCAACGTTTTTTGGCAAGGCGTTTTACATCATCCTTGTGCGCCAGTTTTTCATGGGCGTGCCCAACAGCCTGATGGAAGCGGCAAGGATTGACGGAACCAATGAAGCGCAGCGCTATCTGCACATTGCGTTGCCGCTTTGCAAGCCCGCGCTGACCACGGTGGGCATTTACGCGTTCCTGGATGCGTGGAGCGATTACCTCGCGCCGTTGATTTACATCACCAAGCCGGACCGCAACACGCTCTCTTTGGGGCTGCAACAGTTTATGAGCGAATACTCGGTGGAGTGGTCCAAACTGATGGCGGCCGCCACCATCTTCGTGATTCCGGTCATTATTTGTTTCGCGGTATTCCAGAAGAATTTCGTGCAGGGTATTGCTACCAGCGGCCTGAAAGCCTAGGGAAGCGATGTGCATGAAGAAAATACAAAGCCTGAACGGCTCGTGGCAATGGCGCGCGGAGCATGAGGAAACCTTTCGCGCGGGACAGGTGCCCGGATCGGTGCTGTGCGATATGCTCCGTGACGGGCTGATCGAGGATCCTTTTTGGCGGGACAATGAACAGAAGACCCGGGAACTGTTTTCGGCGGGGTACGTTTATCAAACGTGCTTTGCGGTAGACGAAGCGGACCGAACCCGGGATGAGGCTGTGCTGGTATTTGAAGGGCTGGATACGCTGGCAGAAATTCGCTTGAATGGCTGCCTTGTGGGGCAAACCTGCGATATGCACCGCCGATATACACTGGATGTAAAGCGCTTCTTGCGGGACGGAGAAAACCATTTAGAAGTCAAATTGCATTCTCCGCTGCAATTCATCCGCGAGGAAGATGCGCGCAACGATATTTTTTATGCCAGCACCGGATGCTTGCCGGGGAACGCGGCGCTTCGAAAGGCGCATTACATGTTCGGCTGGGACTGGGGTCCGCAGTTGCCCGACGCGGGCATTTTTCGCCCGGTATATTTGACGTATGCCGATACCGCCGAGCTTTGCGACGTACGCATCCGCCAGCAGCATAGCCCGGGGCGGGTTGCCCTTACGGTAGACTGCGAGGCGCGCATCTTGAGCGAAGCGGGGCCGCTTTGCGCCGAGCTTCGCCTGACCGCGCCCAGCGGCGAAACGACGACGGCGGCATGCCGCCTAACGGATGCGCGGGCGGCGTTCACGCTCCCTATCGACCAGCCCGAGCTATGGTGGCCGAACGGGTGGGGCGGCCAGCCGCTCTACGGCGTGGAAGTGCGGCTTTGCTCCGGGGAAGACGTGCTGGACAGTTACGCTTGCCGCATTGGCCTGCGCTCCATTTCGTTATGCACCGGGCCGGATGCGTGGGGGAGCGAGTTCGCGTTTGAGGTCAACGGGCAGAAGATCTTTGCCATGGGCGCCAACTATATTCCGCAGGATAACTTGATTCCGAGAATTACCGACGCCCAGACGCGAACCTTGGTGAAGGACTGCGCGAGGGCGAATTTCAACATGCTGCGGATTTGGGGCGGCGGATACTATCCGGACGATGCGCTCTATGAAGCGTGCGATGAAAACGGCATTTTGGTTTGGCAGGACTTGATGTTTGCGTGCAATGTTTACGCGCTGGACGAAAGCGGTTCCTTTGAAGAAAATATCGCGGCGGAAACGCGTGACGCGGTCAAAAGGCTGCGGCATCACGCTGCGCTGGCGCTCTGGTGCGGCAATAACGAGATGGAGTGGGGCTGGGGCGATGAATGGCAGCGCATCAAGGGGCACCATCCACGGTATAAGCGCGATTATCTGATTATTTTCGAGCGTATTCTGGCTGATGTGGTAAAGGACTGTGACGGGCAGACGCCCTGGTGGCCTTCATCCCCCTCCTCCGGCGGCGCTTTTGACAAGCCCAATGATCCCGACCACGGCGACCAGCACTACTGGGAAGTTTGGCATTCCGGCAAGCCGTTTACCGAGTATCGGAAATCGCATTTCCGCTTCTGCTCGGAGTATGGGTTTCAGTCCTTCCCTTCGATGAAGACCATTCGCAGCTTTACATTGCCCGAGGACCGCAACATCTTCAGCCGCGTAATGGAAAGCCACCAGAAGAACGGCACGGCAAACAGCAAGATTTTCGCCTATGTGGCGGACTATTTCCTCTATCCCAAGGATTTGGCGGGCATCAGCTATATTTCGCAAATTCTTCAGCTGAAAGCCATCCAATACGGGGTGGAATTCTGGCGCCAAAATCGAGGCCGCTGCATGGGCAGCCTGTATTGGCAGCTGAACGACTGTTGGCCGGTGGCCTCTTGGTCGTCGATAGACTATTATGGGCGCTGGAAAGCGCTGCATTATGGCGCTCGGCGTTTTTATGCGCCGCTTATGGCCTCGGCCAAGGAGGAACAGGAGTTTGGCGGGCGGATCGCGTACTATGTGCACAACGATCTTCGCCAAACCAAGCGTTGTAGGCTTGAGGTAGATTTGTTGGATATAGACTTTGGGTTGCTTCGTCATGAGGAAGCCGAAGTGAGCATCGAAGCGCTTACCGCAAAACCGGTGCTGGAGCTGGACTTTGAGCCGTTGCTCGCAGATCCGGCGGTTCGCGCGCGCGCCTTTGCCCGTTATCGCTTAACGGAGGAGGGGCGCGAAGTAAGCCGGGGGACGACCCTGTTTGTCAGGCCAAAGCATTTCGCGTTTCCGAAGGTAGCGTACACTTGGTCAGTGGCGGAAAAGCCGGACACGTTTGAAATCACCCTTGGTGCCACCGGATTTTCCCATTATACGGAGCTGGACTTGCGGGACGCGGACACGGTTTTCAGCGATAATTATTTCGACATTACGGATCCGGCAGGCGCAAAAATTACGGTACGCAAAGCCGATTTGCCTCAGGGCGCCACGCCGCAATGGCTGCGCGATCAGCTTGTGGTGCGCGGTGTGCGCGACAGCTACCAACTCGAGGAGGAGACGATATGAAACTGACCGACGAGCAAATTCGCAGCCTCGAAACCCCTTGCTTGGCGATCGATGTGGAACAGGCGAGCAGGAACGTGCTGGCCATGCAGCAAGCGGCGGATCAGTGCGGGTGCGCGCTTCGCCCGCATATCAAGACGCATAAGATGCCCTTCTTTGCCAAGATGCAGGTTTCCGCGGGCGCAAAGGGCATCACTTGCGCCAAGGTGAGCGAGGCGGAGGTAATGGCGGACGGCGGCCTGCGTGATATTTTTATCGCCTATCCCATGGTGGGGGAATTCCGCGTTCGGCGAGCCATTGCGCTGGCCAAGCGGATCGATCGGCTGATTCTAGCGGTGGACAGCTTGGCGTGCGCCGAGGCACTGAACGAGGCGGCCGGTGCGGCAGGCGTTGTGCTGGAAGTGCGCCTGGAGGTGGATACCGGCGCGAAGCGGACGGGCGTCGTCCGCGAACAGGCGGCGGCGCTGGCAAAGGAAATAAGCGCGCTTGCGCATTTGCGGCTCACAGGCGTTTATACGTTCAAAAGCCTCATTTATCAGGATAAACCCACGGAGGACAATCTGCTGGCCGGGCAGGAAGAAGGCCGCATGATGCACGAGATTGTGCAGGCCATACGGGCGCAAGGCGTGGACATTACGGAGGTCAGCGCGGGCAGCACCCCTACGGGCCTGTCGGTCGCCCAAACAGGGCATGTGACGGAGATCCGCCCGGGCACCTATATTTTCAAGGACGTGATGCTGACCCGGGAAAACGTGGGGACCGTGCCGGAAATCGCCGTTCGATACTATGCCACGGTGGTCAGCTGCCCGCGCGAGGATTACGCGGTGATTGACGGCGGCACCAAGGCGTTTCCCACGGATGTGCCGATCCTAACCCCGCCCATGCACTACCCGGGTTACGCGGTGGTGGAGGGTCGAGAGGATTTGCATCTGGCCCGGATGAACGAAGAACACGGCATCTTGACCAGCGACCTTGGCAAAACCGGGCTGAAGGTAGGCCAGAAGATCGCGCTGCTGCCCATCCATGTTTGTACGGCCATCAACATGCAAAATGAAGTGTATCTTCTGGAAGACGGCGCGCTGCGCCGCCAAAGGGTGGATGCGCGCGGCATGCTGGTATAGGGGAGGGCGACGGGGATGAAGCAACTGTTGGCGGGCGCGACGGTATACGACGGCTCGGGCGCTTTGCCTAGGCAGGCGGATGTGCTGATGCAGGACGACCGCATTCTGGCGGTAGAGCCCGGGCTTCGCGCGCGGGAAATGGATGCGGAAACGCTGGACGTTACCGGCCTGACCATCGCGCCCGGCTTTATTGACATGCATCGGCACGCGGATATCGCCGCCCTGCGCGACGCGGACTTTGGCCTGCTGGAGCTGGCGCAGGGCATTACGACCACGGCGGTGGGCAACTGCGGCATTGCGCCGGTGCCCATATCGGCTGCTTACCGCAAGGAATATTGCGATTTTATGGAGCCGGTGGTGGGCGAAGTGGCGGCGCGGCATGCCTTCGCCGACTACGCGGCCTACTTTTCCGCGCTGGAGGCGGCAAGCCCCGCGCTGAACATGGGCGTCATGGCGGGAACCGGGGCGATCAAGGTGGCTGTCAAAGGCTTTGGAAGCGCCCCCTATACAAGCGTAGAAATGGCACAGGCGCAGGATTTTGTGGCGCAGGCGATCAATCAGGGGGCTTTGGGGGTGTCGCTGGGCTTCATGTACCAGCCGGAGTGCTATACCACCCCTGCAGAGCAGGCGCAAGTGATCGCTCCCGCCGCGAAGGCCGGGCGGCTGTTAACCACCCATATTCGCGGCGAGGGAGACAGCCTGGTATCCTCTGTGCGCGAAGTGATCGGCATCGCTAGGGAAACGGGCATACGGCTGCACATCAGCCATTTTAAAGCCACGGGAATCCGCAATTGGGGGCGCCTGATCTATGAAGCCGTCGCGGAAATCGAAACGGCGCGCGCCGATGGGCTTGCGGTAACAGCGGATTTTTACCCCTATGCTGGCGGCTCCACAACGTTGTTCTCCTTGATTCCGCCGAGCTTGTTGCAAAACGGAAACGATGCCACGCTGCGCTTTTTGGCGACGCAGGAAGGCAAACGCAAGCTGCGCGAGGAAGTGGGCAAAGCCCACGCGGACTGGGACAACATGGCGCTTTCCATCGGCTGGGATCGAATTTTGATCGCCAGCACCCGCGTGCCCGCGCATGCCGCCTATGGCGGCCGGGACATCGCCGCCTTGGCGACGCAAACCGGCTATGCGCATCCCAGCGACTTCGTATGCGATTTGATGGTGGAGGAAGCGGGACAGGTGGGCATCGTCGTCTTGAGCATGGATGAAAAAGATGTGGACGCTGTGGCCCGCCTGCCGTTTACGGCGGTGGTTTCCGATGCGCTGTATGGCGGCGGGAAAAGTCCGCATCCGCGGCTGTATGGTTCCTTTCCGCGCGTGATCCGCGATTTCGTTCTGGATCGTAAGGTGTTGCCGCTAGAAACCGCCATCTATAAAATGACCGGCATGCCCGCGAAGATTCTGGGGCTTTCGGATCGCGGGTTGGTCAAAGCGGGATGCGTCGCCGATCTAACGGTATTCGATCCCATTCAATTGCAAGATCATGCGCGGTATGGCGATTCAAGGCGGCTAAGCACGGGGATGGATCGGGTGATCCTGAGCGGAAGAACGGTGTTTGCGCGGGAGACGATGCTGGACAACCACGCCGGTGGATTGCTGCGCGCGATGGAAAAATGATATCAGAACGCTAAAATTGAGAAGAAGAGGGAATGAAATGGACGTTTACGCTCGATTGAAGGAACTGGGGTTGGAGCTTCCCAAAGCGCCGGCAAAGGGCGGGGTTTATTCGCCGACGAAGGAATTTGGGGATCACTTGGTCTATGTATCGGGCTGCGGGCCCGTGATGAATGCGCCAATAGCGGGCAAGCTGGGCAAGGAATTCACCGTGGAGCAGGCTCAAACGTTTGCGCAAAATTGTATGCTAAACGTATTGTCGGTTTTGCAAACGGGCATTGGGGATCTGAACCGGGTAAAGCGCTGCGTGAAGCTGCTGGTTTTTGTGGCGGGTAGCGATGAATTCTATCAGCAGCCCATGGTGGCCAACGGGGCCAGCGGGTTGCTGGTGGAGCTGTTTGGCGAGGAAAAGGGCGCGCCGTCGCGTTCCGCGATCGGCGTCAACGCGCTGCCGGGGAACATTCCGGTGGAAGTAGAAGGCTTGTTTGAAATCGAGCCGTAAATGATAAGCGATGATGCAGGCTGTTTTCCCGCGCGGCAGGGGAACGACTTGCATACGATCGGGTTTCATGCAAAAAGCGGGCGCCTTTGGATCGGCGTCCGCTTTTTGCTTTTCCGGATTGCGATGCGCTTAGCGCCGCGCTTACGAGAATGCTCGTACTGCCACGGCTAGGGCGGTGTCCAGCGCGCTTTTCGGGGGCAACAGAACCTTAGCGCCGGGAAACGCGGCGTGGATCCGTGCGGTGAGCGCATCGCGCAGGGGGGCGCACGCCGTCAGCAGGCTCCCCCATAGAAAGACGGAAACCGGCGCGCCCGCGGGCATGCGGAGCTTTCGGAACGTATCGCTGACCAACCGGAAATGCGCCGTCGTGCAGTAAGCCAGAATCTCTTGCGCCACGCGATCGCCCAGCCTGGCGGCCTCCACCAGAATCGGCGCGAAGCAGGCGATTTCCTTTTTGCGGTTAATGTTCGTAACGGCGAATTGATCGAGTGCCACTGGGGTGCGAAGCGGCGAGCGCTCACAAAAAAGGCGAAACAGATGCGGGCAGGCTTCGCGACCATCCATGTGATTGCCGACTGCCTGCAGCGCTTTGAGCCCCATGTCAAAACCGCTGCCCTCGTCGCTGAGCAGGTGCCCCCAGCCGCCGACCCGAACGATTTCGCCGTCGGCCGATCGCCCAAAGGCGATGGCGCCCGTACCTGCGGTGACCACGATAGCGGGTCCCTGAGGTTCAAACAGGTACACTTGACAATCGTTGCAAATCAGCAGCTTATCGGCAGGAAAACCAAGGCCGGTGAACGCATCGCGGCAAAGATCCGCCAGCTCCGGCGAATCCACACCGGAAGCGGCAACGCACAGACCCAAGCATTGTTCGGCCGTCCATTCAAGGGGCGCAAGCGCATCGCGCACCAATTGCGCAATGTGGGCGGATACCAAGTCCGGTTGGGGAATGTTGACGGAAATGCCTTCGCCGGTAAAGGCGTGAACCGGTTGCCCATCGGCATCGGAGATCACAAAACGCCCGTGGCTGCCGCCAAGATCCACGCCCATGTAAAAGCCCATTCGTTAAACTCCCTGCGAATTAGATTTTGTTTGCATCGCTTGGTAAAAGCCGGGATCCTTGGGCTTGTCGCAATCGATTCCCTTGCGTTCGGAACCCAAGGCGCTGAGCACTTGAAAAAACAGCATGGTTTCAAAGGGCGCGGCATAAGGACTTTGGCAGCCAAGGAGCTGGAGCGTATCAGGAGATTCGGGCGCTTCAAGCGTTGTGATGGTTAGATGGGCGCAGCCGCGCTCCTGACCGTATTTTGCTAGCATTTGCATGCGGGCGAGATTTTCTGCGTGGTTGGGCAACAACAGGTTTAGCGCGCCCGGGCCGATGGTGTTGTTTACGCCATGCAGGTATTCTTCAAATTCGTAGGCGGTGGCCGGGACATAGAGCGTTTCCAGTACCTTGAGGGCGTTTTCTAGCGCCGAAGGGTATCCGGCGCCATCGGAAACCAAGGTGAAGTGCGGCTGCGCTGCCAGCAAATCCAAATGCTTCCGACAAAAAGCCGTGCAGCGCACTAAGTTTTGCTGTGCGTTGCGAAACGCTAGGCGGAACTGTTCAAGAAACGCGGCTTCATCTCTTTCGGTAAGGATTCCTTTGGCGCGGGCGATGGCTAGTCCAGCCAAATACAGGGTGAGCACGGTGGCGGTCATGCCCTTGGTTTTGGGCGGCACGTTCTCTTCCCCGCAATCGATGAGCAGATGAACATCCCCGCTTTGCGCGACGGGAGAGCTGTCTCCGGCGGTTACGGAAACCACAGAAAAGCCCTTGGCCTTCAGCAGATCGATGGCCGCTTCGGTGTTGGTGCTGCGGCCGGACTGGGAAATCACCAGCGCAACCGTATCGGAGGCTGGCAGCACGCGCGCCTTGGCGGAGGCGCCGGTGCTGGTTACCGCGATGGTTTCCAGACCAAGCGCCTCTTCAAAAAAGTACTGCGCGCACTTTGCCGCGTTAAAGGAAGAACCCGATCCTACCAACAAAAGGCGCTTTGCTCGAACGCACGCGGACACAACCGTCGCGCCAAGGGTCTCATAGTTGTCTTGAATTCGCTGCCACACGGCGGGCTGCTGCGCAATGTATTCCTGCATGCGAATGGCCATGGCGGAAGCCTCCTAAATGCGTTTACGCGAAGCGAACGCTGATTAATGTTGGCTTTGGCTGTTTGGACCGGCGATTTCTTGCAGTTTGCCCCCGCGAAGCGGGGGCAAACTGTTTTGATCATCGCTTTCTTACTTTCGCAGCATGTCCGCCGCGATCCACAGCCAGCGGCCGGGAGGGGTGGTCCATACTTCGCGATACGTGGCGATGTTGGCCTGCGGCCAATAGGGCTCATCGCCAAGCGCCAGCGTCTGAATCCCCACGGGCATTTCACCGACCGTTTCGCCCAAGAGTGCGGCGTATTGCTGGCCGAAGTTGCTGCCCTCGCCATAGATGAGCGATTGGCCCGAGGGGTTTTTGCCCAGCGTCCAATACAGCTGTTCCCGGGCGATTTCGAGCAGCTCGGCATCGTCAAAATACCGCGCCAGCAGCGAGGCTGCTTTGCCCATGGACAGCTGTAGCGCGCTGTTGCCGCGATAGGAGAACCAAACGGGGAAACACTTGACGAAGTAACCCGGGGCGATTTCTACGCCGCCCTGAACCTGCTTGCGATAGTTTTCCTTTTCCCGATCGTAATCCACGCGGGGATGGATGTAGGGGAAGGTGACGGTATCCTCAACCTCGTCGATGCAGAACACACCGGCCGGAACCATGCCGTAAGGCGCGACATACTGCATCAGATCCTTCAGGTATTGCCCATAGAGGCGCATGGAGGCCTCCCACTTGGCCAGCTCCGCACTGTGCGGGATATTTCGGGCGCAAGCTTCCAACGCCTGCATGAAGATCTGGTCGCGCGACTGATGAGAGAAATGCACGATGACCTTGTGATCTTCCTTTCGGTAAAAGAAGCCCGCGAGCGGCAGGCCGCGTCCGCCGGTTTCTTGACAGGCCATCACGCGCGCGGCGTACTGCTCGGCGTGGGCTTGGTATGCGGCATCCTTTGTGGCGCTAAAGAGCTTTGCCGCTGCCCATGCCGCTGCCGCGTAATACTGGGATTCGCTGGCACAAGCGACATGTTCGGTGGGATCCGGCTCTTCAAGCCCCACCGCTTCAAAGCGCTTGATGGCAAAAGCAAAATCGGCCTTTGCGCTGTTCAGACACTTCCAACCCAGCTCGGCGTCCCGCTGATGGAACGCCAGATAGCTCTCGGCCTCGACCCCGGCGGCAATGAAGTTTTCAAAGGAATGGTCGTGGACGCGAGCTTCGCAATCGTCCATGTTGCCGATCAAGTTATCCGTCCAGCGGCGGATGGCCGCGCCGGAGATGCGGTTGCCATCCCCGAAGCGCGTGCGCAGCAGGAAATCCAAGCCCCAGTTGGCTTCCTCCATCAGGCGGATATGCAGCATGGGGTCGGACTGCTTCACGGCGTCGGCCACTTCCAGAACCGCGTGCAGGATTTCGGCGCTTTGCACGGTTTGCTGCGACACATCCGCCGCATCGTGCCAGCCGCCGTCATAGGCCAGCGTCAGCCCATTGTGCTTGCCAAAAACGTCGCCGTGACAAGTGCCGTGCTTACCGGGCACGGGATACCCGCATCGCTCGCAATATAAGAAGTTAAGAATCTTCCATACCGCTTGATTAACAAGAACCGGATTGATTTCAAAGGCTTCGGTTTGCGTTTGGCCGAAGCGGATGAAATAGGTACCCGAGGTTTGCAGGGCGGTAAAATCAAGCACTTGAAAGGAACCGCGCTTGTTTTGCACGGTCTGAATATCTCCGCTGAAAGCGACCTTGCCGCCCTTTGCGTCCACGATTTCAAAGCGCTTTTGAACCGTGTTGGCGATGGCGGTCTTTTTGCCGTTTGAAAAATAGCCGGTCGTGGAAAAAACCGCCTTTTCCGGCGCGCATTGCCAGCCGAGCACCACTTCAGGCTGGTCGATTTGCTCATAGCGGATATCCTTTATTTCGAAATACAACTGATCGCCGGTGGAGATTTCCTTGCCATAGCGGTGGATCTCGAAGCTAACTTCCTCTACCGCATCATGGGCGATGCTGCCCATTTCCCAGAAACGCTCATTCCACACGTTGTTTTCTAGGTTGATGGCATTAAAGCCTTCGCGGGAATACTGGTCGGGGATTTTGATGGCGCCGTTATTGACAAAGGCGACACGCACAATCGGGCTATGCAAGCCGTCGCAGACGGGGCGAATTTTGAAGCGAATGCGGTTGCCGCGGCTCATATCCAGCCCTTTAGTGGACAAGCGGGCGACGAAGGAACCGAAAGTGGCGTAATAACCGCTTTCAACATTATAGGCGCGTACTTCGGTTTGGGGCCAATGATCGGCGATGGAGCGGGTGGTGAGTGCCAGAACGCCATCCGGCAGCACTTCCGCCTTGCCCTCGCCGTCAAAACGCCAGCGGTTCATTTCGACGCCATCCCACAATTGCGTGCTGGCAAGCACGGTTTTGGCGCTCATACGTGCTTCGACCGTTTTGTTTTCGTCTGCTTTCAGAGGGAAATGGACATACATGGATTCTTTGAGCTGCTGTTCGAAATCTCTACTCATAAATACCTTCATTTCTGACTAATGGTTAGAATTTTTTGAAATCACAAAGGCGTAAGATTTATACGCAATTCTGAATTCTGCTAGCTTATATCTTAGCACGGAAGCCATCGCAAGTCAAATATCGTCTGACAAATAATCAGAAATAACTATCGAAATATTTGGGAATAATGACGGGTTGGGCAGGCGTGCCGACCGGGCTTCTTGGATTGGGTGGCAGCTATATCAAATCGCTTATGGATCAGATGCAAAAAGTTCAAGCTGTACAAGATAAATCGGGCAGTACAGAAGAAGCGAAACTGGTGCTTTTGCCTGACCGGCTCGGTGTAAACAGAAACAGATGCCTCGCATTCTTTCGTTAGAAATGCGAATCAAGGGTAGAAAGCGGAAGGCAAAGAAAACAGGGCAGCCGCAAGTCTGCCGAAGATATGAAGAAGTAAACCCTTGAGGGAACGAACTTTTGATGCGATTTGAATACCTGTTTTCTCGTGAAGCCAGTTGAAGAAGCATTCAATAGATTGTCTGGCGCAAGAGATGAAAGTATCAAAGGTGTCGCCGCCCGGTAAAGGCAAAGCCTCCGCGCGATGGAGCTTATGTGGGGTGAGAAGCGAGAGCCCATTTTGCGCCAATGAAAGTTTCCAATCAGCATCGGAATACGCCTTATCACCGAGGAGAAAGGAACTGGAGAACAGAGTATTTTGAAGCATTTGTTTGGCGACAGGCAAATCAGAGCCTATTCATGACAGTTGCCTCATTCGGCTTTTCTCCATCCAGCGCTGAGCAAGCGCGCAGAATGCGGGCGCCAGTTCGCCCAAGCGTCTGTTAAACGCCTGATAACTAGGAAGCGCAGGAAACCAATCAGACAAGTGCATTTTTGTGTAGCTGTAGATCGCCTTAACTTCGAA